>JBGCGE010000050.1:0-48201 GCA_045110495.1 Gammaproteobacteria bacterium
AACAGCCATTGGTTCGACATCACCGAAGGAAAATGGATACAAGGATTAGTTGCAAGATCAAAATACGAACAGCGCGTTTATGTGGTGACAGTCGTACCCGAGATGGCCGATGCAGTTCACGAACGTTGGCCACGGATTTTGGGTGGGAAAAGTTAAACGATATTTTTGACGTTGAAGAATAAACGAAGCCTGACATCATTTATTTTCATACTTAACAAGAGAATTTCTTAACTTGAGGGGGCTGAGTCTTTTGATCGGATAGGACTAAGCTTACTCGATGTGAGCTAAGGATATATGAAAATAGAAGATGATTAAGATAGAAGAGATATTTTTTACTGAAAAGATAAACCAGAATTGTAAAAAAGTGGAATAAGATGTGGCTGAAAATTGGACGAAATTAGAATGTGAAGCAATCGTAGCAAACTATATGGATATGCTCTATAAAGAGTTGAGTGGAGAACAGTATAGCAAGTCTGAATATAGGAGAGCCTTAAAAAATAAACTAAATTCGCGTTCAGAGGGTTCGATTGAATATAAGCATCAAAATATAACAGCAATCATGTTAAAAGCGGGGCATACCTATATTAACGGATATAAGCCGGCTTGGAATTATCAAATTCTACTTGAGGAAGTTGTTTTTGATAGAGTCATGAGCAATTGCGATGAGCTCGTTATATTAGAAAATATACTGCTAAATACTGGTAACAAAAACCAGCCCGTAATAGATGTAAATGCAATATTCGTCCAATCGCCAGATCGATTAGCAACAAATAAAATAGAGGAAGAAAAGTTATTTAAACCCAGACATGCTGATTATTCAGCACGAGAGTCTCGCAATCGTAAACTAGGTTTAAGAGGTGAAGAGTTTGTTTTGGAGGTGGAAAAACATAGATTGTTCTCACTTGGGCGAGAAGATCTTGCGGTGGATGTAGCGTGGACAAGCTCAGTTGAAGGAGATGGTGCAGGATATGATATTCGTTCATTTCGAGGTACGACAGATGAAGAGTTGTTTATAGAAGTAAAGACGACTAATTCGGGAAAATATCAGCCTTTTTTGATAACTTCTAATGAAGTGGCTTTCTCAGATAAGTATAGAGATTCTTATTCTTTGTACCGAGTATTTGATTTTAGAGGAGAGCCGAATATATTTATATTAGATGGTTTGATAACAAACCATGTGAATATTATTCCGCAAGTACTAAGAGCATCATTTAATTAAAAAGTAATAAGGCCTGCCGTGATATTTGAAAAAGTGTAGATTTATTTTTTATATAAAGCATTCACTTATATTTTCAAAGCCTTTGTAAAGAAAATGGTTTTTCATCTGTAACAGATAGCAGCTTAGTTGCAATTTTAGCAAGGCTACTACCGCTGAAATCACGTTTTGCGACAGTTTCTTCTTGGACAATTATTTAATCTTTCAATAAATGACCCAGACTCCATTTAATTTCATAATAGCACTTTTAGATTATGAGCGTATCAAACAACAAGACCAGAAATTATGAGGAGAGTTTTTCCACGCAATAAAGTAAAGAGTGGTAATTATTTAAATAAAATATTTAAGAAAAAAATAATTGTTAGTCTTAATAAAATTATTGATCAGTTAATGCAACTAGCGACGTCCACGGCCAGGTTTAACTACTTCTAAATTAACTTTTATTTGTTTGCCGTGAAGTTCTTTTCCATTTAATCCGGCAATGGCTGCGCGTGCTTCGTGACCTTCCATTTCGATAAAACCAAAACCTTTACATTGACCCGACATAACATCCGTTATGAGATTGAGAGAGCGCACTTTTCCAAATTCAGAGAACATGTTTTCAAGTTCGTCTGCTTTTGTTGATGGAGCTAAATTGCCTATAAATAATTTTTTCACGTTTTTCCCTTTAAGCGTTTTGATGTTGTTATTGTCTCTAAATAAAAAAACTCTTTGCAAGAGAGGCAGAATCATAAAACTTTTCTTAACGATAGTTTCTACTTTTTATTGAGATCAGATCATATCTGTAAATAAAAAAAGGCTGCCCATTTAGACAGCCTTACTCTGTTTGGTGGAGACGGCGGGAATTGAACCCGCGTCCGCAAATCCTCCGCCTTTGGATCTACATGTTTAGCCGACTCTTTTAATTTAACTGCATACTACCCGAACGGCAGGATGCGCATACAGCGATTCCGGTAAAGTTTTAGAGAATCCACGCCGGACGCATTTCATCACGATCTTATGAGAGTCGACGCCTGAGTGTTCCGAAGAACCTGGACGCATAAGCACGGCTCCAGTCAGACGGCATTACACCGGTTATTAAGCGGCTAGTGCGTAGTTGTCGTCGTTGGCAACTAAAAGTTTGCAAATTGGATTTACGAGGTTATTTACACCCTCGACATGCCCCTAAGGTTTTGTAACCCGCGTCGAAGCCAGGTCGTCCCCAAATGAGTTGATACTTGGACAGTATATCCAATGTAGAGTTCATCGACCATAGACACGGAGGCTGGGGTGATTTGATCGGATTAAATTTATTTTTGAGATTGTTGGGAGTACTTAATGGTAAGCAGGCCTAATATTATTGTTAATTAAAGTGTTAGCAGGGGTGATTAGATCAAAAAGTGTATTCAACGTGTATTTTTTGTCGTACATAATTGATGGTAGATGCACATGTTCATTTGATAGTAATTTGTTAAACTTTTAAGAAGAAAAGGATTTTTAGATTTTAGTGTAATTGAGTTGTTTGAAGTGCTAACGGGAATAAAATGAGCGACGACATAAATCAATCAGAAGCAGAAGTGAATGTTCAGAATCTTGGTGAAAAAGATCAGGAAGAAGAAATTCAATTTCTAAAAACTGAGTTAAATGAAGAGCGAGATGCTGTTCGAAGTGCCAAGAAGGAATTTGACGATTTCATCTATACAGTTTCTCATGATTTACGTACACCATTGCGATCAGTGATTGGTTTTTCATAGTTGCTCGCTAAGAAAAATAAAGAGAGTTTAGATGACGAGTCCAGAGTTTTTTTAGATTTTGTTCTATCCAGCAGCAATAAAATGAATGAGATGATGGATGCTCTTCTTATTTATTCGCGTATTGGGAGGATGGAAAAAGAAAAAGAAGAAGTGAATATAAAGAATATCGTTGAAAAAGCTCTTTCCAGGTTAGAGGCTGATATTAGAGAAAAAAATGCATCAATAACTGTGGAAGGAGATTTCCCTGATATCACCTGTTATGAAGAACGTATATCGCAAGTGTTTTTAGAGTTAATTGGCAACAGTTTAAAATATGTGCCTGCTGGAGGCGTCCCGGAAATCATAATTGGGTGTAAAGAAAATAATGGCGATCAGTTATTTTATGTCAAAGATAATGGCGTAGGGATAGCTGAGAATTTTTACCCGAAGGTCTTTAAAATGTTTTCACGGCTATATGCTGACGAGTCAGAATACAAAGGATCTGGTGTTGGTTTAACAGCGGCTAAAAAGATTATTGAATTACACGGTGGAGAGATTTACCTTGAAAGCGTGGTAGGAGAAGGCACGACATTTTATTTTACGCTTCAAGAAGGTTAGGAAGCTCAAAGTAACTTGAGAGAAGTATCTTCAAGATTTTGAAGAGTCCGGATCAATAATTAAGATTATCTTTTAAAGCGGCTAAGTAGAATGGTGACGAGTCCGAGTAAGATCTCATCAGCGAATGGGATCATGTCAGGAATAATCAGATCAAAAACAAATAAACCCAGCGCTATTAAGAACAAGTTTTTGAATCTCAACCCCTGGGAGTAAGTAAGCAATAATGCGATTATTGATCTGGGATTCATATTATATTTTTCGCGAAATAAATAATTCTGATCATTTAATTGTTAAGTCTGACTTATCTCAATGACCCTTCAAGATCCGCTGTTGTTCACGTCCCCAATCACGCTCTTTTGATGCAGCACGTTTATCATGTGCTTGTTTACCTTTAGCCAGACCGACTTCGATCTTGGCGCGGCCTTTTACCCAGTACATTGCAGTAGGCACGACGGTGTAGCCTTTTCTTTCTACAGCGGCGGAAAGTTTAGCCAGTTCATAGGTATGAAGCAGCAGTTTTCGTACTCGTGTTTTTTCAGGCGTGATATGTGTCGATGCTGTTTGTAGCGGTGTGATGACACAGCCATGTAGCCAGGCTTCTCCTTTATGCATTTGAATGTGGCTATCGAGGATTTGTATTTTTCCTGCGCGCAAGCTTTTAACTTCCCAGCCTTCGAGCACAAGTCCGGCTTCAAAACGATCTTCAATATGATAATCGTGTCGTGCTTTTTTATTCAGAACGATTGTGCTGGATGGAGCTTTTGGTTTTTTCTTTGCTTTAGCCATAACGAGATATTATAGCAAATTCAAACCTTTCAAATTGGAAAATTAACATCAGGCGCGGCATACTTCACAACAAAAGTATTTCTCAAAAAAGTAGACCAGTAAAATTAAATAATAAAAATGAAAAGAAAGGTGGATAACAATAGTGAGTAATCGAGAATCGGTTCATGGGCAGTGGTCTTCCCGCTGGGCATTTATTTTAGCTGCCACAGGATCGGCGGTCGGATTAGGAAACATCTGGAAGTTTCCTTACATCGCCGGGGAAAATGGCGGTGGAGCATTTGTTTTAATTTATCTCATTTGTATTTGCTTGATCGGCGTCCCGATTATGATCGCGGAAATCATGCTCGGTCGCCGTGGTCGGAAAAATCCGATCATGACGATGGAAACCCTGGCAAAAGAAGAGGGCGCATCACCAAAATGGAAAGTGCTTGGTCTAATGGGTGTGCTTGCCGGTTTCATTATCCTGTCTTATTACAGCGTTATTGCAGGTTGGGCGATGTCCTATATTTTCAAATCAGCTTCAGGACTTTTTGTTGCAACTGATGCAGAAACGGTTGGAAATATCTTTTCAAGGCTAGTCTCATCACCACTGCAATTAATGATCTGGCATACACTTTTTATGGTGATCACGATGCTCGTGGTCGCACGTGGCGTGCGTGCTGGTTTGGAAAAAGCGGTTTTCTTTTTAATGCCCGGGATGTTTATTATTTTGCTCTTGTTAGTTGGTTTTGCTATGGCGGAAGGTAATTTTGCCCAAGGTTTTGCTTTTCTTTTCTCGCCCGATTTTAGCAAAGTGGAATGGGGATCAGTTTTAACCGCAATGGGACATGCTTTTTTTACATTGTCTTTGGGTATGGGTGCGATCATGATTTATGGATCTTATTTGCCTGACAATGTCTCGATCGCAAAAACAGGCTTTATGGTTGCCGCCGCCGACACGCTTGTGGCTTTACTTGCCGGCTTAGCTATCTTCCCGATCGTATTCGTCAATAATCTTGAACCGGGTGCCGGTCCTGGTCTGGTTTTTCAAACCTTGCCGATCGCTTTTGGTCAAATGCCCGGTGGTGTGATCGTCGCAACTTTGTTTTTTGTTATGCTGGTTTTTGCCGCCTGGTCTTCCGCGATTTCTTTGATAGAGCCAGCAGTTACATGGTTAGTCGAACGAAAGGAAATGACACGCAAAAAAGCCTGTGTAATTTCAGGATTGTTTACCTGGCTTTTAGGAATAGGAACCGTTTTATCATTTAATGAATGGTCGTTTTCATTCATGTTTGCAGGGCAGGAAAAAACCGCGGGTATATTTGATATTCTCGATATTTTAACTGCAAATATCATGTTGCCTTTGGGTGGATTATTGATCGCGGTTTTTGCGGGCTGGAAGATGGCACAAAGTTCGACTTTGGATGAGCTAGGAATGGCAGCTTCAGATTTTGGGTATAAATCATGGTGTTTTCTAGTTCGTTACGTTACACCTGTTGCGGTAATTATTATCATGATGAAAGCATTGGCTATATTCTAAATAAAGTTTAAAGGAACAGATCTATAAGCATGAGTAAAATTAATAAGCGCGTTCTGGTACCGTACACCGCCGATCAAATGTATGGTTTGGTCAATGATTCCAGTCGATATCCTGAATTCTTGCCCTGGTGCGAGAGCGTGCGAGTTATAGAGCAAAGCGAGTCAGCAATAAAAGCAGAAGTGGGTGTCAGTAAAGGTAAAATCCGTCAATCGTTTACTACCCAAAACAGTATGGTGCCAGGCGAGCGGATCGAAATGAATCTGGTTGAAGGACCTTTTAAGAGTTTGCATGGAGTATGGACATTCTCGCCACGAGGAGAAGCTGGTTGTGAAGTGTCGCTGGAAATGGAGTTTGAATTTACAAAGGGCTTGCTCGGATTTGGCTTCAACAAGGTTTTCAGTGGTATAGCAAGTTCTTTGGTTGACGCGTTTTGTCAACGAGCCAAGACTGTATATGGGCAACAAAATGGGTAAAGTCCTCATTGTCTATGGTACAGCTAAAGAACAAACGGAACTTGAACTGCCTTATTTACCAGGAGAAACGGTAGAGGGTTTGATCGTACGGTCAAAAATTCTCAAAAGTTTTCCTGAAATTGATCTGAAAATTAATAAGATAGGGATCTTCGGAAACTTGTGTGAATTGGATGAGGAACCGGAGGTAGATGATCGTGTTGAGATTTATCGACCTTTGAGAATTGAACCAAAAGAATTACGACGGCTTCGAGCAAAGAAAACATAATTCAGTACTTTGCAAGCGTATGGTAATTAGAACATTGCTATGCAAGCACTATATTCATAGATTGATGAAGCAGTGCTTCTTTTACAATACTTTTATTAAACCAATTCAAACAATCGATGAAAAAGCATTTCCTTCTTTACTAAAGTTACACTAGGAATCCTGTTTTCTTTTCGATCTAAATAATGCGCCCAAAAGCACCAGGTAGCCAAGCTATTTTAAGGGGTAGATATATGAAATTCATTTTGATAAAAGTATTTTTAACGGTACTAATATTCGCAATTTTGTTTGGTGTGGTCTACTACAAAGTGTCAAGCGGTAGCATATAACAAACGGTTTGAGCAGATAGCAAATACGAAGTGTTTTTTAGTTTCGATCTGAGTTATCGCAAATTAAGGATCAACCTCAGGATTCAGGTTGGGATCGTTTAAAACCGCATCATTCGGATCAACTTCTTCCTCGCTATCGCTGCTTACCTTATCCCACATTTTTCCAAAGAAACCTTTTTCCTCTTCCGCATTTTGTCCCGCATCTGGATCACTTTCTACAATGCTTTCTTCTTGTTCTTCAGCCAGTTCACCACCGGGACTAGTTTGTGCGGCCTCAACAGCTTTATTTGTATCCCCTTTTGCCTCGTCAACTTTCTTTTCTAAATTTGGCGCATCATCTTCTCCAAGGCTGAGTTTCTCTTTGACACGAGAAAATAACCCCGGTGCTTCTGCCGGTGGGACTTCAATACTCTCAACAATACGTGAATCTGTTTTAATTTCACCGTGTGCCGCTTTTATGTCGCCTTCGACGCGTGTTAATAATTCATCCTCAAAAAACAGCGTTACACGGCGTTGTTCACGTTGTTCGCGAGCCTTTTTGAAAGTATAGACATAATCCCAGCGATTACTGTGGAAAGTGTCTGTTATCAAAGGTGTTCCCATTATGAAACGAACTTTCTTTTTATCCATGCCATATTCAAGTTGAGCCAGCATTTCCTGAGTAATGACATTACCCTGCTGGATATCAATTGTATGGACATAAGGGAGGTTATCTTTTGCGAGAAAACTACTGTTATCCGAGCAACCTTGAAGGAATAAAAGAGATAGACAAATTGTGAGAGCTAGGTGTTTAATTGGCATATTATTCGTTAGTTGATCTATATTGAACGGGTTATAGTATGGCAAAAGCCCGATCGATGTTAAAATTCTTAAAGTTATACTTTTATATAGACCCGAGATAAAAAATAAATCTTATGGAAACTCAAGACATAAAAAAAGCAGGGTTAAAAGTTACGTTACCAAGGATCCGTATTTTACAGATACTTGAGAACAGTGAACAGCGGCACATGAGTGCAGAAGATGTCTATAAGGCATTAATTGAAGCGGATGAAGATGTTGGTCTGGCCACAATTTATCGTGTTCTGACTCAGTTTGAAGCCGCTGGCCTGGTTGTTCGACATAACTTTGAGGAGGGACATTCGGTTTTTGAGTTGGCTGAAGGCGAGCATCATGATCATATGATCTGTCTGGAAACTGGCAAGATTATTGAATTCCACGACGAAGCCATTGAAGAAAGGCAGCGCGAAATTGCGGATGTTAATGGCTACGAACTACGCGAGCATAGTCTCGTGCTCTACGTTAAACCTAAACGCTCTTAAAATTACCTATGACTGGTACCACCCACTTCGGTTTTGAAGATGTTCCCGTTGAGGAAAAACAACAGCGAGTTGCGCAAGTCTTCAGCTCGGTTGCCTCTAAATACGATCTAATGAATGATGTGATGTCGATGGGCATGCATCGTTTATGGAAACCATTTGCCGTTGCTGCCTCAGGCGCAAAAAAAGGTCATTCTGTACTTGATCTAGCCGGCGGAACTGGCGATATTGCAGCCTTATTAGCAAAACGTGTCGGTGCGGAAGGTGAGATTACTCTGGCTGATATTAATGGTGAAATGCTCAATGTGGGGCGTGATCGATTAACTAATAAGGGTTTGTTCTCAAATATTAACTACGTGCAAGCCAATGCAGAAACACTACCTTTTCCAGAAAATTCGTTTGATGTTGTCACAATTGCTTTTGGTTTGCGTAATGTGACGCATAAAGATCAAGCATTGGCTTCTATTTATAGAAGTCTAAAACCAGGCGGTAAATTAATGATCCTGGAATTTTCTAAATTAGTTATTCCAACACTCGATAAGCTTTATGAACAATATTCATTCAAACTTATTCCGGAATTTGGAAAATTACTGACCGGTGATCGTGATAGCTACCAATATCTGGTCGAGTCAATTCGTAAACATCCCGATCAAGAAACCCTGGTCGGAATGATGGCAGACGCAGGTTTTGAGATGAATACCTACAACAATTTAACCGGTGGAATCGTGGCGGTTCATCGTGGTGTTAAATTGTGAGCCTTATTATCGATCAGGTTTTTCAACGCGCTGAAAAGGTCGTTAATGACGTTCTGAAAACTGATCCTGACTTACAAAAAGATGTCGCGGCCATGGCTGGAAAGGTCATGGCAGTAGAATTGATCGGACCCAACAAAACAATCTACATTCTGCCGCAAACTGATGGTGTTCAATTACAACAAGAATACAATGGCGATGTCCATGTTTTGGTTAAAGGCTCGCCTTTCTCGCTGCTGAAAATGGCTAGAACAAAAAATGATCAACCAACAAGTTTTGATGGTGATGTTGAGATAAGTGGGGATTTAGCGCTGGGTCAACATTTGCAGCAAATGGTTGCAAGACTGGATTTGGACTGGGAAGAATTACTCTCACATAAAGTTGGTGATGTAGCTGCCCATCAAATCGGAAATGCGATTCGATCATTTACCGGCTGGGCAAAAGAGTCCCATAGCAGCATGGAACAGAACATCAGCGAATACTTACGAATTGAAGCGGAACTTACACCTCAGCGCGCTGAAATAGATGGTTTTATGGACGATGTCGATGAATTACGTAATGATGTAGATCGTCTTGAGCAAAGAATAGCTCGCCTACAAACTTCGCAAACCACTTCATGATCACACCCGGTCAGTTTATTCGGTTAATCGGAATTCAACGTGTTTTGATCCGACACGGATTGGATGAAATCGTACTCTCCACCCACCTGTTTAGACCGATCAGATACTTAATGTATCTTATGCCGTGGAATTGGCGTCGTCGGAATTACGCGCCGAAAGAAGAACGTGTCTTACATGCCTTAGAAGATCTAGGTCCCATTTTCGTTAAATTTGGCCAGCTATTATCAACTCGTCGTGATTTGTTACCCGAAGGATTAGCCGATCAACTAACGAAACTGCAAGACAGCGTTCCGCCTTTTCCTGTGGAAGAAGCAAAACGTCTTATTGAGGAAGCCTACGATGAACCTGTCGATAAGGTATTTTTGGAATTTGATGAGCAGCCGCTAGCTTCTGCTTCCATTGCTCAGGTTCATGCAGCTCGTCTTACTGATGGTCGGGATGTTGTTGTAAAAGTAGTCAGGCCAGATATCGAAACTGTGATTAAACGCGATATGGGCTTGATCATGATACTTGCGGAACTGGCGGAAAAGTATTCAGAACATGGTCGGCGCATGCGGCCTGTTGGTGTTGTAGAAGAATACCGAAAAGTCATCTTAGATGAGCTCGATTTAATGCGTGAAGCCGCAAATGCATCGCAACTGAAACGTAATTTTAAAGATTCTGATCAACTTTATATTCCCGAAATCGAGTGGGATCTTGCTCGCAAGAACGTGATGGTAATGGAGCGCATACATGGAATTCATATTGACGAAAGTGATGCGCTAGAAACTGCAGGAGTCGATCGAAAAGAAATTGCAGAACTTGGTATTGAGATTTTTTTCACTCAAGTGTTCCGTGATCGATATTTTCATGCAGATTTACACCCGGGGAATCTTTTTGTAATTCCAGCAAAAGGTGGGGATTCATTACAGTTGGCTTTGATCGACTTTGGGATTATGGGCAGTCTCAGTGAGCAAGATCAGCATTATCTGGCAAATAACTTCATCGCTTTTTTGGGTCGAGATTACAAGAGAGTCGCAGAACTGCATATTGAATCTGGTTGGGTTCCTGCAGGAACGCGCGTTGATGATTTTGAGTTTGCTATTCGTAGTGTCTGTGAACCTATTTTTGAAAAACCTTTGCGGGAAATTTCTTTTGGCCATTTATTACTACGACTTTTCCAGACCGCTCAGCGTTTTCATATGGTCGTGTTACCTCAGCTTTTGTTACTGCAAAAAACACTGGTTAATATTGAAGGTGTTGGTCGGCAGCTCTATCCCGATCTGGATATGTGGGAAACGGCACGACCAATTATGAAAAAGTGGATGAGCGAACAAACAGGAGCGCGGCATCTGTTTGATGCTGCTCGCGAGAATCTACCTGGCTGGATAGCAAAATTACCTGAAATACCTGGCAATGCGATTGATATTTTGGAAAAAATGAACAAAGGAGAGCTACAAGTACGTTCAGATAAAGCCTCCCTGGAAAGCTTGAAACAAGAGATAAAGCTCAGCAACGAGCGAAACAATTTAACAACGATCGCATCTGCATTAATCATTGCAGCGGCATTGATATTTGGTCTCAATGGCAATGATCAAAAATTCGTATCCTTCTGGCAAATCCCACTTCCTGTCTGGTTGCTATCTATTAGCGCACTTTTTTTATTGATAAAAGCTTGGTTAAAGAAGTAAATAAATATCACTTTTTGCCGCTATCTTCTTAATAGATAAACAAGAACTGACAAGATCCTGTTGTTCAGATTGTTTAAGCACCTGATTTTTAAGGGTACGACATGGAATATGCTTAGAAATATTCCCAGGTTAATCAAAGAAATAATAACGATTGGATATAAGAAGTTACTTTTGTGAATGAACTAGATATGGATGAATTTTCCGAAATAGATGCATTTCCTGTATTAGAAGGACCTTCCGATGCAGATTTCGATAAGCCCCTTGAGGAGCATATCGAGATGGAGTCTATGACAGGACGTTTTCGACGTGATGCCGTCCAAGCAGCCCTAAACAGGGCTGAGGCTGAGGCGTTAGCGAATAAACGTCGACATATGCGAATTCCTGCAGATTCTTTTGTTGCTAAATACCTTATTGGAGATGATCCGGATAAGTTCAGCCTTTTTGGTTTTAAAAAATGCGCTGTAGTTGACGCTAGTATTACAGGGATAGGAATCGAAGCGAAAAAGGGTTTGCATAAAGGTGATAAGTTGGTTTTGATAATTTCTGACGGTAAAAATGGTGAAATTCCAGAATTTGAGATTATTGCCACGATTATGTATGCAGGTAATAGAGGGGGGAAGAAGGTTAGTTATGGCCTGCAGTTTGATGAAAAACCCACCATCGCTTATACGGACGCTATAACAAGGCAAACTCTGAAAATTAAAATGACAAAGGCTAAAGAGAAAGAAATTCTGTAGCTTAAACCAACCGTTATTCCTCAGTTTCACCCACTTTCAGTTCGACTCAATTTTTAGCACACCTTTTGTGTTTTTTCTGTAAAATCCTGAACTTTATCTGATAGTAGTAATCAATATTGCCTAACGTTATCTAAATTGAGTCGCTCATTTTATGCAACATGAAAAAATTAAAAAGTTAGAAAGTCTGATTGGCCATCAAATTATCGGGCAGGAAAAACTGATCAACCGATTATTAATTGCAATTTTGGCCGATGGACACCTTTTGGTTGAAGGAGCACCTGGGCTTGCTAAAACTAAGGCCGTAAAAGTGTTAGGAGACAGTATCGATGGAAGTTTTCATCGAGTTCAGTTTACACCTGATCTTTTACCAGCCGATTTAACTGGGACAGAAATTTATCGTCCTCAAGAAGGTAAGTTTGAGTTTCAAAAAGGGCCATTATTTCATAACCTTGTTTTAGCCGATGAAATAAATCGTGCGCCAGCAAAAGTACAATCAGCATTACTTGAGGCGATGGCTGAACGTCAAATCACGGTTGGAAAAGAGACTTACGATTTACCAAAGTTATTCCTTGTTATGGCGACACAGAACCCTATTGAGCAAGAAGGTACCTACCCATTACCCGAAGCACAACTGGATCGATTTTTAATGCATGTCACTGTGGATTATCCAGATGGAGATGCAGAGTTAGCTATTTTGAGACTTGCTCGAAAAGAAGCAGAATCAGATCTTGCTACCGATCAAAAACATGACCAACAACAAATTTTGCAGCAAACTATATTTGACGCTCGAAAGGAAGTGCTGGAAATCCATATGGCAGAAAATATTGAAAAATATCTTTTGCAGATCGTTCTTGCAACTCGACAACCTGAGAAATACGGTGATGATTTAAAACGATGGTTACAGTGGGGAGGAAGTCCTCGCGCGACTATCAGTCTTGATCGGTGCTCTCGAGCACATGCCTGGCTAGCTGGTAGAGATTATGTTGGGCCAGAAGATGTACAAGCCGTTGCTGCAGATGTGCTCCGCCATCGACTCATTCTTGATTATGAGGCCGAAGCAGAAGGCATGAACACAGAGAAAGTCATTGGTGAGTTAATCGCTCGAATTGCCGTCCCGTAAGTTTCTTATATAAAGTGACTTCAATAAAAGTGGCTTCTCCGGTACAAGTCAGTGTTTCTGAACTGATTGAGCTTAATCGTAGCGTCGCGTTGTTACGTAAACGTCCCCGTCGACCTAAAGCAAGTCAAAGCGGTGACTATACGTCAGCTATTAGAGGGCGAGGTATGGAGTTTGACGAGTCGCGACTCTATCAACCCGGAGATGACATTCGTAATATGGATTGGCGAGTAACCGCGCGTACAGGTGAGCCTCACACAAAACTTTTTCGTGAAGAACGCGAGCGACCTGTTTTTGTTTGGGTGGATTATCGCAATCCTATGTTCTTCGCAACAAAAGGTGTTTTTAAAGCCGTTTTCGCGGCAAGAACAGCTGCGCTCATTGCATGGGATGCAATTCAGCAAGGTGACCGAATTGGTGGACTTATTTTTTCTGAGCAAGGGCACCATGAGCTGAAACCAGAATCAGGTAAAAAGGGTGTGCTCCGCTTGATAAACAGACTGGTAAAAGATCCAGTCTGGAATCAAAGTTCTAAAATAAAAAACACAAAAAATGATCAAGAACCAACAAGCATTAAAAAAGCGATGATGCGATTAAATCGTCTAGTCCGTCCCGGCAGCCTTGTTTATTTGTTGAGTGATTTTCGAGATCTGGAAAATCTTGATTCTGAGGTTTCCAAACTGGCAAAACACTGCGAAGTTGTTTTATTACCGATTCATGATCCTATGGAAGAACAGTTGCCTGGGAATGGTACATTTCGTTTAAGTTATAACGATCAAGAATTAACTATTAATACGTATGACCAATCAAACCTGCAAAACTACCAACAGCATTACCAACAACATACAGAATTTCTCGAACAACTTGTAACGCGATATCGAATGCGAATTATTTCATGTTTAACGACGGACGATCCGCTCAAAATGTTAGGAGACCTCTAAACAACTATGGCGCCTGATAATCTTGAATTGAGGGACATTCAATTACCAGATCCTGTTTCATGGTGGCCGCCGGCGGTGGGCTGGTGGCTAGTGTTATTGGGTATAATTTTATTTTTGATCGCAGCTATTTTTTTATTCAAGAAATGGAAAACGAAACGCCGTTCGGCAAAAGTGTTAGCAAGAAAAGAATTACAAAAAATAGAACAAGAATTTTCCAATAACTCAGATCAAAAACTATTGATCGAAAATCTTTCTACATTGTTAAGACGAAGTAGTCTGAGTAGTTTTCCACGCGAAGAGTGTGCAGGCTTGACGGGTGAAGAATGGTTGTCATTTCTTGATCAAGTTATGCAAGAAGAACGTTTTTCAAAAGGTATTGGAAGATCTCTTATCACTGCGCCTTATGAAAAAAAACTGAACAATAATTCAGATCAATTATTATCGCTTTGTAAAGACTGGATCGAGGCACTTCCATGATTGAGTCTGGATTCAGTTTTTTTAGTGACTTACATTTTCAGTGGGCCTGGGTCTTTCTTTTTTTACCACTACCATGGTTAATCAGAATGTTATTTTCACCAGCCGAACAAGTTCGCGATTCGGCTTTACGAGTTCCTTTTATTGACGACTTTAAATCATTATCCGGTAGTGGAGGAAGTGAAAAATCCAGCAAATTGAAATTCTGGCTGGCGTCAATCGCATGGGTGCTACTGATCTTTTCGGCTGCCAGGCCGCAGTGGATCGGTGAGGCAGTAGATATTCCTGTGAGCGGTAGAGATTTAATGATGGCAGTCGATCTGTCACTAAGTATGGAGCAAGAAGATTTTCAATTAAACGGGCAACTAATAAATCGTTTACAAGCAAGCAAAGTCGTTGCAGGTAATTTTATTGAACGACGGGTCGGCGATCGGATTGGTTTAATATTATTTGGTGAACGAGCTTACTTACAAACACCTTTAACGTTTGATCGAAAAACAGTCCGCACTTTGTTGGATGAATCTGCCCTGGGTTTGGCTGGAAAATCTACTGCTATTGGTGACGCGATTGGGCTTGCGGTTAAACGCTTAAGGGAAGTTGAAGAAGAAGTTGAAGAAATCGATAAGGTACTTATCTTACTTACCGATGGTGCAAATACAGCAGGCGTGATTGAGCCATTACATGCAGCAGAACTTGCAGCTCGCGAAGGTTTAAAAATTTACACGATCGGAATAGGTGCAGATGAAATGATCGTTCGTAGTTTATTCGGATCACGACGAGTTAATCCCTCACGTGATCTGGATGAAAAAACATTAACTGCGATTGCAGAAAAAACCGGTGGGAAATATTTCAGAGCTAGAGATACGCAAGAGCTTACAAAAATATATTCGATACTGGATGAGCTTGAACCGGTTGAGCACGATCCAGAACAATTCCGTCCGAAGAAAGCCCTTTTTCATTGGACAGCAGGTAGCGCATTATTATTAGCGATAGTGGTTTTATTACTATGAATTTTGAGGATTATTCTTTGACAGCATTTTCATGGGCTGAATTTCATTTTCTCCGGCCCTGGTGGTTTTTGGCTTTAATTCCCCTGGCAATATTAGTCTGGAAAATGACGACGCATGTTTTAAATCAGAAAAACTGGGCAGGTATTATCGATGAAGCATTATTACCCTATGTTTTGGTTAATAAAGATGTTCGTTCAAAAAGTTGGCCAAAATTCTTATTTGGTTTTGTTGGTTTGTTGTCAATTATCGCACTCGCAGGACCAGTTTGGGAGCAGTTACCACAGCCTGTTTATCGTAACGAATCCGCATTAGTTATCGCGCTCGATCTTTCTCGATCTATGGATGCAGCAGATCTAAAACCCAGCCGACTTACTCGAGCAAAGTTCAAAGTTGCGGATCTACTAAAACAACGAAAAGAAGGTCAAACTGCGTTGCTAGCTTTTGCGAGTGAAGCATACACAGTCACACCATTGACAGATGATACGGATACAATTTTGTCACAGATGAAAGCACTTTCAACCGACATTATGCCGCAACAAGGGAGTCGTATTGACAGGGCAATGTTAAAAGCAAATGAGTTATTAAAGCAGGCAGGTGTTCGTTCTGGCGATATTTTATTGATCACTGACGCGACGAATTCCGAAGAGGATATGACTGTTGCTTCCTATATAAAAAAATCTGGGCATCGCGTTTTTGTTTTTGGAATTGGAACAAAAGAAGGTGCTCCAATTCCTGATCAAAAAGGTGGTTATTTTACAGATGCTTCAGGAAACATTGTATTACCGAGTTTAGAAGAGTCGTCTTTACAAAAAATTGCTGCTAAGGGAGATGGTTTCTATCAAAGGTATACCGAAAATGAGCAGGATGTGACTCGTTTGACACAACGTTTAGAAAAAAAATCACCTGCAAATGAACAGGCAAAAACAGAAGCCGAAGAGTCGGAATTAAAATCTGATCAATGGATTGAGCAAGGTCCTTGGTTATTATTATTAATTATCCCTTTTGCTGCTTTAACTTTTCGTAAAGGTTATTTATTGATCCTTGTTTTTTGCATAACTGGTTTTTCAACGTCACAAGAAGTCATGGCAGAAGATGTTGTCGAACAAAAAATGGTTCGAGATTTATGGAAAAACCCGAATCAAAAAGCAGAAATACTTTTTAAAGCTGGGGATAATAAAAAAGCTGCCGAGCTTTTTGAAAATAAAAAATGGAAGGGCAGTGCGCAATATAAAGCCGGTGAATATGAAGCAGCGTTAGAAAGTTGGGCAGGATTTGAAAGTCCAGAAGATTTATACAACAAAGGGAATGCTTTGGCGAAAATGGGTCAGCTTGAACAAGCATTAGAGTCTTATGAAAAAGCCATTCAAGAAAAAGCCGATTTTGAGGATGCGCAATATAATTATGATCAAGTAAAAAAAGCGTTAGAAGAACAGCAGAAGCAAAAAGATCAAAACGGCGATCAAGAAAGCGATCAAAACAAAGAATCTAAAGATGGCGGTGGCAGTGAAGAAGAAAAAAGTGAACGTTCGGAATCAGAAAGTGATAGAAAAGATTCGTCTAAGGATAAAAAAAATAATGAAGAATCTGATCAGGAAAAAGATCCCGGTGAGCAAGAAGGTGAACAATCAGGTCAGAATAAGTCGGGCGGGGAGCAGCAAGGTGACGAGCAAACGAATAGTGATCTAGAAAATATGCAGCAAGGTAAAGAAAAAGACCCGATGGATAGCGAAGAACAACAGGCTGCGGAAGCGGCATTGAGAGCTATCCCAGATGACCCTGGTGGTTTGTTGCGGCGAAAATTCAAGTATCAATATCAGCAAGA
Organism: Gammaproteobacteria bacterium; assembly: GCA_045110495.1. GTDB lineage: Bacteria > Pseudomonadota > Gammaproteobacteria > CAJXQU01 > CAJXQU01 > CAJXQU01. The sequence continues at coordinate 17,375 of JBGCGE010000050.1, forward strand.
AAAGGTTCAAAGCGAAGAGGCACAACAATGGTGATACGATTATATAAAATTATAACAATCTTCCTGATGTTTACAGTCATGTTTAGCGTTCATGCTGCGGATATTAAACTGACAGTTGATCGCGAGGTTGTTTCACTTAGCGATTCTGTAAGCTTATTTTTTCAGGCAGTTGGTTCGGTCGATGATGATCCTGACCTTTCACCATTGGAAAAAGATTTTACTATTCTGGGTAAGCAGCAACGTAGCAATCTTTCTATTATTAATGGCAAGCGTAGCAGCAGTAAGGAATGGCTGGTCGAGGTAGTTGCAAAGCGAGAAGGAGAACTTGTCATTCCTGTAATTAGTTTTGGGAAAGATCAAAGTCCTTCTGCAAAAGTAATTGTAACCAACAAACCCGTCGCAACAGATCAAGATAAAGATGATCAAGAGATATTTATTGAAGTTGAGGTTTCTTCGCAACAGGCAAGGGTGCAGTCGCAGATTATTTTCACTATCAAATTATTCCGCGCAACGAATACTTTTAATTCAAGTTTGTCTGAAGCAAAAATTAATGGGGGACAAGTCATTGTCGAAAAACTTGAGGATCGCCAGTTTGAGACATCTCGAAACGGTAAGACTTACGCAGTTTTACAACGTCGTTATGCATTATTCCCACAGGCAAGTGGTAAATTCACTATTGATCCTATCGTTTTTACCGGTCAGATTAGTAAACGTTCAAGACAGCTTTTTGATGCTTTTGGACGCAGCGGTCAGAACATAAAACGTTTTTCAAGAGCGATTGAACTCGATATAAAACCTGTTCCTGCAGATTTTTCGGGAGAGACCTGGCTACCCGCTCAAAAATTAGAAATTAATGAAAAATGGATGAAAGATAATTTAGAGCTTGTTGCAGGTGAACCAGTCACCAGAGTAATAATAATTAAAGCGAAAGGATTAACCTCAGAGCAATTGCCAGAAGTAAATGTAAATGATCTTGAAAATTTTAAAATCTATCCCGACCAGCCTGAACTTCATAATCAGACCAGCCGAGATGGTGTGTTAGGTATTCGTCAAGAAAAAAGTGCTGTCATTCCAAATGCGGCAGGAGAATATGTTCTACCTGCGATTAAACTTCCATGGTGGAACACGCAAACGGGCGAGATGGAACTGGCAGAGTTACCTGAGCGTGTAATTAATGTGCTTCCTGCAGAGAGTACAAGCCAGGTAAAAGAACAGGTCTTGGTTAAAGAAGGACTACAAGACGGTGTAGCAAGTGTCGAGGAATCTGAACTTGAAGAGCCAATGGCTGAGTCTTCATTTGCCAGAGTTGATGAAGTAAAAAATCCATTAATGAGCCAGGGATATTGGCCCTGGATTGCAATGTTATTGGGGATTGGTTGGTTATTAACAATAATCGTCTGGTGGATGCAGAGTCGAAGTAATGTAGCAACCTTAGATGAGGAAAAAACTTCATTGAACCGTTTGAAAAACATGGAAGCATCACCTCGTAGTATTCTTAGGGTGCTTAGAGAAGCTGTCCGAAGTAATGATCCTGCAGCAACCAAGGATGCGGTTTTGAAATGGGCGGAGTCAATTTGGGAAGAAAGTACTCCTAAAAGCCTGGCCGATCTAGCAAGTCTTTGTGAACAACCGCTTTCTGATCAATTGATGTTACTGAGTAGTCACATTTATGGTGGTGATGAAAAGAATTGGGATGGAGAACAACTGCTAATTGCTATTGAAAATTTTGATGGCGCAAAACAGAAATCCTCTTCAAAAGATCAAATCCAATTGCAGTCACTACACAATATTTAGAAGATTTTTTTTAGAAGACAAAAAAAAGCACGCCATAAGACGTGCTAAGTTATTACTATTTATGCAGTTGTTTTCTTACGTCGAATACCAACCAGACCCATCAAAGCTGAACCAAACAACCACACTGCTGCTGGTACAGGAACGGCTGCTGGTGCAATAACGCCACTGGTTCCACCAATGCTTAGAGTAGCTGTGTTGAAGAAGTCAGCATAAGCATATCCAGGTTGTGGCATCCCGTTCAAGCCAATATACATACCTTCCAGGCTATCGCTAGGTTCTTGATTTCCAGCCCATGTTCTTAACGTTGCTGAAACATCAAACGTCGAACCGATGTCATTTGCAGTAAAATCTATAGTAAAAGTCTTAAATAGATCTACATTTATTGAACCACCAGAGGTGGAATTGCTATTGTAATGGTTTCCATAGCGTCCAGTACTCGCTTGAAAGTTGTAGCCAGCACCATAGACGCCATCTGAATAGAGTTCTCCATCCCAGTCAAAACGTATTGTGGCTTGACCAGCACTGTTCACTACAAAGCGTTGAGAGAAGCTTGCTTCGGCATGTGTGTATAGATTCGGCGAATACTCCTTCACTTTAATTACATCTTTAGCTTCCCATACCTGTGGTTTTACAGATACTCTTGATTCTGCACCAAGCGTATATTCTGTAGTGTAAGCTTGGCTGAATGTATACGGCATACCAACAGAAGATTCTGCTGTAGCTCCTAACGTGTTGGTTGAGTCGATATCTCCATCAGCATTGGTAGAAGCCATATAGGGTGGGCTCAGTTGCATTTCGAGTGCTATTGCTGATGGCGCGCTTAGTACGAATGCAGTTGTTAATAATGCACTCTTTAAAAACATATTTTTCATTATTACCCTCCTGACAGGATATCTTTAGGTTTTTGTCTCAATATAATCGGATGCTTTCAGCGTTTATGTTTGAGCAAAAAAAATTACAATTTTCAAGACATCCTTGTCTATTAATTTAGGTAATTGCACATTGTGTGCCATCCCAAAAAAATCAATTAAAACAAATAATTATGAAGATGCATGAAAATTCGATGCAAAAAAACTTGAAATTGTGTTGCCTGAAGGTGACAGATCCAAGGAATATATGATTAAGAGAGATAAAAAAAAGCACGTCTCAGAGAGACATGCTTTTTGATGAAGAATAAATTAGGCTTTCATCGAGCCTGGGTGCCTAGCTAATATATAACTAGGCAGTTGTTTTTTTACGTCGCAAACCTACCAGGCCCATCAAAGCTGAACCGAATAACCAAACCGCTGCGGGTACAGGAACTGGCGCGGCTGCTGAAATAACCGAACCTGCGCCACTCGTAATACCAAATGTTGCCGTGTTGAAGAAATCAGCGTAGGCATAGCCAGCTTGTGGTGTTCCATTAAAACCGTTGCTTACGTGATCAAATGCTGAATCATTTTCTCCTCCGTTACCGGCCCAGGTATTAAGTCTTGCAGAAACGTTAAACGTTTTACCGATATCTTTAGCTCCAAAGTTAAGCGTGAATATCTTGAAAGAATCAACACTTGTTGATCCACCAGAAGTAGAGCCGTTATCGTAGTGGGATCCAAATCCGGTACTACTTAGAAATTTATCTTTAGAGTTAACGTTAGCATTGTAGTAATAGCCCGCGCCATAGTTACCATCAGAATAAAGATTACCATCCCAGGCAAAACGTAAGACTGCTTGACCTGCACTATTTACAACAAAGCGTTGTGTGAAACTCGCGCTTGCTGAGGTGTAAAGATACTGTGAAGGTGAGTCATCCAGCAGTTCGACGGGTGGTTTGGGTTTAGGTTCATAAACACTAACCCGTGATTCAGCATTTAAAATGTAGTTTTGTGCCCGTGCTCTGCTATTTGAATACGGTGCTTTTGTAGAGTCATAAGCTACACCCCCAAAGGAGTTGGTTGTATCTTCGGAATTGTCATTAAGACTTACTGAAGCTGAATAAGGTGGTTCAAGTTGCACTTCTATTGCTGTGGCAGTGGTTGTACTGATTACCAATGCCGACATTAATAGTGCGCTTTTTAAATACTTACTTTTCATTTTATTATTCCGTATTTAGATCGTTTTAGTTTTGTTAAAGGGTGACTTGTATACGAATTTAGAGTCTGTCATTGATTGGATTTTTTTATATTTTCCAAAGACTTTATATCTTATGGAAGCCCTATATCATTTTGTATGCCACATTGAAAAATACTCTAAAAAACATAGTGATATACGCTCTCTCTGAAATGGTTTAACAGAAATGTGTGGAATTGCGTTGCCTATGAACGACACATGCATACAATAGAACCGTAACTTTAAACTTGTTGGTGAATATCAATGAATAAATATAATTCTGGTTTTACGGCGGCGTTGTTATTAATCATATTGCCTGGTTGTCAGTCGATGCCCGCGACAGAGAATACTGATATAGATAGTGACGTTTGTGTTGGTGATCCTGTTGTTGTGGATGATCCGAATAATCCAGTAGATCTGGAAGAAATGGCGAAACAGGCTGATTGCCCTTAAAGATTGATCTTAAATAATTAACGTGTGTGTTTTTAAACATGCAAATGAAAAGCATGACGGATATTCTTATCAGCCATGCTTTTCTTTTCGAGCCTATGCTATAAAACTATCAGAATCGATTTTTTCTTACTTACACGACACTTGATTTTGATCGCTTGAAACCTGCAAGGCCAAGAAGTGCTGATCCAAATAACCAAACGGCAGCAGGAACTGGGACTGCTGATGGTGCAATATCAACCGATAGAGCTGAGAGGCCAGTAACACCATTTGTTGCATTGTTACCGTTATCAGTACCGTTATTACTCAGATCATAAGTAAAATTGTATATGGCATTTTCAGTCAATGTTAATGCTGTAGGGAACACCGCATTTGCAGATACAGTTGATCCATCTAAATCGTCATAGTTATTATTTGTATTAGATCCCGTGATGGTAAAAATGTCACCAGAGACCGTTTCATTTCCCGTTGAGTAACCTAACAACTGAGCGTCTCCACCAGTGACGATGAGATTAAAAGAGGTTAAGTTGAATTGACTCGCTGCATTACCATTTGTATTGGCTCCAAAAAGTAGCTGGCCATTGTCAAAACGGAAAAAGCTGGAAGTACTTGGTGCTGAAAGTGTGTATGTAATTCCTGAATCTGAAAATGTTAGTGCTGAATCACCCACATTGTAATCACCGTCAGCTACGCCTGAAAAATCAAATAAAATGGCATTTGCAGAAAAAGAAACTACAAATAGTAATGGGGTTGTGATTATCTTAATAAGGTTTTGCATGATTTCGTCCTCTCTGACTTTTTCTAAAGCTTATAGATGGTCTTGAATCTATCCTTGAATATCTCAAAACCTATTATTGCTTTTGTTCCAAGGTAATACACAGCAAACCTTATGCCATTTCACACTAAATATATAAAAATCAATAAGATACAGAGTCTATGGTGGGTTTCTACTTTAAAAAGTGGGTATTGCGTCACCTCTCAGCGACATTTTTTCTATTGTGATGGCTGCAGGTTTGTCTATAACATGTTGATACATAAAGAAATATCTATGTTTTAAGAATTTAACTTTCTTGTCTAGGTTCTCTTGAAAGTAAGGTTTCTACAGCCTGTCTTGGGGTACAGCCACCTTTTAGTAAAAGCGTAACTTGAGCTGTGATGGGCATTTCAATATGGTATTTTTTCGCAAGTTCAGAAACTTCATTAGCAGTTCTTGCACCTTCGACGACCTGGCCAATCTCATCGACTGCTTCTTCAACAGATTTTCCTTCAGCTAACAATAATCCAAAACGACGATTACGTGATTGGTTATCCGTACAGGTTAAAACCAGATCACCAAATCCGGCAAGACCCATAAAGGTTCCGGGCTGGCCACCCATAGCGACACCTAATCGCGTCATTTCAGCTAAGCCCCGTGTTATAAGGGCTGCGCGTGTGTTTGCACCAAAGCCAAGGCCATCTGCTATCCCTGCTGCAATCGCCATCACATTTTTTACCGCACCACCGATTTCTACTCCGATCAGATCTTGGCTTGCATAGGCGCGAAAAGATTTGTTATGAAAACGTTCGATCAAATCATTAAGAAATTTTTGATCTTTTGAGGCAATTGTTACTGCTGTAGGAAGATTTGATCCAACTTCACCAGCGAAGCTGGGTCCCGATAAAACAGCTGTAGGTATGTCTTTTCCAAGGATTTCTTCGACAATTTCATGAACAAGCATTTGGGTTTCTGGTTCTATTCCTTTACATGCCCACACAATTCTTTTGTCGTTAGCTGACAACAGATCTGCAATTTTTTCAAGGAATGGTCTAATTGCTTTGCAAGGTAAGCCGATCAAAATATCCTGGGTATCTTGCAAATAGGGATCAATATTTGCAATGGGGGTTAAATTAGCAGGGAAGTCTGCAGTAGGAAGATACCGATTATTTTTGTGAGCAACGATCAATTCTTCCATATGAATTGGATCGCGCCCCCAGAGGAAAGTTGTTTGATCATTTCGAGCCAACGCGATAGCCAGTGCTGTTCCCCATGAACCGGCACCGGCTACCAGGATTGGTTCAGACATTTCTTAGTGTTTTTGTTCGCGTCGAGCTAATTCTTGCTGGTAGACAGCATCAAAATTAACTGGGTTAAGCAAGAGAGGAGGAAAGCCACCGCGAGTGACGAGATCTGAAACCGCTTCTCTTGCATATGGGAACAAGATACTAGGGCAGGCGGTGGCAGAAACTTGCGTTAGTTGTTCTTCATTAAATCCTGCAAGAAGGAAAATACCCGCTTGCTTAACTTCTACCAGATAGACCGTTTTTTCTTCCAGCTTGACGGTGACAGTGATTGTTAGAGTGACCTCGTGCATATCTTCTTGAAGACTCTTAGATTCGTTATGCATTTGTAAATCGACTTGTGGCTGAGCCTGCTCCATGAAGATCTCGGGCGTATTTGGAGCCTCAAAAGACAAATCTTTTACATAGATTTTTTGAATTGCTAGTTGTGGTCCCTTGGGTTGTTTTTCTTCGGCCATAATTAATTTTCCATTTTGTAATTTCGTAATGTTGATTTATCTAACAGGGCTATCTGATCGGAATTATTTGATAGGGATTATCTTACCGGATTTAACATATCAGATGGATTATAGTCTAATAAATCGAGGATTTTTATGCGATCATGTCGTCAGTGGTAAGCTTTCGTGTTTCCAGTTATCTATGCCGCCTTTTAAACGGTGGAGGTTTTCGAAACCCATTTTTTTAAGGTTCGCAATCGCTACATTAGTAGAGGTGCCCGTTTTACAACATATGATCATGGGTCGATCGCGAAGTTTTTCTAGTTCAGCGGTTCGAGTTTCGAATTCTGAGTAGGGAATATTTTTTGCGTTGAGAATATGTCCTTCAGAGAATTCATCTGGCGACCGGATATCAACAACGATGGCATTTTCGCGATTTAATAGGCGGGTGGCTTCGGATGGATCGACCGAGCTTGCACCTTGAACTACCTCAGCAGATAAGTTTTTTATTAACAAAGTTAAGATGACAACAAAAAGTACGGAAAGCACCATATGGTTTGTGACAAATTCTGCGAATTGTTCCATTTATGTAATATTCCTTTGGGAAAATTTAATTTTATTTTTGAACGATCAGTTTGGTTATGACCCGGATAAACTAAAAAGCAGCAAAAGCCTGGGCGACCAATGAATAAGCCCTACATGATACACTAGAGATAGTGCGTAATTATATAACGAGTACATTTTAATTTAACTGCATGCAGATCAAAAACAGGCCTATTATTCTCATTATTATGGACGGATGGGGCTATAGTGAATCCATCACTTATAATGCCGTTCATAGTGCCAACAAGCCCGCTTGGGATGATTTCTGGTCTATATACCCTCATATGCTTTTGCGTTGTTCTGGTACCGATGTTGGGTTGCCTGATGGTCAAATGGGTAATTCAGAAGTTGGCCATATGCATATGGGTGCGGGTCGAGTCATAGAACAAGATTTTACGCGAATTAAAAATGCGATTGAAGATGAAAGTTTTTTTGAAAATGAAACGCTACTCAAAACATTTGATCAACTCAAAAAAGATGGTAAAGCACTACATCTATTAGGTCTTCTTTCTCCTGGTGGCGTCCATAGCCATGAAGATCATATCCTGGCGATGATCGAGCTTGCCGCTTCGCGTGGATTAGAAAAGATCTATCTACATGGATTTCTCGACGGGCGCGATACGGCGCCTAAAAGTGCTGCTGATTCCATACGTTTAGTCCATACAAAATTTACTGAATTGGGAGTAGGACGAATAGCTTCTTTAGTAGGTCGTTATTTTGCGATGGATCGGAATAACAATTGGGATAAAACAAAAATAGCCTATGATCTAATTGTATCTGGTGAGTCGGAGTATAAGACGGCGGATCCTTTTATCGCATTGGATATGGCCTATGAGCGTGGGGAAACGGATGAGTTTGTCGAAGCAACCTCTATCGTACCTCGACGCAGCGAACCTGTTCGTGTTGAAGATGGTGATGCAGTTCTCTATCTTAATTATCGTGCTGATCGTGCAAGACAATTGACACAATCTTTTATTGATAAAAAATTCAAATCTTTTAAGCGAGAGTGGCAACCAGAACTATCCACCTTTGTTTCATTAACACAGTACAGTGCAGATTTTGATATCCCTGCCGCTTTTCCACCGCACGATTTGAAGAACAGTTTTGGTGAATATATTTCTGAATTTGGATTAAGACAATTGCGCATCGCGGAAACGGAAAAATACGCACATGTAACCTTCTTTTTTAATGGCGGTGAAGAGCGAGTCTATGAGGGTGAAGATCGTGTTTTAGTCCCATCACCGCATGTCTCAACCTACGATGAAAAACCAGAAATGAGTGCACAGGCAGTGACTGATCGCATGGTCGAAGCGATCTATGGCCTTAAATATGATGCAATTATTTGTAATTTTGCCAATCCAGATATGGTCGGCCATACGGGCAATTTCGAGGCAGCAGTTAAAGCGATAGAAACTGTTGATTCCTGTATTGATCGAGTTGTTGCTGCTGCGCAATCGATTGGTGGCGAAATTTTGATTACCGCTGATCACGGCAACGCTGAGCAGATGCGTAGCGTTGCGACGAAAATGGATCGAGGTGTTCCATACACTTCACATACGACAAATGTTGTACCTTTGGTTTATATTGGGCGTCCTGCAGTTATGGTCAATTCTGGTTCCCTGACGGATCTAGCACCAACTATGTTATACCTGATGGGTGTTGATACACCCAAAGAAATGACGGGAACTTCGCTGGTCGTACTCGAATCCGATTCAGATCCACAGATGAAAGAATCCGGAGTGAAACGTGGTCGTTTAGCAAGGTTAATGAGATAGGATTGCAAAGTCGTAAATTCAAAGATCAGTTATAATTAAACACAACTAAAATGAAAGCTTGTATGCATATGAATCGTACTAAAAATTGTGGTTATCGAAATGTCGGGGTCATACTTTTTTCCATACTAATGTTGGTTCCGTTGGTACAAGCAGGAACATCCGTTGAGCCTGCAGTAAAAGCGAAAAAAAGTACCGCAGAATTAGAGGCTTTGCGTGATCAAATTCAAAAGATTAAAAAGGAAATTGATCAGGGGCGCAGTCAATCGGGTGATTTGAGGAAACAACTTGAGGAAAGTGAAGCTGAGGTTGAAAAGGCAATAAAAGCTAACAAGGAATTAGATGAAAAGATCCGCAAAAAAAATGAAGCTTTAGAAGCATTGGAGAAAGAACAAAAAGTTAAAGTCGATGCTTTTAATCAGCACAAGGCTTTTATGAGTGAGCAAATGCGAGTTGCGTATATAAATCAGAATCAGAGTGTGGTGAAACTGGTTTTAAATAATGAAGATCCAACAGTGCGAAGCAGAAACCAGGTTTATCATCAGTATTTCTCTAAAGCGCGGTCAGCAAAAATTGATCAAGTTGGTCAGCAGCTCCAGGAGATAGAAAATTTAAAAAAAGTAACTGCTTATGAGACAGAGCAATTGCGTATTCTTAAAGCGAATCAGCAACAAAGTTTGCAAGCAGTTGAACAGAAACAACAACAACGGCAATTGATCATAGCCAACCTTGATAAAGAACTTTCCGGAAAAGGTGCCAGATTAAAACGGATGAAGCAGGATACGGTTAATTTGGGTGAACTGGTCGTATCGCTAAATAAAGCAGCTAGACTCGCTAAATTGGAAAAAATGAAGCGTAGTAAGTCATTTTCCAACTTAAAAGGAAAGCTAAAATGGCCATCTTCTGGCGCAATTTCACATCGCTATGGAACCTCTCGCAATGGAAGCTCTCTAAACTGGAAAGGAATGCTGATCAATTCACCTTTTGGATCAGATGTAAAGGTGATCAGCAGTGGGCAAGTTATCTTTTCAGGCTGGTTCCAAAATCTCGGTAAGTTGATAATTGTAGATCATGGCCAGGAATATATGAGTCTGTATGGTCATAATAGTGAGCTATTTAGATCAGTCGGCGATAAAGTAAAAACTGGCGAACTTATTGCAAGTGTAGGAGACAGTGGTGGTCGAAAAAACAGTGGTTTGTATTTCGAAATTCGTCAAAAAGGCAGAGCGGTGAATCCATCAATATGGTGTAAAGGCCAATTTAAACAGGCATCTTCTTGAGATGCGGAGTATACGAATGACTAAAACAGTACTTTTAAAAGCATCATTATTTTCTTTGTTAGTAGGTTTTACTTCTATATATGCGGCGGAGACAGCGGAACAAACTCAGCCAAAAAATGAGATCAGTAAATCTAGTCTTCCTTTAGATGAGATCAGGACATTTACGGAAGTGTTCCAGAAAATCAAAGATGATTATGTTGAGGAAGTAGATGATAAAACACTGTTGAATAATGCAATTAAAGGCATGCTCGCAGGGCTTGATCCACATTCGAATTATCTGGACACCACGGCTTACGAAGGTTTGCAAGAAGGAACCACGGGTGAGTTTGGTGGATTAGGAATTGAAGTCGGGATGGAGAATGGCTATATCAAAGTGATTTCCCCTATCGATGATACGCCAGCTTATCGTGCCGGACTTAAAGCCGGCGATCTAATCATTAAGATGGATGACTCGCCTGTAAAAGGAATGGATCTAAATGATGCGATTAAATTGATGCGCGGCAAAGTCGGAACCGAGATCAATTTAACGATTGTAAGAGAAGGATCAGATGGTCCTTTTGATGTGATTGTCATTAGAGACATTATCACCGTTAAAAGTGTTAGAAGTAGAACTTTAGAAGATGGATTTGGTTATGTGCGGATTTCAAGTTTTCAATCACACACAGGCGATGATTTGATCAAAGCGTTGGAAAAATTGAAAAAAGAAAATGGTAATAAATTAAAAGGTATGGTGCTAGATCTGCGTAACAACCCTGGTGGTTTATTAGGTGCAGCAGTTTCGGTTTCAGATAGTTTTTTAACCAATGGTTTGATTGTTTATACTCAAGGTCGCTTAGAGAATTCGGAACTTCGATTTAATGCAAAACCATCCGCTGCTTTAGGGAAAACACCGTTGGTCGTGTTAGTGAATGGTGGATCAGCATCTGCTTCTGAAATTGTAGCAGGTGCTTTGCAAGATCATCGACGTGCTGTGATTATGGGTTCACCTACGTTTGGAAAAGGTTCGGTTCAAACGGTTTTGCCGATGAAAAATGATACAGCGGTAAAATTGACTACAGCTCGATATTACACACCATCGGGTCGATCAATACAGGCCGAAGGAATCCAACCAGATGTTGTGATTGAACGTTTGCGTCTTGAAGAAGTTTCTGGCCCAAATTTACAGATAAAAGAAAAAGATCTTACTGGTCACCTTAAGCAAGGCGAAACTGAAGATGATCAAAAAGCGATGAAAGAGAAAAAACAATCTTTGGCTAAAGAAGATTACGAATTATATGAAGCTTTAAATATGTTAAAAGGGTTAGCATTATTGAAAAAATGAATCGGTTTTCATCAAGTATAATTTTTAGCCTGATCTTAGGATCAGGCTTTTTTATAACTGCAGACTTATATGCACAGGAGCCTGTGATCGCGATCATTATTGATGATATTGGTTGGCGAAAACAGGATGATTTACGTGCCTTGGAACTTCCCGGTGCGGTAACTTATTCAGTACTTCCTCAAACGCCTAATACCGTTTTTATGTCTGAAAAAGCACGTGAAAAAGGTAAAGAAGTCATGTTGCATATTCCTATGGAGGCAAAAAAAGATAACCATTTATTAGGTCCCGGTGCTTTGACGTCCAATATGAGCAAAGAAGAATTTGTAGCAACGATTGAAGCAAATTTTAATTCCGTACCTGATGCTGTCGGGATTAATAATCATATGGGCAGTTTATTAACTAACCACAAACTTTCCATGCATAGATTAATGAATGCTATGCAGCGTCCAAACACACCTTTTTTCGTAGATAGTAAAACCTCCGGAACAACGTTGCCTGGTGATGTTGCTGAAATATATGGAATTGCAAATACTAGAAGAGATGTATTTCTCGATAATGAAAAAAATGCAAAAAGTATTCGTAATCAGTTTTATAAATTGGTGAAAATTGCTAAACAAAAAGGTTCCGCTTTAGCTATTGCACACCCTCATAAAGAAACAACACAGACTTTGAAGATTTTATTAGCTGATCTAAAAAGTTACGGTGTTAAATTAATCTCAATATCAGAATTTATGAAGTATAGAGATGAAAAGAATTATGAGTGGAAAGATTCATCTTTACTTACAAGGGTAGAAAATTGATCTTTATTAATAAAGTTGAAATGGGTGTGATTGATATTGCCTTCAGATGAAGGAAAAGAGTTATTTATTGTAGAAGGTAAATCTGCTGAAAGCACATTACGGCAGGCAATTGAATATTCTGACAAGAATATTTACCAAGACGTCTTGGCTTTGCAAGGCAAACTGGTTAATGCATCAAAAGTGTCAACTGAAAAGGTAGTTGCTGACTTAGAGTGCAAAAAAATATTTGAAAAATTTGCTTGTGGTACACAAGAAAATTGTAAGCCTGAAAAAATAAAATACTCCCGTATTTTTGTCTTATCTGATCCCGATGTAGATGGTACTCATTCACGTGCTTTGTTATTAACGTTACTTAATATTTATTTTAGACCTTTAGTCAATTCAGGTTTGATTTCAGTTATTATTCCACCGCTTTATCGTCTTACTATAAAACCAGTGTTAGCTTCTTTAGAAGAGAGTGATCATTTTGCGTGGAATGAAGAAGAACGCGATCAAATACAAAAGGACAGTGAGTGTATAATTTCAGTGACACGATTTAAGGGTATCGCACAGTTTTCACAACAGGAATGCTTACGTTTGTTTTTGGATCCTGAAACAAGAAGGCAAATTAATTTAAACTAAAATAAAAATAAGACGGAATAATAATTAAAAAACTCTCACAAAAAACATTCGTACTACTCGCAGGAATTATGAGTCTTATCTTAACGATGGGTGTTGCACGTTTCTCTTACACACCACTTATTCCAGTTATGCTAGAACAGACTTCTCTTTCAGATTTTAGTGCGGGACTACTGGCAACGTTTAATTATCTTGGCTACTTCTGTGGTGTGTTGATCGCCGCTTCAGTGAGTGATCTGATGTTTAAAGATCGACTGTATCGAATTGGATTGATCATTGCGGTAGTTTCAACGTTTGGAATGGCAATTTCTGAAAATATGATTGTCTGGTCTGTAATGCGTTTTTTAGCTGGCTTTAGCAGTGCAGCGGGTCTGATGATTGGTTCGGGTTTGATACTTAACTGGTTAATGCGACATAACTATCGCAGTGAACTGGGTGTGCATTTTATGGGAATTGGACTTGGGATTGCTATCACAGGAGTCGCTGTTGATTTAATGATCGGAAGTATTGACTGGCGTAATCAGTGGATAATTTTTAGTATTATTGGTGTTATTTTAGCGATTCCCGCCTGGCGTTGGTTACCACGACCAAAGAATGGCTTAGTGACATTAACCGGAGAAAAACTACAAGATAAACCGCCTTCGAAACGCTTCACCCGCCTGATGCAATATGCTTATTTCTGTGCTGGTTTCGGCTATGTTATTAGTGCGACTTTTATTGTTGCGATTGTTGAGCGGCAACCTGCTTTATCCGGCCAAGGCGAATTCGTCTGGATAATTTTAGGACTGACTGCAATTCCTGCAGTTGTTATTTGGGATCGAGTTGCCAGAATTGTTGGGACGCTAGATGCTTTATTGATTTGCTTCATACTTCAAATAATTGGTATTGGTTTGCCATTACTAAATGATGGCTTAGAAGTCGTGATCATTAGTGCAATACTTTATGGTGCAACCTTTGTTGGGATTGTTAGCTTAGTGCTAACAATGGCAGGAAAATTTTATCCTACTAAGCCAGCAAAATTAATGGCAAGAATGACAATTAGTTACGGTGTTGCACAAATTGCAGGTCCATTTCTGGCTGGGTTACTCGCAGAAAAAAGTGGCCACTATCAAGGTGGTTTAATGCTTGCTGTGATCATAATGATAATAGGGGCTATGATCTTATTATCTGTACGTTCCGTAGAAAAAAATACGGTTGATATGCTTGATGAAAAAGTCTGAATTCAGTCTTACAAAATAATTATTTTAAATTAATTCATCAACACATTTGCGTCAGGGCCTAATGGCCAGCCAAGATAAATCCAGATCAAAAGTAGTATCGACCAGCCGATCAAAAATGCGATCGAATAAGGTAACATCATTGCAATAATCGTCCCCATTCCAATATCTTTTTTATATTGCTGTGCAAATGCGACAACCACACCGAAGTATGGCATTAATGGCGTGATTATATTGGTACTGCTATCCCCAATTCTATAAGCAATTTGAGTGGCTTCTGGGGTGATTCCTGAGAGTAAAAACATCGGTACAAATATTGGTGCGATTAGCGCCCATTTCGCTGAAGCGCTTCCGATAAATAAATTTATAAATGCCGCCATTAAGATAAATGAGATAAGTAAAGACGAAGATTGTAGTTCCAGAGTAGAAAGAAAGTTTGCTCCATTAATCGCAATAATCGAACCAAGATTACTCCAGGAAAAATAGCTGACAAATTGTGCAGCAAAAAACATCAACACTAAATAGCTTGCCATCGTAGCAATATGTTTTTCCATGCCTGCAACGAATTCACTCGTGTGTTTGTAGCGGCCACTGATTTTCCCAAAAAGTATGCCAGCAACCGTCGCGTAGATAGCGATGATAGTCACTATACCTTTGATAAAAGGAGAACGTAAAATACTCTGTGATGTTTGATCACGAAGGACACCATTTTCGGGGATCAAAGCCCATAGCAATAATCCGACAAAAAGCATTGAAAAAATTCCAACTGCTTTTAGAGCGGATTTTTCTTTTGACGATAATTTTTCCAGCGTTGTTTTTGTAAGATCAGATTTTGCTTCTAATTTTGTCCATCGTGGACTAACTACACGTTCTGTGATCCAGGTTGCAATAAGGGTGACAAAAAAAGTTGAAGTGAAAATAAAATAATAATTTCCTGCAGCGCTAACCTCGTAATCCGTTTGAATAAGCGAAGCGGCTTCTGTCGAAATACCTGCAAGAATTGCATCTAATGGCCCAATTAATAAATTGGCGCTATAACCTCCAGAAACACCAGCAAACGCAGCAGCAATACCAACTATTGGATGACGACCAACACTTTGAAATATGAGTGCAGCCAATGGGATCAAAACGACATAACCAGTATCCGCAGCAAGACTGGATAGCACACCAGCTAGAACAATAGTGAAGGTCAATAATGTTTCTGGAGCTTTTAAAACAGTCGCACGAAGTAGCGCGCTTAATAAGCCGGAATGTTCAGCAACACCAATACCCATAATAGCGACTAGAACTGTCCCAACAGGCGCGAACGTTATGAAATTTTTGACCGTCTCGGAAAGAATTCGATGTAAACCATCAACGCTGATCAAATTGACGACATTAATGGTTTTGTTTGTTATTGGATGAACTGCATTTAAGCCGAGCGTACTAAAAATTGTAGATGCAAATAGAATAATCCCACAGAGGATCAAAAATAAAACGGTCGGATGAGGAAGACGATTACCCGTGTTCTCAATAAAATCGAGTAGCGAATTCCGTCTCATGTTTTAAGTATAGGTAATATTTTTTTCCATAAAAAACATATTACCTTGGTAGCCGAAGTTTTCATAAGCTTGTCGTGCGATTTTATTATGCTGCAAAACTTCGAGCGTCATTTTGCAACAGTCTCTCTCTTTTGCTAAAGATTCAACTGCAAAAAAAAGTTTTCTTGATATGCCTTTTCCTCGATACTCGTGAGTAACATAAACATCATGAATATTCATGATGGGCTTACATTGGAAAGTGGAGAAATTTTCTATTGCGTTTAATAACCCGATAGCTTTATTTTTTTCAAAGACTAAAAAAGAAAAAAAATCTGGACGTTTTTTGATCGTAGCGACAAGATTATTTTTTGTGTAACTCGTTAACTCTTTACTGCCACCCATTTGATCCAATGCATATTCATTTAGCAATAAAATTAGTGATTCGGCATGCAATGAATTATTGAGATTACATGAGATGGCATCTGTGGACATATCAATCGCTCGTATACAAATTACTTCGTCGACAAAAAGAAACCAGAATGTAACGAGTTCCTTCGGTTGTAGGTCTGCCACCATGAGGGTGTGTGATGCATGGAAAAAGTGAGCAATAACCACCTTTTGGGTTCGCTAACACCTGCTGCCGGGAAAACCATGTACCACCGCCTTCAAACTCTGAATTGAGGCCAACGGTAAAAGTATAATCAGCATAATCCTGATGAATGGATAGAAGTTGTTGCTCTTCCGCACGGTAGCGTGCCATAAAGCTTTCTTCTTCCATAGTTTGAAACCAGCGTTTGCCTTCTAGACGCCATAACTGCCTGGCTATGGGATGACAAAATTCTTCAAGTACCTTGTGGTACATATCGTACAAACCGAGCTCGGTGAGAAGAACATCGGTGGTAGGATAAAACTCGTGTCTTTCGGTGGTCCAGAGGTTGCCTTCTTCAACTTTAGCAATAATCTCTTCACAAAAAGCATCAGTGAATAAAGGAAAGTGATAAATATCTGGCCCAATTGTTTCGACCATCAATTCGTATTCGTTCGTTCTTGTTCCTGGTGCAATGTATTTTTCTATCCAGGAATCCCAGTTATCTTCCCATGAGGCGAGAGTAATATTATTCATAATTATATCTTCCGTGATTTATTAAAAATTATGCTAAAAACTGTAACGTAGTTGAAAGTCGGTTTCAATATTATGCCTCAGCATTCGCTGTATTGTGTCTTTTTGTTTTCAAGAAGATAACATTTTATTACATTGATCGGCAAAATCTTGACTGTGTCCTAGATAGGATTCAAGGGAACTTTGTTCAGTATTCGTTTAGTTAACGGGTGATAGCGTCAATATTCTGTTAATAAAAACATGCTGTGGGAGGTATAAAATGACAGATCTAATAAGTAAAATAACGGGTTTTTTTAGGTGAAGCAGGTTCAGGAGCACTTGGACATGCACTCATAGGATTGGCAATTCTGATTGTTGGTCTAATCATCGTTAAGTTCATCACTGGAATTTTTCGACGTCTACTATCAAGAGCTTCTTTTTTAAAACACACAACAGATGATGGATCAGTAACTGATTTCACCGGACCTATTTCATCACTTATCAAAGCAATTTTAACAATATTTGTATTGATGGCAGTTCTGCAACATTTTGGCCTCACCGATGTGCTTGATCCTTTAAAAGCAATGTTAGAGCAATTCATGGGTGCGATACCAAATATGATCGGCGCTGGCGTAATTGCTTATGCTGGTTGGATTATCGCCAAGATTGTTTCGCAACTTGTCGGCGTTGGGTTGACTCAAGTGGATGATCAAATTGCGGAACGTACGGGTAATTCTGATCTGAAAATCTCATCCTTTGGAAGCGCTTTTATATTCGGAGGCATATTACTGCCGATCATTGTCATCGCATTAGGTGTGTTAGATATACCAGCTATTTCTGAACCAGCATCTGCAATGATCGAAAAATTAATGGCAGCGGTGCCGAATATTATCGGTGCTACCGTCATCTTATTAGTCGCCTATTTTGTTGCAAAGTTTGTTGTGTACATGTTGTCTGGTTTGCTTGAAGGTATGGATATTAATTCTCTAACTGAAAAAATGGGCGTTGTTGGAATGTTTAGTGAAAGCTTTACGCCCACTAAATTGATCGGTGGAGCAATCATGTTCTTTTCAATGTTGACAGCTTCAACTGCTGCAGTAAATGTTCTGGAAATTGATGTGATCTCAACTATCTTCAGTAAGGTGCTGGAATTTGGAGGAGGGATACTGGTAGGTGGTGTGATATTGATAGTAGGAAACTTCCTAAGCTCAATGGCGCATCAGAAATTAATCGCATCGGGTAATGCTGGGCTTGCTAATATTGCTCGTATTGCAATCATAGGGCTTGTACTTGCAATTGGTTTGAAAGCGATGGGTCTCGCAGACAACATCGTCAATATGGCATTTGGTTTCACTCTTGGTAGCATTGCTGTTGCTACTGCATTGGCGTTTGGTCTGGGTGGAAGAGATGCAGCAAAAGCAATATCCGATCATTGGGCTGAGAAAATAAAAACAAAATAAGCTGTTTTTTCAATTCAAAGAATTAAAGCCGCGTGAATTTTTCATGCGGCTTTTTATATATTCTAAGTGTCTTCTAAAACTGAATTTATTGCTAAGGTAAAGAATGTTAGATGAGCCAAAGAAAGTATAGTTGGCTACCGAAGCTGTGGATTTATGTTATTTATTTCTACTTAATTAGCAATTAATTAAGGCAATTACCATAAATAAGAGAGTATATATATAACTTTTATAATCGATTTCTTATAAAAATCGGGGTATTTATATATTATGGAACAGCCGAAAACGGAAGTTTTGTTAATTGAAGATAACCTTGGAGATATACGTCTTTTAGAAGTGTTACTTACGGAAGCGCGTCCTGATAAATATAAAATCACCCCTGCAATGACGTTAAGAGAAGGATTGAGATTATTAAAAAACAATAATTTTGATGTTGTAGTTACAGATATAGGATTACCAGATGCTGATGGGTTAAATGTAGTTAAAAACATTCAAAAACTTGATAGCTCAATCCCTATCGTTGTTCAAAGTGGTCGAATGTATGATGAAGACTTTGCTATGCAAGTTGTTCAATTTGGAGCGCAAGATTACCTGGTAAAAGGCGAAGGACATGGACACTTAATTAGCAGAGTTCTTGAATATTCTATTGAGAGAAAAAGATCACTTGAGAACCTTAGTTATATAGCCAATTACGATAGCCTTACCGGTCTGGCAAACCGTTTACTTTTTCGAGAACGGCTCGATAGAGCACTTATTCGATCCGACAGAAATAAATCAATGGTGGCTTTATTTGTTATTGATCTCGACAGGTTTAAAAATATTAATGATACATTGGGTCATGATGTTGGTGATGAATTGTTAGTTAAAGTGGCTAGCAGGTTTAGTGGTTGTACTCGCGATGGTGACACGATAGCGCGTCTTGGTGGTGACGAATTTACAATAATAATGGAAGATATTAAAAGCCATGAAGATACACTGGTTATTGTTGAGAAGATTTTAAATAGTACGAAAAAGCCGTTTAATTTAAGTTTAAATGAGGTATACATTACACCGAGTATTGGAATTAGCATCTATCCAACAGATGATTTAAATGCGAATAGCTTATTGAAGAATGCCGATGCAGCTATGTATCGTGCAAAAGATAATGGACGTAATGGTTATTGTTTTTATACATCAAATATTAATAAACAGATGCTCAAAAATTTGAATTTAGAATCAAAATTAAGACATGCAATTAAGAAAAAAGAATTTATCCTGCACTACCAACCTAAATTTAATATAGATACTAAAGAGATAGTAGGTGCTGAAGCTTTAGTTCGTTGGAATAGCGTAGAAGAAGGAATGGTGATGCCTAAAGTTTTTATTCCTTTAGCAGAAGAGTCAGGTTTAATTGGGCCGATAACTGACTGGATCGTGACTGAAGCATGTAAACAAAACTCAGAATGGCAAAAACAGGGATTTAAGCCCATTAGAATGTCCATAAACATATCCCCAAGACAATTTAATCAGGAAAATATTTCAGGACGAATTTTAAATCAAATTCTCCTTGCGGATGTCGCACCACAATATGTTGAACTTGAAATTACTGAAGGCGCCTTGATTGAAAATGTCATAAAAAGTAATGAGATGCTTAGAGAGTTGAAAAATAAAGGCATACATTTATCGATAGATGATTTTGGTACGGGATACTCCTCGTTAAATTATTTAAAGAAATTTCCATTGAATACGCTAAAGATCGATCAGTCCTTTATTCGAGATATATTAAGTGATGAAGATGATGCCGCAATTGTATTGGCCATCATTGCGATGGCTAAAAGTCTACGACTTAATGTAATCGCCGAAGGTGTAGAAACTGCAGAGCAGCTTGATTTTTTGAAAACAAATGGGTGTACTGATGCCCAAGGCTTTTTCCTTGGTAAGCCTGTACCAGCAGAAGAGTTTTCTCAGTTTTTCAAAAAAGCTAAAAAACAACATATAAACTAATTTTTAACAACATGAGTTAAAACTTCATTTAACTTGTACTTCTCTGCTAGATTAATCTAACTAATAATTCAAATTAAGCAAATAGACAAAACTGCTTATGTTCATATGTCGCCATTAATACGTGAGTGATTTCTACATACTTCTATTACTTTTTCGTTTAAGTTTTTCCCACAATACATTGATTAAATATTAAGACAATGTGAACATTTAGCTGTTATGTACTTTATCGTTATTTCATGTGGTATTGTCATATTCTATTTACAATAATAGATCTAAATACGTTTATGAACTTTCTAATAAATAAAGATATTTTTCAATGCAACTAACACGTTATACGGATTATTCTTTGCGAGTGCTTATGCACCTGGCTTTAAATCCTGAAGAGCTTGGCCATATATCAGATATTGCAGAATCGTTTAATATTTCCCGAAATCATTTGATCAAAGTTGTAAATAATCTAGTTAAGCTTGGTTATGTTTATTCTAAACGTGGACGCAGTGGCGGACTTGAACTTGCTTATGAACCAGAGACATTAAGTATCGGTGAAGTTGTGCGTGTTACTGAGCAAAATTTGGAGGTAGTTAACTGTATTGAACCTGCTTGCCCATTTTCATCGGCTTGTTATTTAAAGTCAGTGCTCAATCAAGCAACAGAGGCATTCTTATCTGTTTTGGATGACTATACCCTGGCTGATCTGATTAAAAATAAAAAGGGATTAAAACAATTATTAGGTTGAGATTTCTCGATCAGTTTTTGATTCGCTATAATCTAAAGAAAAAATTTTCCAGATAAAATAACCAGAAATTACCACAGCGATTATTAAAAAATATTTTCCTACCAGAGCCTGATCATTTAATTGATAAAAATTACATAAACGGTTTGGGGATACCAGATATAACCAACCCAAACGAAATAACATAGTCAGGAATTCTATTTTTATAACGGCTCTGGCTATCGAGTGTAATTTGCCCCAGCTAATAGCGAGAGGAATACCGACTAAAAAGGGTAAAGAAAAGTATTTTGCAACGGCCAACATTGGATTAGCTAGTGATGCATCCAGCGCACGCGGTAGCATCCAGTAGGATCCAATAAAAATACATAAGAGAATTCCTGCCAGCCCTTTTTCGTTGATCAATAACAGTATTCGGTTATTTTTTAGATATTGAGACCCAAATAAGTAACCAAGCAAAATGAGCAAAGGTATTTGGATCAAAACATGCCTGACCATTGAAGCTTCCAGCCACTCGCCTACAAGCGAAAAAGTTACTAGATAAAATCCAAAAAAATAAATTAATATGGAATTGATCATAATCGTCGGGCTTTGGTTTGCTTATGAATATGATCAACAATTTGATCGTGTGCTTGATGATCATAAATACCGATTAAACGACCATTCTGATCTAATAAATGTATCGCCGCATTATGATCAAATCCTTCTTGTTCATTAGGAATAACAACCACACCAAAATCAGTTAGGAGTTGTGATAGTGACTTTGGATCTTTAAGTCGTAAACCATGCCATGTTATTGTATTTTTACTATAACGTTTCACATAAGCATCTAATTTTTTTGGTGTATCATTTTCCAGATCAAAAGTGATATTGGCTATTTGAATTTTATCTTCAAGACTTGATTTTTTCAGATCGTTTTTGATCGATTTGATTGAAAATCCGAGAGCATGACAAACGTCTGGACAACTAGTGTAGATGAAATCAACCAGTACAACTTTTCCCTGATAATCTGAAAAATTAATACTTTTATTTTCTTGATTTTTAAAACTCAAGTTGGAAAGTGTTCGTGGTGATTCTAATACATCAAGTCTTCTTGCCGTCTCGCTGGTAAACGCCTGAAAACCATTTGTTCCCTGCCACCATACGATGGCAGAGAACATTACAACGCAGGTAATACTTATTAAACTAATTTTACTCACGATGGCGATTTGTCATGTTTCTTTATGAAGCAATATTTACTTTAGAAATACGAGTTAAGAAACGGATCGCAAAAACTAGAACACTTACAACAACCAATGTTGCAAATACCGCTGCAATTTGATCATAGGCAATCCACTCATTCATATGTGCAGCCCAGCGACGTGGGACACTTTCTTTACCGCCAAGTAAAAACATGGTCACAAAACCCATGCCTGCAAGTAAGTACATCCAGTAGGCAAGTGTGTCTATAAAACTTAGTTTCTCACCATTGCTTTGCGCCAGGTAATACATAAAACCAAAGATCATCGGTACAACACCTAATAATAAATAGATGTGGAAATGACCCGGCACCCACAGGGTATTATGCATCACGTTATTGACACTGATTGTTCCATCTACAATTGCAGGTATTACTCCACACGCCCAGCCCATCATCGATAACATCAACAAACCAGAAGTCACATCCCACTTAATTCCTGAGCGATAGACAAACGTTAAGGCACCATAAGCCGTGACAACCAGTACCGGAAAACCACTCATATAAGAAATGATCTGTCCCATAACTAATGCCCACGTTGGCATCGCGAAATCCATTAATAAATGATGTGGATAAACGGAAATTACCATCAGGGTTGATGCTGTCCAGGCTGCTAAAAAAACTTTGCTCGATTTCCACGGACGCTGTGTGTATACCGGTAAGATTTCATAAACGGCAATGACTGCCTGGTAGATCGTCGCATTTATAAAAACGTGTCCGAAAAAGAAGATCAGATTTTTTACCAGTAATGGATCAAGTTCATAAGCTGGGTTATATACATTAACTAAACTTAAAACTAAGACGACCGCTCCAGCAGCAATCCCAGCAATATTGACGATCAATACCATCGTACTTGCAACAACAGTTGGAGGAGGAGGAGCATCTTCTTGGCTATTAGAAAAAAGTTGTGGCCAGCCAAGCGCTTTTGCAAGGTTTCCAAATATTTTCATGATGGCAATCGCGATATCGAGATAAAGCAATAAGAAACCCACGCCAACTAATAATAAACCAAGCAAAAAGCTGGCTGCTGCGTGATTACTCCATACGCCCATGCTTTTAGCTGGCAATGGGTATAAAAATGTCCAGGCTGCGGCAAATTTACCAATAAATATTGAGCCCAGAATCAACACAACACCAACCAGGAAGAAACCAAGATTTGCAATTAATATTGATGTACTTAATTGAACATGCCGTGAAAGAAAAAACCACATTACGGCACTTGCTGCTAATCCTGATATCCCTACCATCCCCACACCATGCGCGGTCATTATTTGATAGAAATATTCTGGCCCCAGACCTAACCACTGGCCTTGTTCATAACGTAATGTGGTTCCAAAGATCATCATTAATAAAAAGACCACGGCGCTAATTGCGAGGTAGAGTAATAACGTGTTGCGTGCGCCGCGGCTTAAATTTGGATGAGTGATAGAAAATGGTGAAATTGATGATGACAAGCATAAGAATTAGAGAAATACTCCAGGCTATTTCTTGCATTTTTTATCTTCTTTTGTTGATAAAAATATTTATAGATATATTTTAAATATAACATTAAAAAAATCAAAAGCAATTTATTAATTAATATTTATATTAGACGGTAGTAATACAACTATGTACAAAGAGACAATCGATTACTTTTCTAGTGTCGCAGATCAGAAGGCGATAATATTAAAAAATTCACCATTAGCATTTTTGATAGGCGCAATGATGGCAGGTGCTTATGCTGGACTAGGAATTATTCTGATCTTCAGTGCTGCAGGGCAAGTGCCCGTTGCATTTCAGAAATTAATCATGGGTGCTACATTTGGTATTGCTTTAACGCTAGTCGTTTTTGCCGGTTCTGAACTTTTTACCGGACACACGATGTATATGGTGCTGGGATGGCTTAAAAAGAAAACAACACTGATAGATTTAGGAAAAGTATGGGTGGTCGCGTGGATAGGAAATCTTATTGGATCTGTTTTTACTAGCTTTGATATTTGTCGCGGGTGGTGGCGGTGAATTACTTCATGGTGGCATTGGTCTTTTACATAAAGTCGCAGAATACAAAATGAATTCATCAGCGATAGAATTGATCTCAAGAGGTATTTTATGTAATTGGCTTGTCTGCCTTGCTTTGTGGATGGCAGCGCGATTAAAGAATGAAGTCGCAAAATGCATAGCAATTTTTTGGTGTCTGCTTGCGTTTATCGCTAGTGGTTTTGAACATAGTGTTGCAAATATGACTTTATTATCAATTGCTTTACTTAGCCAGCATCCAGAAAGTATTTCACTAGCTGGAATGGAACATAATCTGCTTTGGGTCACAATAGGGAACATTATCGGAGGTAGCTTATTCATGGGTGTTGGATATTGGATGGCTAATACTCAAGACGTTACTGTGAGTGAGTCAGGTAAAGCAGCTACGTTAGACAACTACAACGAGGATCACAATAATTAATAACATATTATATTGTTAATTGAGTAGTGCTAATTAATTCAGGGCAAATGTAGAGAGAGTATATTAAAATGATCTAACATGACTTACTGCTCCATTTTGAAAAATTTTTAAAAGTGTTTATTTGAAATTCAAGTTATAACAAAGAAGATCTGATCTTTTTTAATATTTACGGGATGAAAAAATGATCAATTGGATCAAAGAAATTCTACAAAAAATTCTTGGCTTAGAAAAACCAAAAAAAGAACTTCAATGGCAACAACAGTGGTCTAGTTTTCTGATAGAGAAAGTAGCTTTTTATCGCGTATTGAGTGAAGAGAATAAACTACTCTTTGAACAACGTGTCTCGCTATTTTTACAGACAACAGAGGTTGAGGCTGGACAATTCACAGTTTCTGATCAAGATCGTCTTTTAGTAGCAGCAAGTGCGGTTATTCCAGTTTGGGGACTTCCAAAATGGCATTACTTTAACCTCAAAGCAGTCTATTTATTACCAGCAAGTTTTAATATAAATTTTGAATGTGGTCAGCCGGATTCCAACATTACCGGCATGGTTGGAACAGGACCAATGGCTGGAAAACTGGCATTGTGTAGACCAGCACTTTATCAAGGGTTTGAAAATAGCAAAGATAAACAAAACGTCTGTATCCATGAATTCGTACATTTGATCGACATGGCTGATGGCGAATGTGACGGTTATCCAGAACGATTAAAAGAACATGCTTTTTCGATTCCGTGGTTTGAGTTAGTCGAACAAAAAATCAAAGCGATCGATAATAATAAAAGTAATATAAGAGATTATGCCACAACAAATAGAGTCGAATTTTTTGCGGTAGCTTCAGAATATTTTTTTGAACGACCAAAAATGCTAAAAAACAAACATCCGAAATTATTTTCTTCGCTATCAGAAATTTATCAGCAAGATGTGATGAGTATCGATAATGATATTAAACCGCGGAAAAAAGCTCCATGCCCATGTGGGAGTAAAAAGCGTTACAAGCATTGTTGTATGCCGGAGGATTAGTTTTTTTTTCGAATTGTAGTTAAGCAGCATTATTTTAATGTGGAAGTTGAAAGACATGAACCTATATATTTTTGTCCCATTTAGTCAAGAAACTTATTTCATTAACTGCAGTCCTAAGGTATTAATAATAAACGATAGTTAGAAAATATATTATGCTCTTAATTTCATTTCTTTTTTTATTCGCAATCTCTCTACCCGTATTTTCATTTGATCACTCATACACTACTTACGACAAAATATTAAACGAGGCTGTCATCGAGAGAGGTTCACAAACGGCTGTTGATTACGAATACTTAAAAATAAATTCTGATGCATTAGATAAATCACTTTCTGAAATAGAAGCAGTGTCAAAAAATGATTTTGATACCTGGAACGAAGATCAAAAACTCGCTTTTTTGATCAACAGTTATAATGCTTTTACATTAAAGTTAATCGTCGAAAATTATCCAGGGATAGATTCTATTAAAGATCTCGGTGGTTTTTTTTCTAGTCCCTGGGATAAGAAATTTTTTAGTCTGTTTGGATCTAAAACAAATTTAGATCATCTAGAACATGGATTGCTTCGAAAAAATTATAATGAACCACGGATTCATTTTGCGATTAACTGCGCTTCAATAAGTTGTCCTGCTCTGCAAAAAAATGCTTATGTTGCCAGTAAATTAGATGAACAACTAGAACAAGCTGCAATACAGTTTTTACGTGACACCAAACATAATCGCTTTAATACAGAAAGCAAGACACTTGAAATCTCTTCTATTTTTAAATGGTTTTCTGAAGACTTTACCAAAGCGGGATCATTAAAAGAATATATCGCACGCTACATAAGTGATGATTCTAAAATCAAAACACAGGCAAAGGAGAGTGTCATTAAAGTTGTTTATCTTGAATACGATTGGTCACTAAATAAAAAATAGTAGATGAAAATTCTGAAAGATATTACGAAGTAACGATCGTATTTAACTTAGATATCGTAAAAAGATCACCGCTAAAAATCAGTTTGCAAATAGCTAACCTTGTTTTCTAGAAGTAAACCTTTATATGGATCTCTCAATTTAAGATGAATAGTTCTAGTAAAGCTGTCAGAATTAGACGACTGTATTAACCACTATTATATAGAAGAGGAAGATCCATTGATCATTAGTAATCTTGAAACAGTACCTGGGCGCGAAATCAAACAACATCTGGGCTTAGTGCAGGGAAGTACTGTGCGTGCTAAACATGTAGGGAAAGATATCTTTGCCGGTATCAAAAATATTTTCGGTGGCGAACTGTCGTCTTATACCGAACTATTAAATGAATCACGTAGTGAATCCATTCAGCGTATGACAGAACAAGCTGAAAGTATTGGAGCTAATGCGATCATAAATGTTCGATTCTCAACTTCTTCAATTGCAGCCGGTGCAGCTGAATTATTTGTTTATGGCACCGCGGTTGTTCTTGATCAGTAGGAGGATGACATGTCGTACGAAATCGTTATTTTCTTTATCTTGCTGCTAACGGGCTATATTTTCGGCTCTTATAACGAGCGTAAACATTATAGATCGATCATTGAGCGCGAAAAAAAATATCAAGATTTATTTGTACTAAATACACATAAGCGAGAAAACGATCCTGTTTTTGAATCACATTTAGTCACGGGAAGTGTGGTTGTCTCTGTTGATTACTTCAAACGTATCACTGCCAGTTTAGTTAATATCTTTGGTGGGAATATTAGCGCTTACGAGTCACTGCTTGATCGTGGACGTCGTGAAGCCATGCTACGCATGCAAGAAGAAAGTGCGAAGCTGGGTGCGGTAAGTATTAAAAATATTCGTTATGAGACGTCATCTATTTCTAAAAATGCGCGTAGCAGTATGGGAACAATTGAAGTACTCGCATATGGAACTGCAATGATTCCTGCAAACCCTGATTAATATAGTTAATTATCAGTTTTCAGTGAACGATAAAAACCCAATATTTTCAGAAGAAATTAATCGCACAAAGACACCTCCGCTTGTTGAATTTTTATGGCTATCTTTTGGTGCGATCATTCTGATCGTTATTGTTACTGTCGTACTTTTTTATTCTATACACTGGGCCGCTCCTTATATCCCTTTTTCCATTGAGCAGAAATTAGCTGAAAAAGTAATATCTGATTCATCTGAAAAAGACAGCAATGAGATTGATCAAAAAGAAATTTATTTACAACAATTAGTTGAACAGCTTTCCATAGCCCAAAAAGTACCAGGCGACATGCCGATTACGGCACATTGGATGGATAGCGATATGGTTAATGCTTTTGCCACATTAGGAGGGAATGTTTTTATTACAAAAGGTTTGTGGGAAAAGATGCCTAGCGAAAATGCCCTTGCCATGGTTGTTGCACACGAAATTGCTCATGTGAAACATCGTGATCCGCTGAAAAGCCTCAGTGCAGGTTTAATGCTAGCATTTATTACACAGATGATTTTTGGAGAAAATAGCACGGGTATGTCACTAATAGGCGGCAGTGGCTTAATCACTTCATTACATTTTACCAGAGCCATGGAAACTGAAGCTGATCGAGAAGCGATCGAAACCTTGAACAATCATTATGGGCACGTGGCAGGATCTACAGATTTTTTTGAGATTATTCTCGAGGAAGAACAAGGCGAACAAGCTCACCTGGAATTTTTGCAAACGCATCCATTAACTCATGATCGAATAGCACAGTTAAGAAAGCTACAACTACAAAATAACTGGTTGTCTGATAAAAAAGCGATTAAGCAATTACCCTAACTTATCAAAATCATAATTTTTTTCTAAAAAAAGAAATCAACGAGATAGAAGAAGTAAGTGAATTAGAAAATTT
Source organism: Gammaproteobacteria bacterium (assembly GCA_045110495.1). GTDB lineage: Bacteria > Pseudomonadota > Gammaproteobacteria > CAJXQU01 > CAJXQU01 > CAJXQU01. The sequence goes on from JBGCGE010000050.1 coordinate 46,124, forward strand.
ACAAAATTAAGTCAAAGCTGATCTTGTAATTATTTAATGCTGTAACTTACCGGGCAAAGTTTCATGGCATTTTTTAAACTTCTTACCGCTGCCACAAAAACAAGGATCATTACGTTGTAGTTTTATTGTGGGCAATTCTTCGCCGTCGAAATAAAACCATTTATCTATAACGAAGATAAACTTTGAACGTTCGTGTTGTTGCGCAATCTGACCCTCTTCGATACGAAAAGCGACAAAGTCGACGTAAGCGACTTCTTCCTCAGTTTTATGTTCGATAATTTTAAGGCCTATCCAACGAGTTTTTTTGATCAGTTTGGATAATGAAAATGAATCTCCGAGACGCCGTTTTTTGGGATGTGTGGTATCCACTAAATAGCCAATTTCGCTGTAACAAAATGCGGTGTAACGTGCGCGCATGGTTTGTTCTGCATCGGGTGAGTCGACCTTTCCCTTATGCATCAGTTCACAACAGTCAGGATAAATTTTGCCACTGGCACAAGGACAAGGGTAAGTAATTTTTGCCATTCTACTCAAACAGTCTCTTTAAATGAAAGTTCATCAAATCAGGGAAATAAACGCTTACCCAAGTTGGGTTTTGATCTTATCATCACTAATAATTTTGTACTGATTATGTGTAGTATCTATAGAAATGTGCGGTGCTTGATTCAATAATTGTCTGGCGCAACTATAAAATTAATTGGGATCAAAATGATCCCAATTAATTTGTAGCTGAAAGAAGGTCTTTCTTTAGTTAATGTTAAAGTGACCTTCCTCCAGCTTGTTCAAGATTTTCGAGAGGCTTATTAACGTCCGTAAACATCAATACCTGGAAGTGGTCTGTGATACTTAACAACATTAGCATAAGCCTCAGTCGCAGCAGCAATACCTTTATCAGCGTCAACCGGAATTCCCGCTTCGTCACATGACAACAGGAATGCAATAGAGGCTGACAGTGCATGTTGTGGCTGAATACCACCAGTTGCACATAGACGCCAGCCCAGATCAGGTGCTCCTGGAATACCTGCCGCTTCAACAGCGTGCTTGTTAAACATGATTCTCAGCACATGAAAGACTTCTTTTTCACCAAAACCATCTGGTGATTTAACTGCTGTTACTGCATTTGATCGCGTATGTTCTTCTTTTGCAACCAGTTCTAAACCTGCGCCCAGTGCAGCGGCGCGGAAAACATCAGAACAGTCTTTATGACGTTCGCAAACACGTTCAATACCTTCAATCGCAAGCAAGTCTAACGCCGCTGCGAATTGTGAATAATTTCCCGGGGTTTCAAGATGTAGACCTGCGCTATCCATGGCATCGATCATTTTGGTTAAGTGAAGGTAGTGTTGGCCTTTTTTGATGCCAGCATCCGCTAATGCTTTGTCGGCTTCATACACTTTCGCGACTGCTTTAGCACTCAACGTAAGCATACCGATACCAGGCGTACCCATAATCCCTTTTTGACTACAGCCGACTAACATGTCGATTCCCATATCAGTCATGTCAGCTGGCATACTGCCGATAGCTGAAATACCGTCAATGAAAAGTAGTGCTGGGTGATTTAGTTCATCCAGAAGCGCACGTATTTTCTTAGGATCAGTCGTCACACCTGCGCCTGTTTCGTTTAACGGCGCCATGACTAACTGGATTTTATGATCGGTGTCTTTTTCCAACTGTTCTCTACATCGGTCTAGTGGAAGATCTTCACCAATCTCGCCTTTAAGACGAACGACATTTCTACCCATGTTTTCAACACAGATACCCATCCACGTACTGAACGCACCAATTTCCATAGTGACAACGGCTGGTGTATCAGAATCAGCTTCGTCAGGAAAACGACATGAGCCTGCGGCCGCTTCTGTCCCTGTGGTACCTGATCCGGTGAAGAATAGTGATCTGCCGCCTTCTGGCATACCGACCATCTTGCCGTAATCAGCACGAACGGCGGTAAAAAATTCAGCAACGCCTGGACCACGCATACCGCGTGTTTGCATCGATGAAAATTGTGTCACTAATTCAGATCCAAAAGCAGGACCCGGTGTGACGTTTATGATCTTGTTATGCGGAGACCAGACTGGATC
>JBGCGE010000051.1:0-34707 GCA_045110495.1 Gammaproteobacteria bacterium
AGTAGCGGAACCGATTTGGTGATCACTTTGAACGCCAATGCGGATCCAGACGCCGCGTCAGCGCTTGTTCAGGCAATTACTTACGAAAATACGGACACCGACAATCCGACCACAGGCGATCGAACGGTTCGTTATGTGTTGACCGACGGCGACGGCGGAACAAGTGCCAACTACGACACGACGATCAGCGTTGCACGTGTCAACGACGTTCCCACAATCATCAACCTCGATGGCGACAATCTCAACTACGACGAGGGCGACGGAGCCGTTGTGATCGAAGAAGGTGGCAACGCGATCGTTAGCGATGTTGATTCGACTGACTTTGATACAGGAACACTGACGGTCACGATTTCAGCTGGCGGTGACAACGCAGGAGATGTGATTTCGATTCGCAATCAAGGAACTGGCGCGGGGCAAGTCGGTGTCAGTGGCAGCGATGTCACATTTGGCGGTACGGTTGTCGGAACGTTCACGGGTGGCTCCGGTGGAACTCCCCTGACCGTGACGTGGAACGCCGATTCAACTCCGCTGGCAGTGACTCAAGTCGTTCAGAACATCACCTACGAAAATACCGACGTTCTCACGTCAACGGGCGGGACAAGAACCGTCGACTTCGTCGTCACCGACGGGGATGGCGGAACGAGCTTGACTCATTCAGCAACCGTCAACGTCAACAGTGTCAATAACGCTCCAACGATCGTTAATCTGGACGGCGATACGCTTGCTTACAACGAAGGCGACGGCCAGCAGGCGATCGAGCAAGCGGGTGATGCCGTTGTTGCCGACGTCGATTCATTGAACTTTGATACCGGAACTCTGACGGTTTCGTTTACGGCCGGAAGTGATAGTGCAGAGGACGTGCTTTCGGTCCTGAACTTGGGAACAGGCTCGGGACAAATCGGCGTCAGCGGTAGCAACGTCAGCTACGAAGGGACGACCATCGGTACGTTCACAGGTGGTACCAGCGGCAGTGATTTGGTCATCACACTCAATGCCAATGCGGACGCGACTGCAACGGCCGCGCTTGTCGAGGCAGTTAGTTATGAGAATACCGACACAGACAACCCAACAACCGGCGATCGAACCGTTCGCTATGTGCTGACCGATGGTGATGGTGCGACCAGTGCCAACTACGACACGACCGTAAGTGTGGCGGCTGTCAATGATGCTCCGGTCCTGAATGACACAGGCACACCGGCACTCCCGTCGATCACCGAAGACGACGTCGATAACGCGGGAATGACCGTTGCTGACCTGTTGGCGACTGGCGCCGGTGGTGATCCGATCACGGATGTTGATGGAGATCCTGAAGGCATTGCAATCACCGTTCGGAACAACGGGCGTGGTATTTGGGAATATTCAATCAATGGTGGCACAAACTGGGATTCGGTTGGGACTGTCTCGGAAATGTCGGCTCTGTTGCTGCGTGCGACCGACTTGGTTCGATTCAATCCGAACGGTGAGAACGCACCAATCACCAACCCAACGTTTGAGTTCCGTGCCTGGGATCAGACTTCAGGCACCGAAGGTACTAAGGTCGATGCTTCAACTAACGGTGGCACGACTGCATTCAGCACCGCGTCGGAAACCGCATCTATCACAGTAACCGATGCGAACGACGCCCCTGTTTTGAACAACAGCGGCACAGTAACGTTAGATGCTCAAGCTGAAGACGCTGGGGCACCCGCTGGCGTTGTGGGGACTGTTATCACAGACTTAGTTTCAATTGGCGGCAACGTCAGTGATGTCGACGCCAGTTCGCAAACCGGAATCGCGATCACGACAGCAGACGTCAATGAAGGAACGTGGTGGTACACGACAGACAATGGCACGAACTGGAATCTACTCGGCGACGTCAGTGATTCATCTGCCCGAGTCTTGAACGCGAACAGCAATACTCGGATTTACCTTCAATCGGAAACTGACTTCAATGGAACTGTAACCGACGCGATCACATTCCGTTCATGGGATCGCAGCGTAGGCGCCAACGGATCGCTACAGGATACCAGCACCAACGGTGGAACGACGGCCTATTCTTCCGCCACTGAAACGGCCGACATTACGATCACGGCTGTGAACGACCGTCCGCAGTTGGCTGGACCCAGCATCGTGACCAATGGAACTTTTGACACGAACCTTTCTGGCTGGACGGCGACCGGGAACGTAGATCACGATGGAACTCAAGCTCGATTTGGCCAGATCGGAGGCATGAACGGAACACTTTCGCAAACGCTAACGACTGAGATCGGAAAAACCTATGTCGTAAGGTTCGACTATGGCGATTTCAGCACAACTGCTTCACAATCCTTGGATGTTGAGCTCATTGGCAACTCGACTTTGGTCGATACCAGTTTGACTACCGGTGTTGTAGACAACAGTTTCCAAACCTACCAGTACACATTCATTGCGGATTCAACATCAACAACTATCACCTTTGCGGACACCTCAGCCGATCACTCGGGCGTTCGTGGATACCTGGACAACGTTAGTGTTGCAACGGACGCTGTCCCTAATGCTGCACTCACCTATACCGAGAACGACGGCGCAGTCATCATTGACAATACTTTTAATATTGAAGACATCGATGATGTAAATATGGAATCCGCAGTTGTCCAAATCACGGCCAACTACACTAACGGTGAAGATGCCCTGGCATTTGTTGATCAAAACGGTATCTCTGGGACCTGGAATGCTGGCACTGGCACAATGACTTTGACTGGGTCAGCAACGATTGCGAACTACGAAATGGCTCTGCGTAGTATCACTTTCGAAAACACAAGCAATGATCCCTCGACGGCAACACGCACCATTTCATTCCAAGTTGACGATGGCAATGACAGCAGTAACACGCAGACACGGGACATCATAATGGTTGCTGTCAATGATGCGCCGACCGCCACGAACAACACCATCTCAACGAATGAAGATACCGATTACACCTTTACAGCAGTAGACTTTAACTTCAATGATATCGATGGTGATAGTCTGACAAGTATTCAGATTACCAGCTTAGAATCAGTCGGTGAATTGCAATTAAACAGAGTAGACGTGACTCTGAATCAGATCATTAGCCGCGCGGATATTGATGCGGGCAATCTGAAGTTTGTACCAATAACAAATCAGAATGGTAATGGTTATGACAGTTTTAGTTTTTCGGTCAATGACGGCTTCACCGATTCTGTTACAAGCTATTCCATCACGGTGGATGTCACCGCAGTTATTGATATACCCACAACTACAACCGTAACCCTAAACCCGATTGCTGAAGACAGTGGTGCACGTATCATCACTCAACCGCAACTATTGGCTAATGCAAATCATCCCGATGGTTCTGGCTTAACTGCCACAAACCTTGTCATTAATAGTGGTAATGGTACTTTGATCAATAGCGCAGCGCTTTCTTGGACATACATACCTGCACTTAATGATGATACTGCCGTGAGTTTTGATTATATCGTTACGGATGGCACTTCAACAGTTGCGGCAATCGCCAATTTGGACATTACCCCGGTCAATGATCCTCCGATTGTGGCCAACGATAATGCAAGTCTTGAAAAAGGGGACAGTGTAGACATCAATCTCATTAGCAATGATTCTGATCTGGACAGTACACTTGATCTGGATAGCATTGTCATTGTTACTCCACCGAGTCATGGATACCTTGTTGACTATGGCGATGGTATCTTTGGATACTTCCATAACGGATCTTCTAACAACACAGACTCGTTTACTTATACGATTAACGATGTTGATGGCGCCAAGTCGAACATTACGTCTGTCAATATTGTCATTGAAGATGACAAAGTAATAATTCCAGAACCCAATAATCCTTCGCCGGAAGAACCCAATAAACCCGGGGATCCAGATGATGAAGAGTTAGTTACTGACAAACCTGTAAAAGATCCGACTCCATTAGAAGATCCGAACATTGCCGTAATAAACGTTCAGCTTGAAAAGCCAAATCCAAATGTTTCAATCACTACTATTTTAAATGACTTATCCCCTAAACTCTTGGAAACAAACAACAATTTAAACTCTGTGGTTGATTTCGAAGAGGAAGAAAAAAAGAGTGTTGATCAACTAATCCGGAAAGATCTTAAGACAAAATCTCTTAAACAAAAAGTTGAAATAAAGACACAAGATTTCAATAGTCAAATTCCTGCTTTTACAATTGATCCAGGCTTAGCTTTGGAGTTGAAACAGATCGAAAGTGAAATTTCTCAAGCTGCTGAACAAAAAGAAAGAGAACGACTTGTCTTTGAGCGATCAATTGAAGTGGGTGGTGTTGTTATATTTGCTGGAATATTAAAATGGCTACTCCACGCCAGTTCATTACTTGCGAGCCTTTTAGGAGCGCTACCTGCCTGGAGTTGGGTTGATCCGATTCCCGTTCTTTCTTCCAAAAAGAATGACGATGTGAAAAAAACAGGCAAGGAAAATCGAAAATGGACGAAAACTATTACATCTATATTAAACAGGTTCAAATTTTGGAAGAAGGACGTTAGTAGTCAATGAAATCGATGACACCAGCATTTCGAGTAAGTATTGGACTGGTATTTATGATTGTTAGTGTTCTTCTCTTTGCAGATCTGTTGGGAATGATTCCTGATACCTCAAAGGTTGAGTTGCAAAACAGGAAAAAGTTAATAGAGAGTATTGCGATCCAAGTTTCCTATAACGAGAAAAATAATGACCTCCAATCCATGGCTAACCATGTCCATACTCTTCAGAAAATTCATGATGACGTGCAGTCTATTGCTATTAGAAAAGCCGATGGATCATTGCTAATCAACGCTGGTAATCACGAGGAGTTTTGGTCTCTTCCAAAAGATAGTAAATCAACAATATCTCAAATCAAAATACCGTTACATAGAAGTGGTTTTTTGTGGGGCACTATCGAAATCACATTCTTACCTGATAAAAACAACCAGTTATATGGAATTACGATACCGCCTATTTTAAGAATAATTCTATTCGTTGCGGTATTGGGATTTTTCATATTTTTTATGTTTATGAAAAAAATATTACAGCATTTAGATCCATCATCAGTTATCCCTGATCGCGTGAAACTTGCCCTCGATACACTAACTGAAGGTCTGGTTTTAATGGATGAAAACGAAAGAATCGTCTTAGCTAATATGGCTTTCTCAAAAAAAACAGGCATGAATTCTGATACTTTATTAGGAAAAAAAGTATCGGGACTTAACTGGCATACCAAACGGAAAACTGATATGACATTGGTGTACCCATGGCAAGTTACGTTAAACAACACATCCATAGTGACAGGTACACATTTAAAATTAAATACACCTGAGGGATTGAGAACGCTATCTATAAACAGCACGCCTATTCTGGACGCAAAAAGAGAACAACGAGGAGCACTTGCCACGTTTGATGATGTTTCCGACATAGAAGAAAAAAACTTTCAATTAAAACGTACCATGCATGATTTGAAAAAATCACAGTCTGAGATAGAAAAAACGAATGAAAAATTGCGTCTGTTAGCAACAACAGATTCTCTTACAGGCTGTTTAAATCGCCGTGCATTTTTCGAGATTTTTGAGGAAATCTTTAAAAATTCAGGTGAGCAAGAACTCTGTTGTATTATGGCCGATATAGATCATTTTAAAAGTGTTAACGATGACTTTGGTCATGGTGCGGGCGACGCGGTGATACAAAAAATGGCGCAAGCTTTAACTGCTTCCGTTAGAGAAGGAGATTATGTATGTCGCTATGGTGGTGAAGAATTTTGCATTCTAATGCCGGGTATATCGTTAAGAGAAGCTACTCAAATTGCTGAACGCATTAGAAAAAATATTACTTCGACGATCAAAAATGAAGTCTATGTCATCCCCGGTAGAGTGGTCACTTCAAGCCTTGGTGTTTCTTCTTCACTTTTAGGTGCTAGTGATCCCGCCTTTCTTGTAAACCAGGCTGATCTAGCGCTATATAATTCAAAAGAAAATGGCAGAAATCAGGTCACACGATTTGATGACTTAGAAACAGCTACTGAAACTGACTGATCAAATAATTTATGACTTTACTCGTTCTTAACATGCTTAGCCAAGTGCGATCTCTAGCGCCTCATCTACATTTTCCAAAACAACAAACTTAAGCTTTTTCCTCGCAGACTCAGGAATTTCTTCGATATCACGCTCGTTACGTTTCGGGATCAAAACTGTTTTAATTCCTGCTCTTGCTGCAGCGATACATTTTTCTTTCAATCCACCAATTGGTAATACTAATCCGCGCAAACTAATTTCACCTGTCATCGCAACATCTTTTTTGATCTTCTTGTCTTTTAGTAAAGACACTAAAGCCAAAAACATAGCAACACCGGCACTCGGTCCATCTTTAGGAATAGCACCCGCAGGAACGTGGACATGTATATCATTCTTCTGCAAAATTTCTTTATCAATTCCCAATTCTTCATATCTGGATTTCACTAAGGTAAAGGCGGCCTGGGCGCTTTCTTTCATTACACTTCCTAATTGTCCAGTCAGAATTAAACCACCCTTGCCCGGTGTCTTTGTCGCTTCGATAAATAGAATATCGCCACCGACTGGAGTCCAGGCGAGACCTGTTGCAACACCGGGGACTCCGGTTCGCATTGCAAGTTCACTCTCAAACTTTTGAGCGCCAAGAATCTCATGAAGATCATCCACATCAATTTTGATCTTTTTAGTTTCACCCTGGGCAACCTTGACAGCGGCACTTCTAAAAACAGATCCGATCTGACGTTCAAGACCTCGACACCCAGCCTCGCGAGTATAACCTTCAATAATTTTTTTCAGTGCTTTCGCGGTTAACGTAACCTGGCTGGCTTTTAAACCATTCTGTTTAATCTGACGTTTAACCAGATATTTTTTTGCAATGTTATATTTCTCTTCCGCGGTATAACCATTTAATTCGATCACTTCCATTCGATCGCGTAATGGCCCCGGAATTTGATGCAATGCATTTGCGGTACTTATGAACATTACTTTGCTTAGATCAAATGGCAATCCCAGATAATTATCTTCAAAGGTTGTATTTTGTTGTGGATCTAACACTTCCAATAACGCCGAGGAAGGATCACCTTGATAACTTGAAGAAAGTTTATCCATTTCGTCGAGCATGAAGATCGGATTTCGTGTTCCTGCTTTACGCAGATTCTGGATAATTTTCCCCGGCATCGCACCAACATAAGTTCGTCTATGCCCTCTTATTTCAGACTCGTCATGAATCCCACCCAGACTGGCGCGGATAAATTCCAGACCTATTGCACGTGCGATACTTTTACCAAGTGAGGTTTTGCCGACACCAGGAGGGCCAACAAAACATAAGATTGGACTTCGACCATCCGGATTCAATTTACGTACCGCGAGATATTCAAGAATACGCTTTTTGATCTTGCTTAAACCATAATGATCTTCATCTAAAATCTTTGCCGCTGCTTCTATATCAATCTGCTCTTCGTCAAGTTTGCTCCACGGTAATTCAACGAGCCAATCAAGATAAGTTCGGCTCATTGAATATTCAGATGAAGCTTCGGACATTCTTTCCAGACGTCGTAATTCTTTAAGTGCCTGCTCTTCCGCATGCTCCGGCATTTCGGCATTTGCAATTGCTATTTCGATTTCTTCTATTTCTGATCCTTCATCTTCGCCGAGTTCTTTTTTGATCTCTTCCATTTGTTCGCGCAACATGAATTCGCGCTGACGATCAGTAATTTTTTCCTGAGTTTTTTCATGAATGTTGTTCGAGATCCGTAATACTTCCACACGATGACTCACGTGTTTGATCACTTTATTTAAGCGCTTTTTAAGATCTAGCGTCTCTAATATATCCTGCTTATCATCTGCCTCTATATCAATAAAGCTGGCAACAATATCCGTCAGATCAGAAGGTGATGTAATACTTTGAATAGCATTTGAAAGCTCCATCGGCGCCGTCGGCAATAATTCCAGTCCTTCCAATGCTAACGTTTTAAGACGATGAACCCGCGCCTCAATTTCGGTACTCATCTCATCACTTTCGCGAATATAATCCACTCGCGCTAACATGAAAGGATTACCTTCTATCAGTTCTAAAATTCGAAATCTTTGTTCACCTTGAGAGATAACATGATACGTATCACCTTGAGGATTACTTGCATATCGAAGAATAGTCGCCGATGTACCAATAGTATGCAGATCATCTATTCCCGGTTTTTCAACATCAGGATCTCGTTGCATCAACAAGCCAATCCGGCGCTTATTGTCAAATGCTTCTTCAATGCCTGCAATAGAAAATTCGCGGCCAACCTGCATTGGCATCATCACACCCGGAAACATAACCAGATTTCTAACGGGTACGATAATCAAGACATCGTCGGGAACAGCGGGGAGTAACTCAGGGGAATAGGTAATATCTACTTTGCTCACAAATGGCTTCCTGTTTTTAGTGTAATGACAAATGTCCTGCAAAAATTACTGATGGAAAAACTTGTCACTAAGCGATTAATTGTTCACTTCTATATATGGATACTATTTTTAATTTCAAGCTCTTCTTTATTACTTAGAACTATATGGATAGAGGCTACCCTGCACTACCAGATCTCGAATCAACAAAAGACTTTTTTGATCACCTTCAAAAAGTGACAAATTAAATTGTGTGTTTTCACAGAGCAACTCGATAAGACTCATCATTTCATGATCACATTCAAAATTATTACCGTCCACAAATAAACTGATTTGTTGTTGTTTTTTTACAAAGGAAAATCTAGATCCTTCGTTGCGTGAAATAAGGCCTCCATCCTTTTGATGCTGGATCAAATCTTTCAGGCTACATTGCATATTATTATCAAGATCATTTCTGTATTTTGGTTGCGTCACAAATCGACCAAACCAATCTGAAATAAGATCATCATTCTGTGAATATTCTGTTATTATTTTTTTAATATTCAGTATTGTTTGTGAAGAAATTTCGCCGGCATTCTTTTGTAATTTAAGGTCAGGATCAATATAGCGATCTTCATTACTCAAATGATCAGACATTGCATCCGCAAAACTTGTCAACAGCTCACTATGAGATGGCGCTCGAAATCCAACCGAGTATGTCATACAACCATCTCCAACCGCGACTCCGTTGTGCCCTACCTGTGGCGGTAGATAAAGCATATCGCCAGGTTCTAAGACCCAACTTTTCTCGCTAGTAAATTGATCTAGGATCAATACATCTGTGTCTGTACGACGAGAAGAATTTTGATCAAAATTTCCACCAGTTTCCCAACGTCTTTTGCCTTCAGCTTGAAGCAGGAAAACATCATAATTATCGTAATGTGGGCCAACTCCGCCACCTTCATTTGCGTAACTAATCATAAGATCATCAGCTCGCCAGTTTGGGATGAAATTAAATTGTTGTAGAAATTCTGCGGCTTCAGGTAGCCAGTGATCTACGGCTTGTACGAGTAATGTCCAATTCGAATTAGAAGGTAATTTATCCAATTCTGAAAACTTCTCTTCATTAAATGGACCATGTTGAAGATCCCATTTTTCACCATTATCGTGCTGAATAATTAAACGTGATTCAACACCTTCTTCACAGGCTAAACCAGCAAGTTCATCAGCGGGAATTAATGGTGTTATATTGGGAAAAGCTTGTCGAATTAAGAAAGGTTTTTTTTGCCAGTATTGTTCGAGAAATTCTTCGATCGTTATTTCCCCAAACGTTTGTGATTTTTGCATCAAAAAATGTCTGTTATTTCTTGGCTTTATGCTTCGATATTAACGATACACTCTCAACCGCAGGCTTAAAGTATTTTTCTTTTATCGCTTTATATTCCGCAAGATCAAAAAATTTATCATGTGTTTTCTCATCGGGAAATGAAATAATAAATAATCTATTAATAGTATTCTCAGATTCACTTTTCAGTACTTCACCGACTCTAAAATCATAGGTGAATTTACCACCCATTGAGATCAAAATTGGCATCATCGCATCACGATATTGTTGATAGCTTTGTTCATCAGTTACATTCAGTCCAACGACACGTTCAAACCTTTTTTTGCGTTTTTTATACACGACAAAACTATAGTCGTGATCATTTTTTCCATCGGCGGAAAAAGCTGATCTGGAGATCTCTTTCCATTCTGTAAGATCAAGTTCGGGAAATAAAGTGTCACCTTCAACTTCGGCATGTACTTCAGTCAAATAAAGTTGATCGGCAAACGCTAAAGTATCGACATATAAAGATGCTCCACCGATCATCATCGCCTCGGGAACATCTTCAACAAGTGTTAGCGCTGCTTCTATGGACTCAACAACATCACAACCAGTCGCTTCAAAATCAGGGTTTCGTGAGACAACAATATTCCGGCGGCCAGGTAATGGTCTACCTATCGATTCATGCGTCTTTCGTCCCATAATGATCGGCTTGCCCATCGTGATATCACGAAAATATTTCAAGTCAGACGAGAGATGCCAGGGTAGTCCACCGTCTACGCCAATGACTCGATTTTTATCCATAGCAACGACTAATGATAACTTCATAAACTAGATCGCAATGGGTGCAGAAATTGTTGGATGGCTTTGGTAATTGATCAGTTCAAAATCGCCATATTCGAAATCAAAAATTGATCGCACATTTTGATTAATCTTCATTTCAGGTAATGGTAAGGGATCTCGGGCTAGTTGAGTTTCAACCTGATCAAAATGGTTCGTATAGATATGTGCATCACCCAGGGTATGAATAAATTCTCCGACCTTTAAATCTGTTACTTGCGCGATCATCATTGTCAGTAATGCATATGAGGAAATATTGAATGGTACGCCGAGAAAAATATCTGCACTTCGTTGGTATAGTTGACAAGATAATTTTCCATTAGCCACATAAAACTGGAAGAGTGCATGACAAGGCGCGAGAGCCATCTCATTGAGCTCCCCTACGTTCCAGGCACTTACAATTAATCGTCGAGAATCAGGGTTATTTTTAATTTGATGAATAAGATCAGAAATTTGATCAATTTCATTATTATCGGCGGTTGGCCATGAGCGCCATTGCGATCCATACACAGGCCCTAGTTCACCTTTTTCATCAGCCCATTCATCCCAAATAGTTACACCATTTTCTTGAAGACCACGAACATTGGTTTCACCTTTCAAAAACCATAGCAATTCGTGAATGATCGATTTGAAATGTATTTTTTTTGTAGTAACCGCCGGAAAACCTTGCTCAAGATCAAAACGCATTTGATAACCAAAAACACTTTTTGTGCCTGTTCCGGTGCGATCACCTTTTTCTATTCCATGATCTTTTACATGCCTTAATAAGTCTAGATATTGCTGCACTTAAAAATTCTCTCGTTTCTGGTTTGTGCCATTTTTATAGGCGAGGAATATTAAAAATAAACCGATTACGATCATCGGTAGGGAATAAATTTGACCTAATGTCACCCAATCAAATGCGACATAACCCACGTGCGAATCTGGTTCACGTACAAATTCAACCAGAAAACGGAAACAACCATATCCAAGTAGAAACAGACCGGAAATTGCTTTCAGAGGCCGTTCAGATCGCGAGAAAATCCACAGGATCAAAAACAAAAAAATACCTTCTAGCGCAGCTTCATAAAGTTGCGAAGGATGCCTTGGTTGATTGCCTGCACCGTATCCAGGAAATATCACACCCCACGGTTTATCCGTCGGTGCTCCCCATAATTCGCCATTAATGAAGTTAGCAATTCGACCAAAGAATAAGCCAATAGGCACTGCTGGAGCCGTAAAATCAGCGACCTGGAAGAATGATTTATCATTTTTTCTTGAGTATAAGGCGAACGCGATCAGAACACCGATCAAGCCACCATGGAATGACATTCCGCCTTCCCAAACCTTAAAAATCGATAATGGATCAGAAGCATAAGAAGAAAGCTTATATAGAAAAATATAACCAATTCGACCACCAAGAACCGCGCCCAAGGCACAAGATACGACCAGATCAGCAACTTGATCACTATTCCAGTCATCTCGATGCTTAGCTCGCCAGGTTAGAAATAACCAGGCTAAACCTATTCCCACAAGGTAACTTATCCCGTACCAGCGGATCGCCAGTGGACCTATTTGAAGCGCGATTGGATCTATATTTGGGAACTGAATCATGATCAACAAATTCTAACATGTCTGACTGATAATTGAATATGTAACATACTTTAACGTCAACTTATTGACGCTGGTGTGGTAACAATTCAATAATCTGTTCCAGTTAAATATCTAGAGTTCGTTGCGCGGTATAAAACAGGAACGTTTGGCTGATGTAAATGACACGAACTCAAGATTCTCTATGCATAATTAAGGATGATTAAAAGGGAGAATAATATGTTCAGTACTACTTTATTTCGAAACTTCACTGTGTCTTCAGCTATTTTCACCATGTTTGCAATTCTCGTAAGTGTAAACACACATGCCACAAGTCTGAAAGTGCATGTACAGGATGCAGATAAATTAAATCCACTAGACAATATTGCCGTTTGCGTAGGAACAACTGCTGATGCTAGCCAATTTGGGGCATACCGTACTGATTCAAATGGTAACGTGACTTTCCCACATCTTCCCAAAGCATCCGTATTGGTGACTGTTTCTGGTTCACAACGAAAAGGAATTCAAAAAGTTGTGCGACTTCATAATATCGATATTGCTCTTGTCCGTATCGTTAAATCTAATCGTGGTGGACTCGGCCCTGTATGTAATGCTCCTTCATCAGAAATATATTACGCAACAGACAAGCACACAACCAACTACAATTTAAAAATAACCAGACTCTTTCTTGATAGAGGACATAATAATACTAACAGCAGGACTGTCGTGTTGAACCCGAAAATTCAGGGTCAGCCAACTCATTACCGAATCAGTGAAGATCCGGAATTTAAGGGTTCAGAATGGCAAGATTATCAAAAGACACCACTATTCACATTAAGTAGCGGCGAAGGCCAAAAACAAGTGTTCTATCAGGTGAGAAAAAATAGTGAAATAGAAGGCGGTTATGTGCAAACATATTCCAATGTGGTCAGTGATTGGATTAGTCTGGAATCACAATAGTAATTAGCACTTTACGAATTTATTAGACAAATTTTAATTATAGAGATCATATTTAGATCTTAGATACATACCGACTTGCATTCCTGAAGGACACTTAGACATTTCATAGACATCACATAGGCAGTATAATTAGAGTGATGAATTCTAAACTTATCCCAATTCTAATTGCTGCGGTTGCCTTGATTGGCGGCATTATGTTTTCTTTCAACATAAACAAGTCAGAAAGTATCGAGAAAACGCCTGTCAATATTTCTGGCCTGTTATGGCCAAATCCGAAACAGATTTCAGTATTCTCTTTAATCGATCAAAATGCTGAACTATTCAACCTGGATAACCTACAAGGCAAGTGGTCGATGATGTTTTTTGGCTATACACATTGTCCAGATGTCTGTCCTACTACCATGACATTACTCAATTCTGTAGTAACTGAATTATCTGCAGATGAAAAAATTAACGAAGAAACAATACCTCATGTTATTTTTGTAACCGTTGATCCAGAAAGAGATACGCAACAGCATCTTTCTGAATATATTGCTTATTTCAATAATGATTTTTCAGGATTAACCGGCTCAGAAGAAGAACTCTCGGTACTGATGAAACAATTAGGTATTTTGCATATGAAAGTTGAAGATAAAAATTCGACAGAAAATGAAAATTACTTAATGGATCACTCTTCAGCCATATTACTGCTTGATCCAAAAGCCAGACTCGTAGGAATTTTTTCTACGCCACATGATAAAGAAGATATCAAACAACGTTATCTTGAAATCACAGAATTTATTAGCCAACGTAATTAAATATGCTCAGAACCATCAAGATTTTTTTATTATTCTTAATATCTTTTTCCGTAAATGCTGATCAAACATTAGTCATTGAAAATGCCTGGATAAGAGAAGCACCACCAACAGTTAATGTTTTAGCGGCTTACGTGACATTTAAAAATCCAACTGATCGGGATATTATTTTAACGAGTGTGAATAGCCCTGCTTTTAAAAATGTTATGTTCCATAAAACTGAAATGAAAGATGGGCTAGCAAAAATGCGCCACGCAGATGAAATCGTTATACCTGCACATTCAAGTTTTGAATTAGCACCTGGCGGAGTCCATATGATGCTGATGGGCAAAAACACAGCATTAAAATTAGAAGACCAGGTTGAATTCAACTTGAGCTTTGAAAATATTAACGATCAAAAAATCATAGCCACAGTAAAAAAAACTGCTGCCCACATAAATACTCAAAAATAGTTGTATCGCTAGCTAAAAAAACTTCAAATTTCCTTATGAATATTCTTGATCAAATTTTCGTTCTACTTCAACGCATTATTCCTCAACATTGGCTTTCTATGCAGATGCATAAACTAATGCGTTGTGAGATTGTTCCGATAAAGAATTTCATTATCAAGAATTTTATTAACTTATATAACGTTGATATGAGTATTGCTATTGAAAGAAATCCAGAAAATTTTATTCATTTCAACGATTTTTTTGTACGAGAAATAGAAACCACAGCAAGACCTTTTTCCACAGATAGAGATAGTATTTCTTCACCTGTCGATGGAGCAGTTAGCCAGTCTGGAAGTATCGAAAATGATCAACTTTTTCAAGCTAAAGGTAAAACATTCTCACTCTCAAGCTTGTTAGCAAATGATCAACAATTAATAGATAACTTTATTGATGGATATTTTTCAACACTTTATCTTTCGCCCAAAGACTATCATCGCATCCATATGCCACTTGATGGAAAGTTAAAAAAAATGATTTATGTTCCTGGAGATTTATTTGCCGTCAACCAACGCACCGTTGAAAATGTTCCCGAATTATTTGCCAGAAATGAACGAACAATTGTTTTATTTGAATCGGACTCAGGCCCATTCGCGATGATCCTCGTGGGCGCAATTTTCGTCGGCAGTATGGAAACCGTCTGGCATGAAGAAATGATCACACCACCGTACAAAAAAGAAATTAAAGTCTGGAATTATGATTCGGATTTAACTTTGAAAAAAGGTGAAGAAATGGGTCGGTTTAATATGGGTTCAACCGTGATTTTACTATTCGGGAAAGATCAAATTTCATGGGCGGAAAATCAACTTGCAGGGACTCCAATAAAGATGGGCCAGCAAATTGGTGATATCAAATAAGAATATATTTTCTTATTTGCAACTTCATAAATTTTTAGATTGTGTAGTGTAGACCGCACTCTCTATGCGAAAGGATTTTGGTTGGATCAAAATAATCTCTTTCCATTGGTAAATCATTTTCATACAAATAGTTTTCTAAATCGATTTCCGTCCAGTTAAAAATCGGTGCAACTTTATATACTCCACGTTGACTTAAAGTCACTATCTCCAATGTTTTACGAAAATCAGTTTGATCCTTTCGGATCCCTGTTAACCAGATCTCTGGTTGGATTTCATCAAACGCTTTATTGAAAGGTTCCAGTTTTACTTGTCGTGTGAATTCACTATGTAGTTCATCATCAAGTTCCGGAACACCGCCCATAATCGCGTCGCGACGTGATGAAGTCATATCAGGCGTATAAATCTTCATATTTAGATTTAGCTTTTCAATCAGTTTTTCTGCGAATAAATAAGTTGGCTTAGTGTTATAACCATGATCAGCCCATAAAATGGTTGCATCAGGTTTTTGTTGAGTAAGGAGATGTAGAAGAGCGGCAGAATGAGGACCAAACTTTGTCGTAGCGATCAACTTTAGATTTGTCTCGATCGACCATTTTATAATTTCGATGGGCGACTTATCTCGTAATTCTTCATTGATTTTTTCAAGATCCAGTGACACGATGACTCAGATACCTTTGGTTTATTTTGTAATTCAGTTATACGGCTTTTACTTACAACGATTATTAATAACAAATAGTTATAAATAATTAATCCATTATACCATTTAATTTATAATATTCTCTTTCGATATTCCTGAATATCGACTAAATTCATCAATTTGTAGGATTAATTCAGAATATAGTTATGCCACAAGATCTTAAAAAACAGACACTCGAACTCAATAAATTACATAAACGGCTACGTAGAAACGTCGGAAATGCAATCGCGGATTACAATATGATCGAGGATGGAGACAAGATCATGGTTTGTCTTTCCGGTGGCAAAGACTCCTACACCATGCTTGAAATCCTGTTGAATTTACAACGAAATGCACCGATCCATTTTGATCTCACCGCCGTCAATCTTGATCAAAAACAACCTGGCTTTCCTGAACATGTTTTACCGGAATATCTCGAAAGCATTGGTGTCAAATATCACATCATTGAAGAAGACACTTACAGTATTGTTAAACGTGTAATACCGGAAGGTAAAACCACCTGCGGACTTTGTTCCCGCCTGCGACGAGGCAATTTATATACCTACGCTGAAGAACATGGTTATAACAAAATTGCATTAGGCCATCATCGGGACGACATCATTGAAACCGTTTTTCTTAATATGTTCCATGGCGGCACACTTAAAGCTATGCCACCGAAACTGAAGAGCGATAATGGAAAACATATTGTTATTCGTCCAATGGCATATTGTTCCGAAAAAGATATAAAAGTTTTCTCGAAGATCAAAAACTACCCGATCATTCCATGTAATTTGTGTGGATCTCAAGATCATTTACAGCGTGTAGCGATAAAATCTATGCTTTCAGATTGGGCAAAAGTACCTGGCCGAGTTGAGAATATTTTTCGTAGTCTGCAAAACGTTAAACCTTCGCATTTAATGGATACGGATCTATATCCATTTACATCATTAACTCAAGATCCTATCGAAGAGAATATCATTAGTTCTATAGATGAAAATATTGTTGAGTTTAAGAATATTTAAAAATCTGGTTTTAGTTATGCAAATACATATTTTTGACTCAACAGGTGAATTAATTTCTTTGATCAATTCGTCTTCGTAAACAAAAAGCGACAATGAAAAGCACACTCTATTATATTCTTGATCCGATGTGCTCCTGGTGTTGGGGGTTTCGGTCAGTTTTTACAGCTCTATTAGAATTATTGTCCGATCAAATCGAAATTGAGTATGTGATGGGTGGCCTTGCGCCAGATTCAGATCAAGTGATGCCCGAAGAGACCAGATCCTACGTCCAGAAGCAGTGGCAGCTAGTTACTGAAAAAACAGGTGCAGAATTTAACTGGGACTTCTGGACAGAATGTACACCGCGACGATCAACTTACCCGGCTTGTCGAGCTGTCATTAGTGCGGGGATACAAGGGAAAGAAAATATTCCAAAAATGATCGATGCGATCCAACAAGCTTATTACCTGGAAGCAAGAAATCCGTCAGATCTCTGTACATTAAAAGCATTAGCTGAAGAACTTAATCTTGACAGTAAAAAATTTGAGCTGGATATCACCTCTCCAAAAATAGAAATTTTGCTCCAAAAAGATTTTGAGACACGCAAACTATTCAGGGTAAATAGCTTTCCAACGGTATTACTTAAACAAGAAGAAAAGTTGTCTTTTATCGCTCAAGGAGATGAGTCATTGGATAACATTTTAAATAGATTACAGGCACAGTCTTTGCTTTGATATTCCGTACAAGAAAAGGAATAACGAAATGAGTCTAGAAATAAGTGATCTATCGATCTTGCTGATTGAACCATCTGATGTCCAACAAAAGTTGATCAAGAATCATCTAAAACTTGATGGTATTAATAAGATTACCTGTGCATCCACGGGTAATGAAGCACTCACTGAAATGCGTCGGTATGAACCTGATCTGGTTATCAGCAGCATGTACTTACCCGATCTTACAGCGATTGATTTAGTGACAACGATGCGTAACGATGAGAGCTTAGTTCATATTCCCTTTATGCTAATTTCTAGCGAGACCAAATTTGAACATACCGAACCTGTTCGTCAGGCAGGAGTCGTTGCTATTCTTCCAAAACCATTTGATCATGATGATCTCAGTCGTGCCCTGCACTCTTCCTTAGAATATGTTGATTCGGAAATTATTGAGTTGGAGAGTCGCGATGTTGTAAATCTTAAAGTATTAGTGGTGGATGATAGCTCTGCTTCGCGTAAACATATCTCACGTGTCCTGAATAATTTAGGAATCAAACAAATTACACTTGCTGAAGATGGTAACGATGCAATTGAACAATTATCTGAACTGGAATTTGATCTGGTTGTCACAGATCTAAATATGCCAGAAATGGATGGCCAGGAGTTAGTCCAGTATATTCGGAACGAAATGCACAACACGCTTATTCCAATTTTAATGGTCACTAGCGAAAATGATGAATCCAGACTGACCAATGTTCAGCAATGTGGTGTTACTGCAATCTTTGACAAACCGTTTGATCCATCTAGTATTAAAGAAGTTCTGTACCGCGTTTTCGCAGATGTCGCCTAACGCAGCGAAACTAAATTCACTTTGTAGACTCCATGGAAGGCTTATAAAAAAGCATACTTCAAGAAAGTAAGCTTACAACTGCCTTATCGAGGAGAAATATATGGCTCAGCCGGACAATGCAGATTTAAAACAAGTTACAGATTTAGATCCTCAGGAAACTCAGGAATGGGTTGAATCGCTGGATGCAGTTCTTCATCAAGAAGGTGTGGAGAGAGCGCATTTTCTACTCGAAAAATTAATCGATAAAGCACGCAGATCAGGTGCCTATCTTCCCTATTCCGCAGAAACAGCTTACCTCAACACGATTCCGCCCGATAAAGAAGAAAAATCTCCCGGCGATCCTGCAATGGAATGGCGACTTAGATCGTTAGTCCGCTGGAATGCAATGGCGATGGTGGTGCAAGCCAATCGTAAAAACGGTGAGTTAGGTGGTCATATTGCCAGTTTTGCCTCAGCTGCAACCTTATACGATGTTGCTTTTAATCATTTTTTCCATGCTCCGACTGATGATCATGGTGGCGATCTGGCATTCATTCAAGGACACTCAGCTCCTGGGATATATGCACGTTCCTATCTCTATGGACGTTTTTCAGAACAGCAGCTACTCAATTTTCGACAAGACGTCGGCGGGAATGGACTGTCATCCTATCCACATCCATGGTTAATGCCGGATTACTGGCAGTTCCCAACCGTGTCGATGGGGCTAGGCCCCATAATGGCGATTTATCAAGCACGGTTTATGCGCTACATGCAAAATAGGGGCTTAAGTGACAATGCAAAGCGCAAGGTCTGGGCCTTTATGGGCGATGGGGAAATGGATGAGCCTGAATCTCGTGGAGCAATCGGATTAGCCGTACGCGAGAAACTGGATAATTTAATTTTCGTGATCAATTGTAATTTGCAGCGACTTGATGGACCGGTTCGTGGCAACGGAAAAATTATTCAGGAATTAGAAGGCGAATTCAGAGGCGCCGGCTGGAATGTGATCAAAGTGATCTGGGGATCATATTGGGATCAGTTAATCGCACAAGACACCTCCGGAATGTTGCTCAAACGTATGGAAGAAGTAGTCGACGGTGAATACCAGTCCTATGCAACTCGTGGTGGTGACTATGCACGAAAACATTTTTTCGGCAAATACCCAGAAACCGCCGCACTCGTTGCTAACATGACCGACGAAGACATTAATCGACTCAATCGTGGTGGTCATGATCCACACAAAGTTTACGCCGCCTATGCCGCAGCGATGAAACACAAAGGTCAACCGACACTTATTCTGGTCAAAACTGTTAAGGGTTACGGCATGGGGGATTCTGGTGAAGGTATGAATATTACCCATCAACAGAAAAAAATGGGCGAAGATTCTCTGAAGGAATTTCGTGATCGTTTTAATCTGCCGATCTCTGATGAAGACATCAATGACATTCCATTTTTCAAACCACCCGAAGACAGCCCCGAGATAAAATATCTAAAAGAACATCGTGAAGCTTTGGGTGGTGATTTCTTCAAACCAAAAACCAAAGCACCGGCGTTAACCATACCTGATCTGAATGTTTTTGACGCCTTGCTCAAAGGCAGTGGCGAACGTGCAATGTCCACCACAATGGCTTTTGTTCGTATATTAAATATCTTGATGAAAGATAAAAATATCGGCGAACGAATTGTGCCGATTATTGCTGATGAAGCACGCACTTTCGGTATGGAAGGTATGTTCCGACAATATGGAATTTACTCCTCCGTAGGCCAACTTTATGAGCCTCAAGATCGCGATCAAGTCATGTATTACCGTGAAGATATTAAAGGTCAAGTCATTGAAGATGGCTTAAATGAAGCAGGCGCAATGTCTTCATGGATTGCCGCTGCAACTGCCTATCGACATCACAGCACGGCGATGATTCCGTTTTATACCTACTACTCAATGTTTGGCTTCCAACGCGTCGGAGATTTGATCTACGCCGCCGCAGACAGTCGTGCACGCGGATTCTTAATGGGTGGTACTGCAGGACGAACAACACTTGCCGGCGAAGGCTTACAACATCAAGATGGCCAAAGTCATTTGCAAGCTTCCATGATCCCAAATTGTATTTCTTACGACCCAACATTTGCTTATGAACTGGCGATAATTATTACCGATGGTTTAAAAAGAATGTACGTTGATCAGGAAGATATCTTCTATTACCTGACCATCATGAACGAAAATTATCAACAACCAGCCATGCCAGAAGGTGTCGAAGCTGGCGTGCTGAAAGGACTGTATTTATACAAAGAAAGCGATCAAAAAGAAGCGCTTTTGAAAGTACAACTTCTCGGTGCTGGTACGATTCTAAATGAAGTGATCGCAGCAGCAGAAATGTTAGAAAATGATCACGGAATTGCTGCCGATATCTGGAGTGCAACAAGCTTTACAGAACTTCGCCGAGAAGGCCTTGATTGTAAACGTTGGAACAGACTACATCCCGAAGAAACGCCAAGAATAAGTTATGTCGAACAGTGTTTATCAGATCGAAAAGGACCTTTTATCGCTTCAACTGATTATATGAAACTACAAGCCGATCAAATCAGAGAGTTCGTTCCGGGATTTTATAACGTACTGGGAACCGATGGTTTTGGACGTAGCGATGATCGAAAACAATTACGTAGTTTCTTTGAAGTTGATCGCTATCACGTTGCGATTGCTGCACTTGAAAGTTTGGCGCAAGAAGAATTAATTCCCGCTGAAACAGTGACCGAAGCGATCAAGAAGTATGGTATTGATCAAAACAAACCTAACCCCGTGACGGTATAAAGACATGGCAAATACCCAAGACATTTTACTACCGGATATTGGTGACTTTGATGAAATCGATGTAATTGAAATCATGGTTAAACCGGGTGATATCATCAATAAAGAAGATCCGCTCATTACGCTTGAAAGTGATAAGGCAACCATGGAAATACCTTCACCGGAAGAAGGAACCGTTGAAATTATCAATATCAATGTTGGCGATAAAATAAAACAGGGCGATGTTATTTTATCTTTAAGTAAAACTGATCAAGAAAGCCAGGCTGAAACTCCAAATCAATCTATGATCGAAAAAGCGGTGGCTGAAGAACCTGTCCTCGCCGCAATAGTTCCCGAAGATCAAAAAGTAGTACAACCCCAGCCTGAGTCGCAACCTAAACCATCCGAGCAGCAAGAAACGACAAGCCAGGTTATTGAGATTGAATTACCCGATGTTGGTGATTTTGATAGTATCGATGTGATCGAAATTTTAGTGCAGCCGGGTGACATGATTAATGCTGAAGATCCCATCGTAACCTTGGAGAGTGACAAGGCAAGCATGGAAATACCTTCACCTCATGCTGGTCAGATAAAAGAAATTAAAGTTCAAGTTGGAGAAAAAATTTCGCAGGGAGCTGTATTATTATTATTGGAAACCCAATCAAGTAACCTGGGAAAAATATCGGCTACAGAACCATCAAGCGTAGAACAAGCGCCTGTAATAGAACAGATAGAAGAAGATGTCATTCCGGTACTTGAAATTACACAACAAATGCCCGCGCCTAAAATTCCTAAAACTGCCGAAACAGTCGGTAGCAGCCGCTCATCAAAAGCACTAGCAAGTCCTGCGGTACGTAAACTAGCTCGCGAATTAGGTGTTGATCTCGGTCTGGTAACAGGCAGTGGTCCGCGTAAAAGAATTCTAAAAGAAGATGTAAAAAAATATACCAGGTCAGTAATTGAAGGACGATCAAAAAATTCCGGGTTTTCATTACCAGAAATCCCTGCGATCGATTTTTCAAAGTTTGGTGAAATAGAACTTTCACCTTTATCGAAGATAAAAAAATTAACTGGCAAGCATATGCAACGCACCTGGTTGACAGTTCCACAAGTCACTCATTTTGAAGAAGCGGACATCACTAATCTTGAAGAATTTCGACAATTAAAAAAATTAGAAGCAAAAGAAAAAGGCACTAACCTGACGTTGATTACCTTCCTTATTAAAGCGGCAGTAGTGGCGCTGAAAAAATACCCGAATTTTAATTCATCATTGGCTTCTGATAGTGAAGCTTTGGTGATAAAGAAGTACTTTCATATCGGAATTGCAATTAATACCGACAATGGTCTGGTTGTTCCCGTAATCCGTAATGCCGATCAAAAAGGTCTCTTTGATATTGCACTAGAAATTACCACACTGAGTGAAAAAGCGAGAAAAGGCATTCTTTCACCAACGGAAATGCAAGGTGGTTGTTTTACTATTTCAAGTCTCGGTGGCATTGGTGGCGTTGGTTTTACACCGATTGTTAACGCTCCCGAGGTTGCCATACTCGGCGTATCAAAATCCGATCTAAAACCTGTTTATGAAAATAATCAATTTGTACCTAAATTAATCTTACCTTTCTCTGTTAGTTACGATCATCGCGTTATCGATGGCGTTGCTGCTGCACAATTCTCAGCTTTTATCAGGGAAATCTTATCTGACATCCGTCAAATATTATTATAGGAGAAATATTTTGACCGACACTAACATTCCAGCTCAAGGCAATAAAATTTCCATTACCGATGGCATTTTGAATGTGCCTGATGATCCCATAATCCCTTACATTGAAGGTGATGGTATCGGTCCAGATGTCTGGGCAGCTGCCGTTCGCGTAATGGATGCGGCAGTTGAAAAATCTTATCACGGTGATCGCAAAATCAATTGGATGGAAGTCTTAGCTGGTGAAAAAGCAAATCTGGAAACCGGCAGTTGGTTGCCAGAAGAAACCTTAGAAGCCTGCCGTGAATATCTCGTAGCAATCAAGGGTCCACTAACAACTCCAATTGGAGGTGGCATAAGGTCGCTCAACGTTGCCTTACGTCAAATATTAGATCTCTATGTTTGCTTGCGACCCGTGCGTTGGTACAAAGGTGTACCTTCTCCTGTAAAGCATCCAGAGTTAATCGACATGGTTATCTTCCGTGAAAATACTGAAGATATTTATGCCGGAATTGAATTTGAATGTGGATCAGATGATAACAAGAAATTCTTAGAGATACTTGAACAAGAATTCCCAAATTATTTTCAAAAAATCCGTTTCCCGGAATGTTCAGGAATAGGCATAAAGCCAATTTCCCGTGATGGTACACAACGTTTAATTCGAGCGGCGATCAAATATGCCATCGATAATAATCGCAAAAGTATGACCATTGTTCATAAGGGAAACATTATGAAATTCACTGAAGGTGCGTTTAGAAATTGGGGCTATGAATTAGCTGAAAGTGAATTTTCTGATCAAACTTATACCTGGGATCAGTGGGAGCGCACAAAAGTAGCCAAAGGTGGTCAAGCCGCAAATGAGGAACAGGAAGCTGCGCTTAATTCGGGCAAGGTTCTAATCAAAGATGCAATTGCTGATATCACGTTGCAACAGGTTTTAACCCGACCAACTGATTTCGATGTTATCGCAACCATGAATCTTAATGGCGATTATCTTTCTGATGCACTCGCTGCACAAGTTGGTGGAATTGGAATTGCTCCCGGTGGAAATATTAACTACGACACTGGACACGCAATTTTTGAGGCAACTCATGGGACTGCACCAAAATATGCTGGGCAAGACAAAGTAAACCCGGGTTCTTTATTACTCTCTGGTGAAATGATGTTGCGCTATCTTGGTTGGACGGAAGCAGCAGATCTGATCATACAGGCAATGGATAAAACCATTGCAGATAAAACAGTAACCTATGATTTTGCACGTCAAATGGAAAATGCTACAGAAATTAAATGTAGTGAATTTGGTGATGCATTAATAAATAATTTAAGTTAAAAATATAAAAATAATTTAAACTTCGATTAATTAAGAGCATGGATAAAGAACATATCATTTCTGAATGTTCACAAACTATCTACGATGGATTTCAGCGCTACAATAAAAATTTTCATCGTATCACTGATCGTGCGCATATTCGGTTCAAGCAAAGAGACTGGAAAGGCCATCAACAAGACATTGTTGATCGTATTGAGTTATATGAAAAATCAGCATCACGTATTGCGAGTGGCATAAAAAAATTACTCGATCAAGAATCAGAGAATTATGATCTCTGGCATGAGATCAGATCTTGTCTTGGTAAGCGTATTGAGAATGTTCCTGATTCAGCATTTATAAAAACTTTCTTTAATTCAACGACTCGCCGAGTATTTGGAACGGTTGGTTATGACCCAGATGTCGAATTTGTCTTTTCCAGTATGGATGACACAAATGATCGTATCGCTTCCCTCAACCTTAAAAGATACCCTTACTGGAATTCACTAGAAACCATATTTAGTGACGTTCTAGAAGATATCTGTTTTGAAATTCCGTATGAGAACAAAAGTAAAAGTATAAAAATCATCTCAGGAAAAGTGATGAATTTTTGTAAAAGGCATCTAGATAAAGACGACGAATATATTCGCTTTGAATTCATAGAATCACTTTTCTACCAGTCAGCAAGAGCTTATTTAGTCGGAAGAATCATAAAACTTAATAGTATTATTCCACTGGTTATTGCTTTCGAAAATACCGACGATGGAATTAGCATCGATGCCGTTCTATTAAGTGAAGAAGAAGTTAGCATTGTCTTTGGATACACACGATCATATTATTTTGCTGATCCAAATTCTGTAGAAGCTGCGGTTCACTTTTTACACTCAATCCTGCCGAACAAACCAGTCGATGAATTATTCACTGTCTTAGGCCGTGTTCGCCAGGGAAAAACCGAACGCTACAGCAACTTCACAAAGCATTTAGAAAAAACCGACGACAAATTTACTCATGCAGATGGTGATAAAGGGTTGGTAATGATCGTTTTTGATCTGCCATCTTATAATCTGGTTTTTAAAATTATCCGAGATCGTTTTGGTTATCCAAAAACAATCTCGCGTCAGGGTGTTATTGATAAATATCAACTTGTTTCAAAGCATGATCGTGCCGGCAGATTAATTGACACACAGTCTTTCTATAATATTGAGTTTCCAGTTGAACGCTTTTCCAAAACCTTACTGGATGATCTTCTGGCAAATGCAAAACAATCTGTTTTCATTAAAAATAATAAAGTTGTTTTTAAACATGTTTATGTCGAGCGATATGTTCGACCGCTCAATTTATTTATAAAAGAAGTCAGCAAGGGAGAAGCTGAATTAGCTATTCTCGATTATGGTCAGGCTTTAAAAGATTTAGCTCAAACAAATATTTTTCCGGGTGACTTGTTATTGAAAAATTTTGGCGTAACACAACATAAACGAATTGTTTTTTATGACTACGATGAGGTTGCTTTGATTACAGAATGTAATTTTAGAGCAATCCCGGAAACAAATGATCCTGATGATGAAATGCGTGCGTCGACCTGGTACCACGTCAGCGAAAACGATATTTTCCCAGAAGAACATTTGAAATTTTTAGCCATGAATAAAGGACTTCAATCTTTGTTTATAGAAGCACATGAAGATTTACTCACTGTAGAATATTGGCATAATATAAAGACCAGACATCTTGCTGGTGAGATGTCTGCGGTAATTCCCTACTTTCGCCCAACAGTGCCGCGTATAAAATCAATTTAAGGAAATAATATGGAACATGTCGCTATACTTGGCGCGAGTAATAATCCAACTCGTTACGCCTATAAAGCTCAAGTTATGCTAGCCGAAAATGGTCATTCAGTTTATCCGGTTTCACTCAAAGAAAAAGAAGTTCTCGGTACAGAGAGTGTTCCGTCTTTAAGCGATATAAAACAACAAATCGATACCGTTACGGTCTATATTAATCCACAGAGCTTTCATGCAGTAGTCAACGATATTCTTGATCTCAAACCCAAAAGAGTCATTTTTAATCCAGGATCTGAGTCACCAGAAGACATGAAACTTATCGCACAGAAAGGTATCAATATTGAAGCGGCTTGCACGCTGGTTTTATTAGGGACAAATCAATACTAATAACTTCGTCATAGATATGCACGAAGTGTATTATAGTCATCACACGTTTTCTAAAGGAAAAACTAATGGATCGCACTCTTTCGTCACCACAAACAATTTATCTTAAAGACTATCAACCTTCTTCTTTTTTGATCAAAACAGTAGATCTCACTTTTAAACTTGAAGAAGAAAAAACGCGCGTATTATCAAAACTCGAACTCATTCGAAATAAAGCACTCGACAATAAATCACCGTTAGTTCTCGATGGTGAAAAATTGAAATTGATCGAAATCAAACTAGACGGTGCCGTTTTAGAAAACGATCAATTTTCAATCGATGATGTTTCATTAACAATAAAAAAACCACCTGATCAATTTACCTTGGAAATTGAAACGGAAATTGATCCAGCCAACAACACATCACTGGAAGGTTTATATCAATCAAGTGGAAATTTTTGTACACAGTGCGAAGCAGAAGGATTCCGAAAGATTACTTATTATCTTGACCGTCCTGATGTGATGGCAAAATTCACCACAACAATTGAAGCAGATAAACATAAATATCCTGTCATGTTATCGAATGGCAATTTGATCGAACAAGGCGATTTAGATAACGGTAAACATTGGGTTCGTTGGGAGGATCCTTTTATCAAACCATGCTACCTTTTTGCTCTGGTCGCAGGTGATCTTGCTTTAACCAAAGACTGTTATACAACCATCTCAAACCGTAAAGTCGCATTGGAAATATATACCGAACATCACAATGCCGATAAAACCAGCCATGCGATGGAATCATTAAAAAAAGCAATGAAGTGGGATGAGGATACCTTCGGATTGGAATACGATCTTGATATTTATATGATCGTTGCGGTTGATGATTTCAACATGGGCGCAATGGAAAATAAAGGTCTGAATGTTTTCAATTCTAAATACGTTCTTGCATCACCCGAATCAGCCACTGACGGTGATTACATTGGAATAGAAGCAGTTATTGGCCATGAATATTTTCATAACTGGACGGGTAATCGAATCACTTGCCGAGACTGGTTTCAACTTAGTCTTAAAGAAGGACTGACTGTCTTTCGCGATGAATCGTTTACCGCCGATCTAAATTCTCCCGCGGTAAAACGTATCGATGATGTTCGTGTTTTACGCGCACATCAATTCCCTGAAGATGCGGGGCCCATGGCACATCCGATAAGACCGCAGTCCTACATGGAGATCAATAATTTCTACACGGTAACGGTCTATAACAAAGGTGCAGAAGTTGTACGCATGTATCAAACCTTATTTGGAAAAGAAGGCTTCCGTAAAGGAATGGATCTTTATTTCCAACGACACGATGGACAAGCCGTAACGACCGATGATTTTCGTAGTGCAATGTTCGATGCAAATATTGATAACGAGAATACAAAAAATATTGATCTTTCGGTTTTTCAAACTTGGTATGACCAGGCAGGCACACCCGATCTATTTGTAACCGAGCATTGGGATGAAGTTACTGGAAAGTACTCACTGAACTTTCGACAAGAATGTGCAGCAACACCAGAACAAGAGACCAAACTTCCTTTTTTGATTCCAGTTCGAACTGAGCTTCTTGATCAAAAAGGTCAGATAATGCACAAAGAAACTGTATTAACGCTTACCGAGAAAGAACAGAAGTTTGAATTTGGTGGTCTGACTGAACGCCCTGTTCCGTCTTTACTGCGCGATTTTTCTGCACCGGTAAATCTACACTTTGATTACGATAATGATCAGTTAGCTTTTCTGATGGCAAATGAAACAGATCAATTTAATCGTTGGGAAGCAGGTCAAAATTTAGCCATGCGTGTTTTACTGGATCTGGTAGAAAAGGTTAAACAACATCAAACATTATCGATCGACAATAGTTTTATTAATGCATTTCAAAAAACATTAACCAGTGATAATGATCCTGCGCTAATTGCAGAAGCAATGACGCTGCCGTCACAAGGTGATATCGCACAACAAATGGACGTGGTTGATCCAGAGGCAATCTATCAAGCCCGAAAATTCGTCCTACAAACACTAGCAAAAAATCTCAAAGCTGACCTGGAAAATATTTATGAAAAAAATCGCACGACGGGTGATTTCAAAATTGATCCTGTCAGTATGGCAAAACGCAGATTACAAAATTGTGCATTACATTATCTGACAACACTAGAAACGCAAGAGTCTCGTCAATTAGCGATGTCACAATTTACAAATGCAGCGAATATGACGGATAACCTCAGTGCGCTACGAACATTGATTAATCACGAGTCAGAAGAAAAACAACAAGCACTTTCTCAATTTTATGATCGGTGGAAAGACGATTCTTTAGTTCTCAATAGCTGGTTTACTATTCAAGCAACAAGTAGCCAACTCAATACATTACAGAATGTTGAAGATCTATTAGAACATCCACTATTTAGTATAAAAAACCCTAACAAAGTTCGCGCTTTAATCGGTGCCTTCGCACAGGGAAACCAACGCTGTTTTCACAAAGAAGATGGATCGGGCTATCGCTTTTTAGCTGATCAAATAATTAAACTTGATCCAATGAATCCTCAAGTCGCCTCCAGACTAGTAAGGGTTTTCACACGTTGGAAACGGTTCGATGAGAATCGAAAAGCATTGATGAAAAAAGAATTGGAAAGAATCAAACAACAAACCGATTTATCAAAAGATGTCTTTGAGATCGTTGAGAAGAGTTTGGGGTAAATCAAAATTGGAAATAAATGCAGTTTTATCTCATTTAGTTCTCTCTTATCTGTATTTATGTTATCCAAGATTAGAATAAATTATCAACGGAGTATCATAATGTCCTCCGTCAATAATTTTTATGAACTGCAATTATTTATTTACAAATTTTCCCGTCGTAACGAACAAGACCTTTTAGATCGTCTGGGTTTCGTAAGTCGACCAAACCAAAACTTTTGAACTGTCCACCGTAGCCTTTAAGTGTGCCACGCGATTGATCCTGTTGAATATCGTAAGTAATTTCAATCATATAGCGTCCGGGCTTACCAGGAATTGACGTCAAAACTCCCAAATCCTTTGTTGCTATTGCCCCACCATCTGCCCGACCAAAATAGTGCTCCATCTCCATTTCTAAACCTGTTTTAGTTGTCCGTTGATTAAGAATTTTTCCGGCAGCATTCTGAACACTTCCAATTAAAGTCGCTGAAATAATGATCGGTTTTCCTTCCCCTTCAGAAAAAAAATGCGGGATTGCAACACCACCAATATCTACACAACTTTCTGCGCTGGCATTTTGTAGACTAATGACTGCTAGTGTTAGTGCTAAAGCACCAATAACAGTTTTTCTCATAGTAATCTCCTGATTTGATTAATAATAACGACATTTATATAATGATCGCTATATAAATTATTAAATAACGTTCGTTATTTTCCAATGATTATATAACGATCACTATTAAAAGGTATTTCTATGAGACATAAAGGTATTGATAAAGAGGAAACGCGACGAAAAATCGTTGCGGCCGCTAGCCAAGGTTTTCGTAAACATGGTTATGGTGGTATTGGTGTAGATGGGCTTGCTAAGTCAGCAGGCGTCACTTCTGGAGCATTTTATTCTCATCTTGGTTCAAAAGATGGTGCATTCAATATTGCTTTGACTGCTGGCCTTGATGAGGTTATTGATAGTTTGCCAAAGCTTCAAAAGAAACATGGAGCAGCTTGGGTTGAAGCATTCGCAGAATATTACCTTAGCAAACATCACCGAGGGGATTTAGAATCTGGTTGTGCGATGGCGACGTTAACTCCAGAAGTTGTACGTTTCGGCGATGAGATGCATGAAATATTCGAGAAGAAAATGTTTGTAATTGTAGACCTTATAGCACAAGGCCTGGCGGGTGATTCAGATGAAATTTGTCATAGCAGAGCCTGGTCTATGTTAGGGATACTGATTGGAGGAATCAATATTGCTCGCGGAATGAAAAGCACAAAAGCTTCTGAGACTGTTGCGGATGCCATTAAGATTGCTGCGATCAATTCTGCAGGAAAAACCCTTGCTGTGAAAAGTTAAGCATATTGGCGTTATAGAGATGATTTATGTCTGTTCTATAGTGATTTATGCGTTCTCACTCTGCTAGTGAACAGCTGAAGAAAGGGGCTAAGATAAAATAATGTGAACGAATCTTTATGTTTATCATGCTCTATAATTTATGAAGTTAGATCTATTACAGAAGCTCAACTAAAAATAGCTATACAAACTGTCAGTAAAATTCCCGGCATCAAACCTAACGCTAACACCACTAATCCATTCAAACCCAAAAACAATTTATGATCTGTCGGAGCGATAATTTCAGCATCTGCTTCAGGAGAGTCAAAGTACATCAACCGTACAATTCGCAAGTAGAAAAACGCGCCGATAATTGCAAAAAATACTGCCGCAACAGCTAACCAGAGATGTCCCACTTCGACGATTTCTTTTAACACAAACCACTTACTCCAGAACCCGACAAACGGCGGAACACCGGCCATAGAGAACACCAGCATCAACATGATAAAAGCCAACCATGGGCAACGTTTACCCAGTCCTTTTATATCTTGTAACTGATCGGCTTCTTTTCCTGATTCGACATCCGCATTCCGAAGTAAAATCACCACACCAAAAGCACCCGCGGTCATAATTGTATAGACGAGCGTATAAAATAACGACGCAGCAAAACCATTTTGCGTTCCTGCGAGTAGACCAAGTAACATATAGCCCATATGCGCGATGGCTGAATAAGCCAGCATGCGTTTTATATTTGTTTGTGCAACCGCAACGACATTACCGAGACCGATCGATAGAATTGATAAAATGATCAGCATTTGCTGCCAGTCGGTTCCTAACCCCATCAGAGCATCTACTAACAAACGAAAAGCTAATATAAACCCAGCAAGTTTAGGTGCGGTGCCGATAAACATTGTCACTGCGGTCGGTGCGCCTTGGTAAAC
Source organism: Gammaproteobacteria bacterium (assembly GCA_045110495.1). Taxonomy (GTDB): domain Bacteria; phylum Pseudomonadota; class Gammaproteobacteria; order CAJXQU01; family CAJXQU01; genus CAJXQU01. The sequence continues at coordinate 31,307 of JBGCGE010000051.1, forward strand.
ATCTGGTGCCCACATATGGAATGGGGCAGCACCAAGCTTGAAGGCTATACCGGCGACAATAAAAACAAGGCCAAAAATTAATAATATTTTTTCACCTTGATAGTTCGTAATCGCATTACTGATTACAGAATGATCGAGGCTTCCTGTTGCACCATAAATCATCGACATGCCGTACAACAACATACCAGAGGCTATCGCGCCGAGTACGAAAAATTTCATCGCTGCTTCAGAGGCTTGTTTAGAATCACGATACATCGCGACCATCGCGTACATAGATAACGATAATAATTCTAAACCAAGATACATAGGTAAGAAATTTGCTGCGGAAACCATGATCATCATGCCTAAAACAGCGAATAAAACTAAAACAAAATATTCACCTTTAAACAAGTTTCTCTCTTCGAGATATTGTCGAGAGTAAATCAAAACGACAAAGCTAACCACATAAATAAATATTTTCAAAACCGTACTCAAAGGATCACTAATAAATAATCCATTGAATGCAAATTGAGTTGTCTCAGATGAAAACTGCATGCTTAAAAAAACGGCAATAAGAAGTGTAAGCAGTGTTAAAGAATAGGCTAATTTTTGATGGGCTTTACCAAAAAAAACATCAGCCATTAAGGCAAGACAAGCCATACTGAGCACGAAAATTTCAGGAATAGCCAAGCTATAATTTAGCGCGTTGAGAGCGTTCAATTTATCTTACTCTGAGTAATGTGATGGATTAAATTTTCAATGCTTGCATGCATCAAATCAAACAAAGGTGCTGGCCACAGACCAAACAATAAAACCATAAATGCCAGACTGGTAAGGATTAACTTTTCTCGGCCATTTATATCAACCAGTTTCGAAACTTGATCATTAGTCACTTCACCAAAAATCACGCGCTTATACATCCACAAAGTATAAGCCGCACCTAGAATAAGAGTAATCGCGGCAAAAAATGCGATCCAGAAACTGGCTTTGAACGCCGTCAAAATGATCAAAAATTCCCCGACAAAACCAGAGGTTCCCGGCAGTCCAGCATTTGCCATTGCAAACAGCATCATAAAAGCAGCAAACACCGGCATTGTATTGACAACACCACCATAATCACTAATTTCACGGCTGTGCATGCGATCATATAAAACCCCAACACAAAGAAACATTGCGCCTGAAATAAATCCATGTGAGATCATTTGTACCATGCTACCTTCCATCGCCATTAGAGCGCCGTCAGCAGAACCCGTTCTATCAATAACCTGGTAGATCATAAACATGCCTAGTGTCACAAAACCCATGTGTGAAATGGAGGAATAAGCAATTAGCTTTTTCATATCGCTTTGAACTAACGCCACAAAACCAATGTAAACAATCGCGATTAAAGACAGTATGATCATAATCCCGGCGAATTCCTGACTCGCATCTGGTGTGATCGGCATGGAGAAACGCAAGAACCCGTAGCCACCCATTTTCAACATGATAGCCGCCAGAATAACGGACCCACCTGTAGGCGCTTCAACATGTGCATCCGGTAACCAAGTGTGCACCGGCCACATCGGAATTTTTACCGCAAAGGCTAAGAAGAAGGCAATAAAGATCCACTTCTGCGCGGACAGTGATAGAGGAAGTTCATGTAAAGTTTGAATATCAAAACTGCCGCCAGCTTTGCTGTATAGATACAAAAAAGCCACCAACATGAAAACTGATCCGAGGAAGGTATAAAGAAAAAATTTGACCGTTGCATAGATCCGATTTGGCCCACCCCAAATTCCAATAATCATAAACATTGGGATCAACATTGCTTCCCAGAACACATAAAACAGAATTGCGTCTTGCGCACTAAACACAGCGACCATCAATCCATTCAGGATCAAAAATGCGCCTAAATATTGTGATTGTCGATCTGTGATCGAATCCCAGGCGGCCAGAACAACAAGGATTGTCGTGAAGGTCGTCAGTAAGATTAGCGGGACAGCAATACCATCAACACCAAGATGATAATGAATATTAAAAATAGGAATCCAGGACACCTTTTCAATAAATTGCATTACATGCGTGCTGTTATCAAAACCACTATACAGTGGGATCGACAGAGCAAAAGTCAGTACCGAAACTACTAGCGCAATTGATTTTGTGACACTGGCAGGTATATTCGCTTTTGCGATCGTTAATATAAGACCGGCAATAATCGGCAACCAGATAACCAGGCTAAGTATGGGGAGATTAGAAATCATGTACAAATATTCCTAATAACGCTAACAACCCTAGAATCATCGCGAACGCATAATGATATAAATAGCCAGATTGTATTTTTCGAATTATTTCTGAGAAAAACCCGATCATTTTCGCCGATCCATTCACCATCATTCCGTCGATCAAAAATCGATCACCAAGACCAGAAAATAAACTTCCGACACCTCTTGCACCTCCTGCAAAAAATAACTGATTAAATTGATCAAAACCATATTTTTTCGTTAGCATCCAATGTATCGGTTTGAAGACGGTAGCCACATAACCAGGTGATTGTGGAAAAACGATATAGCCTAGCCAGGCAACAAAAACACCTGCCATCGCCAGAATAAATGGTAGTTGTGTAACGCCATGTTTGATCATTTCTAGCCAACCATGAAAATGCTCGCCCATTTCTTTTAAAGAATTATTTTCCGGAAAAACCACAATACTGTTTCCGAAATAATCTCCAAATAACATCGGGCCGATAAACATTGCGCCAACAACGACCGACGGAATCGCCAACAAGATCAACGGTATAGTCACTACGGCAGGAGATTCTTTTAAATTTGTACGAGTATGAGCATCCATTCTCTCTTTACCGTGGAACACCATAAACACCAGTCGGAAAGAATAAAGTGCGGTAATAAACACACCTGCCAGCACCGCCCAATAAGCAATGTGCGAACCATAACGATCAGAATGATGCACCGCTTCTATGATGGCATCTTTCGAAAAGAATCCTGCTAAGCCTGGAAAGCCGATCAATGCTAACGAGCCGATCAAACTGGTAATCCAGGTGATCGGCATATATTTTCTAAGACCGCCCATTTTTCGCATATCCTGCTCGTGATGCATTCCGATTATTACAGAGCCCGCAGCAAGAAATAGTAACGCTTTAAAAAACGCATGCGTTCCCAGATGGAAAATACCCGCAGCATAGGCCGAAACACCCAACGCGACCGTCATATAACCGAGTTGAGAAAGGGTTGAATAAGCCACCACGCGTTTGATATCTGTTTGTACTAAGCCAAGTAAACCCATAAAAAAGGCAGTAAATGCGCCGATCAAAAGTACGAAGCTCAACGCTGTTTCGGATAATTCAAACAACGGTGACATTCGTGCCACCATAAAAATACCTGCGGTGACCATTGTGGCAGCATGGATTAATGCTGAAATTGGTGTTG
>JBGCGE010000052.1:0-6163 GCA_045110495.1 Gammaproteobacteria bacterium
GTCGATGAAGATCTGGTAAATCCAACTCAAGATCTTTTAGAGCGTTTGTCTCGTAGGATAGGACTATGGTCCAGTCTTTATAGTCCTCGTCAGCTTTATAAAGGCGATGCGCCTCTTCCGGGCATAGCGCTCTTGGAAGACGGTTCTTTTCTTACTATTCTAGAAGAAGCTACTTCAGGAAATTATTTAATATCCGGTCTTCACGGTATCCAAGAAACAGAGGAAATTTCAAAAAACGAGCTTAGAGAACTTAAACTATCATCGTATTTTTCCTTATCTCAGCTATATCTTAATCAAAAAGACCCTACAGAATCACAAGCTGGAACAGCTATTGAAAAAAAACACTGGTTCTTCGGATCCTTGGCTCCGTTCTGGCGTTCATACGTAGTTGTTGCCATCGCCGCACTTTTTATCAATTTGATTGCTCTGGCTTCTCCATTGTTTGTTATGAATGTATATGATCGTGTTCTTCCAAATGAAGCTATATCCACATTGTGGGTATTGGCCGTAGGGGTTTCGCTCGCGCTACTTTTTGATTTACTGCTTAAAACGTCGCGTGCCGCGGTGATCGATTACACGGGTAGGAAACTAGATATTCGATTGTCACAAATGATATTTGATAAGGTGATTGGCAGTAAAATAAGTGCAAGGCCATTTTCAACAGGCGAATATGCAAACAGAGCAACCCAATATGAATTTGTACGTGAATTTTTCTCTTCCAACACAATAGCGACCTTTATAGATACTGTTTTTATATTCATTTTCTTGATCGCAATATGGTTTATTGCAGGTAAACTAGTCTTTATTCCTATAATAGCTTTCGTTTTGGTTATATTTATCGGGTTTATTGCGCAATATCGAATTTCAAAGCGGATCGCATCGGCGGCAAATGAGGCTGCGCAACGTCAGTCACTACTTGTTGAATCAATCATTACCGCTGAGACAATAAAGTGTCTTAGGGCCGAGGGCGCGATGTCGAAACGTTGGCGTGACCTTACGATCAACTCGACCTACACTAGTGAGCAAATTAAACAAATAACCTCTACTGCAGCCAGCCAAACTCAGTTTGTACAACAATTAGTTACTGTTGGATTGATTTTACTTGGTACGAATCTGTTCACCGCCGGCGAAGTGACAATGGGTGCGATAATTGCCAGTGTTATCCTTTCAGGACGGGCTGTAGCTCCGCTAAGTCAGCTAACAATGACGATAGCTAGGTTTAGACAGGTTCTTTTGTCTCTTTCAATTTTAAATAAAGTTATGGAACAACCGGACGACGAGCCTATCTCTGTTGGATTCGTTAACCGGAAGATTTTGAGCGGTGAAGTCGCTTTTGAAAATATTTCTTTTCAATATGATGAAGATGCAGATAAGGCTCTTTCTAACGTAAGCTTTAAAATTAAAGCTGGCGAAAAAGTTGGAATAATTGGTCGTATTGGATCTGGTAAAACTACGATTGGTAGATTGCTAGCAGCTTTGTATGAACCCGGGGAAGGACGAGTTCTAATTGATAAGATCGATTGTCAACAATACCATCCTGCCGAAGTGCGATCAGCTGTAGCGCTCGCGGGGCAATCGAGCGATTTGTTTTCCGGAACAATAAAAGAGAATTTACTCTTAGCGAATGGGCTAAGTGAAGATCAAGATTTGATCGAAGTTTCTGAAATTTCTGGTATTAGCGAATTTATATCTTCCCATCCCAAAGGTTTTGATATGCAAGTCGGAGAGAATGGTAATGCACTCTCCTCTGGACAAAAGCAATCTGTGACGATCGCAAGGCTGCTCCTTTCAAAGCCTAAAATTGTATTTCTGGATGAGCCATCGGGTGCGATGGATCAGTTGTCAGAAAAGAATTTAATTTCAAATCTCCACAAAGTAATTAAACAGGACACCACTTTACTTTTGGCGACTCACAGATTTAGTATGTTGTCACTTGTAGATAGGATTATCGTATTGGACAAAGGCAAAGTAATTGCGGATGGGCCAAAAAATGATGTTATCGCGGCTTTGAAACGACAGGGACAGAGTGCAGGGTAAATGGATTCAAATCACAAAGAAAATGCTCCTTTGTTGGCGAGATTAACGATTTTGTTTATAATTGGCTTGCTCATATCTTTTGTAGTTTGGGCGTCGTTTGCAGAAGTTGATGAATTGGCAAGAGGAGAAGGCAAGATAATTCCTTTGTCAAAGACTCAAATCATTCAGTCCAGCGAGTCCGGTATAGTCCAAGAGATTGCAGTCAGGCTGGGGGAACGAGTTTCAAAAGGGCAATTATTAATTCGCCTGGACGACACAAGTACGAGTTCTTCCCTTGAAGAAACACAGGCAAGGTTAAACTCATATAGAGCAAAAATTGCTAGATTAGATATTGAACTTTCAGAATTACTGACTGGTACTTATGTGTGCCCCGTATCTTTAACTGATATCAACTCCAGTGTCTGTAATGATGAAATGGAATTGTTAAAAATTCGCAGAGAAAATTTTCAAAAGAAATATGATGTTTTAGCCATCAGAATTCAACAAAAGAGGGACGAGCTAAATAGAGCAAATACCCAAGTACTTGGTATGACAGAATTGCTAGGTGCATTGGATAAGGAAAGAAAAAAAATTGCACCGCTAGTAGAGCGTAATTTGCATTCAGAATTAAGCCTTATACAGCTGGATAGGCAAATAGTCGAGCAAAATGCTGAACTACGTACCTTGGATCAGGAAATTCCACTGCTAAAGTCCTCCATCCAGGAAGCGCGCCTTCAGTTAGAAGAACATGAAATTCAATTTAAACAAGAGGCGAGACGCGAAAGAAATGATACGCTTGCAGAGATGTCTGTTTTAAGTGCTACTGTTAGAGGTGCTTCTGACAGAGTGCGAAGAACTGACATACTCTCACCTGTTGAAGGTGAGGTTAATACGCTCGAAGTCAATACAATTGGAGCATTTGTACAGCCGGGTACAGCAGTAGCAGGAATTGTTCCAACAACAGAAAAGCTATTAGTTGAAGCCAAAATGTCGCCAAAAGACATTGCTTTTATCTTGCCCGGACAAGAAGCAATTATTAAGCTGTCAGCGTATGATTTTTCGATATTCGGAGGTGTCAAGGGTATTGTATCAAATGTTTCCGCAGATAGTATAGTTGATCAAGATACCGGTGACACCTACTACAATGTGCGAATTGAAACAAGTGATACTCAATTAGGTAAAGATGGTGAAGCATTTGATATTCGAATAGGTATGATAGGCACAGTTGATGTATTAACAGGCAGGAAAACTGTACTAGAATATCTGTTGAAACCGATCATAAAGGCACGTTCGGAGGCTTTGACGGAAAGGTGAAGCAAAAGAAAGTACATTTTCGTGCTGTGAACGTTCAAGGTGTCCGAAGAGGGCTATCACTTGAACCCGTATTTTGGTCAGCTTTGGATAGTTTATCTTTAAAAGAAAATATCTCTAGTGGGGCGTTGGTTGGAAAAATAATTAATAAAGCTGGTCAGGATAGTAAAAATGTAAGCTCAGACGTTCGATCTTATCTTTTAAAAAGCATAATATCTGAGCGAGACAAATTTGAAAAGAAACTGTCAATCACCAATGCAGCGCGAATAGTGGGAGCCTGTCCAACACCTTGCTTTATTCTTTCAGCTGACAAACGTATCTTATCTTACAATAGAGCCTTTGTTGAATTTCTGCAGAACAGATTTACTCAATCTGATAAGAATAATCTAATGAACTCTATGACTTTGTCACTCGATACATCAATATCTACGTTAGTTGAAAAATTACAAAGCGACGCGTTCCCAAACATCAAATGTCCTTTTTCAATTATAATCGCGAATAAAAGCATCAAAGGCACATTGATGATGGTAGATGCACCGGTTTCATCTACGACTGCAGTAATCGCTTATATTCTAAAATAGTGTTTATTCGCTTAGAATATCAGATCCTGGTGCGATATTTAAAAAATTTCTGTTGGATGCGAATTGCTTATTTCCAGATTTCTTTACACCAAAAATGTAATTTTTATTAACACCAACAGAATATAATGGTCGATAATTTTGAATTTGAGTATCTTTCTTTACTTTTCTTGATGCGTTGTCCAAGATAAATATACCAGCATTTGTTCGAACTGCTAAAACAGCATGGTAGAGACCGCGTTTTGTATCTTCTAAAACAATTACCGACATTGCTTTTTTGGGTACGCCGAGGTTTGCAAGAAGTCCCATTTTCAAAATTGCGTAATCTTCGCAATCGCCTACACCACTATGAAGCGTTTGATGCGGCAAAGACCACTTGTCTAATCGGTCATGTATTGACTTATCTGTTTTGTATTCAATAGTTGAATTCACAAAATGATTGACGTAGTTTAATTTCGATTTGAATTTTCCGCCGCTTCGATCCAAATTGCTTCTCAATTTATCAAACATTATCTTACATTTATTAGAGTTACAAAGACTCTCAAGGTTGTTGTGGCTTTCAGCCATTGAGTTTGTGTAATTTGCGAATCTTACACCAGCTTTAATTTTCCCAAAACCGATGGCGGGTGCACCAAATAGCTGAAATTTCTTTGACTTTTTTCTTTTGATTTTTGATGGTTCCTTGTTAATCGTTCCAGTTACGATTGTTTTATCAATCAAATTCCCTGGTTTTAATGCCTGTGCCACAAAATCATGGCTTTTATGTACGGTGTAGATTTGCGCGTCATTCTTTTCAATATTGACAGCGATACTGCCTGTAACCATCGTACCGGGTAGCATTTCAACAAATTTTTGTGCGATTACTGATTCAGTAAAATCTTGCTCATTGTTTTGCAATTTTCCAGCAACACTAGCTACGTCAATATTTTTTTGATTAGAGAAAACAGTCGTATTTTGTCCCATTGCCATTATTGCTAATAATAATAATGACAGCTTGATACTGCTATCTTTTTTATATGTAATAATGTTCTGTTTCATTGCGTTTATCCCTGTTCTGGGACAAACTGTAACCAACCGATTTTAAAATAACGGCAAGAAAGATGGACAAATTTCTTTCAAATTTTTGTATAAAATTGTAACTAATATTATATGGTATTTCCGCTTAGCAGTCGCTAGGACAAGAGGGATCAAAGATGTACACCCGATTCTTAACATCCCTTTATCTTTGGACTTATAACCGTGCGGTTCCTCTTGGACTTGTCACGTTTTTGTGTCGTGTATTGGATAGGTCAGATGCCATCTAGGTGGGTAGAGTATGCGTAAGAGGCCAACTACCACACTACAGGTAACCATTGAAAGTTAGGTGTTCGCAACGGTTTCAGGAATAATTTTTTCTGCATCAATCAGGAATAATTTTTTCTGCATCAACAAGTAACTAGCATATTTGATTAACCATAATCTTTAAACTTGTTCCCGGCTTGTTCTTTTCGTGTTGCCGTCGCATATATTCCGGGCTAACTTCTTCTCGTCGATAGGCGAATGCCACATTTCGACATAAATCGGCCTCCGAGAGTGCTACCAACACTCAACGAAGGCCTGACCGAAACACCTACGTGAATAGGAGCACGGCTATGCGAATCTTTATACTAAAATCCCCTTAGGGAATATCCCGTTTTTTGTTTTGACGTTGTTTTTCGATGGATGCTGTATATGCGCACGGGCTTTATGCTTTGTGCACTTGAACATGTGTCTTTCACTGAACGTCTCAACGATTAAACCAACTCAATAATTAGATTTAAAACAAGCAACCTACTTGATGAGCAAATGTTGATGTGTGCCGAATCTTACGGACAGCACTTTTTTTCAATGCTTCCCAGCTAGATTGATCGGCGAAGCCATGTCGAGGTTGCTGAATATTAATGGATTTCCTTATGAACAATACAATACAACCAAACTGCGATCATCAATCTGATAACATTCCTGAACTTAATCTTGATCTAATCCAGACAGACTTAGAAAGTTTGGCCAAACAGACAGTAGATAAAACGCTCGCACAGGCAAAGGCTGCCCGTACAGACCCTGTCTTAGGCGGCTCAAGCACACTTGCGACATACTACATGATGTTTCCCCGCAATGATGGTGTCGCACAAGAGAAAATCTTGGTTCTTATTGCACAACATATTGAAGAACTGACTGTTATCAATAACGGTCTGAAGTTTGCAATTGATCCTAAATATCTGAGCCTTATTCAATCAAAC
>JBGCGE010000053.1:0-58626 GCA_045110495.1 Gammaproteobacteria bacterium
GATGTTGGACAGCATTCTGAACATCCGGAATTATGTGGACGATGTGTTGAAAATGTTGCGGGCGATGGCGAACCTAGATCGTATGCTTAATAGGGAGATTAATTGACATGCGATGGTTATTGCTCTCGGTTGTAGTGGTTATTCTCGATCAAATTAGCAAGCTTTATGCGAGTGAATACTTTGCAAGCAATCCACCGCTAGTTATTACTTCCTGGTTAAATTTTATTCTTGCTCATAATGAAGGCGCGGCCTTCAGTATGCTTGGTGGCCAACGATTGCTATTGGCTGGGTTGTCGGCAGTTGTTTCTATTGTGTTGATCGTCTGGATTATACGATTGCCTAAGAACTCATTCTGGTTACCTTGTAGTCTTGCTTTGATATTAGGTGGGGCGGTAGGTAATTTAATTGATCGCGTTCGTTTTGGTTACGTGGTCGATTTTATAGATTTCCATATCGGCACATGGCATTTTGCGACATTTAATATTGCCGATGCCGCAATTTCAGTTGGTGCAGTAATGATGTTGATCGATGCTTTTTTTCTTTCAAACGATGAAGAAAAAGAGAGTTTAATTAAAGAATAATTATTTAAAGTGTTGGAATTGAGTCGAGATCAATCGAATCTGTTAATGTTTGAATGACCAGCATCACACTTTCTTTTTCTACCGCTGCACATGGAACAATAGGGATATTTTCTGATAGTTTTAAATGACTTCGAATTTCTTCCACGGAAATAATATCTGGATAATCTTGTTTGCTGGCTGCAATAACATGCGGTAATGAAACATCAAAACTGCCAAGAATATTTACAGCGTCGTCCAGCGAACTACGATCACTGCTATCCACGACCAGAATAAATCCTCTCATTCCTTTCGCTAGCACATCCCACATGAAATCAAGATAATCTTGTCCTGGTGTTCCAAATAAATTGATCTGTACTGAGTCATCAAGATCAATTCTTCCATAATCCATTGCAACTGTTGTAGTTTTTTTTATTCCAGTTTGATCTTCCAGAGCAACTTCTGTTGAAACAGTTTCGATTTCACTGGCGGTATTTATGAAGCGTGTTTTACCAGCACCATAAGTTCCTGCAACGACAATTTTAACTCGTTTCATATAAATAGTTTTCCAGTATTTCTTTTTCGGAAATCGATAAATTCTTTTTTTCTAGCCGTTGTCTAACAAGTTCTCGTGAGATTAAGCCTCGAGAAATAAGACGCCGTTTTTCTTCTGGTAGAACAGAGTCATTTAGAAAAATATGATCAACGGGAAATATTTTTGAATCGACGATTAAATTAATTTCATCTATCAAAGCACGGAATCCACTATCAGAGTTTTCTAATCGAAGTTTTACAAAATCAACAGGAATTGAACCGGTTTTGTATATCGCTTTCATTTCAGAACGATAGTTTTCGATCAATTTTGGTTTAACAGATTTCTCAATTCTATGTTCGAGTAACTCTATTCTCTTTGATAAAAGCGTAGTTATAAAACTATCGGATTTGTTTGTTTCTTTTTTGTTGCTGTTTTTTGGAAGATTTAAAATCTGATCGTAAATGGCGAGAATTTGTTTTAAAGAAATTTGTTGATATATATCAGAAACAAAAATACGATTTCGTTTTGTTAGTAAATCTTCGATTGACTCAAAACCGAGTATAAAAATAATATCGAGTAGTTCTTTTATATTGCTATTAAAACCCAGCGAACAGATAAGCTGGCTGAGGTTCAATTGAATAAGTTGAGCTATTTCTTCAGCGGTAGATGCAAGATCTATTTCGGGCGCATAGAATATCTCAATTACATCTTCAGAACTGGATGTAAGGAGTTTATTAAAAACAGGCATAGTGCCTTATTCTTTAATATCGTTTTGGATAAATTCAAAACTTCTTGGGAAAGGTCGTGCATCTCGATATTTGGGTGGAAGTGCTCGCCTGCCTCGTAAAGATTCTTTGTGGTTTAGAAAATTTCCATAAATAACTTTATAAATTGTACGGCCATGCATGGTTGATTTGTAAACCGCTTTTTCGCCTTCCAGATCAAGATTATCTATATACCGCTGAGCATATTCTTTTTGATGAAAAGCGATCATCTGGAGTGCATAGTGTCCTGGATTTTGCGCAACGATCCAGTTTTCATCGAGAGATTCTTGAGAAAAATGTACTACTGATTCATTACTAACTTTTAAGTCAGTATCGTTGTTATCCGAATTGGTCTTTGGTAATTGCTTTGCAGGCTTGGGTGTTTTTATTTTCTTAGCTATTTTTTTAGCAGGTGCCTGGACTGGTTTTTCTACTATTTTCACAACTTCCGCTTGTTGTTGTAATGCAGCTGTTGCTTTTTCAATTTCTTCTCCAGAAACAACTTGATGATTTTCCGGGGGTAATTTCGTTGGTGCTGGGTTGCGAGCAGGATCATTTTTTGTAATTGTTGTTTCTGGTATTACGAGAGCTTCCGTTTCAGTAGTCGAGGCAGTTTGGGTATTCGTTGTCACATTAGTAACGGGATCTTCTTTGGAGGCACTTTTCCGCGGCTCAGTTTTTTCTGTAGTTATAGCCTCTGCCGGTACAGCTGGCGGTGTCTCAATGGAAGTCACTTGAACCGACTCACTAGAATCCTCAAAGCTTTGCAGTCTCTCTGTTGCTTGCTCAATACCTCCTTCTGAAGCTCTTTGATACCATTTTCTGGCGCCCACCAGATCAACATCTGTTCCTCGACCATGTTCGAGTAAAACAGCTAAATTGTATTGCGCCTGAGCAATATTTTGTTCTGCAGCATCCTGAAAATAAGATAGTCCTTTTGTGTAATCTTGAGTGACACCTTGTCCAAATGAATACATAACACCCAGACTATATTGAGCATGCGGATGACCTTGAGAGGCCGCTTTAGAATACCAATTTACTGCCTGGGCACTGTCTTTTTCAATACCGAGACCCCGAGCATACATAATGCCGAGGTTGTATTGCGAAACTGCGACGCCATTATCAGCCGCCATACGCCACCAGGCGGAAGCTTTATCATAGTCTTGCTCAACACCCTGGCCTTTAAAATATTTTACGCCGAGATCATGTTGGACCGAAGAATTCCCTTGTGCGGCAGCTTTTTCATACCAGCTAATGGCTTTGACAGGATCTTTTTCTACGCCGTGACCAAAGTCATACATGATTCCAAGGGTGATTTGTGCTTTTGCATGCCCTTTGGCTGCCATAGGCTCTAGTATGGAGAAAGCTTTCTCGTAGTCTTGTGAGTAGTAGGCTTCTTTACCTTCTTCAAAAGAGGCAGCAAATAACGAGTTAGAGAAAGTGAGGAGTAACAGAGTGGGTAGTAAGAATTTTTTCATCATATCGGTATTTTCGCATGACGTTCTTAAAATAAAAACACCTCTGATCAGGTTAACGATCAAAGGTGTTGTTTTTTACAAAATCTGACAGAAAAACAGATCAAAAAAGAAGGTATTTTTACCAGCCGCCTTTTTCTGCGATTATTTCTTTACAGATGGCATAGATTTCCATCGCGTCAAACACTTGATCATGTGCTTCAAATAGTTTTTCTATGCAACGCTTGTGTAGTGCAAGTTTCAAAGTACCTACACCAATTGCTCCCCAAACGAGTTTGCCGTGATACAGCTTGCCTTTATCCATCATATTAATGCCACCAAAACCTAAGGGAGGCGTTGCATTTGCATCAGACATCATTTGAATGGTTGGGTTTAATCTCCAGGCATCTTCCGACAACAGCTCAATACCTGCTGCGCCACAAGCTAACACTATTTGTGCGCCTTCAAGTGCTTTTGCAGTTGATTCTTCATCAGAGGCAACCGCGGCAGTCATTTCGACACCAAAGCTCTCATTCATGTCATCACAAGCTTGTTGAGCTCTTTCAAGACTTCGAGAAGTTAAAACAACATTTGCTCCTTCTTTAGCCAACATAACACCGGCTCTTTGCCCAACAGGCCCTGTTCCAGCGAGAACAACAGCGCGTTTTGCTTTTAAATTATTTGAGGCATCTTCAAGTAACGCAACCATTGCAGCGGCGGTTGTGTTGGAACCATTACTATCCAGCATCATAGAAACACGAAAATCACCAAAGAAGTTTTTGGGGATAGCTTTAAACAGTTCTTCACCAGCGACCATATTGCTACCACTAACAAAGATTGCAGTATGTTTTTTGTCTTTTGGAGGACGTGTAAAAATTGTTCCTTCTACTAATGGGGTGACGTTTCCTGGTGTGACACCACCATAGCCTTTGACATGATCGGCACCACCATCGTAAGCGACAACCGTGTCGAAAACGCTAGGCATTGGATCAGTATCAAAATGGAATAGTAGATTCTTAGGCATAGTAATTTTCCTCACTGAGTAATATTTTTATTTGTTTAGAGATAAATCTGATCAGAAATGTTTCACATAGATCCTTAAATGTGACCCATAGAAAATTAAACCTAGAGATATCCAGAAAATGCGCGAATGCTAAATTTAACCTATCACAGCTTATTGAACAAGTCAGAATAGACCCTATGAGCGGACTCCCTTATAATCCCAGCTTTATTTTCAGACAATAAATGGTGCGGAGGAACATCGGCCAATGGTAAAAAATCAATCAATACAAGAATTTCTCGATCAACTAGCGAGTAGTGCACCAACTCCTGGCGGCGGCGGTGCAGCGGCATTACTCGGCGCGACTGGCGCAGCATTGACCAGCATGGTTTGCAACCTGACTATCGGCAAAGAAAAATACAAAGATGTCGAAGAAGAAATGAAAAACACGTTAGGTGAAGCGGAAGATTTACGCGCTCGTTTGACAGATATGATCGCAGCAGATGTAGAAGTTTTTGATAAATTGATGGGTTCTTACGGACTACCAAAAGAAACCGATGATGAAAAAGCTGCTCGTAGCGAAGCAATTCAGGTTGCATTACGTGAAGCGACGGACGTACCACTTGAATGTGCACGCGCCTGTGCAGACGTCATCGCGGTGAGTCGTTCAGCCGCTGAAAAAGGCAATACAAACGTGATCAGTGATGCAGGCGTTTCAGTAATGGCGGCATACGGCGCGCTCAAAAGTGCTGCATTGAATGTTTATATCAATGCAGGCAGCATCAAAGATAAAGATTTTGCTGATAAAAGATTAGCGGATTTGGAAAAACTGTTAGCGAATGCTGAAAAAGATACTAATGAAATTTATCAGATTGTGAAGGGTAAGCTTTGAGTGATACAAACACTTCTTTCTATAAAAGAAAGAAGTGTTTGTCCATCATATCTAATTATCAAACCACTCAGCTACATTCCATTAAAGGTCAAAACGATAATTGAGTAGAGACATATAGAATAAACCTGTTTTCTGTAGAAACTCTAAATCGTCCTCAATTGATGAAATTGTATTTATTTTTTCTGGGGAATGGACTAACTCATGACGGACATGATCAAGCTCGGTAAGTTTATTCCTGTCAAACACATAACTTTCAAGAGGGTCAAACTCTGGTTCAGGTTTGCAAACTTGAAATAAGCGATCATTTTTACTAAGAGAGATTCTTTCTCTAATTTTTTAAGTTCAGCCGTGATAAATTTGTTGTTAATTTTTTCAGAAGATAATTCTCGCGAGTCTTTGATACTGATTTGTTTATTTTCAATAAAAGGTGTCCAGCTATCTGGAAATTCGGAAGCAATTGTACGACAGAAATCAAAAGATACAGCATCAAGTATTGAATGAGCAAAAATTAGTGAGGCAGAATCTACTGAAGAATTAAATTCTTTGAATCGTGCGCTTGTGATTCTTGAAGCCATACTTTTTACACCTCCAATTTCGCCTATGGCAGCTGATTTATCTATAAAATACTTGTCATACTTTTCTTCAGTAGCTATTTGGTCGGATAGAGACATAGATTCGTTATGGACTTTTTCTTTACATGCTTGGGCGCCAAGAGTTGCAACTTTACGGTAAAGAGTAAATGGAACCAAAAGCTAATAGTACTGTACGGCATGTCCTTGTATAAAGATTTGAAACTCTCATCTTCAATCAACAAAACGCATAGAAAGATCAACCGCCTTGATATGCTTAGTCAAAGCCCCAACCGAAATATAATCTACTCCCGTTTCTGCAGCAGCTCGTAGCGTTTCTTTGTTATAACCACCTGAAGCTTCGAGCTTGGATCGGCCAGCTGTGAACCTAACCGCTTCACGCATTTGATCATTATCAAAATTATCGAGCATGATGATGTCGGTTCCCGCTTCTATTGCTTCGCTTAATTGATCCATATTTTCGACTTCAACTTCGACAGGGATTTCTGGATATCTTTTTTTTGCTTCGACGACTGCCGCGGTGATTGATCCTGCTGCATCAATGTGGTTTTCTTTTAATAAAATGCCATCGTATAAACCAATGCGATGGTTTTTTCCGCCGCCTGTTTTTACTGCGTATTTTTGTGCATCACGAAGTCCAGGTATTGTTTTTCGAGTGTCGAGTAACTTGGTTTTTGTGCCTTTTAAAACCTCTACGTAATTGTGTGTGGCCGTTGCAGTTGCGGATAATGTTTGCAAAAAGTTGAGAGCGGTACGTTCACCGGTAAGGATCGGTTTTGTTAGTCCTTCCAAGTGGCAAAGTTCTTGATTAGCTTCAGCCATTTCACCTTCTTTAATTAACCATTTTACTTTTATATTTTTATCTAATTGATCGAAGACACTATCAAACCAGGGGCGGCCACAAATGATCGCTTTTTCACGAGTGATCACACGCGTTTTTGATCTGGAATCATCAGGTAATAAGCTGGCGGTCAGGTCACCGTCTTGAATGTCTTCTATTAATGCGCGTTGAACAACTTCATCAACTGTTTTTAAAAGATCCATTTTGTATTCTCTATTCTTAGTTTGGAATTTGTTGATCATTTATTAATTGATCAGGTTTGATATGTAGTGTCGATGTTGGGAAGGCCGTCTCAGCGCCATGGTTTGTAATAATCGCTAACACTTTTAAAAGTACATCCTGTTTAATTTCATGAAAACGGATCCAGTTGGTTGTTTTTGTAAAAGTATAAATAAAAAAATCTAACGAAGACGGTGCAAAAGAATTGAAGTTAACGATCAAAGTTTGACTTGTGTCTATCTCTTCGTGTTCTTCAAGCATGGATTTTACATCGGTAATAATATCATCTATTTTATTGGCATCATCATAACGAATTCCAATGGTTTCTTTGATTCGACGATTGGTCATTCGCGAGGGATTTTCGACCGCAATATTCGCGAAGATCGCATTAGGTACGTAGAGCGGTCGTTTATCAAAAGTGCGAATGATTGTAAGCCGCCAACCAATCTCTTCGACGGTCCCTTCTATTTCTCGATCCGGTGATCGAATCCAGTCACCGACATTAAATGGGCGATCCAGATAGATCATTAAACCACCGAAAAAATTTGATAATAAATCTTTCGCGGCAAAACCAATGGCTATACCACTAATTCCTCCGAAGGCAAGCAAGCCAGAAACAGTAAAGCCCAATGTTTGTGCGATAACAATCGCACTGATGATCAGTGTTGTGAGTTTTAATAATTTAGAGATCGCATCGAGGGTTGTACGATCAAATTTCACACCTTTCAGTTGTTTTTTTTCAATAATATTGCTTTTACTAATTATGATAAAACGAATCAGAAACCAGGTGATTAGCAGGATGATCGAAACTGTCCTGATTGGGTTGATATCTTCAATGAAGATGTGGCCGGTTTGAGTCTGAATTATTTTTAAGATGACGGTTAATCCCACCAGCCAAAAGAATACAACTAAAGGTTTTCTTAATGCCTCGATGAAAGCATGATCCCAGTGAGTACCCGTATTTTTAAGTTTTGCATGGACACGTTTAAGAAATTTATATTCAATAAATGTTGCTAATAGAACAAGGAAAACAACAATACAGATTTTAACAAGCCAAGGGCCTTCGTTATAGAAAGTGACGATCTGATTGAACAGGTTTTGTAACATGTTTTTTCCTTAATGCTTTATGTTTAAATAACTAAGAATGTGAGTCGATCTAAAAAATAGGCTCGACAGTAAAACCTTGTTCTTCAAGCAAGCCGAGAATACCTTCTTCACCAGGTAAATGCAGCGCGCCAACAGCGATAAACGCATTACCTTCAATAAGACGTATTTGCATACGCTCTGCCATTTTTAAATTTCGTTTTGTGATCAGATCTTCCATCAGCTCATCGTACTGGCCTTCCTCTTTGGGTTCATATTTTTCGGACATGAAAGCGAGTCCAGCGAGATCTTTTTTTAGATAAAGATCTTTCATTTCAAAAACATCTTTTTGAAATGTTTTGTAGTTGCATACCGTTTCTTTTAAAAGTTGTTTTTGTTCTTCATCAGGCATTTTATCAAAAATACCAAGTTGTTCATCTAATGTTTCAAGTCCATAAATTTCAGCACCGAATTGTTTGCCACGATTAAGGATCACCATGTCTAAAGGTAAGCCACCTTTTGATGGCGGCATACTCAATGCAAGATATGCTGACCAAGGCTTTAGTGAGCTTGCAAGTTCATCAGTAAAACCATAATTTTTTAGTAAGAATAGTGCGTCCTCGTAGAGATCTTTTCCTACCGTTCCTTTAAGTGTTGTGCCATCGGAATAGTTCATCGTTTTTGAAATATCCTGGAATAATTCAGGATCGAATTTAACTTCAAGCGTGACACTGAGGGCATTATCCAACGCATCTAAAACAGGGCGAGATAATGTCGTTATTTCTTTATCAGGCAGGTGCATGGTTCCAAAGAGATAACTAGGTTGTAAGCCAATTCGGCTGATCTTCCAAAGCAGACCTTTTGCGTGACGATCTGGAACGATTTGTTTTTGTTCTGCTAGCACTAATGGTTCGCAAATTAATTCAGCTCGAACGGTTGTAGAAAATATAAAAGTGAGCGAGAGAAGTAGTGTGGTTGTTAAAACAAAAAATTTATTCATATTTTGATCGTCTGTCATTTTAAGCATTTATAAAAATTCATCATCACCCAAATCGAGTTCTTGATCAGGGCAAAGTTGGTTGAGTTTTTTTACGCGTTTTTGCCAATTTTCGTCTTTCGATAATTGCTCTCGGGTAATCGCGTTTTGACCATGCATTCTGATCAACCTGATTTGTGAAACAGGATCATTATATTGACCAAAACTATCTAGAACCTGAATAGCACCTTGTTGATCATTGCAGATCAAAACCATATCGCAACCTGCGTCTAACGCTGTTCGTGTTCTGGCAATAAAATCACCACCAACCGCCGCACCTGCCATACTCATGTCGTCAGAAAATATTGCGCCTTGGAAGTTCATTTTTTTACGTAAAATTTCTTGCAACCAGACGGCTGAAAATCCGGCCGGCATTTTATCAATCTGTGGATAAATAACATGTGCGGGCATAATAGCTTCCAATCCATTATTGATCATCTTCTGGAACGGGATTAGATCATTTTTTTCTATCTCTTCTATAGGTCGATCGTCAACAGGAATTTCGTGATGAGAATCTTCCGCGATAGATCCATGACCGGGGAAATGTTTTCCAATAGCGGACATGCCGGCATCTTTCATTCCATGTCGATAGGCATATGCTAGCGAGGCAATAATATTGGGTTTTTTATGAAAGGCGCGATCATTTATTACTCGGCTTATGCCGCCAAGATCAAGAATCGGTGCAAAGCTAATGTCGACGCCAACGGTACGTAATTCAGAAGCCATCACCCAACCCATATCGTAGGCAAGATCTAACGCTTCTTCCGAATTTTGATCGTAAGCTTTGCCCAATTCTGCACAAGCTGGCAAACGGGTGAATTCTTTGCGGAAGCGTTGTACGGCACCGCCTTCGTGATCCACGGATATCAACAAATGAGTGTGTGCATGTTTCTGGATATTTTTGATCAGATCTGAAACCTGATCGGCAGAGTCATAATTTCGAGTAAATAAAATAATGCCGCCAACCAATGGATGTTGCAGCATTTCTTTTTCTTCCTCGGTTAATTCTAAACCGAGAACATCGATCATTAATGGGCCTAATGTCATGACGCCTTGATATCCATCCAGTCTCGTAATTTATCGCCCAGCATATTGACTGACAATACGACAAGACACAAGGTTACTCCGGGTGCGATTACCATGTGTGGAGCGACAAGCATATAACGTGTGCCGTCGCGGATCATTGTTCCCCAAGAGGCAGTTGGTGGTTGTATGCCGAGCCCAAGAAAAGACAAACCGGCTTCGGCGATAATCACGCTGGCAATTCCAAACGTGGCTTCTACGATCACAGGTGCCATTATCAGCGGTAAGATGTGTTTTCGTAACGTTGTATGCGCTGGCGTTCCTAACGCTTTTGCAGCTTGAATGTGTTCGCGGTTTTTTATACTAAGCGTTTGCGCACGAGCAAGTCGGGCAAAACCAACCCAACCAACAACAGTCAGCGCGATAATAATATTATTGATCCCTGGTCCTAAAATTCCAGCAAGAGCAATCGCGAGGAGAATACCGGGGAAAGCTAAAAAAATATCAATAATTCGAACGATGATCAGATCTAACCAACCACCTTGCCATGCCGCGAGCATACCAATTGTTGTGCCTAAAAGAGCCGAAAGTGAAACTACGCCAAGACTAACAAACAGGGATGTTTTTGCGCCGATGATTAAACGATCAGAAATTGATCTACCAAGATCATCGTAACCAAGCCATTGTTCAAAATTTAGTGAGACGAGGATTTTTTCTAAGTTGATATCATTGGGTGATAGGTCAAATAAATTTCCAAACAATGCCAGAATGCACCAGACGATCAAAATGCTTGATGTGATGAATACACTTTTTGATCGGGTTAATTTCATTCTGAAAATCTTACTCTCGGATCAAGCCAACCATAAGCGAGATCGGTGAGCATGTTGACTAAAACATAGATCAAACTAATCACCAACACACACGCCTGGACGACCGGATAATCTCGTCGCTGGATTGCATCAATAGTCAGCTGACCAATTCCGGGCCAAGAAAAAATAGTTTCTGTAATCACGGCACCACCGAGAAGTCCCCCAAGTTGTAATCCAAGTACGGTGATGACCGGCAAAGTTGCATTGCTTAATGCATGATTAATGATGATCCTGGGTTCGGATATACCCTTTGCACGCGCGGTACGAATGTAATCGTCATTAAGCACTTCAAGTACAGAGGATCGGATCATTCGAGATAAAATCGCCGCTAATGCGGTTCCGAGAGTTAATGCTGGCAATATGATCGAGAAAGTTTGATCATTTCCGCTGACAGGTAACCAACCTAGCCAGAGTGAAAAAATTAAAATAAGGATCGGTCCCATCCAGAAATTTGGAATAGAAACGCCCAGCATTGCGAATCCCATTGCGCTACGATCAATTGAGGTATCTTTACGAATTGCAGAAATAACCCCGAGTGGAAGTGCGATCAAAATTGCAATTATTAAAGCGGAAGCGGCAAGCGTAAATGTTGCTGGTAAGCGTTCGGCCAGAATTTCTGTAATGGGTTGTTTCGAATGTAACGATTTTCCAAGATCAAGTTTTGTTAGATCAGAAATATAGATTTGAAATTGTGTCAGGATGGGTTGATCAAGTCCCAGTTCCTTTCGTAACGCTTCTCGATCAGTAGGTAGTGCAGATTCTCCAAGCATTACTTCGACCGGATCGCCAGGGATTAAATGTAAAAGAAAAAATACGATACAAACCACACCTGCCATTACGAACAGCGCACTTGCTAATTTGATAAAGATAAAGCGAAACATAGCAGGAATTATCACTGTAAATTACGCTAGCAGCAAAGTAATCGCCTTTTATTAGGTAAAGCTTTTGGTGAGATAGCGTGTTTCAAGGTATTATGTCAACATTAAATTAATAACTCAGAATTACCTTTTTCTGGAATAAAAATCACATGGCACAATTTCAATTTGAATCTGATGATCGAGATGAAATCAGAACGGGCAGACGTAGCAGATCGGAAAAACAGGAACGACAGAATATGAGAGCAGCTAAAAGTACGTCATCAGCAGTAGACAGTTTTATGTCATTTTTTGTACGCCTGATGGGGCTTTTTACATTACTCGCAGGATTGTGGGTAGGCGGCCTTGTTATTTCAGAAGTACTGGGACTTTATAAAGGTCCGCACAATATTGAACGGTTTGCTGATGCTATCGATAGTGGATCAAATCTAGATAAAGTTCTCGCTTCTTTTTCATCTAAAAAAACTAAAAAGGTAAAACGTCGTGAAGGTCTTATTGACGAACCTGAAGTCACAACAACAAACGATGATGCATTAAGGATCTCCTATTTTCTGGCGTGGATAATCGCGATCTTTTTATTGATGTTAATTGGACGACTAGCAATATTAGCGATAAAAACTGGAGGCGAGTTAGCGCTTTATGATCTTCAAGTTAAAAAGTTTGCTCGGCAGCTAGTAGAAGAAGTTCGTGAGCCTGACAAGCGTCACAAGTGAACATACTTGATTTAGATCAGTAATCTTTATTCACTTCAAATATCCAATTTCAAATTTAATAAATTAGCGGTGGTTTAAACGTGGAACAATTCCGAGGAACAACAATTTTATCAGTACGACGAAATGGTCATGTCGTGATTGGTGGTGATGGACAAGTCACTCTTGGAGACACCGTATTGAAAGGTAATGCACGAAAAGTCCGACGACTTAATTGCGAAAGTAATGAAGTGCTGGCTGGATTTGCAGGCGGAACGGCAGATGCGTTTACTTTGTTTGAACGTATAGAAGCAAAGTTGCAAAAGCATCAGGGAAATTTATTGCGTTCCGCAGTAGAGCTGGCTAAAGACTGGCGATCAGATCGTGCACTAAGAAAGCTTGAAGCATTATTGATCGTGGCAGATAAAGAGACTTCTTTGATCGTTTCTGGAAACGGAGATGTAATTGATCCAGAAGAAATTGACAATGGATTACTAGCGATCGGTTCGGGTGGTTCTTATGCAAAATCCGCCGCAAAAGCATTGTTGGAAAATACTGATCTTGATGCTCGCGCTGTCGTAGAAAAGTCTCTGCATATTGCAGCGGATATCTGTATTTATACTAACCCAAATCTCGTCATCGAAGAACTGGATGTCAAAAAATAATGACAAATATCTCATCACATAAAGAACTCACACCAAAGCAAATCGTTACAGAGTTGGATAAACATATCGTCGGTCAGGACGTCGCGAAACGGGCAGTTGCTGTTGCATTACGAAATCGCTGGCGGCGGTCACAAGTGGAACCTCAACTTCGTACGGAAATTACACCCAAAAATATTTTAATGATCGGACCAACAGGTGTTGGCAAAACAGAAATTGCCAGGCGCCTGGCAAAATTAGCTAATTCCCCATTTATTAAAATTGAGGCGACAAAGTTTACCGAAGTGGGTTATGTCGGTAGAGATGTAGAATCGATTATTCGCGATCTGGCCGATATTGCGGTGAAAATGAATCGTGAAGCCGAGATGGCGAAAGTTGAGCGTAAAGCCGAGGATGCCGTCGAAGAACGAATCTTAGATATATTGCTTCCAAAAGCCAGAACCTTTGGTGAAGAACAACCGGATGATCTTGAAGAATCGGGTACTCGTCAGACCTTTAGAAAGATGTTGCGCGAAGGTACGTTGGACGATAAAGAGATTGAAATTGAAGTGAGTGCTGCACCGATGGGTGTTGAGATTATGGCACCACCGGGTATGGAAGAAATGACCAACCAGCTGCAGGGCATGTTTCAGAACATGGGTAATAACCGCACTAGTGAACGCAAGGTTAAGGTTAAAGAAGCGGTGAAATTATTACTCGAAGAAGAAGCATCAAAATTGATCAATGAAGAAGAAATAAAAGCAGCCGCAGTGGAGTCAGTAGAACAAAATGGGATTGTTTTCCTTGACGAATTAGACAAGGTCGCACAGCGATCAGATCGAAGTGGTGGTGCCGATGTATCGCGTGAAGGTGTGCAACGTGATCTACTTCCGTTAGTCGAAGGTTCTACGGTTTCAACTAAATACGGTATGGTGAAAACCGATCATATTTTGTTCATTGCTTCCGGCGCATTCCACTTGTCTAAACCTTCTGATCTGATCCCTGAATTACAAGGCCGACTTCCAAACCGTGTTGAATTAGAAGCACTCAGTAGTAATGATTTCGTAAGAATTCTAACCGAACCAGACGCATCGCTTACAGAGCAGTACCAAGCTTTAATGGCCACCGAAGGTGTTGCTCTAACGTTCGCAGAATCTGGTGTAAATCGAATTGCGGAGATCGCTTGGCAGGTAAACCAGGATAATGAGAATATTGGTGCTCGCCGGCTTCATACGGTGATGGAACGATTACTGGAAGATATTTCGTTTCAGGCGAATGGCGAATCGAAAGCTGTTGAAATAGACGCAGAATATGTTGATAACCAACTTGGGGAACTTGCGCAAGATGAAGATATGGCAAAGTATATCCTTTGAGTTATTTGATCAATTATCTTTCGTAATTCAAGGTCAGCCAGTTCGTTTTATACTGGATTTGCCGGCTTATGTTCGTTGCGAAACTGTCTAGGCGAACGACCAAAAAAATGAGCGAAACGTCGGCTAAAATGGCTAAGGTCATTAAATCCTACCTCGTAACAAGTTTCTGTCACCGTTTTTCCTTTCTTCAAATAATCTGCTGCGGAGTTTAGCCGTCTTTGTTGTTGATATTCGCCGGGTGAACAACCCAATTGTTTTTTGAATTCTATATATAGTCGGCTACGGCTCATACAAGCTTTACGGCAGAGTTGTTCTACATCTAACGGTAAAGCTATGTTTTGTTCGATAAAATTTATTGCGACGATCAACCCAGATGAGTCTGGAGCCTGCCTGCTATAGTTCAGGAGTAAATCTCGACCTTGTTCTCTTAGCAATTTGATAATGAGTTCAGAGATTCCGAGATCAACCATAATTTCTTTATCGGGGTCATTCTGAGTGAATAATGAAACCAGTCTTTCCAGCAGATGTTGCGTGTCGGCCGTGTGATGTTTGTGAAATACATGAGGTTGATAGCCCCAATCATGATCAAGTCCATGTATAGGAGTTAGGTCTTGCATACGTTCGGAGATCGTTTCAATACGCTCCTTAGGTATTTCGATAGTTAAACAGGTGGTTGGCTGGGTTTCTTTTGCTTCCGGAAAATCTATTTCAACATGACCTCCAGGCGGCATTACATAAGATTCATGGGGTAAAAAGACTTCGCCTTGTTTATTAATAAAGTCATGCATGACTTTTTTACCTTGTACCATTCCGCAATACATTAATTGATCGGCATCAAGACCTACGCCTGATGCGGCACGGTAGGTATCATAAATACTTAATTCTGAATCGGGTCCGTTGAACGTTAATTTATTTTCGACTAACAGTTGTCGTTTATTTCGTCGCTTTTCCAAAGAGTTGTTTTCTAATAACATAGTGTCTAGGCTAAGTACCGTATAATATAATTTTTAGACCTAATAGGATTCTAAGTCAAGTTTTTGAGATTATTAGCAAAGCATTATGCTTGCATATCGCATTATCCTTAGTCGGGTATCCATCAATCTAATAACTAAAGAGAGAAAGATTATGATCTATGCACAACCAGGAACAGAAGGCTCGGTCGTTTCCACAAAATCACGCTACGGTAATTTTATTAATGGTGACTGGGTTGAGCCAGTTAAAGGTGAGTACTTCTCGAATGTAAGCCCTGTGAATGGAGAGAACTTTTGTGAAATACCTCGGTCAACGGAAGAAGATATAAACCTCGCCCTTGATGCGGCCCATGCTGCTAAAGATGCCTGGGGTAAAACCTCAGTTACTGAACGTTCAAACTTAATGCTTAAAATTGCAGATCGCATAGAAGCTAACATTGAAAAGCTCGCTGTCGCTGAAACATGGGATAACGGTAAAGCCATTCGCGAGACACTCAATGCTGACGTACCACTCTGTGTTGATCATTTTCGTTACTATGCGGGTTGTATTCGAGCTCAAGAAGGCACTATGGGTGAAATTGATAATGATACAGTTTCTTATCAGTTTCATGAGCCACTAGGCGTTGTTGGTCAAATTATTCCATGGAACTTCCCGTTACTCATGGCGGTGTGGAAAATTGCACCAGCATTAGTCACCGGAAACTGCATTGTAATGAAACCTGCAGAACAGACACCTTTTTCTATTTTAATTTTGCTAGAAACAATCGGAGATCTATTACCACCAGGCGTACTGAATGTAGTTAATGGTTATGGTAAAGAAGCGGGACAAGCGCTGGCAACGAGTAAGCGAATTGCTAAAATAGCATTTACGGGTTCTACACCAGTTGGTGCTCACATATTGAAATGTGCAGCTGACAATATCATACCTTCCACTGTTGAACTGGGCGGTAAGTCTCCAAATATTTTCTTTGAAGACATTATGCAGTATGAAGATGATTACATTAATAAATGTGCTGAAGGTGCAGTCTTAGCATTCTTCAATCAGGGTGAAGTATGTACCTGTCCATCACGAGCACTTATCCAGGAAAGCATCTATGAAGAATTTGTTGCAAAGATTATAGAGCGAGCTAAAAATATCGTCCGTGGTACGCCATTAGATACCGAGGTCATGGTTGGTGCACAAGCTTCAAAAGAACAATTTGATAAGATTTTAAGCTATATGGACATTGGTAAGAATGAAGGTGCTGAAGTGCTTCTTGGTGGTAAAGTCGCACAAGTTGGATCTGATTATGATAGCGGTTTTTATATCGAACCAACATTGCTCAAAGGCACTAACGACATGCGGATATTCCAGGAAGAAATTTTTGGCCCAGTTGTATCTGTAACCACATTTAAAGACGAAGCAGAAGCACTGGCAATCGCTAACGACACCGAGTTTGGATTAGGTTCTGGCGTTTGGACAAGAGATACAAACCGTGCATATCGTATGGGACGCGGTATTCAAGCGGGTAGAGTTTGGACGAATTGCTATCACCTATACCCTGCACATGCAGCTTTTGGTGGATACAAAAAATCAGGTATAGGTCGTGAAACTCATAAAATGATGTTGGATCACTACCAACAAACTAAAAACCTATTGGTTAGTTACAGTACTAGCCCGCTGGGTTTCTTCTAAACCTACAAGAATAAGTAGGTCGTAATAAAAATAAGAAACTCCTCGCTACAGAAATGTAGCGGGGATTTTTTTTGTCTGAAAAGTAGACGTTATATTTTCCCCCAATACGGGGATTGATCACAATGCATATTCCAATGGGAACTGCACTGATCGTGACAGAAAATAACTGTCGCCAAGCCTGATCATTTATGTACCGAATTCACAGCCGTTGTGTTAGCCCTTGCTACAGCGGTAATTACCCTTTTGGATCGCCAGTGTAAAAAAGATGTGGGTCTGCACAAGAAATAGTTGTGATCAGGAAAGGTTTACTTCAACAAAAATAGACGATCATTAACGAGTGAGTAAAAGCCCATGAGTTTAAAATTTTAGAAGGTGACGAAGAATTAAATTCTAAGCTATCTGTCGTCAATCTGGTTGATGTGTTCGTCGTGTTAGCCGCCGCATTCTTGATGGTTATCGTGCAAATCCAATGAACCCTTTCCGTGCGGATGAGGTCGTGGTAGTTAAAATTCGAAAAAAGAAAATAATTATCCTTAATGTCGTGTTTCAAAGCTTATGTGGAAACTGGACACTTGAATTCGAACAAATAACTTAAAAAGGGTAGCGACATGTTTAATTAACAAATATAGTTCATTACTGTCGGCTCTCATTGGAGTGTCGCTTACTTCTTATACGAGGAATATATTTATTAAACCGTTAGCTTGAGTTATCGGCTTGTTACTACTGTTCAATCTAGTGTTAACTCAAATCAGTATGCTATGAAATTTTTCTCTTCTATTGTCGTTCTTGTTCTATCTCATTCTGTTGCATTTGCAGAAGCTGATTCAGACCTGATTACTATTTTTGACGAAATGGTAGTTGAAGGTCACCAATCTAAATTGATTGGCGATAGTATATCGGCTTCGGAAGGTGTGATTAGCGCTAAGGAAATTGCTTTACGTCCTATATTACGTACCGGAGAGGTATTAGAGTTTGTTCCAGGAATGGTGGTAACACAACACAGCGGCTCAGGAAAAGCCAACCAGTATTTTTTACGCGGGTATAATCTTGATCACGGGACTGATTTTCGAACCGTAGTCGATGGAATGCCGGTTAATATGCGTAGTCATGGTCACGGACAAGGTTATAGTGATTTAAATTTTATTGTTCCTGAATTTGTTGAGCATATTGCCTACCAGAAAGGGCCATATCACGCAGAGAATGGCGACTTTTCGACTGCTGGTTCAGCTTCTTTTCATTTGACGGATAAGATTAAACAACCTTTTGCAAAAGTAGAAGTCGGAAAAGATCAATTTTTTCGCACAGTGCTAGCAGGTACCGTTGAGTCTGATCTAGGCAATCTTTCATTAGGCCTTGAAACGCATCAATACAATGGGCCCTGGAAAGATATTGAAGAAGATGTTGAAAAATTTAATGCAATGGCTCGATTAGTCAGCCCCGTTAATGCGGGTGAATTATCACTTACCTTTTTGGCTTATGAAAATGATTGGAACTCAGCAGATCAGATACCACAACGTGCAATCGATCAAGGCAGGATCAATCGATTAGGTTCTCTCGATGAGCAAGTGGGCGGTGACGCTAGCCGATATAGCATCTCGACACAATGGCACGGTAAAGAATGGTCGATGAATGCTTATGCTATCCGGTCCAAGTTAGATTTATTCTCAAATTTTACTTATTTTCTGGATGATCCTGTTAATGGTGATCAATTTGAACAAGTTGATTCTCGTACCATTTATGGAGCTAGTATCCAACGTCAAATAATAAGCCATATTGATGATCGTCATCTTAGACAGAATTATGGTTTACAACTTCAGTTTGACGATATTGATGATGTTGCTTTGTACCGCACAGCCAATTTGAATCGTTTGAGTACAGTACGACAAGATCAGGTTAAGGAATATTCGGTCGCTGCTTTTTGGGAAGGTGAGTTAGAGTTAATACAGGATTGGTACGCAATGATTGGTGTTCGTTACGATTACCTTGCCATTGATGTCGATAGTGATTTTGCTGCAAATGGTGGTGATGCCAATGATGGTTTACTGAGTTTTAAAAGTGGTCTGAGTTACCAGTTTAATGAAGATATTGAGTTTTACGCTAATTTTGGCCAATCGTTCCACTCAAATGATGCAAGGGGCGCAACAATTACAGTTGATCCTGTAACAGGTGATCCTGCTGACTCTGTCGATTTATTAGTGCGAGGCAAAGGAGGAGAAATTGGTTTCCGCTATCATGATGATGAAAAATTTAATCTTTCTGCAGCGTTATGGGTTTTAGAGTTAGATTCTGAATTGTTATTCGTTGGTGATGCCGGCAATACTGAGGCAAGTAGACCATCACGGCGCTCAGGCGTTGAAATAGCCGCTTATTATTGGTTTGATAATCACTTTGGTGTTGACTTGGAGTTGTCCTGGAGCCATTCTCAGTTTTACTGAGAGCGCCAATGATGAAGGGCGCTATATTGGAGGCGCTTTGCCTTTTGTAGCAAGTCTGGGCTTAAATTATACGCCAATTCAAAATTGGGATTTAAATTTGCGAGTACGTCATTTTGGTGAACGAGCCTTAGATTCTTTTAACGCTGAAAAGTCTTCGCCACTAACCGTTGTTAACTTTAATAGCCACTACACAATAGATGATGTCACTTTAGGCTTTTCCATTTTGAATTTATTTGATAGTAATGATCATGATATTGACTATGTTTATAATTCACGTTTGCCAACTGAGCCTTCAAGTGGCATAAGTGATACCCATTTTCATCCTATTGAACCGCTTACCGTTCGACTTTCTGTTGTCTATCAATTCTAGTCGTTTTGCCTTATTTTTTTAAGTTAGATGAATCAGTAATTTATGTGCCGAGTGAGGAATAGAATTATGCCGCTAGAAAAATAGCCTGAAATTTTTGAGTATTTAGATCCAAAAGATCTTAGTACCTTCAGGTATAAGATTTTCCGACCTGCTTTTTTCTACGCTGGTTTTAGTTATAAGCTCTTACATTCTATAGCCATCTTATATTGAGGAGAATAAACATCATCAATAGCGGCCTTAGTAGCCAGTCAGCATCTCTTCAGCATGAGCTAAAGTTTGATCGGTAATCTTCAACCCGCCTAACATTCGAGCAATTTCATTAACACGTTGTTTTTGATCGAGTGGGATAATTTCTGTCCAGGTATTATTTTGATCAGAATCTTTTTTAACTTGAAAATGATGGTGTCCGAGCGAAGCGACTTGCGGTAAGTGAGTGACGCAAAGGATTTGTCGCTTTTCTCCAAGCGCGCGCATTTTTTTACCCACAATTTCTGCAATGCCACCACCGATGCCAACATCGACTTCATCAAATACTAAAGTTGGGACGCCTTTGCCCTGAGCGGTAATAACTTGAATGGCTAAACTGATCCGCGAGAGTTCACCACCGGATGCGACTTTACTTAAAGATTGTATGGCCTGCCCAGGATTTGCGCTGACCATAAATTCAATTTGATCAATTCCTGTTGAAGAAAGATTTTCTTCATTTTTATTTTCCAGGTGAACTTCAAACTTCCCACCAGCCATGCCTAATAATTGCATTTCTTTAGAAATTTGATCAGATAATTTTTTTGCTTGATTTTTTCTACTTTTGCTTAGTTTCTCTGCTGCTTGTTGATAGTCGGAAAATGCCTGATTTTGATCAGCCAGGAGTTGTTTAAATCTTTGTTCAGAGTTTTCCAGACCATTCAGTTGGTTTTTCAGCGTGGAGAATGTCGCGGGTAGATCTTCAATTTGAGTTTGGTGTTTTCGTGCAAGGTCTTGTAAGGAGCTTAAACGCAATTCGATCTGATCGAATTCATTTTGATCAAAATCGAGCGATCTAATTAAATGGCGAAGCTGTGTTTCAGCTTCATCGAGTTGAATACTCGCTTCGTTCATTGTCTCGATGATCGACTCAACTTTGGGTTCAAATTGACTTACTTCTTGTAACGCAACAATTGCTTTTTGTAAACGCGATGATTGCGATTCTTGATCGTGAAAAATATTCTCGGCGGTCTGACAAGCATCAGAAATTCTGGTTTGGTTTGCAAGTTTTTTATGGTGATCGAGCGTTGCGATCAAAGCCTCTGGATCGACAATGATCGTTTGTAATTCGTCGATTTGATAACGTAAAAGATCTTTCTGGCTATCTCGTTCTTTGGGATCGCCACTTAAACTTTCCAGATCTTTTGTGATGGTTTTCCAATTCTCAGCTGATTTTTGAACAGCTTCGATAAGCGCATCGTGCCCAGCGAATTCATCGAGCATTTCACGTTGGTTATCTTTTCGGGTTAGTGATTGATGTGCATGTTGACCATGAATGTCGATCAAAAATTCGCTCAGTGTTTTTAAAGTTTGGACAGGAACCGCGACGCCATTGATATAAGCACGTGAACGCCCATCACTACTGATCTGTCGACGCAATAGGCATTCGCCTTCTTCAATATCTATGTCTTGATCTTCAAGTAAGATTTTTGCTTTCGGGAGAGCAGAGATATCAAAGATAGCACTGATGGAAGTTTTGTCTGCACCAGTTCGTACGACACCACTTTGGGCACGATCACCAAGCACCAATCCTAATGCATCGATCATAATTGATTTACCCGCGCCGGTTTCGCCAGTGAAAACCGTCATCCCGTTGCTGAATTCTAAATCCAGCTGATCGACTATCGCATAGTTTTTTACTGAGAGATGTTTTAGCCCCATTGTAGTTTTGCACGTAGTGTCGCGTAATAATCATGATCATCAGGATGTATCAGACGAATAAAACGTTCACTTTTTTCTATGGTAATTTGATCATCTTGAGCCAGTGCAAATTTCACATTACCATCGCAAGTGAGTCGTGCATGTTCCGCTTCAGGTGTACTAATTTGAATGGTGATTTTGTTACTCCCATCGATAACGATAGGACGGTTACTCAATGTATGTGGACAGATCGGAACCAATGCTATCGCATTAAGGCTTGGGTGAAGAATTGGTCCTCCACAGGATAGAGCATAAGCAGTCGAGCCTGTCGGTGTCGATATGATCAAACCGTCAGATCGTTGGCTGTTAACGTAAACGTCGTTGATGTAGGTATCAAACGTGATCAGCCGTGCTGTATCCCATTTCTGGATAACTGCATCATTGAGTGCATTATGAGTAGATAAAACTTCACCATTACGAATCACCGAACAACGTAATATGGCGCGCTGTTCTTCAAAAAAGTCACCTTGCAGAATACGATCTAGTCGCTGATCCATTTCTTTGGGTGAAATGTCGGTTAAAAAACCGAGTGTTCCAAGATTTATTCCAAGCAGTCGTACATCGTAATTGGGCAACCTATGTGCAGCATGCAGTAAGGTTCCGTCTCCACCGATCGAAATAAGCAGGTCGCAGTTGTCGCCATTCAAAGTTTGCAGGCCAACCATTTGTTCGGGTTCAAGCTGTGCTACACATTGTTTACCGATAGCAATATCAAGATCTCGAGCCTTGAGAAATTTGATCAGTTTAATAAGTGCTTTTTGTACCCGTTTGTCATCGGGTTTTGCGATTAGGCCGATTTTCTTGAACATGGATAGAGAAGTTAGCATTTCAACCTAATGCGAACAATCTTTTTTTAAGATCTTCGTTATTTGATTCTCTTTTCAAATTTCACAACATCAGGGATAGCTTGTGTTTTTAGGTGCTTAAGACCACGTTTTCATAAGGTAATTATTAAAATGATCAAGATATTCAGTAAGATCAGGAACATTTTTTGCACTCTGAAGTCGAGAGTGCTAAATTTCGCGCTCTAATGGAGTTTGAATCTTTTTTGACTATTTTTTGATCGATAAAACACATGTCTGAGAACCCAGAACATACGCAAATGACCGAACGTCAACAGCATCTTTTGAAGATATTGGTGGAGCGTTATATTGGAGATGGCCAACCGGTTGGTTCTCGTACATTGGTCAAAGAATCTGGTCTGGATCTGAGTTCGGCAACGATTCGAAATGTAATGGCCGATCTGGAGGATCTGGGTTTGATCACTTCTCCGCATACATCAGCCGGACGTGTTCCTACTAATCTTGGATACCGAATGTTTGTTGATTCATTATTAACCGTTGAAAAATTATCAACAGGTGTTATCCAGAAAATATGCACGAATATCGAATCTGAGGAAGACATAGAAGTGCTGCTCGGTAAAACATCTTCAATGTTGTCGGAAGTCACACAGCTGGCTGGTCTGGTAATGATTCCTCGCGTAGAAACACAATCTTTGCGTCATGTAGAATTTTTACCCTTGTCGGATAACAGAGTCCTCGCAGTTCTAGTGATCAATAATAAAGATGTACAAAACAAAGTTATTCATACTCAACGTGCTTATAGCGCATCAGAGTTAGAGCAAGCAGCAAATTATTTGAATAAAGCATTTGTTGGACGTGATCTATCTGTTGTCCGATCAGAATTGCTTAAGGATATGTCCGATGCTAAGGAACAAGTAAATCAGCTAATGACGACAGTGATCGAAATGACCGAGGCCTTGAACATAGGAACCCAACAGCAAGATTACGTGATAGCTGGAGAGACTAATTTGATGGAGCAGGGTCAGATGTCAGATCTGGATCAACTGCGCCAACTTTTTGAGGCGTTTAATCATAAACAAGATATTCTGCATTTACTCGATCAAGCTTTGGATGGACAAGGAATACAATTATTTATTGGGGAAGAATCGGGCTACAAAGCATTTGATGATTGCAGCATTGTGACATCAACTTATGAAGCTGATGGGGAAGTATTGGGTGTGCTTGGAATCATTGGCCCAACCCGAATGTCATACGAAAAAGTGATCCCTGTCGTTGATACCACAGCAAAAATGCTCGGTTCAGTCTTGAAATCTTTACATTAATCCCCACCTCATACGAATTAATAATTTATAAAGTATCAAATTAACTAACTGTATTTGGAGAGAAGCTGAAAATGGCTAATGAGAAAGAACCATTGGACGACATTGTTGACGATGGAAATATAGAACCAGAAATTAATGAAGAGGCCCCAGAAGATCAACAATCAGTTGACGAATCAGCGCCTTTGTCTGAGCTAGAGAGCCTGCAAAGGCAGCTTGAAGCTGCGGAGAAAAAAGCCAGCGAAAATTGGGAAACGGCATTACGAGCCCAAGCTGAAACGGACAACGTTAGAAAACGGGCGGTTAAAGATGTCGAAAGTGCACATAAGTATTCTGTCGAAAAATTGATCAATGAATTTCTGCCGGTCAAAGATAGCCTCGAATTGGGAATTAACGCTTCTGAGAATGCCGAAGTGAAGAGTCTGGTGGAAGGCATGGAATTGACTTTAGCTTCATTTAGCACTGCGCTTGAAAAGTGCGGTGTTCAAATGGTTGATCCGGCAGGTGAGAAATTTGATCCAGAGCACCATCAAGCGATGACTATGATCGAAAGCCCAGATGTGGAATCTGGCATGGTGATTGACGTAATGCAGAAGGGGTACTTATTAAATGAGCGTCTGATCAGACCAGCGATGGTTATCGTCGCCAAGTAATAGCTCAACTAGATAAATTAGTAAAAAAGTACAAAATAATATTTTAAAACTTGAAAAAATTATAGCTGACCCCATATCAGTATCAAGTTAAAAATTTCTACGGAGAATTAAGCAATGGGTAAAATTATTGGAATCGATCTGGGTACAACCAACTCGTGTGTAGCAGTGCTAGATGGTGGTGTTCCGAAGGTTATTGAGAACAGTGAAGGTGGACGAACTACGCCTTCGATCATCGCTTATACCAGCGATGGCGAAGTGCTCGTTGGGCAGTCTGCAAAACGACAAGCGGTGACTAATCCGGATAATACTATATTCGCAATCAAACGATTGATTGGACGAAAGTTTAAAGACGAAGTTGTACAGCGTGACATCAAAATGGTGCCTTACAATATCGTAGCGGCAGATAATGGTGATGCGTGGGTCGAAGCGCATGGCGAAAAAATGGCGCCACCAGAAGTCTCAGCAAAAATACTGCAAAAAATGAAAAAAACGGCTGAAGATTACCTCGGTGAATCGGTGACTGAAGCTGTTGTAACTGTGCCAGCCTATTTTAACGACTCGCAGCGTCAAGCGACAAAAGATGCTGGTAAAATTGCTGGTCTTGATGTTAAACGGATTATCAATGAACCAACCGCAGCTGCGCTAGCTTTTGGCATGGATAAAAAAGAAGGTGACGCCACAATCGCAGTTTATGATTTGGGCGGTGGTACTTTTGACGTCTCTATTATAGAAATTGCAGATGTCGATGGCGAACATCAGTTCGAAGTATTGTCGACTAACGGTGATACCTTCCTTGGTGGTGAAGATTTTGATTCACGCGTGATCGAATTTCTGGCGGACGAATTCAAGAAAGAGCAAGGAGTCGATTTGCATAATGATCCATTAGCTTTACAACGTCTTAAAGAAGCGGCCGAAAAAGCGAAGATCGAATTGTCTTCCAGCCAGCAAACAGACGTGAATCTGCCGTATATCACAGCCGATGCAAGTGGCCCGAAACATCTTAATATCAAATTGACTCGTGCGAAGCTTGAGTCACTTGTAGAAGAATTGATCCAGCGCACTATCGAACCTTGTAAGTTAGCAATCAAAGATGCAGGCGTTTCCGCTTCGGAAATCACTGATGTCATTCTTGTTGGTGGACAGAGTCGTATGCCGAAAGTGCAAGAAGTCGTTGAAGAAATTTTCGGTAAAGAACCACGTAGAGACGTTAACCCTGATGAAGCCGTTGCAATGGGTGCCGCGATTCAAGGTGGTGTTTTGGGTGGTGATGTTAAAGACGTACTATTACTCGACGTAACGCCTTTGTCTTTGGGTATCGAAACCATGGGCGGCGTAATGACCAAATTGATCGAGAAAAATACCACGATTCCTACGAAAGCGAATCAGGTATTTTCGACGGCTGAAGATAACCAAACAGCGGTTACGGTTCATGTTCTTCAAGGTGAGCGTGAAATGGCGGGTGGTAATAAATCACTTGGTCGTTTTGATTTGTCTGATATTCCTCCAGCACAACGAGGAGCTCCGCAAATTGAAGTCACCTTTGATATTGATGCAAATGGTATTCTGAATGTGTCAGCAAAAGATAAAGCGACGAATAAAGAGCAATCGATTGTCATCAAAGCATCAAGTGGATTGTCAGATGAAGAAGTTGAACAAATGATCAAAGATGCTGAGGCGCATGCTGAAGAAGACAAACAACTTCATGAACTGGTGACAGTAAGAAACACTGCTGAACAGATCATTCATGGCACTGAAAAAGCACTTACTGATCTAGCCGATAAGGTTGAAGAAGCGGAAAAAACTGAAATTGAAGCGGCGGTAGAAACTTTGAAAGAAGCCATTAAGGGTGATGATAAGGATGATATCGAAGCTAAGACTCAAACCTTGGCGGAATTATCCGGCAAAATTGCCGAAAGGGCTTATGCAGAAAATGCAGAAGGTCAGGCCGAAGATGTACCTCCTTCGGAGAATGCAAGTGATGACGATATCGTTGATGCAGATTTCGAGGAAGTGAAGGACAACGATAAGTAAGTAACTCCCAGAGAGTTGAAGTCTCAGGATAGCCCGGACAGGTGAAAATCTGTTCGGGCTGTGTTGTATATAATGGATCTAAAAAATTATGGCAAAACGTGATTATTACGAAGTACTCGGTGTTAGTAAAAATGCGAGTGAAGCGGAATTAAAAAAAGCTTATCGAAAATTAGCGATGAAGTATCATCCTGATCGAAATGCCGATAACCCAGAAAAAGCCGAAGAAAGTTTCAAAGAAGTAAAAGAAGCACACGAAATTCTTTCTGATCAACAAAAAAGAGCTGCTTACGATCAATTTGGTCATGCGGGTGTTGATAACTCAATGGGTGGTGGACACGGTGGTGGATCTGGTAATTTTGAAGATGTCTTCGGCTCTGTTTTTGGGGATATTTTCGGTGGTGGATCACGTAGTGGAGGTGGCGGGCAACGCGTCTACCGAGGTGCTGATCTTGCCTATGATTTAGATATGACATTAGAAGATGCTGTAGCCGGGAACACAGTACAAATTCGTGTGCCCACACATAAGTCCTGTACTACTTGTAAAGGAAGTGGAGCGAAAAAAGGCACTTCTTCTGCAACATGTAGCACATGTCAGGGACATGGCCAGGTGAGAATGTCACAGGGATTTTTCTCGGTGCAACAAACGTGTCCAGAATGTCGTGGTAGCGGTAAAGTCATCAAAGACCCCTGTGGTGATTGTGCAGGTCAAGGGCGAGTGAGAGATAACAAAACTATTTCAGTAAAAGTACCTCCCGGTGTCGATACTGGCGATCGGATACGTTTAGGTGGCGAAGGCGAGGATGGGGAAAATGGTGGTCCAGCTGGTGATCTTTACGTTAATGTTCGGGTTAAAGAACATGCAATTTTCCAACGTGATGATGCTGATCTTTTTTGCGAAGTGCCGATCGGTTTTGCAACAGCGGCACTTGGTGGAGAACTTGAAGTACCGACCTTAAACGGTAAAGTTACTTTGAAGATTCCTGCAGAAACTCAATCAGGAAAAGTATTTCGCTTACGCGGTAAGGGTGTGAAAACAGTTCGCGGTAGCCAAACCGGCGATCTATTATGCAAGGCAAATGTTGAAACACCGGTAAATCTTACGCCAGAACAAAAAGAACTATTGCAACAACTTGATCAGTCCATGCAAGATGGTGGTAAACGGCATAGCCCTAAAGAATCATCATGGTTACATGGTGTGAAAAGCTTTTTTGAAGATATGAAATTCTAATTTAGAACGAGAAAGGCAAAAAAATGACAAGAATAGCAATTACTGGTGCTGCTGGGAGAATGGGCAAAACTCTGATCAATGCGTGTTATCAGACTGCAGGTATCGAGTTGACTGGTGCATTGGAACAACCCGACTCAAGTTTGATCGGCGTTGATGCTGGGGAACTTGCAGGTCTTGGGAAATTAGATGTTAAAGTTAAGGGATCGCTAACAGACATTACTGATGATTTTGATGTTTTGATCGATTTTACAGTTCCTTCTGCAACCCTCGCAAACATCGAGATTTGTCGTGAAGCGGGTAAGCACATGGTAATCGGTACGACCGGTTTTACCGAACAGGAAAAAAAATCTATCTCGAGTGCCGCAGAACAAATTGGGATCGTTTTTGCACCCAATATGAGTGTAGGCGTGAACCTGTGTTTCAAACTTTTAGAAACTGCAGCAAAAGTTTTAGGCGATGATGTGGATATCGAAGTTGTCGAAGCTCATCATCGGCATAAAATTGATGCACCCTCTGGTACTGCTCTGCGTATGGGAGAAGTTGTCGCGGATGCGCTCGGACGTGATCTTGCTGAGTGCGCTGTTTATGGTCGAGAGGGGGTAACCGGAGAGCGTGACCGGAAAACGATCGGTTTTGAAACCATTCGAGCTGGCGATATAGTTGGTGATCATACCGTCATGTTTGCAGCAGAAGGTGAGCGTGTAGAAATTACGCATAAAGCATCAAGTCGTATGACTTTTGCAAGTGGTGCTGTTCGAGCATCAGGCTGGATTGCTCAACGCGAAAATGGTTTATTTGATATGCAAGATGTATTGGGTTTGCGAGATTGAGTTTTTTCACAATAACTACGTACCGAATGTACAATGAGTTAATCTAGTAAAGATAAACTAGGTTAAGAACTACAAAATTATATTTTTCCGAATCATACGGTGATTGTTTGAACCCTCACACAACATATCCGGCTTCTCTAAAGTCTTTGTTCTTGTCTCTTTATCAACATCGACAACTTATCAAACAAATGGCATGGAGAGATGTGATCGGTCGTTATAAGGGTTCAATTATGGGTCTTTTATGGTCATTTTTAACCCCGATCTTAATGCTGACAGTTTATACATTCGTATTTTCGGTTGTGTTCAAGGCACGGTGGGGAGGTGGGGATGATGAAAGCAGGTTTAGTTTTGCACTTGTACTTTTTGTAGGCCTTATAATTCATGGTTTGATGGCTGAAGTTTTAAATAGGGCACCGAACTTGATCTTGGGCAATGTGAATTACGTTAAGAAAGTGATTTTCCCAATTGAAATATTGCCAGTAGTGAGTTTTATATCAGCATTTTTTCACGCATTTATTAGTCTTATCGTGCTACTTATTGCGTTGCTTGTAATCAATGGATCTATACATTCCACTGCTCTACTTTTGCCGATCATCTTATTACCTTTAGCAATTCTTATTCTGGGAATTGCATGGATTCTTGCTTCCCTTGGTGTTTATGTAAGAGATATAGGCCTTACAATAGGAATACTTACAACGGTAATGCTTTTCCTCTCACCCGTTTTTTTTCCTATAAGTGCATTACCCGAAAGTCAACAATCATTATTATATTTAAACCCGATTACCTTTATCATTATTCAATCTAGAGAGGTTTTGATATGGGGAAACCTACCAGATTGGCGTGGTTTACTCCTGTATACAATGATTGCTTTACCAATATTACTAGTAGGATATTTTTGGTTTCAAAAGACGCGCAAAGGTTTTGCTGATGTCCTATAGTGACTCTGTTGAGACTCCCATAAGTGTAAATAATCTGAGTAAATGTTATCAAATTTATAATGCACCACATGATCGATTAAAACAGTTTTTGATCCCGAGATTGAAAGCTATGATCGGGAAAAATCCACCACAATATTATGATGAGTTCTGGGCGTTAAATGACATCTCATTTGATGTAGGTCGTGGAGAGACAATAGGAATTGTCGGGCGTAATGGATCAGGTAAGTCAACTCTGCTACAAATAATCTGTGGGACATTATCTCCAAGTGGAGGTGCGGTAGAAACCAATGGAAGGATTGCCGCTTTGTTAGAACTCGGTTCTGGTTTTAATCCTGAATTTACTGGCCGTGAAAATGTCTACATGAATGCAGCAGTACTTGGATTAAGTAAAGAAGAGATCTCCAAGTGCTTTGACGACATTGTCAATTTTGCAGATATTGGCCCATTTATAAATCAGCCTGCTAAAACATACTCTAGTGGGATGATGATGCGGTTGGCATTTGCTGTCGCTATCCATACTGATCCACAAATATTAATTATTGATGAAGCACTATCGGTAGGTGATGAAGTTTTTCAAAGGAAATGCTTTTCCCGTATAGAGGCGATCAAGAAAAAAGGAGCAACGATATTATTTGTTTCTCATTCTGGTGGAACCGTCGTTGAATTATGTGACAAGGCAATATTGCTTGATGGTGGCGAGATGTTGATTATGGATCAACCTAAACGCGTCATCGCTGAATATCAAAAACTAGCCTATGCGCCCGATGAAAAAAGAGAAGCTATTCGTAAAATGATCAAAAATTCAATTGCGGTCAATGAAGTGGATAAAGCAGTAAATAACGAGCAGCCTATTGAAATCAAAAAAGCCGAAAATTTAGTAACAGTTTTAAGTGATGACAATCATGGCTTCACAGAATATTTTGATGAAAATTTAAGATCTGAAAGTGTAATACCATATGAATCAAAAGGTGCTTTAATCGTTTCTCCACAATTGATCAATGAGGCTGGTGAACAAGTAAATTGTCTTGTTCATGGTAACGTTTACCGTTATTTATACACAGTTAAAATTACGGAAAATGTTACGAATGTACGTTTTGGGATGATGATCAAAACAATCTCCGGCGTGGAACTGGGCGGTGCGGTTTCTTCTCCATCTTCAAGCACTGGGATAGCAATTTTGGAGAAAGGATCAGAAGTCATTGTCGATTTTCAGTTTCACTGTAATCTCAATCAGGGGTCGTATTTCCTCAATGCTGGGGTAACTGGGTCGTTACAACAAGAAGAAACATACCTGCATCGTATTCTCGATTTTCATATGTTTAAAGTTATGCCTGTAACAGACAACACGATTACCGGTATGGTAGATTTTAAATGTCATGTTGAAGTTAATGAAAAAAGTGGAACTACTCAGTTTTCATCTAAACAATGGAAGATAAGCAAAAAACGGTAATGGATGTAACCATCATCATCGTTAGTTGGAATTCTGAGAAGTTAATAGGGAAGTGCTTAGAGGCCATATCAAAACAAACGATTCAACCTGATGACATCATTGTTATCGATAACAACAGTTCTGATCAGTCTGCCAGCATTGCAGAAAAATTTGATAACGTGGTGGTCCGGCGCATGAGCACTAACTTGGGTTTTGCTGGCGGAAATAACCGAGTGTTATCGGAATGTAGTACTAAATGGGTTGCACTTTTAAATCCTGATGCTTTTCCTGAAGAAAACTGGCTTGAAGCACTTCAAACGGCGTCGATCGATAATCCAGATGTGATAGCTTTCGGTTCTCGCCAGTTAAGCTATGAAGATCCTTCCATCGTCGATGGTCTTGGAGATGCTTATCATATTAGTGGAGCTGTTTGGCGTGATCAATACGGAAAGAAACAAAACCCAAGCGACATGCGATCAAAAGAAATATTTTCTCCATGCGCCGCTGCTGCACTTTATGATCTAGAAGCGGTAATACAAGCAGGGATGTTTGACGAAGATTACTTTTGCTATTTGGAAGATATGGATCTCGGTTTTCGCTTACGACTTTTGGGACACAAAATAATATTTGTACCTGACGCAATTGTCCATCATGTAGGATCTGCTTCCACGGGTGGACGACGTAGTGATTTTTCTGTTTACCACGGACACCGAAATATTGTTTGGACTTTCTTTAAAAATGTACCTGGATGCTTATTCTGGATGTTGTTGCCACTGCACCTGTTAATGAATATTACGGCCATAGTCAGTTATGTATTACGCGGTAGAAGTGAAGTAATACTGCAATCGAAGTACGATGCTCTCAAAGGGATACCTGATATTTGGGCTAAACGAAAAACTATTCAAAAAAATCAAATTGCTACGAAAAGTGATATCTGGAAAATAATGAGTAAGATGTTACCTGGAACTCGTTAAATCGAATGCTAACCTGATTTAAGTATTACTCGTTTCATACTAATTTAATCAACTTTAAAGAAAACTCCAGCGAGTGACGATATCTATTGATGAGCGGCTGATTTGATCAGTGTTCACGGATGATTGATTAAATCAATATGGAAATTGTTTATGTGCGAATTGCTAGGGATGAGCGCCAATGTAGCAACAGATATTTGCTATAGCTTTTCTGGATTAAAAGAGCGTGGTGGACAAACGGGACCTCATAAAGATGGTTGGGGAATTAGTTTGTATGAAGGTAAGGCAAGCAGAACTTTTCATGACCCGCTGCCGAGTGTTTCATCTGAAATTGCGGATTGGATCGAGCATCACGCGATCAAAAGTAAGATCATCATCAGTCATATTCGCCTTGCGAACAGAGGCAAGGTTAGTCTGGAAAACACGCATCCATTTACGCGCGAGCTTTGGGGTTGTAGTTGGGTCTTTGCTCACAATGGTCAACTCAATAATATCAAGAAAAAAAAACTGCATTTTTATCATCCAGTTGGAACAACAGATAGCGAATATGCTTTCTGCTATATGATGGATCGAATTCGCCGTCGTTTCCCCAAAAGACCAGCTAAACAAAAAGATCTCTGGAATTACATTCGACGGCTTTCACGTGAATTAAACATACTCGGTGTGTTCAGTTTCTTGTTGAGTGACTCACGTCATTTGTTTGCTTATTGCAGTAATAAAATGGTTTGGGTAACTAGAGAATTCCCTTTTATAGAAACTAAATTGATCGACACGGGTGAAGTTTTGGATCTGAGAGAAAAATTCTCAATAAAAGATAAAGTCTGTGTGATCGCATCACAACCCTTGACTGAAAATGAGGATTGGCATCTGATGGAAAAGGGGGACTTTGTTGTTTTCAAAAATGGCCAGGCAATTCCTCATCATGCTTGATAAATTCAGATAACATTCATGAAAAATATAATAATATCAATCTCATAATAAATTGAATTAGTGATCTCGCTAATTTATGATAACCTTTCGATATAACAGAAATTAACAAAGCTAATTCGAAAGAATTAAACTGATTAAACAAACCAAAAAATAAAGCAATAATGAATGTTCGTCACCCGCGAGCAAATAACAGGAGAGGAATGATGAGCACCACAACCCTTCAATATCTTGATAAAGCCATGAATCAGTTACGCGATCTAGGTTTGATGCCAGGGACTGTAGAAGAAGCACCGATTCTCTCTCTACTAGAGCGTATTTCTGATATCGACGAAGAGAAGTCGTTAGCCATTGCTCGAACTTTGTCGCAAGCTTCTGTTTTTAATGACGTTGTGCGTGAACAAGTCAGCCAGATGAAACTGGGTGAGCGATATGAAGAAATCACAGCTGCCTTTAATAGCATTCGTGAAGATGCAAAAAGTATGGTCGAGCAGGTCGAAGACGGCAAGATCGATACATTTGAAAGAGTAAGCAATGTCTGGATGAAGGTTACACGTGGTGATGTTGCAAGTCGTTTCGATAAAATAAAAGCAACCTACCTTGAAGTAGCGAGCGATTCGAGTGATCAAATTGATCGTGAACGCGTCATTTTAAATGCTTATCAAGATTTTCGTGGTGCAATGAAAGAATCAGAAATTTATGCTCTGGATATTTTGCAAAAAGCAGAAGGACTTTGGAACGAAGCGCAAGGCAAATTAAAACAAGCCGCGGAAACGGTATCAACTTTCACTGGTGATGATCTCTCCGCACGAGCACAATTAGAATTAGCACGTGATGAAAAAATGCGCGAACTACAATTTGCAGAAGATCGATATCAAATCAGCAAAGATCTTTCGGATAATTTGACTGTTAGCTATAACACTTCAGAAGTAATTATGGCCAGACTGATGCAAACGACCAGTGCGAAAGATCGGGTTTACAAACAAGCGATCACCTTTTTTGGAACCAATGAAACTGTACTTACCGCACTCACTGCATCTTTCACTGGGTTATTTGGTTTACATGAAAGCACACAAGCATTAGAAGCAATGAAAGAAGGCG
This sequence comes from Gammaproteobacteria bacterium, assembly GCA_045110495.1. Classification (GTDB taxonomy): domain Bacteria; phylum Pseudomonadota; class Gammaproteobacteria; order CAJXQU01; family CAJXQU01; genus CAJXQU01. The sequence continues at coordinate 34,067 of JBGCGE010000053.1, forward strand.
TATCGAAAAGCCTCGAAGATCTTGCAGATATTGGTGGCAAGGTTCAAGAAGCGGCCGTTAGAGCGGGTTATGGTCCAACGATTCGTGCGGATTCAGTCAAAAAACTGGTCGATTCTGTCGTTAATTTTCAAGAACGAACCACTGAAATTATTGCAGAAATGCGTGTGCTCTCTACCAAAAATGCAGAAGAGATTCGTGACGCGGTTGAAGATGGAAAACAACGTTTGAGCGTTATCATCAACCGTGGTGACTCGTTGCAACTACCACATAAATTCTGATCTAGTTTATGGAAGAGACGATAGATAATAAGAAAGCACCATTAGAAGATCTAATGGTGGCAATGGATGTAGTTGATACCTTGCGGCATCGCGAGAAATTGGTTGATAGAGAATTGGATGCAGATGCTCGCCGAGAGCGTTTGATCGAAAAGCTACGCGAGATTTATCAAGCGCAAGGTATCGAAGTAACCGATCAGGTTTTGGCCGATGGTGTAAAAGCACTGGAGGAAGATCGCTTTAAATATGATCCGCCAGAAAAAAACTTTTCATCACATCTTGCTAATATTTATGTCAAACGCGATAAATGGTTGAAACCGTTTCTCGTAATCCTGGCCTTACTCATTTCTTTATGGTCGTATAATTATTTTGTCAATGTACGTCCTGAAATTGCAGCACAAAATGCGATACCCGATCAACTTAGTCAAACTTACGATGAAGTGATCCAGATCACAAATGATCAAAATATTTTGTCACAAGCACATTCAATAAATGGTCAGGGTAAGTCTGCGATCAAAAATGAAAATTATGCGGAAGCACGTACCGCTCAAGAAGAACTAGAACTAATGTTGATCCAGCTTAAAAGCACTTATAAGTTGCGAGTTGTTCAAGAGCAGGGTGAACGTTCGGGTGTCTATCGAATTCCTGATGCTAACTCTAGTGCGAAAAATTATTACTTGATTATCGAAGCGATTGATTCGCGTGGTAATGTCCTTTCACTCCCAATCACAAGTGAAGAAGATGGCAAAATTAAAGTCGTCAGCAAATGGGGTATTCGCGTTGATGAATCTGTTTATAAAAGTGTTGGTGCAGATAAAAAAGATGACGGCATTATTCAGAATCGAGCAGTCGGTAAAAAAGAACGTGGACAAATTTATCCTGAATATTCTATTCCCACAAATGGTTCCGCCATCACAGATTGGTAAAAGGTTTTAAGAAAAATTATGATCAGTGGACATCAAACATTAGGCTATCTTGATCAAGGGCTCGGATCTGTTCGTAAAGATGTTAATCGCATCGACAGTGAGCTTAATCATGTCAGCGAAGCATTGCATGATAATCGTCGACAGCAAGCGACAGCAATGAAAGAACTTGCAAAAATCCGCCTTGACGAAATTACACAAGGTTCTTTTTTGGGTGAATTAGAGGCAGCAGATCAAAGAGCACTGGCACTTTTAGAAGATAGAAATCGTGCTTATAAAAAACTGGAAACCGAAATTAATAAAACCACTAAAGCGCTTACAAAGCGTGAAAAAGATCGAGAAACGGCATTAAAAACTGTCAATAAAAGAGCGCAGGCGATTATCGACTGTGAACATAAAATTCAAGAAGAACTCGAAACTGATAAAGCGTATCAACAACAACTTCAAACCGCACGAAAAGTAGACGACATTGCTGAACAAGCAGAACAAAAAGCAAAACTTGCAGAAACAGATCGGCAAGAAAAAGGCTTGCCTTATGAGAATAATGCATTGTTTATGTATATGTGGAAACGTAAATACGGTACACCGGATTATCAAGCAAATACGCTAACGCGTTTCCTTGATAGCTGGGTAGAAGACTTATGCAATTATGATCAATTTCGAGTCAATTATTGGACCTTATTAGAAATCCCGAAAAGATTAAGAACACATTCCGAAGCAGCTCGTAACGATTCTAATCAAGCCCTCGAAAAATTAGAAAAGATAGAAACAAAAAAGACTGAACAAGCCGGCTTACCGGAATTACAAGCACAACATACCGACGCGATAAAAATTGTTGATGGGATAGATGACGATATAGAACATCAGGAAGACGAGCTTAATAAATTGCTCCAGCAGCGCACACAATACATAGAAGCCAAAGATTCTTTTATGGAAGAAAGTTTAAAAACATTGAGCACCGCATTAAGTAATAAAAGTGTTTACGAACTTAACTACGCGGCGAATTTAACTATTAATGTTCAAGATAATTTAATCGTCCGTGAGCTTGCAGAGCTAGATGAACAACATAGAGATCTTGAGGAACAACTTTCTGATCAGCGGCGTATGCACCAGGCAAAACTTCAACGGCTACAAGAATTGGAAGATGTTCGGCGGCAATTTAAAAACCGTCGTTTTGATGACATTAGATCAGGTTTTGGTAACGAAGGTCTAATCTCTTCCATGCTTGGTCAATTTCTAAATGGATTGGTTGGTAGTGGCGAATTATGGCGAGTACTACAACGACTACAAAGACATCGTGATGTCGGCGCATGGCCAGACTTTGGTAGTGGCGGCTTAGGTCGACCCAATCGCCGACGTAGCCCATGGCATTTCCCAACTAGCCGCGGAAATTCAGGTGGCGGATTTCGTCTTCCCCGGTCTGGCGGATTTAGTTCTCGTGGTGGCGGTGGAGGTTTCCGTACAGGTGGTGGTTTTTAAATAATGAGGCTGTGAGAATAAAAACCGAGCCGTTTATTTAAAATAAAAGTGCCAGTAAAAACGATCGGCTTCTGGAAATTATTCCTGACGCCAGAATGACCGACAAGATCAAAGTTTGTCATTCTGAGCTATAGCGAAAGATCTCTAACCAGAAGCTTGAAGAAAATTTTTCATAAAAGATACCTGATCAAACATCATTCTCTGCATTCGCATTTACGATAATTTGATCAGAATCGATAATGCTGACATTCAACATAATTGGTCGACAACAGACCTGACAATCCTCAATATATTGTTGTTCTTCAAGACTGGTATCAACAACGATTTCAATAGATTCGCCGCAGTAAGGGCAAAATATTTTTTTTAGTTCTGAAGCGTACATTGATTGTCTGGTTTATTTTAGTTTGTTGATTGTAACTTAATTAATTCAGAAACTTGAAATGTGACTACAGCATGATTAACAGAATTTTTTTGCAAGATATTGAAAGCGTGGAAATGAAAAATGCAAAGTAGACACCTTGGATATAATAATGGTTTGCCTCAATAGTTGAAGTCTGATCCATCAAGAATCATTAGTTATAAACGGATACCAACCCCAATCCCAAAACGGAGTTTGGACAAAAGGCTCTCTTCACTATTGGGTTCCCACAAATGTAAATTGTTTATATCAAGAACAGGGTATTTATAGTCGATTTCGCCGATTTTCCCTTTCATTGTGCGCGAGACTTTACCAACAACCGTAATCAGACGATCTTTAGAATAAATGGTCGGTTCCAAAAAACCGTAATATTCCGCAATAAACCGACCCACAGGTTCCAGTTTACGTTTTGGCATTTGTATTTTATCCAGCGGATAAGCCAGTACTTCAATTTGCGTACGGTTTTGTAAGTTTCTTGTACTGATAATAACACCGCCCCACAAGGCTGACTTTTCACTTATCGTTGGGTATTCAGTTATTACACTTTGTGGAGTAACAGCAAGATCTACATTATCTGCTTTGAATTTTGGACCCGTCGCACATGCATTTAGCAAGAATACTAAAACCGAGAAAAATAATAGTCGAGCAGGCTTCATTTCTTTGACCTCAAATAACTGATTTCATAATAGATTCTCTACTTAGATTAAAAAACATGCAAATCGTTCAGAAATTAAAGTGAAAACAAGCACGGAAAAGGAATGAATATTTTTGATCAATTACTAAAAGTTAGTTTAAATTAAACTGATCAAAAATAGATGATAAATAGAGATCTGATCCCTTATTAATAAAAAGAGAAGCTACTTCTACAAAAAAATATTCTGATCAAGCATCATTCTCCGCATTTGCATTCACGATAATCTGATCAGAATCAATAATACTGACACTCAACATAATCGGTCGACAACATACCTGACAATCCTCAATATATTGCTGTTCTTCAAGACTAGTATCAATAACGATTTCAATTGATTCATCAAGGTAAGGGCTAGAGATTTTTTAGTTCTGAAGCGCACAATTGATTTATTATAGTTTCTTGATTGTAATTCAAGTGACTCAAGATACTTGAATTGAGTCTATTAAATGATGCGTAGATATTTCAAGTGTTTAAAATATTAAGTAAATAAGGCTATTTTAGAGTCAGAAAAGATATACGGATTAGACAGTCTGAATATATATTCACTAGTTTGAAATAATGATCTACCTGTTTGAAGTTAAAATGAAGTTCACCAAGCTCGCTTTCGAGATCTATAATGTTATATTTGGACAAGGTGTCCCTTAAACTCTAGTTCGCCTCTCCTCAAAGTATAGTGAGATAGGAATTTATGTTCTATTCAAGAAAACTAAATAATGATTCTCAAAAAGTAGAGGTTTGGGAGTGTGAATGGTCAAATAAATCAGATGGGCCAGCTAAAAAAATATTTAAAAAAAAGATTGGAGATGAGGAGGATATAAATTTTTCTCATGATGATTACTGTCCTGCGGATGCAGTTTGTTGGGCTCCAGGGAGAACTATCGGGAATATTGCTGTTAGTTCGGAAGAAACATTTGGTTCGTTTGAAAAGAATTCCGGCGATGACGCCATTCTTCCATGCCAGATCATTCCAGCAGGAAAATTCAGACATGGTGCTTCCCGGTGGTATTGTAAAACGCATCAAGTGCACTGGGGAACGAAAGCCGATTTTTCCTCAGCTTCTGAAACAGATGAAGTGAGATGTAGTAATCATTCTATGGGAATGAGTTATGTAGTAAATCCCCTAGAAATTGAGTTCAAGGACTTCGTAGAAATAGGTATATGGTGTTCCCTACCTCAAGCCCTTTCTAGTAAACCTATTGAGAGAAGATCACCAAGAATTAACGTTCATAAACGTTTTGCTGGAAATAATAAAAAATCTATCGATCGAGACTTCGACGCAATTGTTTGCTCATACAATGAACAGATGGATCTATTTGAAAACAGAGAGATCACGAAGATTCAAGTCACTCCACCTGCCGCATTTGAATTCATTAAATCAATTGAGGAAGGTCGTGAAACATCATGTATAACGTGTAGAACTTGTGGTTACCCACACCTAGATCTCGGTGATTTTGCGAATACTCCTCACCGCAAACATTTTTGTGGTAATTGTGGAAGCGATACTATTTGGAGTAAAGAGCCAATTGTATCTACTCCGTTAAAGCCACTTCACGATCAGTTCAGCGCAAGCAATACTTACATATCTCCTAATAGAGAAGTTAATCTAGATGACTATGATGGGCTAGCCTTTGATGTATGGGCGTCTACACCAGCTGTTCTTTGGACAGCGGATAGAGCACAAGAAAAAGGGATTCATGTTCATGTGTATGGAAAGGGAAAAATGGTAGTTGATGACACCTTTGGTAAAGTAATTTATAGCGGGAAAGAACTTGATAGAGAAGAGCTGTGGCAAAGTATGGTTGAAAAGACAATCTACTAAGCTTAACAAAGCCATTAATTTGATCGCTTTACTGGCTTCAAGTGGTAAATCACAGCGGCGTTATACCCACAAGGAAATAAAATGAGATCAATAATAACATTCATATTTTTAATTTTTATAACACCTTTAAATTCCTGTGCTATGGAAGAAAGGCAGGAACAGATTACAACTGAGAAAGGGGAATTAACATGGGAACCAGGAATTAATGTAGAACTATTCTGGATGAATTATGCTAACTCAAAAGGTGGTCTTACCTGGGGGAAGTCTGCAAGCTATCCAAAATATAAAAAAGTAAAAGAAGGTGATTCTTTTATTATTCAGTTAAAAGAAGGTCCATGCTTGATGGAGTTCTTTCATGCCCGATGGCGTCGAGCGAATGATGTTAGACGTTGGGATGAATCTATCAATGCTTATGGTGGTTGTCCTTATGTTTTTGATTGAACGAGTTGGCATAACAAAATAATTTTTTCTTGCAGTGTTATGAAATTTAGTCGATACAAACTATAATCTAACAAGATCCACATAAAGAGCGCAATAATTATTTCTATACCTATACCACACCGTCCTAGTGGCTTTCTTCTGGGCGAGCCTGCAGCCCAAATTACGGTTGATGCTTTTTTAGATATCCAATGTCCATATTCAAAAATGATCTGGCCAACGTTGCTTGATGTCTCAAAGCACTATAAAGATAAGTCCGTTAGCCTGAGAGTTCATTTAATTACACTGAGTAACCATCGACAAGCCTGGGATTTAAGTTTGGGTTTATTTGCACTAGCTGAAGGCGATGCGAATAAATTTTATGAATTCGCCTCTTTTATTTACGAACGCCAGGATCAATTTTATAACGCAGCGTTTATGCATAAGACTCACGATGATCTGAAGCAGCTAATCGCCGACCTTGCGAATGAACACGCTGGTGTGGATCGTGAAGAATTTCTTGCAAGAATGGGCGATGACGATATATACGATCAAGCACGCACACCGATTCGTTATGCGGCTACAAAAGCGGTATGGGCGACCCCGACGTTATTTATCAATAATGCTGACAATGTTCCGGTTGATCACAATTCAAGCATAGAAGAGTGGCAAGCAGTTATTGATCCTTTATTGTCTGTGTAGAACATAAGTAGATCTACTATTAAATTCAAATACTGTTTTTGTAATGGTGATAACAAAAGCAGCTTTATATTTTTTCACCACAAAATAAAGAGTAAATTATGAGTAAAGGTACAGTTAAATGGTTCAATCCTGATAAAGGATTCGGTTTTATTACACCAGAAGATGGCGGTAATGATTTGTTTGTTCATCATTCAGAAATACAAGCAGGTGGTGGTTTTGCTACTTTGAATGAAGGTCAGGCTGTTGAGTTTGAAGTAGGACAGGGTCAGAAAGGACCATGTGCAAATAAAGTTGTTGCTGTCTAAGCTGTAACTTATCAAGAACCGGACGGCATTGTCGCCGGTTCTTTTTTCTTTATGTAATTTAACGAGAAAAATCATTAATAATCCTTCCTCCCATCTGGCTGGACAGCCTTTTTTTACAATTGCACTTTCTCCCATTGTAGTTCGTCGCGCCATTAAAGTTGCTGTGATTGTCGGGACAATTCTGGCGTTTATCAATCATGGGGAGAAAATCCTGAGCATGTCTCTATCCAGTCAAGGTTGGTTTAAAGTCACTCTTACGTATCTGGTTCCATACTGTGTTTCAACATGGTCAGCTGTAGGAGCTATAAAAGCCAATGCTACAAATACCAGATAACAATGTCGTTAAATACAATTCTCTTGTAACAATAAATGCAGCGTGTGTCGGATTTCTTACAAATTATGTTGACATCTATTTACCGTAACATCAGGCAAAATTTTATGGAAAGCTCTCAATGAAAAAAGTTGTGATTTTTGTTGATGTGCAAAATATTTATTACACTACGCGGCAAACTTTTGGGCGGAACTTTGATTACAATAAGTTTTGGTTGAAGGCGACTTCTGGCAGAGAAGTAATTAAGGCCGTAGCTTACGCCATAGAGAGAGGCGATCAAAAACAACACGAGTTCCAAAATATATTAAGGGCGATTGGTTTTGAGGTGAAACTGAAACCATTTATACAACGCTCGGATGGTTCGGCAAAAGGTGATTGGGATGTTGGTATCACAATCGATGCGATGGAATATTCTGAAAGTGCAGATGTTGTGGTTTTAGTGTCAGGTGACGGTGACTTTGATCTCTTGGTAAATAAGCTACGTATTGATAAAGGTAAAAGAGTTGAGGTTTATGGCGTTTCCAAATTAACATCAGTTTCACTAATGAATGCTGCAAGTGAATTTATACCAATCGATGAAAAACTTTTAATGAAATAATGTTAGAAAGCGGTTTCGAACTAAAAATAACATATTTCAGAATCATGCTTACTTATTTTGATATCAAATGAATATCAGCCCACTAGTAGTGTAAGGATTGGAGAAGAGCTTGAAAAAAATAATAGTAATAGCAGTTATATTGTTTGTTAGTGGTTGTTTAGGAATGCCTAAACTTGTTGAGCCAGTTTCTGACTTTGAATTAAACCGATATTTAGGAAAATGGTATGAAATAGCTCGATTAGATCATTCTTTTGAAAGAGGACTAAATCAGGTTTCAGCTGAATATAGCCTGAAAAGTGACGGTGGTGTTCAAGTCCTTAATCGTGGTTTTTCGAGTGCTAATAACGAGTGGAAAGACGCTGTAGGAAAAGCTTATTTTGTAAATACTATTAGTGAAGGATATCTAAAGGTTTCATTTTTTGGGCCATTTTACGGTTCGTATGTTATTTTTGAATTGGATAAAGAAAACTATCAATATGCTTTTGTGTCGGGACCGAATTTAGATTATTTGTGGTTGCTATCAAAAACACCAACCGTAGAGCTAGAAGTTATTAAGAAGTTTATTTCAATGTCTGAAGCTCGTGGATTTGATACGTCAAAATTGATCTATGTGGATCAGAAATAATAATCGAAAACATCTAATAAGATCTGCGAGAGTTAATTAAAGAAGACTCATTTAACTAAAAAATTAACACTTCTCGTTTTTATAAGTTGATCGTTGTTAAGCAATTCAGCTTGAAGTCGGTGAGCACCTTTTTCAATTTTCCAATGAAACTCAGATGACGATGTTTCTGCGAGTAATTGACCATTTAGAATCCATTTAACCTGTTGATTTTGATCTGGGTTATTCAAAGAAAATATGAATTTTTCTTTATGATCAGGAATCCTGGGATCCATTGCGATTTGTAAGTTTGGAGTTGGTTGTTGAATTCTGATTTTATGATCTTTTTTGACGACAGGTTTTACCTTATGTTCTGGTACTGATCCGGGAATAAACCATTCATTAATCTGTGTACATTTTTCTTGTCCTGAAGTACGCGGTAAGCCAGTTTCTGTACAAAGCTTAGCCTTGACTAGCTTTGGACTAAAATAAAGTGCCTGACTTTTTTTATGTTTATTAAGCTCTGCAAAAACAGATCGAAGTACAAAAGCAGGCCCGATTGAGCCGGTAATTTCTTTCATACTTGTTCGATCCATATTACCCATCCAGATACCGACTGTGTAATTGTAATCAAAACCAATCGCCCAGGCATCGCGATAGTCATTAGACGTTCCTGTTTTTACCGCGGTTTGAATTGGGAAGTTGAGTAATCCACCTGATCCAAATTCTCGTCTTCTGGCTTTAGGATCAGAAAGAATATTTGCGATTAGAGATGTTGATTCTGAAGTAAATATTTTTTTACTTTTATGATCGAGATATTGATCGCGGTTGATAGATAATGATTTGTAATTACCTTGTCTTGGAAGTGTCGAGTACGCCTGAACAAGTTCATAAAGCGTGATCTCGCCATTACCTAATGCAAGGCCATCACCGTATAAGTCTGGGTGTTTTTGTAGACTAGATATTCCTAGTTTATGCAGAAGATTTAAGAAATTTTCTGTACCGACTTTTTGTAATGTTTTAACCGCAGGAATATTGAGAGAGTTTCCTAACGCTTCACGTACGGAAATTAATCCATAATGCTGGCGACTGTAGTTACGATAAGTATGTTGACCAAACCCAACCGATTCACTCAAAGGACTGTCATGTATCAGTGTTGCAGCAGTAAAACCCTTTTCAAGTGCAAGCGTGTAAAGCAACGGTTTTAATGTCGAACCTGGTTGCCTTGGTGTTGTCACTGCATCAATGCCGTTGCCTGGATATTCGGCCTGGCTATCTCCAGCGACAACCCAGCTAAGAATTTCATTGTTTTTATGATCAACAATTAAAACTGCACCGTTTTGTACATTGCTATTTTTTAGATCAAGAATTCTTTGTTCAAGAATTTGTTGGGTAATGTTTTGAATATTTTGATCAAGAGTTGTTTTGATTTTATGAATATTTGATTTTAGTTCCTGATTGTTTTTTTTATAAACATAACTTGCAAAATGACTAGCCTTGATTGAATTCAACTCTTTAGCTGAAATTGTATTTGACCAGTTTATTGGTTCATTCATAAGTTCGGCCAGTCGTTCGACAGCGGGTTTAACCGCATCTGGATTTTTGATCGGATCGAGTCTTGATGGTGCTCTAACTAATACCGCCAAAGTCATCATTTCCTGATGGTTTAACGTTGCTAAATCACGATCAAAATAATAGCGAGCAGCTTGCGTAACGCCACGTCGTTGAGCGGAATAGGGAACCTGGTTGAGATAAAATTCCAGAATTTCATTTTTGCTGAATCTTTTTTCTAGCTGCGCAGCTTCAAATCCTTCCAGCCAACGTGTCCAGATAGTTCTTGGTCGTGGATGCAACATTTTTATCGTTTGTTCGCTGATGGTGCTAGCGCCACGCACATTCCTCATGGCAGAAATATTTTGCCAAAGTGCATGCAAACGGGCTGTCCAATCCACTCCATGATGATCATAAAAACGCTTATCCTCTGAAACAATAAATGCGTGTTTTAAAAATTCCGGGATTTCGTATAGAGGAACAAAGTCATGCAAATTCCAATAATTTTTATAAGTAATTGTGATCGGTTTTAGATGACGATCTAAAAGCTGCGGTTTTTGAACTGTCGAACCAGAAACGTTTAGCGTTTCTGGAATGGTTTGTAGATCTCTATGAGTCTGAAAGAACAATATTAAAACACAAAGAATGTAGGAAAAAGAAAATATGTGAATAGTTCGTTTTATCATTTTTAATAATTAACCTTTCCTTCTCGTAAAAACTTTCCAAAAATATAAAGCGTTAATTATTATTGCTGAGTAGATGAGAGAAAATAGTGGAAATATAAGTAGCGCTGTAACACTCATTCGTCCGCCATTCATAGAAAGATCGTAGTATTTATGATCAATTTCAGTCCATTTATTGGTTTCGTAATCTGACCAAAAACCATCACCATCAAAGTCAAGTTTTTGCATATTATTTTCCAGCGTTATATCAAATATAAACCAGAAAAGAATGACTACTGCACTCATAAGGAATGATGAGATTAAAGTATTAATAACAACTCTGGTGGATAGATATTTTCTAGACTTTACCTTTAATTGCAGGATGAGAGGAATTAGTAGAGCTATAATATAGCTGAGTGTTACACCGTGTAGAGCCATTTTGACGAGCATTAATCAGTTACTTCCAACGTCGCAGGCAAACTTCTTCCATAAATATCCGGGTCATACATTTCTTCAGTTTTTGCCGGTAATACTGAGAAGGTTCCTGTCGCAATTGCTTGTGCGGTGTAGCTCAGATGATAATTTCCGGGGCTGAGATAGTCTGAATAAAATCTAACTGAATCGTGACGCATTTCTTGATGATAAAAACTCCATCTTGAACTGCTGTATCCCTTCCAGTCGTCACGCTCAAACCAGAATGAATCACCGGAAGCTTCAAATTCGCCAGCTTCAGCATCAAATACAGAAGTGGTTGCGAGATCACGATTAACTGGTTCTAATCCACCGGGAACAGGATCATCAATCACTACATAATTTCGAGTCGTCGGCAGGTTTACAAAAAGATCGATGCGTACTAAGTCGCCACGTTTGATTTGCATAGCCGCTTGCGATGTATTGTCTTTCGACGTATTTAGGCGCTCCCATTTATCATTACGCTTAATGCTGTATTCACGTCTAATTTCCATACCTGAGTTAACTCGTTCTGCTTCACTATCGAGCAAAGCATATTGCATTCGAGTGGTGTAATAGACTCGGCCAGAACCTTCTTTTTCGAGTGTCACGGTTGCTTTTCTGCCGGAATCATTTTTATTGATCATATGGACAAAACTCATTTCGGTTGAACGTTTATTCTTAAATTTGGAAACGCCAAATAGTTCATCGTTGAGCGTTGTTTTTATGATCATATTTGTTGACTCAGCTTCATAAACGCGGCTGTATTCGCTTAGTGCGTTCATGCAAAACATATTTTCTTGAGTGTTCTGCCAGTGATCTCGCGCGCCGCGACCTTGAGTGATTGATCTGACAATTTTAAAAGGAATATCGCCGACTAAATTTTTTCCGGCGGTTGTTTGAGCAGTTTCTGTCAGGGCGCTTAAAATTGAACATTGCGTACGCATTGGTGTTGCTAAGATTCGATTATAATCAGAACTTAAACTCTCATTGAATTGAAATTTTCCGGCACTTTGAACACCGTGAGAAAGTATCTTATGAGTAATTTCGGTAATAATATTTTCTGCACCGTGAGTGTTATTAGCGGCGATCAAATAATGTGCTTTGCCGAACAGACTCATTTGTGGAACATGTTCGCGGAAACGTTCGAGATCAGTTAATTGCGTTTTGCCCTGTTTTGAAAGTGCAGCTAGCGCGACTGCTCTGACAGTAGAAGCCATTCCCTTGTCATAAAAACTCGGCATGACATCGCGTTTTAGTAATTCAGTAAGATAGCGATGCAGTTTTTCTTCAATTTGATCAGAAATGTTATGGCCGCTTTTTCGTAACCAGTTAAAAGCGATCGCGGTATATGCACTTAGATAAGGACTGACATATTCATCTTTCGGGATCCAGAATGCCATGCCGCCATTCGGTGCCTGAAAGTTAGTGGCATCATTGATCATTTTTTCTGCGAGTTTTTCGCTGTCGTTCCAATCCAAATTATCGGGCATATAATCTTTCAGGTTTTGAAAATGATCTGCCATGACGCCTTTACTTAAACGCTGCTCCCAACACCAGTATGGATAGTCTCGCATGTAATTAAAAGCACCACCGACATTACTGATAACCGTTGATGAAACGTTAATGCTCAAAGAACCGGAATCGCTATGAATTTTTTCTGGGAATAATATGGATGTGGTTTCTTTTTGTTCCGTAAAGGTGCCGTATTCAGCTGCAGTATCAAAAATACGTCGCTTTAAAACCGGAACGGTATGCATCAAGCCATCCGTTTCGGAACCTGATCTTGCTTGTGCGGTTAAAACAATTTCACCAGGTGATTTTGTTTTAACCGGCAACCAAAATGTCTCACGTTTAAACGGTTCAACGGTTAGATACTTACCAACAGAATTTGATTGATCTGGATCATTAAAATCATCACCACTCACTTTTATTTCAACATTAATTTCTTTTGTTTTATCAGTTCTATTTAAAACACTAAAACCTGCTTGAAATTGATCACCTTGCATCACTTGATTCGGCATTACGGGACGTAATTCAATTTCCTTGTTGACTTTGAATTCTCCTTTGCCAAGACCAAGACGATCAGTTTTATTGACCGCCATTGCAAACACACGCCAACCAGTTAAATTGTCCGGCGCAGTGAATGAAATGGTTTGTTTTTGATCAGGCTGTAATATTAAAGAAGGATTCCAGTAGCCAACATATTTATCAATGGATCGAAAACTAACATTGTCAGAACCTCGACCATCACCGCCGGGATTCGCACCTTTTTTCTCAAAGTTTTGACGTCCGATCAGGCGAGTTAATAAACTGAAGTTCGCAACATCTAAACTCTCAAGAGAATAAAAGCTCTTGTATGGATCAAAATATTTATCACCTTGTTTGATAAGATCGAAAACTGCTTCGTCGAGAACCACAATGGCTAATTCAACATCTTGCTTTTGATTGTCTTGATCAAGGTTTTCAGGTTGAGCCGAAAAAGACAGTTCGATATTTTCACCGGGTTTGTAAGTCTCTTTATTACTCTCAATCGTGACATCAAGTTGCTTATAAGGATCAGAAACTGGCACACTGACATAACCCATACTGAAAGCCGGTTTTCCCAGGTCGACCTGACCAGGCTTAATATTCCCTTTCTCATCTTTGCTTATTTCTGGTGGTTCAACTCGGGGAGAAAAAACATTCACAGATAAATAAAAACCCGGCATAAAATCAGGTTCGACTTCGAACTCGACAATCTCTGTGCTGTCGTCAAAATCTTCAACCCAACTTTTTAAAATTCCATATCGTTCTACGGTAATTAGCGCTTTGCCACCAGGGTATGGATTCTTAACCAAATATCGAACTGTATCGCCGATTTTTGGATCTGTATTTTCCGGAATAATCGATAAATTATTATTGCTCGGTTGTTCCCATAAGACTTGTCCTTTGCCGACTACCCATGCATAAATTTGTGTGCTGTGTTCTCGTTTTTGCGAGTCTTTTATATTGGCTTTGATCCGATAATAACCCGCTTCACCCGGAGTGAAAACACAAGCCGCTAGTTCTATAGAACTAACGCCAGTGCAAAATGCTGTTGGAACCCACTCTGTAATATATCGCGTGGTATAAGCGTTGCCGGCACTTTTGACGCGGGCCGCGTTTGTTTCTTGGCGCTCAATAATGAGGCTAACTGCCGTGTTTGCAATAGGGTTACCTTTTTGGTCAACAACCATATAGTTTATTTCGGCGGGTTGATCCTCCTGATACACCCATTGAGAATTTTTTAAACCAACTAATTGATCGCGAGCAAAAAACTTAGCAGTGGAAAGATTAGCAACATTTTTACCGCGATCATCTTGAACGCGACTTTCTACACGTAAGGTTCCATAAATAATATTTTTATCGATGAGATCAAAAGTTGTTTCCAGATCACCTTTATCATCTAACAATTCCTGCTTTTGAAAAATAACTTCAGATTGAAATCCATTCTTAGACCGCGTATCAAATTGCATTCCTTTTGCCACAGGATTTCTGGAAGAAAAACTACCGGCGATAAGATCCGCAGAAATTGAAGTTTGTGCTTGAGTATAAGGTCCGCCTGCATGCAGACGTGCTGTGGTTGAAACTGTTAATTGATCACCTGGCTGGAAAGTTTTCCCATTTAATTCTGTCTTGATTTTAAATGGTGCTGGTGTGAAATCACTGACTAAAACAGTAAGTGGATCTGATTGAAATATTATTTTTTTACTTTGGTTTTTTTGATCTATTTTTTTCTCAGCTTTGAGTGTGAACCGATAAGAACCAACACTGGCATTTTTTGGAATTAACAATTCATTATCGTAAGCACCAAATTCATTAAGTTTTAGATCTTTAATTTCAGTTACTACTTTGTCTTTTGGATCTGTAATCGTCAGGCTCCAACTTGTGTCTGGTGAATTGAGTGATGATTTGATCAATGTCTGGTTATTTTGATCACGAACGTAGAGTTTGTATTGAATCGTATCACCGGGTCGATAAACCCCCTGTGCGGTGGTTCCCCAGGCTTTTAAATAACCAAATTGATCACGATTCCATGGATAGACATTTCTTCCCCAGACGGTAAACGAATTTGTTGCAGGTAATAGTGCGATGTCTTGATCTTTTTCAACTTTGATCATTAATTTCGCCGCGTTATATTCCCAACTATTGATCAATTCAAGATTTGGGTCGAGGGTTAATAATCCAGAAAATTCTGCCAGGCCTTGATCATTTGTGATCACATTTTCAATTATTTCATTCGGTTCTTTTAGATCCATTGATCCCGCGTAAATACTAATATCTGCATTGGGAACAGGGAGACCTGTCGCCATATCAACCACCCAGACCAGCGAATTAAAATGGCCAAGTTTCACATGAACTTGCCATGGCGTAACTTGTACAAAAAAGTTGTCTGGATTATATCCACGAGGATTGGGCTGCATTGAGAGATGGCCTGATATGACGCCAGATTTATGATTGAGAATTTCGCGTATAGGAAGTGGGTGAGCGAAAGCAACATCAACAACATTCGGTACATCTAATAATTTTTCTTGAGTATCTTTTGTTATTTTATTTGCGCTTAGAAGGGAATAGTTTAGATCAAGCTTATTCAAGTTTGTGATGTAAACGGGTAATTGACTATCAACATTTTTTTCTAACACAGCCATTGGATGTGACAGGTTTAAATTTGGTTGACGATGGCTAGTAAAAAATTTTAGATCGACAGGTGATATTAAAGGGCGATTAAATTCATCACGGATATCTTTACTACTGAATATATACGGATGAAAAGCTTTTAGATTTTCTGGTAGATAGACATCATAATTTTGATCTTTCTGGTGCGGACTGGAAAGTCTTGAATAAAAATAATGGCCGGCCCAGGGATCATAATCTTTTCGGCCATTGGCCAGATCAGGTTCTATGACCAAATTGTCTCGAATGGTGTGTTCCGCCACTGGAGCACTAAAAGAAAGAGTGATACTGCCTTGAGGGTCGCAGGATGGTAAACCATTCGATTCAGAAATTAAGATCTGTTTTTGATGTTCTGCTGAGAAACAACGTACGCCAATAAATTCGAATTCTGGAAAGGTCTGGAATTCGACAACCGTACGATTTGATTGACTGAGCGATATACCTTGATCAGAAACAAGACCTGCTTCAGTCATTAATTTTATTGATGAATCTAAAGGCAATTCTTCTTCAGGAGAAATTAGCCAGACTTGTTGTAGATCAGGATCCGAATTTTTCTCAGTTTCCAGGTTTGGATCTATTTCGGCTTTAATACTGAAACGTTGATCTCCCGTTTCCAGAAAAAGATGTTTTTCAACAGAGGCTTTCGTGACTGGCATATTGAATTCAGTGTGGATGACGGGTGTTCCGGGAGTTGCCCATGTACGAAACCAGGTGGAACGAATGTCGGGTAATTCTGTCCTAAAAGTATGATCATATGATGAATCCATTCCAACACCGTTTTCAGTCGTAATGCCTGTTTCAATCTTAATAGCGTATTTTGTGGCGAGAGAGAGTTTTTCTTCAGCATCCAGTTGGCAAACCAGTGAGCGAGTATCCATCCAGCGCCATTGGCAGTTTAGTTGTGGTGATATGCTAATGGGTAATTGTTCAGAATCTCGTTGCATGTTCCCCAAATGAACAACGGCTTGATCAAATTCGATCACAATTTGTTGTCCAGCAGGAATGTTGTCACCTTGCGGTGTAATCCGTAAAATTTTTAATTCTTCTGCCGAGAAAGCCGGAGTGAGTTTAAACACAATTATTAAAAAAAATGAAAATAGAATTTTTACTTTATTCATCATAGATCCTGGAAGTAAGTCTGGCTTTAGCTAACAAATAGTTATTGGCTTTAGTTTAGAATTGAATTGTGGCTAAAAAAAGGTGAAATTGTAATTACATCAAGACAATTGAAATAATAAATTACGTTATGCATAGATCTTCAAATACTTTTTATCGAGAAATAATACTGATTTTGATCAGCTTGCTTGTGCTCGCCTGTTTTTCTGCGGTGAGTATAGCGGCGGATGAAGAGCTTTTGTCGGAACCAAGTTTCAATATTATTCATTCGCGTTGGAATACGACTTTGAATAATACAGAAAAATTGATCAACAAAGGCCGTCTTAATGATGAATCTGCGATACTTTTACGAGAGCAGATAAATACGGTTCGTACAGAAGCGCATCAGTGGAGTCTTGATGCCTCTGACAAAACACGTGAATTAGAAAAACTTGTAAATGCTCTGGGACCGTTACCTGAAGAAGGTGAACCTGCTGAAGCGTCTCAAGTTGCTCATGAAAGGCGAAAGTTGGCGAGACTGCTGCAAGAGGCACAAGGACAGGCCAAGCAGTCAGACTTAATCAGCAAACGAAGTGATCTATTATTGCGTGAGATTTCGACGGTTGAAATCGATCAAATGGTTTCAACGTTGACTCGTCAGGATCCTTTACCGCTAGATCCTCGTATCTGGATAAAAGCCGGCGCGCAGTTTTTTACGGGTTATAAATCATTAATCAGAGCGCGTAAAGTGGGTGGTTATAAATCACCACTTTTAATCATATTACCGGTTCTTGTCGTGGGTTTCTTCATCGCGATTCTGGCTGGGCACTGGGTGCGAAGAGGACCACTGCATCGGTTTTCACGTAATCCTGCGGTAGAAGCGCCGCCTTATCGACATAGAATTTTCGCAGCGATGGGTGTCGCGATTAGTCGTGGCGTTATCCCCATTTTGATTTTCACTATTCTGTGTGGAATTGCCTGGAATTATTGGATGCAGTTTTTGCTTGATCCGCAATTTACCTGGCCAAGCGGAATATTTTATGCGGTAATTTTTTATTTAGTAGGGTCTGCGTCGATCAGGGCTATATTTTCGCCGCGCATGCCTCAATGGAGTTTGACTTGTGTTAAGCCTGACGCAGCAAGAAAGATATCTCATCGATTGAATCTCTTAGTAGTCCTTATCGCGATAGGAATTATTTTTGAGGCAGTACTGGTCGATACCGGAAAAGCTGTTGAATTTGGTTCTGTTTACGCATTTATCAAGAATTCACTTATTTCGGTGACGTTGCTGTTTTTATCCGGCAAGTCGTTGTGGCAGCTATCTGAAAATGTTGATCAAGATATTGAGCAAAATGAGATTGATTCCTCTCGCTTATGGTTTTGGCCTTATCTTCGCGTGTTGACAGGGTTGGTCGCATTTACCGCTTTAATTTGTAGCATTTTAGGCTTTCATAATCTGGCTGATTTTCTCTTACCAAGAATAATCTTAACAAGTTTATTAGCCGCTACGCTTGTGGCACTGCGTGTTTTCCTTCGCGATTCGCTTTCGTTATTGTTAGAAAAAGAAACGACAGTGGCTAATTCATTAAGAAAGGCATTGACGTTCGATCGAGACACAGGCAAGAGGCTGAATTTCTGGATCATGACATTAATGGATCTGATCGCCATTCTCACGGCGGCCTATTTATTACTGGTTTTATGGAAGTTCCCACACCAGGATTTAGTCAACTGGTTTTCTGGCTGGTTCACAGGTATTTCGATTGGTTCATATACCTTTTCACTTGCTGATGTGGTTTTGGCTTTTTGTGTATTGTTTGGCGTCGTCGCTTTAACTCGTATTATCAGAGCATTTTTAGAAAATAGATTATTTCCGCAAACCAGCATGGATATTGGTGTAAGAACAGCGGTGAGTTCTGGTATTGGTTATGCAGGTATTTTGATCGCGTTATTGTTAGCTTTATCAACGTTAGGAATTGATCTTACCAAACTTGCATTAATTGCAGGTGCGCTTTCTGTCGGTATTGGTTTCGGATTAAAGGATATCGTTAATAACTTTGTATCAGGACTGATTTTATTATTTGAACGACCGATCAAAATGGGTGATTGGGTTGTTGTTGGAGAATTGGAAGGAAGGGTAAAACAGATCAACGTTCGCTCGACTGAGATCGAGACATTTAGTCGTGCTTCCGTCATTATTCCAAATGCGGATCTATTACAGAATGCCGTCGTTAACTGGACACATAAAAGTGCTTTTGGTCGAATCGAAATTCCGATTGGGGTTGCTTATGATTCTGATATAGAAACGGTCGAGGCTTTGTTGCTCGAATGTGCGGCGGAACGATCAGAAATCCTTTCCTGGCCAGCCCCTTTTGTTTATTTCAACGATTTTGGTGACAGCTCACTCGACTTTCAGTTGTATGCTTTTGTTGACAACATTGAAAATCGTAAAAGGGTTTCGAGTGAAATCCGTAAATCTATTATGCAAAAGTTCCGTGAGGCGGAAATTGAAATACCATTCCCACAAACCGTGGTAACTATGCATCAAAAGCATCAGTCTTCATCAGCTCCGGATGAAGATTAAATTTTAAACTTGCTGACGGTATTTTTAAGTTGTCCTGCAACAGATGAAAGTGCCTCAGTTGATCTGACTGATTCTTGTACACCATTTGCTGTTTGTTCGGCGACCTGGCTGATATTAACGATGCTTTGATTGATCTCATCGGCAACAATTGTTTGTTGATTTGATGCTTCTGCAATTTGCGCATTCATTTGATCAATGGTCGTGATCATACTGGTGATTTTATCTAAAGCTTCACCGGCTTTTGCCGCACTTTCAACGGTTTCATGAGCGCGGTTACGGCTGTTTTCCATTACCGCGACGGATTCTTTTGCTCCGGTTTGTAACCGATTAATCATTTCTTCTATTTCAATTGTGGATGTTTGAGTTCTTCCGGCGAGTGTACGTACTTCATCCGCAACGACAGCAAATCCACGACCGTGTTCGCCAGCGCGAGCAGCCTCAATTGCTGCATTTAGAGCCAGTAAGTTTGTTTGTTCTGTAATACCTCGAATAACGTTAACGATATCTCCAATGTTTCCAATATCACCATCGAGTCGCTGTAGCGTGTCAGCGGCTTGCTCAACTTCACTCGCCAATGTACCAATTGAGTTGATCGAACTGTTTACAACATTTTTACCATTCTCAGCTTCTTGATCGGCGTTCTTTGCTGCTTCCGCTGCACTTGAAGCATTCTTTGCTACTTCTTGAACAGTAGCCGCCATTTGATTGATTGCTGATGCAACCTGGTTGGTTTCCATTTGTTGTTTTTGAACACCTTCACTTGTCTGAGAACCAACAGCTGTAAGTTGATTACTGGTAATTGCTAATTGATCAATTCCACCAACAATTTCAGTTACGAGAACTGACAGTGATTTTCGGGTGTCTTCAAATTCTCTCGCTATCCAGCTAAATTCACCTTTCCCTGGAATCGAGAGAGCCTGTGTTAAATCACCTTTATTCACATTTTGTATACTACCAACCAACTTTTTACTGCGCCCAGATGCATGCCTGCCAAAGTATTCGGCCAGTGTAGCTAGTAAAATAACGAACAAAATACCAACGCAAATAGTAATTGTGATGGGAACATGAAAGTACTCGAGTACCATTACCGTTAATATTCCGGTGATACCCATGCAAGAGATAAAGAACATTCTTTGTTTAAGGGTGAAGTTTTCAAGCTTTAGCATATTATTTTTCTTAATTTGCTTGTTTAGTTTATTACATCGAATGCTTGTAATTTTGCTAAACTGTTTTATTAGATACCGATACTTTATTCAAAATTTATGCCAAAAAATTAACTTGGTCGAGTGAGAAATCTACTATGAGAGTGATGATAATTTTATTAGTTTTAGCGATTGCTGTTGGAGCAATTGTGTTTATGTCGAGTGACAAAGAAGAGCCTCAGAATATTGGATCATCAATCTCGGGCGATCAACCAAAAAGCAATGTTGAAACTGCTATTACTCAACAGGGAGAATCTCAAACAGATCAGGCAAACGATGCTTCTTTAGCTGGTGAGCCTGAAGCTAGTGAGCAGGATCTAAGGCGTGAGCTGATGTTGAGCAAATTTTCTGATCTAAAAGAGTTAAGGAAAAAAACAAAAATGCGAGTCAGTCGGCTTTCATCGCGTTTACGGAGATCGGAGTTCTCCCCAGATCAGGCAAAGACCATCAGTCAGGATATGCGACAGGCAGGTTATTTGTTGAAGAATCCAAAATTATTAGGTGCTTTTTCTTCACCTGAAGAAATTGATCAAGAACATGTTCAATTATCTGATGCAAATATCAAATTAGATTCCATAAAACAGGCATTGGATGAGAAGAAAAAGAGGTAACAAAAGCTTTAATATCTAAACTAATTTTATTGCGCGCCGATAGCATTATTTAGTTGATATAAAGATCAGCTTTTGCTGGTCAGTATACATTTGTAATTAAACAGTTAACGAATATTCACTGGGTTATCAGAACACGAGCTGTTCTGGAATGTACAATTCGGTGTTCTGAGGATGGGAAGGGTAGTATGAAAATACTGGTTACAGGCGCTGCTGGTTTTATCGGTTCAACATTGAGCCACAAGTTATTAGCACGTGGCGACGAGATCGTTGGTCTCGATAATATGAACGATTATTACGATGTGTCACTAAAACAGGCACGTCTTGATCGTTTGACACCAAGTAATAACTTCAAATTCATTAAACTTGATATCGCTGATCAGGCTGGCATGAAAGCAATGTTTGAAGAAGAAAAATTTGATCGTGTCGTTCATCTTGCTGCGCAAGCAGGTGTGCGTTATTCATTAGAAAACCCTCAAGCTTATATTGATGCAAATATAGTCGGCTTTACGAATATTTTGGAAGGTTGTCGGCATAATAAAGTTGAGAATTTAGTCTACGCATCTTCAAGCTCGGTGTATGGCGCAAATACCAGCATGCCATTTTCAATCCATGACAATATAGATCATCCAGTCTCTTTATATGCGGCTTCTAAAAAAGCCAATGAATTGATGGCTCACACGTATAGCCATTTATTCGGTTTGCCGACAACGGGATTGCGTTTCTTCACCGTGTATGGCCCTTGGGGACGACCGGACATGTCGCTATTCATGTTCACTAAAAACATTCTAGAAGGTAAGCCTATCGATGTTTTTAATTATGGTGATCATCAACGTGATTTTACTTATGTCGATGATATCGTCGAAGGTGTAACTCGCTGTGTTGACACAATTGCGACGTCAAATCCTGAATGGTCGGGAGACAAACCTGATCCCGGTACGAGTAAAGCACCGTATCGCGTTTATAACATCGGCAATAATGATCCTGTTCATTTAATGACATTTATTGAAACGTTGGAAAATGCATTGGGTAAAAAAGCCGAGAAAAACATGTTGCCGTTACAAGCCGGAGATGTTCCTGCGACGTATGCGAATGTCGAAGATTTGGTCAATGATATGGGATACAAACCTGAAACGAAGTTGGAAACAGGTATTCAAAATTTTGTTAATTGGTATAAAGAATTTTATAAGGTAGCGTAATGACACATAACAGAAAAATTTCAGTCGTCGGTCTTGGTTATGTCGGTTTGCCAGTGGCAGTTGAGTTCGGTAAAACAGAGCAAGCCATTGGATTTGATATTGATCCTAAACGTATTAAGGAACTCAAAGAGGGATGGGATCGAACGAACGAAGTTGAAGATGATGACCTGAAAAATACCGATGTTTTATACACGGCTAATCCAGAAGATCTGAAGAAAGCAGATTTTCATATTGTTGCTGTTCCAACACCGATTGATGACGCAAAACAACCTGATTTATCACCAGTGATTGGTGCGTCAAAAACGGTTGGTGGGATACTGAAAAAAGGTGACATAGTTGTTTATGAATCGACGGTTTATCCAGGAGCAACAGAAGAAGATTGTGTACCTGTCTTAGAAGAAGTTTCAGGCTTGAAATGTGGTGAAGACTTTTTTGTTGGCTATTCACCAGAACGAATTAATCCTGGTGATAAAGAACATACCTTCAAAACGATCACAAAAGTAGTTGCCGGCCAAACGCCAGAAATTCTCGAAATTGTTGCAACAGTTTATGAGTCAGTCGTTACCGCTGGTGTTCATCGCGCTGCAACAATAAAGGTTGCTGAGGCAGCGAAAGTAATTGAAAACACACAACGCGATCTAAATATTTCTTTAATGAATGAGTTAGCGTTAATTTTTGAACGTATGGGGATTGATACGCGTGACGTTTTAGCCGCAGCTGGATCAAAATGGAATTTTTTACCTTTCGATCCAGGTCTGGTCGGAGGTCATTGTATTGGTGTTGATCCTTATTATCTTACATATAAAGCATCGGTTTTAGGTTACAGTCCTCAAGTTATCCTTTCCGGTCGTCGCATTAATGATGGCATGGGCGCACATGTTGCAGGTCAAGTGGTCAAACAGATGATCAAAGATGGCGTTAAGGTCAAAGGTTCTACTATTACCGTTCTTGGTTTGACTTTTAAGGAAGATGTTCCTGATCTGAGAAATACGCGTGTCACTGATATTTTGAAAGAACTGAAAGATTATGGGATTAATGTTCAGGTGACCGATCCAGAGGCTGATCCGGAAGAGGCTGTTGAAGAATACGGTATTGATTTGATCAAAGAAGCTGATCTGAAGCCAGCTCAAGCGGTAATTTGTGCGGTACCTCATCGCAGTTATCTGAATCGGGGCTGGGAATTTGTTTCCAGTTTGCTTGATAATGGCCGGGGCGCAGTCTATGACGTAAAAGCAAAATTGCCGCGAGAGAATGTTCCTGCTGGTGTTTCACTGATTAGACTTTAATTAGTTTGGTTATTCTTTTGGGCTTTAATCTAAGGTACATATAAATAAATGATGATCTTACCTGTAATTCTGGCTGGCGGTGGCGGTACACGTTTGTGGCCGCTTTCGCGCGAACATTATCCTAAGCAATTTCTCAGTCTGACTGGGGAAGATTCTCTATTACAACAAACCTTATCGAGAATGGATACAAGCATTGAAGGTGTTGAACCAGCGATCGTAGTCAGTAATGAAGAACATCGTTTTTTAGTTGCAGAACAAGCGAGATTGAAAGACCAAAGTTTGAATACGATCATGCTCGAACCTAAAGGTCGAAATTCCGCACCGGCTTTAACAGTTGCTGCGATGGCAGCTCAGGGTGATGGAAATGATCCGATTATATTAATGATGCCTTCTGATCATGTTATTCAAGATATGGATACGTTTCATAACACAATGAAAGAAGGTTCGGAATTAGCTGAGCAAGGTTATTTGATCACGTTTGGAATTGTGCCGGATAAGCCAGAAACAGGTTATGGATATATTCGTCGTGGTAGCGCGATTGTAAAAAGTAATGCTCACGAGATTAATGCATTTGTTGAAAAGCCAGATCTTGAAACTGCTGAATCTTATCTTGCTTCAGGTAATTATTCCTGGAACAGCGGTATGTTTATGATGAAAGCGTCGGTTTGG
>JBGCGE010000054.1:0-6856 GCA_045110495.1 Gammaproteobacteria bacterium
TCGTTTTCTGGAATATTCTAGTTGACGCGAGATCTTTTCTTGATTCAAAACCTTTTCGACATTGAGTAGTAATTCATCAAGATCGATTGGCTTTTTAAGATAGTCAGAAGCATCCAGCTTCATCGCGGCGACGGCATCTTCTAACTCACCATAGGCCGATAAAACTAATACGGGGACATTTGAATTTTTTTCTTCTCTCAGTTCTCTTAGAAAATTAAGCCCAGAACCATCCGGCAAGCGCATATCTAACAACACCAGATCAGGACTAAAACTGTCGATGGAATCATGCGCGATGGATAAGCTGCCCGCTACCTCGGGATGATATCCCGCAACTTCAAGCCGTTTTTTTACTGCCTTCGCAAAAAGGGCTTCATCCTCGATTATCAGAATTCGTGTGTTTTGTTTGTCATTTTGGCTCATTAAATTGCTGCGGGAATGGTGATCAAAACCCGCGTTCCTTTTGGATTATTATTTTCGTATGACATCTTCCAGCCGTGAGTGTTGCATACCTTGAAAGCGACAGGAATACCCAGACCGGTTCCAAATTGTTTTGTTGATTGTCCCGGTGTGAGATCGGTAGGCTTCGCTTCAAACGGCATTCCGACACCTTGATCAGCAATAATCATTTTTAGATCATGCTGATCCTGATAGACCGACAGGATGAGTTTTCCACCCTGCGGGCTGGCATCAACGGCATTAGAGAGTAATCCGTAAAGCGCTTGTTCCATTAGATCGGGATCAACTTGGACAGAATGATTTTCTTCCCAGCGTTCATGTTCAATCGTGATCTCTTTTTCATCCAACCGTGGTTGTAAAAGATCGGCGACGGTATCGAATAAAGTTGTTAATTGCGTGATTTTTTTAAGTGGTTTTAATGGATGCAAATAAGAAACCAGCGCACTAACCCATCTCCCTAATCGATCTACTGTTTCTAAAATAGCGTCTTTAATTTCTAATTTATCTTCAACCTCATCTACATGTTCCAGTAATTGTGCATGTGCTCGGATGCTCGCCAGAGGATTACGAATATTATGAGCAACCACGGGTACAAGTGCACCTAACGCCGCCTGTTTTTCCGCGTCGACTAAAGCATCGCGATTACTCGCTAACTCCAGAGCCATATCATTAATCGTACCGGCAAGATCAACCATTTCAGTTACACCATTTTGTGGAATTGTATGATTAAATTCACCTTTGCTAATAACGGCTGCACCTTGTTTAAGTGCTTCGATAGGACGAACAACTTCACGCTGAATGCTGCTACGAGAAAACAAAAATAAAATGCCAGCGAGTAATAAAGGTGTGGCGATCAGAATGGGCGCAAGTCCCGTCCAATACTCTCTTTTTTTATCCAGTTCTTTTTGTTTATCGAGCAGAATATTTTCAAGATCAATATACGACGCTTCAAATCGACTAACCATATTTCGTTCATAGGCTGGATCTAACATACGCAGCCGAACCACCTGACTGATCATATAAGGATCAGTAAATATCTTATTCATATCTTTTTCGATAAATCGATATGACTCTGCAATTTGACCGATGGCGTTTTTTTCATCGACAACAGAACCTTTTCTGAGTCGATTAAAATTGCCATCAATTTTGCGGGAGAAACTTGAATAAAGTTCTAACGCTTCAGGATCGTCTCGAAGTCGAGCCCAGGTGACTTCTTTAATCTGCCGAAAAAGATCCGTCTGGATTTGTTGTGCGGTATGACGTAATTGTTCCAGGCGAACAGATTCTGAGGACGTTTGCTGCCAATAATAAACCCATAAACCACCCAACGCACCCGTCACCAACAATAGCAAAAGGAAAGCCATTTCGTAGCGTAATAATAGTTGTTTTAGTGGTCTACTCATTTAGGCTCTAATCGGGCAACGTCATTATCGTGTCATGATACTATATGACCGCATGAAAAGAATATTTCTCATTTCTTTAGTAAGTACGTGGCTGATTGGATCACTGTCTAGTTGTGAGGATTCTGAGCAAGTCCAACAGGCGCATGTACAATGTGATGCTGATAGCGGCGGGCTAATATTACCCGAAGGTTTCTGCGCATTAATCGTCGCCGATCACATTCCTTTTTTACGTCATATCGCGGTTAATCAAAATGGTGATATTTATGGATCACGACGTAACCGTCGGCTAGAACGTGGCGGGTTGGTTGGAATACGTGATACTGATGGAGATGGGAAAGCTGATCTGATCGAAGAAATAACTGATCAGCCGGGACTTGGGATCAAAATTTATAATGGTTCTTTGTACTTCGGTGCAAAACAACAAATTCTCAAATACGAATTAAACAATGTTGATCTAATCCCAGACAAACCAGCCGAAATTGTTGTCGATCAATTTCCTGATCAAAAAAACCATTCCGGCAAAACCTTCACTTTTGATCAAAACGGACAGGTTTATATCAACCTTGGCTCACCTTCCAATGCCTGTCAACAGGAGGAACTAAAAGCAGGATCAAAAGGAATAGATCCATGTCCACAACGAGATTCTCAAGCAGCGATCTGGAAGTTTGATGGGAATAAGCCTGGTCAAAAATTTCCTGCTGACGGAATTAAATATGCGTCAGGGATCAGAAATACGTACGCATTAGATTGGAATCTCGACAACCAACAGCTTTATGCAGTTCAACATGGACGCGATGGATTGCGTGATCTGTGGCCGGAAATTTATCAGGAACAACAAGGTGCAGAACTACCGGCCGAAGAGTTTTTAATGATCAATCGAAACGACGATTTCGGTTGGCCCTATTGCTATTACGATCCAAACAAAAAACGTAAAGTTCTCGCGCCGGAGTATGGTGGCGATGGGGAAATTTCTGGTCGATGTTCTGACTATAAAGATCCAATTCATGCCTTCCCCGCACACTACAGTCCCAATGATTTACTATTTTATTCGGGCGATCAATTTCCGGCCGAGTTCCACAGTGGCGCGTTTATCGCGTTTCACGGATCTTATAACCGCGGACCCTATGATCAGGTCGGTTATCAAATCGTTTATCTACCGTTAAAAGATGGTTTACCTAATGGAGAAAGTATTGTTTTCGCCGATGGTTTTAGTGGCTCACAAACGATCAAAACCCCCAGCGATGCGGAATTTCGACCTGTTGGTTTAGCTGAAGGGCCAGATGGATCTTTGTATATTGCGGATTCTGTACAGGGGCGGATATGGCGAGTTTTTTATCAAGAGTCAAGATAATAAAAAGTAGGTGTACCTGTTGTCAGGATGTATTTAATTCTTAAGTATATACTTACTTATTACTTTCAAATACACGGCCACTTATATAGAAACTCAGCAGCCCAACAGTTAAAAAAGATATTAAGTAGAAAATAGGAACTTTTACCACCGTCTCCAAGGCACGCTACATACCAAATAACAAAACTAGGCCATACGGAATTACTGCACCATGGACAACTGCAACCGTGGTCAACGATGGAGTAATAATTAACATACTCAAGATCACAAAAAATATTCTTTGTGAACCTTTCGGTAGCTTTCTAATCACAATAATCGCGATATACAGCACTCCAGCGGCAACTAGAAATAAGAACAGCTCGACTGCTAGTAATT
This sequence comes from Gammaproteobacteria bacterium, assembly GCA_045110495.1. Classification (GTDB taxonomy): domain Bacteria; phylum Pseudomonadota; class Gammaproteobacteria; order CAJXQU01; family CAJXQU01; genus CAJXQU01. The sequence continues at coordinate 3,583 of JBGCGE010000054.1, forward strand.
TCATTGCAACGAACTTAACTAAGGCAGCATCCTCTGCAAGATCTCTTTCCCATCACCATTAAGCTTATGCTTAATAATTCCGACAAGATGGACAACAATAAACCCAAAAAGGATCGCCGCGCTGATTTCATGAATTCCAGTAAAAAACTCATTGTATTCAGGGTTTTTCCAACCCCAATGTGGTAGTGGAATTCCAAATAATTTGGTTTTATAACCGCTGAATGAAGATGACATATAGCCGCTTAGTGGCTGTAGAAACATCGAGACATAAAATAATTTATGCACAATGCTGATCAGTTTTTTCTGCCCTGCTGAAATCATATCTGGCAGTTCTGGTGGTTGGTGCGTCATACGCCAGAAAACACGCATCAGTAATAATATAAATACCGTCACACCTAAGGATTTGTGTAGTTCAAACCAGGGTTTGCGTACGGAGGGAACGACATCTTCTGGTAATTCGACCATGTATAAGCCAAGTACGAATAATCCGATGATCAAAATGGCGATGATCCAATGTAATGCGATGGCGACAAGGCTATATTTTTTTATCTGGTTTTCCATGGTTATTTAGGTATATGTCCTTTTATATATGGCTTCTAATAGCACTTGGTATTAGAATTCTGAATTATAAACAGTGCGGATTATAGATCAAAAAGGCTAGTCATTTTTCCTTAGTCGGTCTATCAATTACAAATATAGATAAAAATATTAATGAAAAGTTTCCTTATCTTCCTTTTACTCAGCAGTGTCAGTGCATTCTGTAGTGCTGCTGGCAGCTACACCGTTGAGATACACAAATCTGATCGTATTATGATTCTTAAGAAAGATCATCTGCTTAAAAAGACCTATCATATAGCGACAGGAACGGGTGGAGCTGGAACTAAAGTCAAATTGGGAGATAAGATGACTCCAACAGGCGTTTATCGGATCTTACATTTTAAAGAAGACAGTCGCTTCCATCTTTTTATGCAACTGAATTATCCAAATGCTAAAGATGCACTGCTAGGTTTACAAAAGAAAACCATCAATCAGGATGAATTCAGCCAGATAATCAGTTCTTTAAAAAGGCAGACAATCCCTAATCAGGAGACTGAGCTGGGCGGCGCAATTGGTATTCACGGCATTGGTGAGCAAACAGAAGATCGGCTCATTTTGCATAAAGATGAAAACTGGACAAAGGGTTGTATCGCGATCAAAAACGAAGAGATTGAAGAATTACGTACCTTCGTGAAAATCGGTACACCAGTTGTGATTTTTGATTAATCTCAGAGGAAACTAAAGAAAAATGAAACTACTTAGCCTATTACTTTTTTGTTTTCTCACCGTAAGTTGTAGCGAAAATGTAGAGCAAAACAGCGGCGATAGTAACGATTTAATCGTCAGGTTCAAAACGGATAAAACGTTTGCAGATGTTGTTGAAGAATTGGACTTCTCAATCACTGAAAAAAACTTTCGCATCACGGGCCGTAATACCGTAGGCAAAGGCATGCGTAATAGAGGTTATGAAAACTATCCGGATATTGAAGTAATCCATTTTTGCTCGCTGGATGTTGCCAGAGAAGTTCTTGATCTTGACCCGGGATATGTGGCGCAAATGCCTTGTAGAGTCACCGTGCACGAAGAAGAGGATTATGTGGTCGTCAGTCTTATCCTCCTGCCAACAAATCATAAAGATCCTAGAGTGAATGCATTTGCTAAAAAAATGAATATCACGCTGCGTGAAATTGTTGACTATGCACTAGAAGAAAACTCAACACCTTTATAAGACAATTTAAAATCATAGCCTGTAACTAAATACTAAAATATGGCAATATGATCGGTAACAAATAATAATAATTAACTCAATTTGATCGAGTCATTTAATAAATAAGAATAATTAATATGGATAAACAAGATCATCATCTTTTTCTGAACTGGTTGATACTCACCGGTGCTATTTTTTTCTGCGTTGTCGTCGCCTGGCACCAAGGTCTCTTTCACTCTTTATTCGCCAGTGACAAAAGCAAAATCTCCATCGCGATATGTTTGATTTATTCACTCGGGACACTCCATTGCGCATTTAGATCATGGATAATTTCCAAACAACTTATGCTTGCAGATCGAGCCAGTTCATTGATCGAAAAGAATAAAGATAAACCTGTCACTTTCGGAGACGACAATCAACAAAACATATCATTGCGACTTGCTGATCAAACAACACTACCTGATAGTATTTTGACAGATTTCCTTGGAGACACGATCAAAGCGAGTAAAGCGTCTGATGAAAATAAAGACAAAAACAGCAACTCCGCATTGGCGGAAATTTATTCTGACAAACTGAAAGCCAGCCATGATTACGGCTGGTTTTTTGTTGATGCCATGATCAAACTTGGCTTGCTAGGTACTATCGTTGGTTTTATTTTTATGCTCGGCTCTGTTGCCGACTCATCCAACCTTGACCTGAATGCAATGCAGAAAGTTATGCAACAAATGAGTTCTGGGATGGGCACCGCTTTGTACACCACTCTTGCAGGTTTAGTCGGCAGTTTACTGCTCGCCATGCAATATCAGCTTATTGATCGTGGTGCTGATGATCTGATGCACACTGCCGTACACACCGCAGAAGTAAATATTTTGCCTAACCTTGGGCAAAATCATAATCAAGAGATGAGTCACTAAACAATGGCACTTTCCTGGAGTCAAAAAGCAAAGCAACGCTACGCATCAGATCCATTCACTGATTTACTTTTTAACGCACTGCTTGGTTTCACTTTCCTATTCATCATTGCAATTATGTTTATGAATCCTGTCGCGAAAAAAGGCATTATTGATCCTAAGGCTGAATACATTATTACCATCACCTGGCCCGATAATGTGCCCGATGATATTGATACCTGGGTTGAAGATCCTAAGGGAAATTTGATCTGGTTTAGAAATCGAGAAGCCGGATTAATCCACCTTGATCGCGATGACCGTGGTGTAGCGAATGACACCATAACCATCAATGGTGAAGAAATTACTAACCCATTAAATCAAGAGGTTGTCACTATCCGCGGCGTTGTTCCAGGCGAATATGTCGTTAACATTCAGTATTACGCGACAGAAACAGAACAACCAGTTGATGTTAAAGTCAAACTAGCAAAAGTAAATCCAGCATTAGAAATTGTCTATTACGGATCTCACATATTAGCGGTCCGTGGTGAAGAAAAAACAGCTGTTAGATTTGTAATTGGATCCGATGGCAAAGTGACTGACATAAACCACCTTTACAAACCCTTGGTAATAAATAGCTAGG
>JBGCGE010000055.1:0-2837 GCA_045110495.1 Gammaproteobacteria bacterium
TTCGTTCCATACTGCACTGATACTCGGCAAGGTCATTTACGAGTAAAATACTGCTGTCAGGCAAGAGCTGTAGAAAATCAAATATATGTTGCAACAGCGGGTCTTGTGGGAAGCCTAGAAAACGTAGCAAATATCGACATAAACTATGCTCAGTCAGCTATATACACACCGTGTGATTTTCCATTTGCAAGAGACGGTATTGCTGCCGAAGCCACGGAAAACGTAGAAATGGTTACCGTGGCAGATGTAAATCTATCCACACTCAGATGGGCAAGAGCAGAAGGTTCGGTTCGTAATTTGCACGACAGGAGATTGGACCTTTATCGCACAAGATGGAAACGACCACCTAACCCTAAGGAAAGATGACTAATTCGCACCGTTTGAAAAAGCTCAATAAAGAAAACGCTCGGCCCTCCGAGACCGAGCGTTTTATACCCTGATCTGTAAGAGAGATCCGGGTTTTACCGCGTGCGATTTTTATAATCGCCTCCCCGCGCGGTGGTGTGTTTCGAAAAAAGTGGGATCAGTTGGGACCTAGATTGATAATTTCCCCACCCTCGATTGCCAAATATTCTGAACCATCGAAGTTGTATTCATTGCCGGCAAAGCGGATCACACAGCCTGTTTCACAAAGATCGAAAATCTCGTCGCCTTCAAACAATTCAATATCAAAAGAATTAGCTGGGTTATTTTTCTCAATCAATTCAATCTGGTAATCTTCATCATCATGGTTACTCAACACAAACCCTTTCGCAGAACCTACAGCTACGAATACCGATGCTGTTGTTAAAAACACAGCGAGTGCAGTGATTGCTTTTTTCATTTTAGACCCACTAGAATTAAAGTTATCCATTACGACGACGTTAATCATATTTTTTTAATGTTGAAAAACGAAATTTATTGCATGATATTATCGAAAAATTCGATAATTGGTGTCACTATGGATATTGAGCAAGCCAAAACATTTTTAGCGATCGTAGAAACTGGCAGTTTCCTTGAAGCCGCAGACAAAGTTTATGTAACACAATCAACTGTTAGCGCACGCATCAAGGCGCTGGAGAACCGATTAGGTAAGGCACTGTTCGAGCGAAACAAATCTGGTGCAACATTAACTCCTGAAGGCCAGCAGTTTCTCAAACACGCAGATGCAATGGTCAGAATTTGGGAAAGCGCGCGTTTGGAAATAGCTTTACCAAAAGGATTTGAAACTTCAATTACAATCGGTGGGCAATATTCACTATGGGACGGGTTCTTGATCGATTGGCTTGCAGTTGTTCGATCAAATTACCCTCAATATGCAGTCCGCGCAAAATTCGGTTTTTCCGTTGCATTGATGACCCAGCTCATTAACGGATCGATGGATATCGGAATCATGTACGCTCCTCAATCAAGACCGGGTTTTGAAGTTGAACATATCTTTGACGATGAAATAATTTTGGTCGCAAGCGATCCAGGTTCAAGCAAACAACCTGCTCGAAACTATGTAATGATCGACTGGGGTCCAGAATTTTTATCAGATCATGCGCTTAATTATCCTGACATAAGTATTCCTGGCACCCATTTAGAATTGGGTGCACTCGCAACAAGCTATTTAATTAAGAGCCATTCATCAGGATATGTACCTCGCCGATTGGCTGAAGAGTTTATCAAATCAAGAAGGCTTTATGAAATAGAAGATGCGCCGGTATTTCGCTACCCGGTTTATGCTGTTTATTCATCTGAGAATTCAAATAGTGCACTGCAAACCTGTTTGAGTGAGCTGAAGAAAGCGCCACTTATGTAGCCTACACATGTTTAATATCGAAAATACCGATATTAAAATGCAAATAATTTTGTATTACAATTTTAAAACCGTGATGTAACTTCATTTGAAAGTCGAGGATTAGACCTCTTCGCTAACTAATTGATCGGTAAAACTCAAATAAAATCGATTTGAGACCACCGTAATGGAGTCCCTCATGAGTGTTAAACGATTAGTTCAAAAATTCGGAAATGAACCCAGACACATTGCGCCTGAAACCCTGGTTGCCGGTCTAGTGGAAAGATTGTCAGATGATAATATCGGCGCAATCGTCGTGAGTTCGGATGGAATAACTATTGATGGTATCGTTTCAGAGCGAGATGTCGTCAGAGGCTATTCTCTCTATGGCTCACGTATATTCAAATGCCGATTAGATGAAATCATGACATCTGATGTCGTCACTTGCAGAATTAAAGATGAAACAAAAGATGTCATGGAAAAAATGATCGCTTATCAAGTCAGGCATATACCCGTCTTGGATGAACAGAATAGTTTGGCAGGAGTTATCAGTATTCGAGACCTAATCGAAGATCGTCTTGATGAGTTAAACGCCGACATTCCTGCGAAATTTCACGTGATTGATGGAGACGTAGCTTAACTAACTATTCATATCGGAAAGTCGGCTTGATGAAGAAACAACGACGTTTTTCTCTAAAACATTGGATGATAGCCCCTTGGATTGCCGGGGGCTTACTAACAGTTTTGTATGTCGGCAGTGCCAAATCTCAGGAAATATATCAACAAACCTTAGAGCATTTATTCAAAGACTATCTGACGGCTAATGAGATTTCTGGGGGTGTGATACTGATATCAGCACCCGAATTTAGAATTGAATTTGCGGCGGGTTTTTCAGATGGAACCACTCGAACACCTATGACAATTGATACCCGCTTTTATGCGTCATCATCGGCAAATCCAATGATTTCTGTTGCTATATTAGATGCGGCATCAAAAGGAGAATTAAAACTTGGCGCGCGTGTCACACATGCGCTGCGAAGCTCAAGGACAATTCGCAAAATAGCTGGTATTGAGACGG
>JBGCGE010000056.1:0-26526 GCA_045110495.1 Gammaproteobacteria bacterium
TAACACGCTCTGAGGGCAACCCTGTATCAACTGCAATAGCGAGTGCTTCGCGGCGAAAGTCATCAACAACATTGAATGACCAGAACCGACGCCCAAAAAATAAACTATCCGACATAAAATCTATCGACCAGCATCCATTGATCGTAAGTGGTGTGCCTATCTGTACTGGGTTCCTAGAGGGCAATCGTTTCTTTCCCCGTCGGCGCTTGTTCAGATTTAGCAAGCAATAGATCCTGTGTACACGTTTGTGATTCCAAGGCTTTCCCCAGCGTCTCAGAATCTTGAACAGTTTTCCAAATCCAAGTGCCGGATAACGCTCGATAGCTTTTTGTAACCCCTCGATCACAGCATCATCACGTGATGTGTCTGGCTGATACCGGTAAACCGACACACTTATACCAGCAAGTCGACAAGCTCTTCGTTGACTGAAATTGAAGTGAGTCATCATATAGCCAACTAGCTCCCGTCGAACTGCTGGCTTTACAGCTTTTTTTCGACGATCTCCTTCAACGCTTTGTTGTCCAAACTCAGGTCGGCAAACATCTGCTTCAGCTTTCTGTTCTCAGCCTCCAGATCTTTCATTCTTTTGACGTCTGAGGCTTCCATCCCACCATACTTGGATCGCCAGTTGTAATAGGTTCCTTCTGAGACACCAAGCTCGCGGCACAAGTCTTTGATATTACGTCCGCCTTCGACCTCTTTCAGGGCTTTAACAATCTGACTTTCAGTGTATCGAGTCTTCTTCATCTTTCATTCTCCAGTCGTGCAGTTTACGATGGAAAATTCTAAGATGCTATGTACCTAATTTAGGGGATGGTTACAGAGGCTGCTCTTTTTGCATTCCGAACAAATCGAGGGAAGCATATCCCATCGTGATTAAATCCTGTCGCGATAAATAATTGGGACTTGCTTTCAGCCTATTTCAATAAAGCTAAATCGGTCCGCAATGCGATGTAAAAAGCGAATTTAGCAGTGACAGGTTCAACGTCTTTTTGTGAATCCGACGTAAACCAATGCAGTATTCCCGAACGATGATAGTCTGCTCGAGCTAGCGTACTTGGTTATTCAAAAAGCTTCAAAGAAGTGGAAAATGTCTGTCTGCGTTTGGAATCTGGCGCTATCTCAGCTAAGAATAATTTTTGAAGGGCATTTTAATAGTGTTCTGGAGTTATATGACTGTCAAAAGTGCTAGTTCTGATTGAGATAGAATTTTGGATGTCCTCTATTTTCTTAGCAGATCGAGATGGGCGGCAGCATATACTCTTCAAGATTAATTTTAAAGTTAGACAAAACTGTGGGTAAAAATTGCTTAGAGTCAATGACCCTTCTTTGATTGTCAGGCTTTCTAACACTAGTCTGCCATATTAATACTCCCTCTGGCTGGTGATACCCAGTTCCCTCATCTCGTTCAAACAAATGGAACCCTGCATCTGATAACGATAATGCTCTTCCTCCTATAAGTATTTTTTTGTTCTCTATCAACGAGGCCGTGCTAACTAACTTTCGATTAACCGTGAGTCCAACTGGTTCGTATCTAGTTGGTATAAGTTTTTCGCCTTCGATGTCGGTTACCGAATTTAGAGCCTCGGCAAAACGGGCTAGTGTGTTGGTGTCAGTCACCTCAAACGATAGATCAGGTTGCATAGCCAAGTTTAGCTTTACGTGCCCTCCAAATTCGAGTGCACCCATCAGTTTCTCAAAGTCATTTAATCCTAATTCCGGTATATACTTGCCTCTGTCTATCGCCTCTTGACCCATGCTGGAGGCGACAACAATTGCGTAATTATGAATTTGCGCGAAATTTAAAAGTTTGCTCAGGTGGTCATCGAAAATATCCATAGCTGTAATCAATGAATCTTTATGAAACTCTGATTGAGCTGTGCTTGCTAAAGGCTCTTCGAAATCCTCTGGGAAAGCATAGCGCCAATATCGATGCATTATTCCAGCGACATGATTTGAGAAAAAAGTGACATAGTCTGGTTTTTGTTTTTTTATGCAATTCAGGAACACATCAAAAGCCAAAAGTGGTTGTAAAGTTGGTCGTCGCGTTTTATACAGAGGATTTCTCGTCTCATTTATTACGTGAAAGAGTACTTTTTGCAAAGACCTCAATTTAACTCCCGATTTTAAGAGTCCGAGGGACTTTATTGCGTCGTTTGCAGATAGTGTAGAGCTTACCGCCTTGTTTTCTCCAGTCATCGCCAAATTGAATGCTTGGAAGGGTTCATATTTGGTTGGAAATGTATCTGAATTCGGGGCGAAAGTATCCGGTATGTGAAATTTGCTAAACGTAGAAGTGCTGGGGGGGTAGCTCTGCAGGCTTCCGAAAATGCCCGTGCTGATGCTATTACTTTGCAATATTTCCCACACGGGCGGCCATTCAGATGCTCCTGTTAAATCTTGATTTAAAAATCGGATTCCATGTCTCTCATTAGATACCCCTCTGTGGGTTGTTGGCCATGTAGTCCAAGGGTGAAGTTCTCCGGTATCTGCAGTCCGAGTGGTAAACGTGTGGGCTGATTTCAGCAATTTGGCTAAATTAGATCCAGGGCGTTGTTCCAAATAGTAATCTACGACTTTCCACGGCACTTCATTTAATTCATAACATAGGATTTTCAATTTATTTCTCTCTAACGCTAAGTAGTGAATCCTAAAAGCTGGGCAAGTTTGGAGCGTTTTAGTAGCTGCCCCGCCTAAATAGTTACAGATAGATTGTATGACCATCGTACACGTTCGTTTTCGTAACGATTGGCACTTTCTCCGCTCTCTCACAACGTTTAAATTGCGAATTTTTCGAAAGAAGAAGGCATATCAAATGCGATTCTGCAAAATTGGTGGTGGGGAAGCTGGATGCTTTGCCGATAGTTGCTAGTCATCGGAGGCAACTGTTGAACTGCTCTCAGTCAATGCTGTCTTAACTCGTTCTTTTCCAATCCATTTTCTGTAACGCAGCCATTGCCTATCTTGCTTGCCGCTAAGCTGATGCTAACAAATTGAAGTGCTGTAACAATAACAAATGACCAAAAGTAGAAGGACTGCGGCACGTCAGTTCTGTTGGCAGATAAGCCTATTAGCACAAAAATAATCTGTATCAAAACCAATGTTTTGAGAGTATTGCTTCTGCTGATCCCCAAATCCTGCAGAATATGGTGGAAATGATCGCGACCAGCAGATAGTGGAGATCTACCATCCAGCACTCGACGAATCATTACTGAGACAGTGTCGAGAAGCGGCAATCCGAGCAGCCATCCAGCGGATGTCGGAGTTATCACAGGTTCTGCACCTTGGCTCAGAACTATGAGCAAAATAAGTAAAACAAGACCCACCAACATTGAGCCGGAATCGCCTAAGAAAATTCGTCGGTGTACACCGAAAGCCCCTAAATTGTACACAAGATAACCTAAAATTAGACCAAAGCAGAGCATACTTATACTTGCTTCAGGAAACGCGCCTGCCTGATACGCTAAAAATGAGATTGCTAGAAGACTAACGCACGCCGTAGAGCCTAAAAGACCATCTATTCCATCGGACATATTTACTGCATTTAGTACGCCAGCCGTACAAACGGTTGTAAACAGTAAAGAAAATACTGGTGTCAACATTAATGATCCGTTGCCCATTAATGCATCTAATTCAGAAACAGAGATGTTGAAAACCAAAACCAAACAAAAACCGATCCCGAGTTGAATAGCCAATCGTAGTTTCGCTGGCAGGTCAATCCGATCATCGATCGCGCCCAGTAAGAAAACTGGCAGAGCAAGGCACGCTAAAGCCAAAATCGTAACTGACCTCGGAAGAATTAGCGAGCTAATGATGATGCCTGCTACCAAAACTATTCCGCCAGCCAAGGGGACAGCCCCGATATGTCTTTTTCTAGCAGTTGGGCTATCTACTAATTGGCACTTGACGGCAATCTTCCTTGCAAAAGGCACTGTTAGTAGACTAAAGGTGAATGCGACTAGTCCAATCCAAGCAAGATTGACAGCGCTCATGATTGGAATCTCATCGGATGTGATCCGATTTCAGCGACGGAAGCGCAGGTTGCTAAACTAAACTTCCTGAGTACAGTTTTGAATGGCTGCGAACTGGAATATTCCTTCATTTTCATTGCTTTCCTGAATCTAGCGACTGAAACGCCGAAGAACCGGACAGATGATACGCGAGCATAATTCTTTATTACAAGGGGAAAACTACCACTCAAAGGCTGGACTATGAACTGCTTAACATAAAATATCTTTGGTGAAATGTGCATCAAAATTCGCACTATGTAACTTTCAACGGAAACTGTTCAACCTAATGCGGGAAGCTATTGATGATAGGGTGAACGCTTCTGACAAAATACCATCATTATTGTTTGTGATATCTTAGTAAGATGTATTAGGTTTCGTCAGGTAGCATGATGTTGCGAGGGCTTGCGCAAGAAAGAGAATATATCAATTCCTTGGAAATCAGCTTAAGCAAATACCCACATTTACCTATTTCGATTTTATCCCTTGCTGTGAATTTGTTTATAACAAGCCAAGTAGTTCTGCTGTTTGGCCTGGTTCTTAGATATCTTTGCTCTCAAATCTGTTAGGTCAGCGAATCGTATTTATGTGTCGGTTCCATCACGCAAGGTGTATGTGAGTATTTTAAATAAACAGCCGGCTTGAGAGTCAAGAAACCTATTATCGGTAACACGAAGGTCGAAACGGCACTACCGTGGGGTTTTAGAGTCTATTCAGCGAATTAGGCTCTTCCGGTTTTAGAGCAATTGTCAATTGCGACGTGAGTTCTGAAGGCTTGCTTTGCACACTTAGAAGCTCCAATAGCTGTTGGTAGAAATTATCTGTGACGCGCCTGCAGCAGCATAGTTTGATTTTTCGTTACAATTTGGCGATTGTTATTTCTTGGCAAGATACTCAGCTTGCTGAACTTGCTAGATCAATATTGACTTTCATAGTATTCGGAGTCTAACAGCTGTGACGTTTCATAAGACGTCTAGAGAGGATAAATTCTTGACCAAGCTTTCATTTAATTCAGCAGTTTTGGTGGCGATAGCCTTTGGTAATAGCGTCAATGCTCACGCTCAACAGAGCGATCAGCTTCACGTAGCCGTGGGGGAGGCAAGGCTATTTCCCCGCGTCACCCTCACTTCCTTAAGCAACGACAACGTACTTCGAAATTCTGACCCTGTTATTTCATCTTCGGGCTTTTTAGTTGCCCCTGAGGCTCTTTTCAAGGCGGAAAGGCGCGGGCTTGACATTCAATTTGGTTATGAAGGCCTCTACGGGGTTTACGATGAAAACTCCTTAGATTTCAATAACCATCTAATTTTCGCAAATGCAGAGGCAATCTTTGGAGTTCGAAGAAAACTGGACATTAGTACTTCCATTAGTAAAGGGCATCAGTCTCTTGGGACCGGTCTAACTAGGCGTAGTGCGGCAGTTGGAGATGAGCAGCCGGAGTACGTCGATGGCAGTATTCGCGGGTCTTTCACGTACGGCGCTCCAACTGCACGTTTCAATGTAGCTGGCGGGATTGACATATCTAGACGTTCTTACCAAAACCGAGTGGATGTTACAGATGGCCTTAGTTATTCAGAACTTCTTCCATATGGGCAGTTGTCCTATAGACTGTCGGCAGACGCTAGAGCTCTAGCGCAAGTAAGGTTCGGAACGTATAAATTTGACGACGGCAACTTAGATCGTAAAGAGCTGCAAATACTGACCGGCTTAGCTTTTCGAGGTGGTAGAAAGCTCAGCGGCGAGGTGAAGCTAGGCATAATTCAGCCTGACTACGCTGATGCCAGCAGGGAGGATAGCTCCATACTCACAGTTGACACTGCGCTGAGCTATCGCCCCTCTTCATTGTCTATCTTCGGTCTCCGTGTTGAGAGGCAGTTGAGCAATGAGGGGTCTTTGAACCAGGCGAATAATGGAAGTCAAAATATTGATGACACGGTCTCCATGTCTTGGCGAAGGGAGTGGTCAGGATTCATAAGTACGAATGCACTAATCACAATCGACTTGGAGGAAGGCGGCTGTCCGGTAGATCGCAGCGATACGGTTAACGCTACGTTGGATGTGGGCTTCAAAGCTAGGCGCTGGTTGATCCTCGGGCTTGGAGTTGAGAGCACAAACTACACGGAGTCTCAATGTGATTCGGCATTTGTAGATGAAAATGACTACGAATTAGTTGAGCTGAAGGCGTTTGTAACATTGACACTTTAGAAAATAGTGGTTCTGCATATGTTGGGCGGAGTAAAAGACATTTCGTATCCAAGTTTTGTGTACCATGGTGTGTTTTCACTTGCGCGCTCGTCTGTTACAGCAGAACTGAGAACCACGCATGTACCTTAACTTGGCAGTAGCGTAAGTTACGCCTCAACACTTGATCTCAGGAGTGGCACTCTTAAATGTTTTTCCAAAGCTATAAATATGGAGTCGGTGGCATCGCCATGTTTGTCCTAGCAGGCTGCGCCTCTACTCCTATTGCACCAGCCAACGAGGTGCAAAATCAATCGGTTGCGTCGCCAGCCAAACTTCAAGTTCTCTCTGAGGACGATTATGTTCTTGGGCAGGGTGATGAAATTTCAATCTTGGTATTTGATGAGCCAGATTTGAGCCTTGACGCGCAGGTCGGTGCAAGCGGCTTTATTAATTACTCCTATCTAGGAAACTTGCAAGTGACTGGTCAAACCCCTTTTCAGTTGGAGCAGCAAATTGCAACGTTACTTCGCGACGGTTACTTGGTGAATCCATCCGTTAACGTGTCGGTAAAGAAGTTTCGGCCTTTCTTCATAGGAGGAGAGGTCAGATCCCCTGGTAGCTACTCATATCAGCCTGGCTTAACACTTGACAAGGCAATTGCATTGGCCGGTGGTCTCACTGATAGGGCGTCTAATAGGCGAATGTTTGTAGTTAGAGCAGGTTCAGATGGTAGCCAAGCGAAATTGTCCTTGGCAGACCCAGTTGGTCCTGGTGACACTGTGACGATTCAAGAAGGATTTTTCTAATGGATAATATGGACGCACGAACGGGATTAATTTTGGAGCCAGAAGGGACTCGGGACTCGGGTAGCTCCATGATGGAACAGATAGATTTGCAGCACTATTTGCGTGTTCTTCGCAAGCATAAGTTATTGATTTTCTTATTCTCCTTCGTGGTTACTTCTTTGGCCGCGTACTATGCATACTCGGCAACACCAATTTACCAGTCTACTTCTACGTTATTGATCGAGTCTCAGGGAAACAATCTGGTTCAATTCGAAGAGCTGGTAGGTTTGGATACTGAAAATCAAGATTATTACCAAACACAATTCGAGATCCTGCGCTCGAGAGGCTTGGCTGTGCGTGTAGTAGAGCACATGGGTTTGTGGAATCATCCTGAGTTGTCAGGGGCGGCTCGGCTCGCTGAAAAGCAAGCGCTTCAACAAGATACAACATTAGAGCCAAGAGCTGAAAAGACAGGAATTCAAGGCTACATCGAAAAGGCTACAGATTTTCTCAGTGGTGTTTCCGATTCAGAAGGTAGTCTGAGCGGTAACCAGGCTTCTGGAATAGCAACCGTTCTGCTAGAACCAATCTCGCCCGAAGTTGATTCTGCGAATGGGAGCGTTATGCCTCAACAAAATTTCGATGCTACAGACGCATTTGGTTCTTCGATTCCTATTGCCTCAGATATGGGTATGTCGAATGTAGATCGGAATCTATCGGTAGAGCGACAGAGTGTAGTAAATAGCTTTATGTCGAAGTTAACCATAGCGCCTGTTCGTAGAACAAGCCTGGTGCACATTAGTTTTGAGTCAGAAAATCCAAAGTTCGCTGCTAGGGTGGCCAATGCTGTCGGTGAGCAATACATAGAGAGCTACTTAGATGCCAAGCTTGAGCTCACTACCAAAGCCTCTACATGGTTAAACGAACGGCTGGCTGATCTAAAAGGGGTGTTGGAAGAATCGGAAAACCGCCTTATCACATTCAAGCAGGCTAATGGTTTAGTCGATGTTGATGGTAGTGTTGGTCGGTTAAATGAACAGGAACTATTATTAACGACCGCTGAGTTAGCGCAGGCGCGTAGTGATTTAGCCGCTCAAGAAGATTTGTACCGAGAAGTGCAGCTCCTGCAAGGCCAGCCACTGCTTCTTGACTCTCTTCCAGCGATCCAAGCAGACCCTTTGGTGCAAGGAGCGAAAATAGAACAGGGTCAAGCCCAACGGTCCTTAGACGAGCTAAGAAACCGCTATGGAGATAGGCACCCGAGGGTAGTTGATGCCAAATCACAACTTGCGACTATTAACAACACTTTGCTGGGGCACTTAGATAGGGTTTCAGCCAGTGTTTCAAAGGACTTCCAGTTAGCACGTCAGCGCGTAGCATCAATTGAGAGTAAGTTGGCGTCTGGCAAGCAGGAAATTCAACTTTTAGGCACCAAAAAATTTGAGCTAGATGAGCTGCAGAGGGAGGTTGAGACAAACCGAGACATTTATAACACTTTCTTCAGTCGTATAACAGAAGCTAAGTCGGCCGATGGTTTGGAGTCTGCTAATGCTCGTGTTTCAGATCCTGCGGTGCCCGCCATAACACCAATAAAACCCAAAAAGGGTCTAATAATAGCCCTTGCGGCAATTGCTTCACTGGTGTTGTCAATGCTGATGGCTATATTGTACGAACAGATGGACGATACGGTCAAAGGAACTTCAGATGTCGAAGATAAGCTTGGAATGAAGCTGCTCGGTATATTACCTTTGGTTAAGGGGGGGATGTTTGCGAAAGCCAGATCATTGCCGCTGGACCCTACGCAAATACCAGACAGGCAGGGACGGTTCGCGGAGTCAGTGGCCACAATCAGAACTGCTGTGAGTTTAGATGATGGTGATCGACCTAGGAAGGTTATAGCGATTACATCATCGGTACCCGGTGAAGGTAAATCGTCTACATCGATTAACCTTGCTTACTCCATGGGCCAGCTGGAGCGAGTGTTGATTGTTGACTGTGATATGCGGCGTCCCACAATTGCTAAATCAGCCGGATTGGATAAAAATGTTCCGGGACTTAGCAATCTCATAATGAGAACGGCTACTGCTAGGGAGTGTATTAAAAGAGATGTTTTTGGAGGTGGGGTTGATATCTTGCCTTCAGGCCCGATTCCTGACCAACCTCTTGAATTGCTGTCATCCAAGCGGTTTGAAAAAATCATAGCCCAGCTTGCAAAGCACTATGATCGAATCATCTTTGATTGCGCACCCACTCAAGCGGTCTCCGATGCTTTGGTAATTAGCCGGCTAACTGATGGAATGATTTATTGTGTTAAATCACACGACACGTCTCTGGACCTGATTCGACGAGGAATTCAGCGATTGAAGCAGGCAAACGCTAATATTGCGGGAGTTATTATAACTCAGGTGGACATTGATAAAATTACTTCCTATGGGGGTGATTACTACTATCAAGGATATTACGACTACTACGGTTACACTGAAAAAGGTAAAAAAGGCGGAAAAATCAAGCTAACACAGAGCGAGCTACATGCTATAAGAAACGACGACGGAGAGGTGGAGCTCGATTTAAATTATAGCGATGAGAGTAGTTTGCATCGGAAGGGCAAAAACTATTTTGAAGCAGAGGATGATAGTTTGGACGATGCAAAATATGATCGAAGGGAGAAGTTTAGAAATGGGGCCAGAACGAAGCAAACAGTCGTAAAACGCCCTTCAAAAATGCGCGACGATCTGGATATTTTGTAATTAGTCATGGAGATTAAATTGAAGAGTCAAAGGTTTGGTTTGATTGGGGCTGCAGGCTATGTTGCCCCTAAGCACATGCAAGCTATGAAAGATACAGGCAGCGAACTTGTTACGCTGCTTGATAAAAGCGACTCAGCCGGTATCGTCGATAGTTATTTCCCGAAAGCTGATTTTTTTACAGAGTTTGAACGTTTCGACCGACATGTAGATTTACTCCGGCGTAGTGGGAAGCCCTTAGACTACATTTCCATTTGTTCTCCTAACTACCTTCATGATTCTCATATCCGATTTGCATTGCGATCTGGAGCCAATGTGATTTGTGAAAAGCCATTAGTACTCAACCCTTGGAATATTGACGGATTGATTGAAGCGGAGAAAGGTTCGGGGTGCCGAGTTAGTACCATCCTTCAGCTTCGCCTGCATGAATCTGTCATCGAATTGAAAAATAAGATTGCTAGCTCCGCAGCAGATGAGATTTTCGATGTGGATCTAACGTATATCACGTCTCGAGGTAGTTGGTACTTCCAGTCATGGAAAGGAGATATTGAAAAAAGCGGTGGTATTGCTACCAATATTGGGGTGCATTTTTTTGACATGCTCCATTTCGTGTTTGGTGAGTTGAAAGGAAATACACTCCACTTGCAAACACCTTCAGCAGCAGGAGGGTATATTGAGTACGAAAGAGCAAGAGTTCGTTGGTTTCTCTCAATAGATGAATCTCACTTGCCAGATGAAATCCGGCAAAAAGGTGTACGAACATTCAGAAATATCTCGATTGGTGAAGAAGAGTTTGAGTTTTCAGGCGGATTTACTGACTTACATACACGCAGTTATGAAGCCGTACTGGATGGACGAGGATTTTCGTTAGAAGACAATCGGGTTGCCATTGATACTGTTGCGGAAATACGTAAATTAGAGCCAAACCTGCACATCGGTGAAGTACATCCGATAGTCGACTCGCTGGTTGTTTAAAGTATTATGTTTAGCTCGGTTGATGTGCATGCAAGTGCAATTGTTGATGCAGGGGCGGCAATAGGCCGAAATACCAAAATTTGGCATTTTACCCATATTTGTAGTGGGGCAGTAATTGGTGCAGATTGCTCATTGGGGCAGAATGTTTACATAGGTAATGCTGTCATCATAGGGAATAATGTGAAAATTCAAAATAATGTGTCTGTTTATGATGGGGTTGAATTGGAAGATAATGTGTTCTGTGGACCTAGCATGGTGTTCACTAATGTCATAAACCCAAGGTCTTCAATAAACAGGAAATCTGAATACAAACGCACACTGGTTAAAAAGGGTGCAACATTGGGTGCAAACTGTACTATTGTGTGTGGTGTTACATTAGGTGAGTATTCTTTTATAGGGGCTGGCGCTGTTGTTAGAACCGATGTGCCGAATCATGCATTGATGGTTGGCGTTCCTGCCCGGCAAGTCGGTTGGATGAGCCATCACGGTGAACAATTGAATCTTCCATTGGTCGGCAATGCCACTGTTCAGTGTGCACACTCCGGCATAACATACTTCCTGTTAGGTCGTGAGCTAACTTGCGAACATTGATCAACAATACATGATAAGTTTTATAGATCTTGCTGCACAGCGTCGCAGAATACATTCAAATCTGGAGGACGGATTGGTATGCATTCATGACCACGGAAAATACATTTCTGGCCCGGAAGTGCGGGAGCTGGAAATGCGTTTGGCCAGAATGGCAGGCACGGACCATTGTATCTCTTGTGGTAACGGTACCGACGCTCTCCAAATTGCTCTAATGGCAGTGGGAGTCGGTCCGGGTGATGAAGTAATAACGCCAGCATTCAGTTATATTGCAACGGCGGAAGCGGCAAAAGTTATCGGGGCTAAACCGGTCTATGCGGATATAGATCCTGCGACTTATAATATCGACCCTGTTTCATTTGAAGCTAAGATTACGAACAAAACCAAGGCGGTGATACCTGTTTCGCTCTATGGCCAGTGCGCCGACTTTGAACAAATAAATGAAATTGCCGAGAAGAATGGAATAACGGTTATCGAGGACGGAGCGCAGAGTTTTGGGGCTTCTCGGAACGGAAAGATGTCAGGGAACCTGAGTGCAATAGGTTGCACAAGCTTTTTTCCTACAAAACCGTTGGGATGTTACGGAGACGGCGGTGCTCTGTTTACTAACGACGCAAATTTAGCTGCTACTATTAGACAAATTGCAAGTCATGGTCAGGATCGCCGTTATCATCATATTCGAGTCGGAATTAATAGCCGGCTGGACACTGTACAGGCTTCTGTGTTATTGGCTAAATTGACGATCTTCCATGATGAGATACAAGCTAGGCAGAAGGTCGCAAAAGCTCTTTCACTAAAATTACAGGGTTGCGCAGGGATTTGCACGCCGCAAGTTGAGCAGGGGAATGAACATGTTTGGGCTCAGTACACTATTCGGGTGAAAAATCGAGATGCTGTGATGGCCTATTTGAAGCAACAGGGTGTGCCATCTGTGGTTCATTACCCTTTGCCACTTCATCATCAGCCGGCAGTTGCAGATTGTTGTGTAACGCTGTTTGAAAGCGAGTATGCAGCAGAGGAGGTGCTCAGTCTACCGGTACACGCGTATTTGTCGGATGGTGAAATTGCCCATATAGCCAACAGTGTAATTGACGGCGTTGCTTTGAATAGTCAATAAGCCATGAGTAAAATTAGAGCACCGTCATGCTGATAGATCAAAAACGACTCTCCTCTTTGATAAGGTGCCCGGTTAATGGGAACGTATTAGAGGAATTACTGAATGACGTAAATTCTGTCGCTAGTCTTATTGATGTAACAGGAAAAAATGTATACCAAAAAATCAGTGGAAAACCGGTGTTGGTAAACTTTGAAAACAGCATCTTAGATAAAAATGATCTTTTATCATCTCATGCGCAGTCAGTTATTAGTCGTGGCAAAAGCGACAATATCATGGCGAAAGCTAGAGGGATGTTCTCCCGAACTAGTCCAGCTTGTCAATCGAATACCCGAATATTGCTGGACTATGCGTTTGGGTTAGGTAGGCGACCATTGGTACTGTTAATAGGCGGTGGAACCGTTGGCAATGGTATGCAAGAATTTTATGATAGTCCACATATAGATCTTGTTAGTTTTGACATCTATGATTCTCCAAATGTCCAGATTATAGCTGACGCTCACGATTTGCCTTTTGCTGAAAACACCTTTGACATAGTGATCATTCAGGCAGTGCTTGAGCATGTTCTGGACCCTAAACGGGTTGTGTCACAGATTCACAAAGTCTTAAGGCCAAGTGGCTGGGTATATGCAGAGACTCCTTTTATGCAGCAAGTCCATGAAGGAGCTTTCGATTTTACGAGATTCTCTGAACGAGGCCATAGGTACTTATTTAAGAATTTTGAAAATTGTGCTAGTGGAGCTACGTCTGGAGCGGGAACTTCTTTGTTATGGGCGCTTGAACATTTTTTTCGTAGCTTATTTCGAAGCATATTAGTTGGTAAGTTAGTGCGTATGTCGTGTTTTTGGTTGCAGTATGTCGATGATTTATTAGATAAGCCCTCGGCAGAGGATGCTGCTTGTGCGGTGTACTTTTTAGGCAAGAAGTCGAGCAATACACTACAGCCAAGATCTTTGATAGAGGGTTACAGCGGTGGTCAATAGCCGTGGAAAGCCGAAAGTTCTGTACGTGGTAAATGATTGTTGGTTTTTTTGTTCTCATCGTATGGTCGTAGCATCTGCCTGTATAAACGCTGGTTATAAGGTGGCTTTAGCGGCAAGAAAAGACGAAACGACAGAACTAGTTCTACAAGAAGGTGTTGATTTTCTACCTTGGAATATCGCTCCAAGGAGTTTCAACCCGATTTTGGAGGTGCGTACATTCGTATCACTACTTCTCATTTTGCACAAAATTAAACCAGAAATTTTACATTTGGTTACGATTAAATCGATGATACATGGAGGCTTGTTTGCCAGATGGTTAAAGGTGCCAAGTGTTGTATTTGCAATCTCAGGACTCGGGCAAATATACAGCCGGAATTCCACAAGTTCTAAGATAACTAGATTACTCGTCGAGTTGGTTTACAAGTACATATTTAATCACCCTAACTCACTTGTATTTGTACAAAACAAGCGAGACATCAATCTGTTGTTGAAAAGGAAATTAGCCCGTAAGTCGCAAATCAAATTATTGCCTGGGTCGGGTGTGCAAATGAGTCTTCATCCTTTTTCAGAAATGCCGTCAGATAAAATACCCATAGTGCTTCTTGCATGTCGCCTTATATGGCAAAAAGGGATCAGTGAATATGTGGAAGCTGCGAAGCTTGTCAATTCCAACGGAAGAAAAGCGAGATTTGTACTTGTGGGTAAAAGCTTTCCAAATCGGTCTGGAGCGGTGCCAGAGGAGCAGTTGGAGGCTTGGCATCGAGATGGTGTAATCGAGTGGTGGGGTCACCGGGTGGATATGCCCGAAATTATTGCCCAAGCTAGTGTAGTAACTCTGCCTACGTTTTATGGTGAGGGTTTGCCAAAAGTTTTATTGGAAGCAAGCGCTGCAGGGCGGCCGATAGTTGCAACCGATTGGCCAGGATGCAACGATTTGATCGCGCACGGCGTTAATGGGTTACTAGTTAAGCCAAGAGACAGCAATGATTTAGCTGCTGCGATAAACGCACTATTAGGCGACAAAACATTATGTAAACGGTTAGCTGTTGAAGCTAGGAAAGTTGTGGAAAGTGGATACACGACCGATAAGGTCTTGAAAACTACAGTTGATTCATATAAAGCTCTAGGTTTAAGTGCAAGTGGGTCCTGATGACGATTTGAGTTTGTTGTTGGAAAATTGTACTAGCCATACAATGATTCCACCCAAGGCAATTCCAAAAATATCATAGGCGAGGTCAACGAATGTGGCGGATCTGTCAGAAATATGTAGTTGGACAGCTTCGGTACCGATAGCAAAAAACGTGAGTGTTGTTATAACAGCGAGCTTTGGCAATTGGTGTTTTGCATTAAGGCTGAAGGCAGTAACTGAAATCACAAAGAATACAGTTATATGTCCCAGATGTTCTATATTGTCCGCCAGAAATTTAGCGATTGAAGCAGATACATGGGGCTGGTCTTGGGTTTGAAACTGCCACAGCCACGAGTGTGCCTTTTCTTTTAATCCAGGTATTAATACAATCAAGACGCCTCCAAATATCGCACTGATGCCGGCTATCGAGAGTGTTAACGACGTAGATCTACTGTTCAACAGCTGCCGGAATATTATGAGTAGATATATTAGAAATGTAGAAAATAGAACAGCCACGAAATAATGGTAAACAGCTCGCTTTTTCGTGACTGTCAAAGCGAGATTGGTAATTGAAAATTGATCAAGAGCTTCTCTTATATAAAACCCTACTGCAATCTCCGTGGCCTCGGATGGAACCTTGATGTAGTCGTTGACGGTTTCTTTATCTTGTCCGTGAGTGATATCGAGGGGGATATGTACAATCAATCTCTCTCCCTCATTAGAAAAGAAAGAAACCACCATAATGCTTGATCCATCGAAGGGGATCGATATCGAGTTAGGATCGGATTGTGTTTTACGAACAGTGGCGGTCGCGTTTACAAAAAATCTGTTTGTTTGGTCGCTGGCTATTTCGTTTATGCGAAAATGACGAAAAGCAGATACTATGCTTTCGGCGGACCGGGTTAAGTGCAACGTTCCGTCAGCAAAATTAACGTCCCCTTCTGGCCCGCGGATGCTCCAGTCTTCAATTGTCCCCAGAGTCTGTTTGACTTCTAAAACAGAGTATACAGGTTGATACTGAACATATGAGGTTCCTGTGATGGCAGTACAAGTCACAAAAAGTGCCAGCACTAAAATGTTTGTTCTTATAGAAATCGTATTTAGCACATTCATACCTCAAAGTTAGCAATAATTCAGAGTTATTAATATTTTACTCGAGGCATAATACGCTGTGAATCGGAATAACAAGTGGTGAATTAAAAGTGCCCTGCAATTTTATGTACCGTGGGGTTCCTTGTAATTCTTCCACGCCGGTATTATTGCCAAATACGAGAATATTGTCCACTCGACCAATAGGTCTCTTTCTTAGTTAAATCGGCCCAATGTGAGAGTCACGGGGAGGTCAAGATGTTTTTCTTAAAATTGTTTAGAAGCCTGAGTTTTATTGGGATAATCTCCTATGCATATATAGTTTTTTATGGATTACTTGTGTTTCAGGTGCCAATAGACTCGTTTAATTTTCTTCTATTTGGAATTGCTTCAATTTTTATAATTTCACGTACATTGGTCTTTTTAATTGGTGGGTTCATAATAACTCGATACGAGGTCCTGGCAATCCTGATTTTGTCAGTATGTTGGGGGGGCGTGATCTACAACGATTTTAATATTAAGGATGTGTATGACTTAGATGGCCTGCCTGCTTTGGAGCAGGTTAGGAACCATTTAGCATTTGGAACCATTTGGTTGTTTGTCGGTGCGGCTGTATCTATGCACAGTTCTAAGCACTCAGATTTGATTGCGTTCACTATTCTAGCTATATTTTGTGTGGCTATTGTTCTAGGCGTTCAGAATACATCCGGTACCTTTCTAATTGTTTACGAGCATTTACAAGGCGCAGCAACTGAATCAAGTGATTTTAAGATAACGCATTTATCATTTTCCCACCTGGCCATTATCATATATGCCTCAGCTTATGCGTTTGCTCAAAAGCTGAGGCCTATAGTTTTTGTTTTAGGGGCTCTTGCGTTATTCCCCTTAGAAAGTCGATCAGCCTTTTTCATTGGTGTTGTTTCTATATTAATTTTTGAGTTTGTTTCAGGCCGAGGTGCTAGATTGCTTCGCGTTATTGCACCAATATTTGTAGCCTCTATTGCTGCTTATCTTATAGTTCAGGCAGATGTTATTGATTTTCAAGACTCTCGTTTCCAGAGAATGCTCATTGCATTCGGACTTGAGGAAGATGGCTCAGCTCTTAGTCGATCTGAAATCCTCTCCAGGTCCTGGAAAGGATTGCCGGATCAATTTTTCTTTGGTGATGCTACTCTCATTGTTAAGGAGTTTGGCTATGTCGGCGACTTTATTCATAATTTACTCAGTGCTTGGCAATACTTTGGCTTTTTAGCATTTGTACTTATCGCGATAGGTTTGTTATCAAGTTTAAAACAAGCCCGAATAGCAACATTAAGAAGGGAGCAAGACGCCATAAAGAGTATGGGATTTATTTTGCTAATTTATATATGCATTGGTATCACATTCTCGCATTTTGTTGCACACAAATTACTATGGTTTTCCTTGGGGTTCTGGTTGTTAAACGCTCAGAATCTGCAGCAAGTTTACGTATCACGCCGAAAAGCGTTGCCACGTATCGAGTGGTTGGGTATAGACTTTAAAGATTTTTATCAAGGAGGACAATTCTCACGCAGAAAAAGACGCAGGAAAAGGAGGCACTGAACGTGTTAAGGGTTCTACACAGCGCTTTCTTCGTAAATGCACACGATGGCATAAACCGGCAAATGGATGCTGAGCAAGCAGCAGCTAATTCTTTACATTTTGCTTGGCGCTGTGCAGTGTTTACTGTCTCGCCGCATCAGCATAGTCTAAGTATTAATCGTAACAAACATTATATAAACCGTTTTGTCGGAAGGTTTGCGTACTACAAATGGTTATATAGAGAACTTAAAAAATATGATGTTCTCGTTTTAAGATATGCTATATCCGACCCTATACAGCCGTTTTTTATTTGGTTGTTGAATAAGCCTGTATACCTCGTGCACCACACATTAGAAGTGCCTCAAGTGTCGATGTATAAAGGCCCGTTTACTGTGGCAAGAATTTGCGCAGAAAAAATATTCGGGAAGCTGTCATTGTATAGAGCTACTGGCTTAATTTGTGTAACAAGAGAAATTGCTAACTACGAATTGGGCAGAGTCCAGAAGGCTGTATCACGTATACATATATACCCCAATGGATTAGTTTTCAAAGAGGGCGAGAATAAAGTTGCTGAGCAGTCTGAGGGTGCGGTTGTTGCAAGTATGCGGTGTAACCATAGTTTGCAACTTGATAACACCCGCATAAAATCTGTCCGATCAGAGGAAAAAATCACAGCTGGTTTGCGTTGCAAGCCTATTGAGCTTCTATTCGTAGCTTCTTTGTTTATAGAGTGGCATGGGCTGGATAAGCTAATTGAGGCTGCTATCGTATCCGATAAGTTATTTGTAATTCACGTTGTTGGGGAGGTTGGTGATGCTGATCTCCACGCTAAGGCAAAAGCGTGTGCAAAAATTCTCCTGCATGGCAACTTGTCTCACACTCAGATATCAGAACTAGAGAAGCAATGTGATGTAGGCTTAGGTTCTTTTGCTCTTGAGAGAAAGGGAATGGTAGAAGCGTGTCCTTTGAAAGTTCGAGGATATCTGGCAGCCGGTTTACCTGTTTACGCAGGGCATGCTGATGTATTTCCCGATAATTTCCGATTTTACAAAGCTGGTCCTTGCAATATTGATAATATAATCGATTTTGCAGAAATTACAATGACAAGTTCCAAACAAGAAGTGTCTCAGATGTCTCGTCAATATATCGACAAGAAAGTTATATTGGCGGAATTGTATCGATTCCTTGAATCTCAAGAGTCTAGTGCGCAATGATGGCGGCGGACTGCCGAGACGAGCATTTGGGTATAGATGAATGTTGGGTCTGAAGGCAGTGCTTCAGGGCAGGAGCGTCAAAAACTTCACAAGCCTTGCAAGTGGAACGGTAGCGGCCCAGATACTAATGGTGTTGAGCTCTCCGATAATTACCAGGCTATATAACGAGGAGGAATTTGGCCTTTATGCAGTTTATGCTTCCGTAGTGGCTATACTTGCTGTCGTAGCGTCTATGCGTTATGAATTGGTTATACCGTTGGTGCCAAGCCAAGCTGAGCTAAACGCAATACTCAAGTTGTGCCTCATACTTTGTTGCGTAGTAGCGTTGGCATTTTTGACGGTATTTGTTTTATTCTCCGAGCAAATTATAGCCTTATTCTCGCTACCTATTAATAATTCATTATTGCTGCTTTCGGTGCTTGGAATTTTTGTCACTGGCTTATTGACCATTTTGAATTTTCTGTGCGTTTCTAAGCAGGAATTTAAGGTTGTTGCTCGCTCCAAGCTTGTGCATTCTGTGGCACATATCACTATTCAAATCATGGCATCTTCGTTTGGCGCTTTCGCTTTAGCGTTGGGCCAGGTGTCTGGAAAAGTTTTTGCCATGTTGTCGATGTTGCCAAAGGCACTGTCACTTTGGCGCAAACCCGTTGAATCAGCAGAGCCATCTTTATTTGTAGTAGCTAAAAACTATCGCAGATTTCCAATTTTTTCGACATGGGCTGCTTTGTTCAATGTTATTGGGGAAAATTTACCCTTTTTATTATTGGCTGTTCTGTTTAGCCCTGCAGTGGCAGGGGCATTTGCGTTAACTCATCGAGTTCTGTCGTTGCCGATTACGGTTATATCCTCTTTGGTCGGCGATATATTTTATTCGCAGATAAAACAAAATCTAGAAGATGGGACCCTGCCTGCGAAGTTCGACAATACCTACAGTATATTATCCTTGTTGATTACTATGCCTTGTCTGTTGTTTGTTGTAATTGGACCAGATTTGTTTGCATTTATTTTTGGCGAATCTTGGCGTTTGTCAGGTGAGTATGCCCGGTTTATGGCTTTTCAGATATACAGTAATTTTGTAGCATCACCGCTAGCGACAATTATGTCTGCGCTAGAAAAAGAAAATGAGTTTTTCGTCTTCAACATTGTTTTGATTCTATTGCGAGTGGGCGTTATCTTCTACGGGGCTTCACAGGGAGATGCATTATTGACCATTGCATTATTTTGTTTTGTTAGCTCTGCTTGCTACTTTGCTCTTTTGATTAGAGCTGTAGTCTTATCAAAAATTGGTATTACGAAGCTATTTTTTAACACTGGATTACCTTTAGCTTTTAATTTGGTATTTGTACTTCCACTTATTTTTGTATCTAATGGTTCTTCGTTTACTCCTGCTTGGTGGGTGGCGTTGTTAGGGGGGCTGCTAGCAGCATTATTTTATTTCCTAATTTCTATTAACAAAAAATTTCGTATATCTGAAATTATTTAGACGGTTAAGCTTATGTGCGGTATTTTTGGGATAGTTGTAAAGGATCCCACTTTTTCTCAATTTAATATTAAGGAGCTAAACAATCTCGCCAAACATCGAGGGCCAGATGACGAAGGATATTTTCACCAGCATAATGTTCACCTAGCTCATCGCCGCCTTTCAATTCTAGATGTGTCCAGCTCTGGCCATCAGCCAATGTCCTTAATGCAACGTTATACGATCACATATAACGGTGAAATTTATAATTACATCGAGATTCGAAAAGAACTTAGTGATTTCGGATATACATTTCAAACCGATACAGATACTGAAGTTATTTTAGTAGCTTACAAAGAGTGGGGGCGGGAATGCGTTAAAAAGTTTAATGGTATGTGGGCTTTCGCAATCTATGATTCGATAGATCAAGAGCTTTTTGTAAGTAGAGATAGATTTGGAGAAAAGCCCTTCTACTTTATAGAAAATGAAAAATACTATGCGTTTGCCTCTGAAATTAAGCAACTTCTTCCCTTGATGGAGTCCCGCTGCGTAAATTTTCGTGTCACAGCAGAATTTCTATTGCATGGGAAGATTGAGCATTCCAGTCAGACATTCTTTGAAGGAATAAGCAAACTCCCGGCATCTTCGACATCTCTTATTAATTGTGTCGATTTTAGGAAAAATGAGAGTGACTATTATTCATTAGCGGTTGATGAGTTTGCTCAGTCTCTGGGTCTGGAGTTAGCAACGGAGCACTACAATCAAGCACTTGCTGAGTCTGTGAAACTTCGATTACGTTCTGATGTAAGAGTGGGGGCTTGCTTGAGTGGTGGTCTGGACAGTTCGAGTGTGGTAGGTATGGTCAGTAAGATATTGCCTAAAGAAGAGATGAAGAATTTTGTAGCAATTACCGCGCAGTCAATAGAAACTATAACGGATGAAACGGTGTTTGCTAAGGCGGTAGTCGATAAATTGGAGTCTGATTGGCTTAAGATAAAACCTGCCACAGAAGAGTTTATTGACTTGTTAGATGAAGTTGCTTACACGCAGGAAGAGCCTTTTGAAGGACCTTCGATATTTATGCAGTATTTGGTTATGAAAGCCTCTAAAAGGGCTGGTTGCAAAGTCATGCTAGACGGGCAAGGCGGTGACGAAACGCTTCTGGGTTACGAAAATCACATAATCATTATTCTTAGGGATTTGCTCTATCGTTTTAAATTTCTAGAATTCATTAGTATTGTTAGTGCAATTCAGGGTTTTCGGTTGTCACGAATACGGATAATTTGTGCATCCGTAATTAATTTGGGTTTCTCTTGGAAAGAAAAAATTAGATATGCGATGAAAAATCGGCTTATTAAAGATAGTGCAAAGAAACTAGAATATAATTCTGAGGAAAGTCCTTATTCGGCTACGTCCATATTCAGCTATCAAAAACATGAGCTAATGAGTACTCAGTTGCCTATTTTGCTCAGATACGAAGACAAAAATTCAATGCGCCATTCTGTGGAAACTCGTTTGCCGTTTTTAGATTTTAATTTGGTGAATTTAGCTTGTTCGATCAACGTACAGCATAAGGTTTCGCAGGGGTATATGAAGTATCTTCTGAGAAAATCGGTTGAAAGTATCTTGCCTGCATCTGTTGTCTGGAGAAAAACAAAATATGGTTTTGAGGCTCCCACCGACTTATGGTTGTCGAAAATCCGGGGTGAAATGCTTAAATGCATTAACGAATCAAAATTGCTGGAAGAATTTTCAATAGATTACTCCAAGCTCAACAATAGACAGCTGTGGCGTTATTTTAGTGTCGCTAAGTGGGAGTCAGTGTATAAAGTGGCACTTTAACGGTAGTCAAACGTTATCGGCGAAACCCTAACAATTGCTATTTCTTGCACGCAGGCTGGTTCGCTATATCTCTCTGGATTTTATTGGCAGGGATTGCGTTGCGGCTCATAGTTCCGGCTAATTATCCAAATTTTGACTATGTATGGTGTTAGCATCGGTGCGTAAACTAGTCAGCGGAGACACGCTGCTACCCAGTAGAATTTCGATGTTGTTTTACCCATCCGCGCCAACATTAAGCTTTGTTTTTGAACTAAGTAACAGAAATATGTGATGCGGCAGATTAAGTCAAAGCTAGAGTAAGATATATATGTGTGGTATCGCGGGAATTCTAGGCAACCAGCATTTAAATAGTTCGCAGAATACGATAACCAGAATGACTCAGGCTCTCCGTCATAGGGGGCCGGATGCATTGCAGGATTGGAGCGACTGTGATCAAATTTATTTAGGGCACGCTCGGCTCTCTATAATAGATCTTTCTACTAGCGCTAATCAACCGATGCATAGTGTGTGCGGTAGATACGCCATCGTGTTCAATGGGGAAATTTATAACTATAAAGCATTAAAGCTCGATTTAGATCGAAACGACATTAGACTTAAAACTAATTCGGATACGGAGGTGTTACTAGAAACTATCGCTCATTTCGGGGTGGAGACCAGCTTAAAATATGCCACTGGGATGTTTGCCTTTGCTCTGTGGGATAAGCAATTAAAAACGCTAACTTTAGCCCGCGATAGATTTGGGGAAAAGCCGCTTTACTATGGAAATATCGGGGGAGATTTGGTTTTTGCATCTGAGCTGAAAAGTTTTCGCGAGCACCCTGAGTTTAAATTGAGCGTGAATTCAGAAGCTTTAAAGTACTTTTTTAAGTATGACTACATTCCAGCACCATATTGTATTCTGGATAATTGTTTCAAGCTAGAGGCTGGTCAGTATTTGGTAGGGTCTGTTCTCAGTGATTTTTCGCCAGACTCTTCAAAACCTTATTGGATTCATCGAAATTTCAATAATGCTCAGCCAGAGCGATGCCTTGAACAGCTGCTTTCCTCTTCTGTAAGTAAGCAATTGGTTGCGGATGTTCCCGTCGGGTGCTTCTTGTCCGGTGGGATAGATTCCTCTTTGATAACTGCACTGGCTCAGCAGCATTCTGAGGCTAAAGTAAATACATTCACTATGGGCTTTAAAGAAAAAGAATATGATGAGTCAAATAGAGCCAGAGCAGTGGCAAAGTTCCTAGGCGCGAATCATCATGAGTGGATAGTAACTCAAAAAGATATTTTGGATTTAGTGCCTAGCATTGCCCAAACGTACGATGAACCCTTTGCTGATGCATCACAACTGCCTACTACTTTACTTTCAAGGAAAACAAGAGAGTCTGTAAAAGTATGCTTATCTGGGGACGGTGGAGATGAATTGTTTGGTGGATATAACAGGTATGTGTTCGGGCCTAAGCTTTCGAAACTATCAAAAAATACACCTGAACTCTTGAAAGGAATGTTGTGCTCGGAAAAAGCGGAGGCTGTTGCGCAATGTTTGCAGAGATCTATCTCTAAACTTAATTTTATTGGCGCACACTCACACCTCAAGAGTCAAGATAAATTGCAAAAACTGTTTATTGCACTTAGGTGTGACTCTGAGGAAGCGATGTTTGACCAATTTCTTAGTACATGGCCGGATAACTCGAATTTGCTAATCGAAGATAGTATCGTAAGTCAAAATTTCAACTTTAGTAATGAATATTCTTTTGCTGAAAACATGATGTTTCATGATGCAGGTAACTATTTGGTAGATGGAATTATGACCAAGATAGATCGAGCTGCGATGAGTGTTGGTCTGGAGACTCGTGCCCCTTTTTTGGATAAGACTCTTTATGAGTGTGCAATGGCGATTCCGGCACACGAAAAGATTGTTGGTAAAAAGGGAAAAATGCCTTTGAGAGGGATTCTGAAACACTATATTCCGGAATCCCTTATCAATTTGCCAAAAAGTGGCTTTTCAGTACCGCTGGAGCATTGGTTTAGGAATGAATTGAGAGAGCTAGTTGAGTCGCTCCTAAGTCCGATGAGTTTACGTAAACATAATTACTTCAATGAAGAAGTCATTAATAATGCTTGGAAGGAACATATAACCGGCCGGGTCAACCAGCAGTATAAGATATGGAATATTGTTGTGTTTCAGTTGTGGTATGAAGACTGGGCGCAAGCGCGAAAACATTAAAAATTACTTATAATATTTAGATTTAATGCTATGTCTAATCCTCAATTAGAAGTACGAACGCATTGTCCTGTTTGCCGAAGTCGTGATCATGATGAGTTGGCTAGATTGTCATACGACAATCACAGATTTTCGAATTTTATAAAGTTGCAATACAGTCGGGTTGGTCCTGGCATAGATATGAATTACCTCGAAGGTGAGGATTATGTGCTTCGAAAGTGCGCCGCTTGTGAATTGATATTTCAGGCTTATATCCCCAATGACGATATGATGGAGATGTTATACGAGACATGGATCGATCCCGAAATAACGAGGATAAACCACTTAAGGCAAGATAAGCTTGAGCATTTCTCACGATATGCTAATGAGATATGCATGCTTGTTGAGCACATTGATGCCCCTATTGCTGAGTTACGTTTTTTGGACTTTGGAATGGGTTGGGCGAAATGGAGTTTGATGGCGAAGGCCTTTGGAGTCGAATCTTGGGGTAGTGAGCTATCCGAGAAAAGGATTGAAAATGCAGAAAAGCTTGGAATTAGTATTTGTACTTGGGATGACATCCCCGGTCGAGATTTCCATCTCATCAATACCGAGCAGGTTTTCGAGCATATCCCATCTCCTTTAGATACCCTTAAACATTTGAGAGAAGGTTTGAGTTCAAATGGTTTGCTAAAAATTAGCGTTCCAGGTTACATAAATCCGCTGAGTAAGTTGGACGCCTTAGACTGGAAGGATGGGATAGCAAAGGGGAGTAAAGAAGATTTGAATCCAGTTTTCCCCCTTGAGCATATTAATTGTTACTCGTATAAAACGCTAGAGACGCTGGCCGATAAAGCGGGTATGAAAATTGTCAAAATACCTTTGCTAACTCAGTATAAATATGGTGGTAGTTTTGTAGGTGCGGGTGTAGGTGATGCTGTTAAGAAAGTCATGAGGCCTTTTTACAGAAATTATATGCGAAGACAGAACTATGTGTTTTTGACAGCGAAGTAGTAGTGTGTTTTTGCGGACATATTAGATTAATACAGTTTTATAGTCAAAATTCTAGTAATGAGTAAAGAATGAATCTAGAGTATTCTAAACCTGTTGTTTTGATATCTTGCTTGAGAGCTGGTGGTGGTGCTGAACGTCAGGTGGAGGTTTTAGTTAATGCTGGAGTATTTTCAAAAGTTGTTACTTTAGAGAATATTAATGAGTTTGATATAGACAGTTCGATGGTTCATTCTTTGTCGGGTCACGGTAGGCATAACAGCAGGTTTTTTAAAATGCTCTTTATTCCAGTTTATGCTTGGCGTCTAGCACAGTACCTGAAGAGTCACGATTGCAGAGTGGTATTCAGCGTAATGCAACGAGCAAATTTTGTAAGCATCATTGCGAAACTATTCTTTTCTCATACAGCTATTACTAATACACAAGTCCATGTTTTTTCTTTGTACCGCTCAGTTGTGGGGAGAACATACCTAAAGCTGATGAAATTTTTATTTCCTTATGCTAACGTGATATCGGCGAATTCGTTAGCTACGTTGAATGATTTGGTTGAGAATTTTGGGCTTAAAAATAAGAATTGCTTTGTTTTGCCGAATCTTTATGACACTGATTTGATCAAGCAAAGAGCTAGTCTGGATTTACCTGGGTTTTACGCTGATATAATGTCAAGACGTTGTTTGCTTTGCGTTGGCAGATTAACAGCTCAAAAGTGTCATTGGTATACGCTTAGGATTTTTATGGAGCTAAAAAAAGAGCATCCTGAGCTAGTGTTGGTGATCTTAAATGATGGTGATTTACGGAATGAGGTTATTGATTACTCCAAACGTTTGGGGTTAAAAACGTGGTCGGTTTTCGATGATGCTGATGAAGAGCTATTGGATTGTGATATATATTTTTTGGGAGTTCAGAAAAATCCCTATCAATTTTATAAACGTGCAGCTTTGTCTATTCATCTCAGTATTTGTGAAGGCCTGCCTAACGCTCTAATAGAGGCGAGAATTGCAGGTGCTGTTTGCATTTCCTCTGACTGTCCTTCTGGCCCCAGAGAAATAATAGCCCCGGATACATCAGTACGCGACATTGCGAGTGGTTTTGAGTTTTATGATGAAGGTGTACTTATACAACCATTCGCCAATGACATCCCTGATTGGGATGTTTCAAGAAGCTTGTCAAATGCTGAGAATGCTTGGCTAGATGCGTTAAAAATATGTTTGTCAGATAGCGTGCTAATGGACAGGAAACGTAGAGTGAGTGCCGAGAAAATATCCCGATATGATATAAAACATGTAAAAAAATATACGCCTTTTTTACGAGATATTAAGCACGAGAACAATGCTTGATTTCTCATATTCGAAGTAAATATTTGTTTCCATATATTTCTGGTGTTTATTTTCAGCGAAGTTTTCGATTAAAACCCCTCAACACCCGGGCAGCGAGCTAACTCGTTAATAAATTCTTCGATATCCAAGTAGCCATCATTGTCTGTATCGGTTAGGTGATTCATTTGTGTGATGTTGGCTATCAAACCGGCATTGACCCATAGCCTCTCCCAATCATCCGCAATACCGTCGTTATCAGTATCGTAGTTTGAAGGGTGTTGTGTAGCGGTGGCCGGGTATATTGAGTAGTCCCGTGTTTCTGCAATGGGGCC
>JBGCGE010000057.1:0-24753 GCA_045110495.1 Gammaproteobacteria bacterium
GTTGTCGCTTGTATCAATATTGTCGTTGCTGCCAATGCTGGGGGCGCTTTCAGTCCATTTGGTGACATTACAACACTAATGGTCTGGCAAAAAGGAATTGTTCAGTTCCAGGAATTCTTTGCCCTATTTATTCCTTCTTTAGTTAACTGGTTAGTTCCTGCGGCCATCATGTCTATGGCAGTTCCAAAAGAAAAACCAGATGCACTTGATGAAGAAGTTTATATGATGAAAGGTGCTTTGTTTGTGGTAATACTATTTATCTTAACGATCGTGATGGCCGTTTCGGCGCATAACTTTCTACACTTACCACCCGTACTTGGTATGATGACAGGTCTTGGTCTATTAAAGTTCTTTGGGTATTTCATAAGGCGTCAAGGTACACAAGTCATGCCTGGCGAGAACATGGGCGCTAGAGCCCTTGGTGATCAAGCCACTGACGCACAAGATACAGGTGTGAATGGAAAACCTTCACGCGTTTTCAATATCTTTAAATCTATAGCAAGAGCAGAGTGGGATACGTTGATGTTTTTCTATGGGGTAATCCTCTGTGTTGGCGGTCTTGGTGCATTGGGTTATTTATCACTGGTCTCTGGTCTAATGTACGATGACCTAGGTCCAACAAATGCGAATATACTCGTCGGTTTTCTATCAGCAATTGTCGATAATATTCCCGTTATGTTTGCCGTCTTAACCATGATGCCAGAAATGAATCATGCCCAATGGCTGCTCGTCACTTTAACCGCCGGTGTTGGTGGCTCTTTATTATCAGTTGGTTCCGCTGCGGGTGTTGCGGTTATGGGCCAAGCTCGCGGTGTTTATACTTTCTTCAGTCACCTTAAATGGACCTGGGCAATTGCTTTAGGCTACGCCGCAAGTATCTGGGTACACATATTGATGAACGGCCAGTAGGGTAGTTAATTTTTTTTATATTTCAATAATTCCAGGGTGTAAAAACCCTGGATTAGAAATGTACTTTTTGATCGCTCAGTTCTCTCAGTTTTGACTAGTCCAACACCAGGCGCATACCAATCAATACTTTCAATTTCAATTTCTGCGGTGCTGTTACGTCGATCAACTTTAACTGCTATTAGTCCCGTCCCAACCACTTTTAGACAATGTTTGAAACGACCCGCTGACACTACAACTGCTTCATCTGTAGAAACTATTTTATAATCTATTTTGATCGGTTTAGGCCTGGTTAAAATTTTGTCTTCACGGGCAAATGTTCTACTCTCTATCACACCGAGACGACTTTCAAGTGACCAGTTCAATTTTTGATCTGTGGGTAAAATTAGTTCTGACTTTTTCTGATCGGGAATCACACGAAAAACTCCCTCTTCTGTCTTTCTAAAAAACTGTCTATCTACACCTTGAGATTCTCGTACGTATAGCTTTTCATTTTCAATAATAACCGGCTCAGCATTATTGACAATACGGCGACGGACGTGACTTTCCTTACGGATAACCAATGTCTCCTGATACTCCCACCAATGCCCTTCTTCAAGAGGGAAATAACCAGATTGATCAGAGGAACATCCAAACAGGAATAGCAGCGAAAAAAATACCCATCCAAATCGTTTAAAGATTTGTTGACTATGAAGCAATTCCAAGCTCCTCTATCGCGTCGAGAATTTGTGCGTGAAACTTTGGACTCGCACAAATCACTCCACTGTTGTTCTTTAATCCAGCACCTTGGGAAAAATCTAACGACTCGCCATAAATATCGCTGACTATCATCCCCGCCTCCTGTGCGATCAGCATTCCACCCGCGTGATCCCAGATTTTTTCCACATAGTCCGCTCGTGTTGGTAAACGCAAATAGGCATCGGCTTGTCCTCTCGCTACGACCGCATATTTACACTGGCTATCAAGTTTTGCAGACTCACCAGCGCCTCCTAACTTCTCTACAATTCTAGCAGTGTCGTCATGTTTTGAATGCCCAGATTCAACAGACTCACAGACTCGAATCAAACCATCATACGAACCTGTTGTAATTTTTTGTGGCGAGTTGCCATCTACCGCTCGCCACGCACCTTCATCTCGCTGGGCAAAATAGATCACACCATCAGGATCCGGTTGATCAAATGCGCGATCAAAATCTAAAGAAAGGTTTGGGCAACCAAGCACCCCAAGGATTACTTCTCCATTTTCGATTAACGCTAGAGAAATTGCATATTGCCCTCCGCGTAAGAACCCTTTTGTTCCATCTATTGGATCAAGCGTCCAATACGACGACGAACTTGCATCATGATTACCGAGATCAATCGCATCTAAAACCTGTTCTTTTGTTGCTTCCGCCCAAACCGTCTGAACTGCTTTGACCACAGATAGACAAAGCGTTTCTTGATCAGTCTCTCGCAATTCTGCACTCGTCTCCTCTCCTACCAATTTGATCGAGCCAAGTGATGATGCTAAGACATGCGTAACGACAGCTTGCGCGGCAAAATCTGCAACGGTTACCGGGCTTTTATCGTTCTTCTGAAGTTGTTGAATCTTTTCCAAATTAGCCTGCACTTTGTTAGTAACAATACATGCATGTTGTACGGCTAAAATTGCCATTTTCAATATTTTACTAATTCCCATTGATTTATTTGATAAACCCATTGATTTATTTGATATTGCATATTGACTTGACCACATTGTAAATCGTACTCTTACGTACAACTTTTTCAACATAGAAGAGCGACAAAAGACATGTCTGACAAAATATACCCTGTACCTAACTCTATCTCAAAAACAGCCTTGATTGACAAAAATAAATACCAGGAAATGTATCAACAATCTGTTGATGATCCTGATACGTTTTGGGGCGAACAAGCTAAGGAATTCGTAAGCTGGTCTAAGCCCTGGGATAAAGTACAAGGATGGGAATATAACGATGACGGTTCAGCAAACATAGCCTGGTTTGAAGGGGCTAAACTCAATGTCTCGTATAATTGTCTTGATCGGCACCTGGAAACTCGTGGTGATCAAGTTGCAATCATCTGGGAAGGTGATGATCCAAATTCTGACAAAAAGATCACCTACAAAGAATTACACGAACAAGTTTGTCGTTTTGCAAATGTTCTTAAGGACCGCGGTGTAAAAAAAGGCGATCGTATTTCTCTTTACATGCCAATGGTGCCAGAAGCTGCTGTCGCTATGTTGGCTTGTACACGGATTGGTGCTATTCACTCAATCGTATTCGGGGG
Source organism: Gammaproteobacteria bacterium (assembly GCA_045110495.1). GTDB lineage: Bacteria > Pseudomonadota > Gammaproteobacteria > CAJXQU01 > CAJXQU01 > CAJXQU01. Next base: position 3,192 of record JBGCGE010000057.1, read on the forward strand.
TTTCTCGCCGGAAGGGCTTAAAGATCGGATAGTAGGCTCTGACTGTAAAGTTGTAATAACTGCTGATGAAGGTTTACGTGGTGGCAGATCTGTACCTTTAAAAGCAAATGTAGATAAAGCACTGGAATCTTGCCCAAATGTGCATACCGTCCTAGTCGTTAAGAACACAGGCGGCGATATCAGTTGGGATGATAAAACTAACGTCTGGTATCACGATGCCGTTGAAGCAGCTTCACCAGATTGTCCTCCGGAAGAAATGGACGCAGAAGATCCATTATTTATTCTCTATACATCTGGCTCAACCGGTAAACCTAAAGGGGTCGTGCATACTACTGGTGGTTATCTGCTCTACACCGCGATGACACACAAGTATATTTTTGATTGCCAAGAAGGTGACGTCTATTGGTGTACTGCTGATATAGGTTGGGTAACGGGGCATTCATACCTTCTTTATGGACCACTATGTAATGGTGCAACGACACTTATGTTTGAAGGTGTTCCAACCTATCCAGACGCTGGTCGATTTTGGGATGTTATAGACAAGCATCAAGTTAGTATCTTCTACACTGCGCCTACGGCAATACGTGCATTAATGGGACTGGGTGATGATCTCGTAAATCGCAGTCACCGTAAATCTCTAAGAATACTTGGCTCTGTCGGTGAACCAATTAACCCTGAGGCTTGGGAGTGGTATCACCATGTTATCGGTGGCGGTCGTTGCCCTATTGTGGATACCTGGTGGCAAACTGAAACTGGGGGCATTTTGATCGCACCATTGCCTGGCGCGACAGATCTAAAACCCGGTTCGGCAACGCTACCATTTTTTGGTGTTGTTCCTGCTATTTTAGACGATCAAGGTAACGAGCTTGAGGGTGAGGCTGCAGGTTGCCTTGTAATAACACGTTCATGGCCTGGGCAAATGAGAACCCTCTACGAAGATCATGATCGTTTTAATGAAACCTACTTCAAAACTTTTCCAGGCACCTACTTCAGCAGTGATGGCGCTCGACGTGATAAAGATGGATATTATTGGATCACAGGTCGCGTTGATGATGTAATTAATGTCTCTGGTCACCGTATGGGCACAGCCGAAGTAGAAAGTGCTTTAGTACTACATAAAGCGGTTGCTGAGTCCGCTGTAGTTGGCTTTCCGCATGATATTAAAGGACAAGGTATCTATGCTTATGTAACATTGATGGCGGGTACTGAAGCAACGGATGAATTACGTAAAGAATTAGTACAACATGTAAGGAAAGAGATAGGTCCTATCGCAAGTCCTGATGTTATCCAATGGGCGCCAGGATTACCTAAAACACGTTCTGGTAAGATTATGCGGCGTATACTTCGCAAAGTCGCTGAGAATGAACTGGATAGTCTTGGAGACACCAGCACTCTGGCCGATCCGTCCGTTGTTGATGATTTGATCGAAAATCGGGAAAATAAATAAACGCTGGTATAGAAAAGATAATACTCAGCTATGGATTCCGAAATATGCAATCACGGAAGGTATTGTTAACCAGAGTAGCCCCTTAGCTAAAAAAAACAGGAAGCCGGCCCAACCTAACATTTTGAGTCGTTTCTTCCAGCTATAGGGGCAATCTTTTTTTTTCATAACAGTTATTTATACTTCGTTAAACAGAGACAAGAAACTATTTATTCATAGTGATAGAGATCTTAGCGCCACCGAGATCACTTTTACCTATCATCAATGTTCCTTCATATACTTCTTCGACTAAATTCCTAACGACAGCCATACCAATTCCATGCCCTTCCACTTGAGAATCTCCACGGATCCCTCTCTTTAAAATAGCTTCTCTTTCATCCTCAGCAATTCCTTTACCGTCATCTTCAATCAAAATAGTCAATAAATTATCTTTACCAAAAGAAGAAACTCTGACGGTTGTTTGACACCACTTACAAGCGTTGTCCATCAAATTCCCTAACAACTCCATCAGATCTCCTTCATCTCCAATGAATTTAATTCGTGGATCAATATTAAGTTGGAAATTAATCTGCTTATCTACATACACTTTATTAAACGTACTTAGCAGTTTCTGTACCACATTTTTTATATTTATCGGGGCCGCCAATGCCTTTCTACCCTGAGCAACGGCTCTTTGTAGTTGGTATTCAACGGTATTATCAAGCCTTTCTAATTGTTCTGAAATCGTCTTTTTTGACTCAATTGGTAATTCATCACTTTCGACTAGATTACGTAAAACTGCAAGCGGGGTTTTCAAACTATGGGCTAAATCGCCCAGCGCATTTCGGTAGCGTTTCAGGTGACTATTACTTGAGCGGAGCAGAACGTTTAAGTTATTCGCTAACAATTCTATCTCACGTGGATAATCAGCAGAAAGTTCTTCCCTGTGCCCTGATTCGATTTCTGCAACTTCAGACGCGACCTTACGTAAAGGCGCCAGTCCCCAACGTAAAATCATTGCTTGCACCAGAAGCAATGCAACGACCGCCGCACCTAGCCACATGATCAAACTTTTCCTGAATTGACTCCGCTGCTTTTCAAAACGTTCTTTAGTTTCTGCTACGTGAAAGCTATATCCTTTTACGATGAAAGGCGCAACCTCCCAAACAATTCCTAATTCCAGAGTATAGAGTTCAGTTCCTTCATCAGAGATAACTTCCCCAAAAACAGCTTCACCCTTGGCAGTAACTTTATTAAATGGAATTGTGATCCCTAACATAGAGCCCGAACGCCATATCAACTTTCCCTTATCTGAAATAACTTCAGCATAAATACCAGAAGCTGGTGTAGAAAGGCGGAGATCGGGGTGCGTGTCAGGCATGATTAATGTGCTGATATCGTCCGAGTCGGCCGCGGCAAGCAGGCTATACATTTCAGTTTGCAGCCTTTCTTTGACAGCAACGAGCCCGCTATCTGAAAAAGCGCGATCTAAGGCATAACCGGTAAAACTAAGAAACGCGACAAGTACGATACTGGCAGTTAATAGCAGTCGCGCATTAAGAGACATCATTCTATATAAGAAGTATCAGGGTTCGACAGCTCGGAAACGGTAGCCTCGCCCACGCAATGTTTCGATAGGATTTAGTGACTTGTCGGGATCTAACTTTTTACGTAGACGCCCAATAATTACTTCTAATACATTACTATCACGATCAAAATCATCTTCATATAGATGCTCGGATAATTCAGATTTTGAGACTACTTTGTCAGCATTGAGGATCAAATATTCCAACACTTTATATTCAAAAGCCGTGACATCAACTTCTTCTTCATCGAATAACATTTTTTGTGAGGAAGTATCCAGAACAAAACGACCCATAGAAATTTTTGAATCAGAAAACCCTGCAGAACGACGGATCAAAGCTCGCAACCTTGCGATCAATTCTTCCATGTGAAAAGGTTTAACCAGATAATCATCTGCTCCACTTTCCAAACCTTCAACTTTTTCTTCCCAGCGACCTCGGGCAGTCAGGATCAAAATTGGAAAGCTTTGTTCAGATTCGCGCCATTTCTTAATTACATCAATACCAGAAATATCAGGCAAACCAATATCGACAACTGCAACATCAATGGGGTATTCAATACCCAGATAAAGTCCATCATTACCCGTATTTGCAACATCGACCGCAAAACCAGCCTGTCTTAAACTTGTTGAAATTTGATCAGATAAAGGAATTTCATCTTCAATGAGCAATAATCGCATCTTACTGAACCTCTCCTGAAGCCGCATTCACCTGCACAGTCTTGACACGCCCATCTTTCATAAGCACTTTAATTCGATAAACAGTCACACCTTTGACACCTTTAGTTTCACTGCCGAGTACTTGGCCACCAGTCGCTTTTGAAGCAATATTCGCAGCCTGATCTTCTGTGATTTTTTGCTGTGCCGCATACGAGGATAAGATAAAGGAGGGTTGATTGTTTGAAGTGGAAACGGTTGCAAGAGTAGAAAGCAGAAAGGTCATTATCAGTATTTTATTGATATTGTTTTTCATCATCTTCCGTCTTCAATTTACCTGCTAACAAAATAAGATATGCGATTGCTGCTGAATCAATACTGAATATCAAAACATTATTAGAGATCTTAACCCTTCAATAATTCTAATTTACTCGAATGTTATATTCTCGATCATGTTGCAAGGCAGGGATCATTTCACGCGCTTCTTGAATTTTAGCAGGATCAATTTCAGCGATAATAAAACCATCTTCCTCTCCAGCATCTGCGAGTATAACACCCCAGGGATCAATGATCAGAGAGTGGCCATAAGTAGCTCTACCTGTATGCCGAACACCATTTTGGGATGCTGCAAAAACATAACAACCCGTTTCAATAGCTCGCGCTCTTAACAAAGTATGCCAGTGTGCTTGACCTGTTGTCTGTGTAAACGCCGCAGGAACGGTTAAAAAATCTGCGCCCTTTTTAGCCATAGCACGGTATTGATCTGCAAAACGTACATCATAACAAACTGACATTCCAAGCTTGCCCCAGGGCGTTTTTGCCACCACAGCTTCAGTACCCGGCATCACAACATCCGATTCATGGTACGACTCACCTTTGTTTAACATCACATCAAACAAATGGATCTTATTATAACGGGCTGTAATCTTCCCATCAGAATTGATCAAAAATGCCCTGTTGTTTACCTGGATTTCATTAACACGAATTGGCATTGATCCAATTTGAATCCAGACAGAAAGTTCTTTTGCTAAAACCTTAAATTGAGATAAAACTGGATGCTGTTCTTCAAGGCGAGCATTTTTGAGTGTCGATTGATCATCAATTTCAATGGCTGAAAAATACTCAGGTAGACAAATCAAATCAGCGCCAGCTTCAGCAGATTGACGCGTAAGTTTTTCCGCAAGTTTTAAATTAACTTCAAGATCATTATCCGCGCAAAATTGCAGACAACCTACGTTGAAATTTTGAGTCATTAAAGCGCTTTATCCGATACGACAAACCCATCTTCATCGGCATACAAAAAATGATCAGGTACGAATTCTACACCAGCGAAATTAACTGGAATGTCACGTTCACCAATGTCTTTTTTCAAACTCTTTTTAGGATTCGTATTTAGTCCTTTCACACCAATATCCATTTCGCTAATTATCGCTGAGTCTCTTATACAGCCATAAATTACAATTCCAGACCAACCATTTTTAATACCTAGCTCAGCTAACATATCGCCAAGTAAGGCACAGCGTAAAGATCCACCACCGTCAACTACCAGGACTTTTCCCTCTCCAGGCATTTCTAAAGTTGAACGAACAAAACTGTTATCCTCGAAACATTTGACCGTAGAAATTTTTCCAGAAAATATTTTTTTTGCACCATAATTTTTGAAAAGTGGCGCAGCAACTTGTAATGAATCCCCGTACTCATCATAAAGATCAGCAGTAGCTTTAGTCATTTCTCACTCCTGTATACGATCAGAAATTAGAAGTGCATCATAACAATCTGGACGACGGTCAGACAACAAATCATTGAACGGAGTTATAGATTTATTCTGTGCATCTGTGTGATCAATATCAGCGATAAATAATTGCTCTCTTTGTGAGGCTGCACGATTAATCAACCTTCCGCCTGGCGCGATAATTTGACTTTTACCTGTAAATTTTATCTTGCCTTGAGGTCTTTTATCTACACCATAACGATTTGAAGTTACTGCAAATACTCGGTTTTCAAGACATCTTGTAACCATCGCTTCCTGACAAAAAGCCAGTACTAAATTAGATGGATGACAAATAATTTCTGCTCCTAATAATGTAAGACTACGCATTACTTCTGGAAATACCCAGTCAAAACAAACCATCATCCCTATTTTGACGCCTTTAACCGACTGAATTGAAAGCGGTATATCACCTTGATCAAAGATATTTTTTTCTTCATTAAACAGGTGTAGTTTACGATAAATGTGTTCTGTACCATTGGGTCCAATGAGAATAGAACTATTATAAACTTTACTGCCAGCTAGTTCAGCAAAACCCATAACAAGATGTAGATCATTTTTTTTACAAAGCTTAATTAACGAATCTATTCTGCTTGAATTAGCAGGATCTTCAGCCAGGGACTTAAGCTGATTCCTGTCTTTGAAATAATAACCGGTAAGAGCAAGCTCAGGTAGTACGATCAGATCTGTATCAACATCTGCGCGTCCTATAGCATTAATTATTTTATTAAGGTTTTTTTCAACTTTTCCAAATAAAGGTCTGAACTGGTAGTAACCTACTTTCATTTCTTAATTGGGCGTTTCCAACTAGAAACTGTGACCTGTTTCGCTCGGCTTAAAGTAAGTTGATCTGCAGGAGCATCTTTTGTCAGTGTGGTTCCCGCCGCAATAGTTGCACCATCCGCAATCTCAACTGGAGCTACTAATTGCGTGTCAGATCCAATAAAGACATTGTTACCAATCACAGTTCGAAACTTATTTGCCCCATCATAATTACACGTAATTGTACCAGCACCAATATTAACTTTTGTGCCTATCTCTGAGTCACCAATATAACTCAAGTGATTAATTTTTGATCCTTCAGCAACTTCAGATTTTTTAATTTCAACAAAATTGCCTACGTGGACATTTTCGCCTAAATTTGTTCCCGGTCGAATACGAGCGAAAGGTCCGATTTTTGTACCTTTACCAATAACAGCATCTTCGATCACGCTATTTGCAAGAATCTCGACATTTTCTCCGATTACTGCATTTTTTATCGTCGTATTCGGTCCTATTTTTACATTATTACTAAGGCTCACTTTACCTTCAAAAATAACGTTAATATCAATTAGAATATCTTGCCCAACTTCAAGATCTCCACGGACATCGATTCTTGATGGATCTCTCAGTGTCACTCCGGCGGTCATTAATTCTTCAGCATTTTTTAGTTGATAAAAACGCTCTAGCTCGGCTAGCTGTAAGCGGTTATTTACACCCAAAACTTCATATTCATTTTCAGGCTGAATTGACATAATTTCTATACCATCCTGAACAGCCATTTCTACAATATCTGTTAAGTAATACTCACCTTGTGCATTGTTATTGTCTAACTGCCCTAACCATTTTTTGAGAAGTACTCCTGACACAGCCATCATTCCAGTATTCACTTCAGATATTTTTTTAATCTTATCATCAGCATCTTTTTCTTCTACAATTTTTTCAACTGATCCAGTTTTATCCCTGACTATACGTCCATAGCCTGTTGGGTCTTCAAGTTCCACTGTAAGTAAACAAAAACCTGTAGTTTGGGATGAATCTACTAGATCTAAAAGGGTAGAAGGTAATGTAAGAGGAACATCTCCGTATAAAATTAAAACTGTATCATCGTCTGAAATAACGGGTACTACTTGTTGGACAGCATGTCCTGTACCAAGTTGTTCACGTTGTTCTATCCAATCAGCTTTAAGATCAGATAGTGTTTCTTTAACAACATCACCACCATGTCCAAATATAATACTAACAGAACAGTCTGGTACCGTTTTAGCAGCGTAAAATACATGCTCAAGTAATGGCATATGTGCAACCTTATGCAATACTTTTGGTAAAGATGATCTCATTCTTGTACCCTTACCTGCAGCAAGGATTATCGCACTCGTTCCCATTATTTATACCTGTATTCGTAATCAAAATGTCATTAGATAAAAACTGATACAAGATTTGTGCCTGCATTATGAATGATCAAAAGTAAATGAACAAAAAAAACCCAGTGAGGATTACTCCAAACCAGGTTTCCTAGTAATCTTAAATAAAAACTATTTACGATGTTTTCTCAATCGCTGTATAGCTTGCAACTGTGCCGCAGCTTCTGCAAGTTGTGCTTGTGCTTTAGCAAGATCCATTTTTGCGTCACGATTTAAAATAGCTTCTTCTGCCTGCTTTTTTGCTTCTAACGCTGCCGCTTCATCTAAATCCTCAGCGCGTTCAGCTGTGTCAGATAAAATAGTAACCACGTGCGGTTGTATTTCAAGCAAACCTCCTGAAACATAAAAAGATTTCTCATCTTTACCATCAGGCATTTGTAAACGAACTTCACCAGGAGCTAAGGTTGTCATTAAAGGGGCATGTCGAGGTGCTATACCAACTTCGCCTGAAATTGCAGGTGCAAATACCATCTCAGCTAAGCCAGAAAATATTTCTGCTTCAGCACTCACAATATCTACATGAATTGTCATTGCCATATTATTTGCCTTACATATCCTTGGCTTTTTCTACAGCTTCTTCAATAGATCCAACCATATAAAATGCTTGTTCTGGGAGATCATCGTATTCGCCATTTACAATCCCTTTAAAGCCAGAAATAGTATCTTTTAATGAGACATACTTGCCGGGCGAACCTGTGAAGACTTCTGCAACAGCAAATGGTTGAGAAAGAAAACGCTGTACTTTACGAGCACGTGTGACAGTTAACTTATCTTCTTCTGAAAGCTCATCCATGCCTAAAATAGCGATGATGTCACGAAGTTCTTTGTATTTTTGTAGCGTATTCTGAACTGCGCGAGCTACATCGTAATGCTCTTGGCCAATGATCAAAGGATCTAACTGACGGCTAGTTGAATCTAAAGGATCAACTGCTGGGTAAATACCTAACTCGGCAATTTGTCGGGAAAGTACAACCGTTGCATCAAGATGCGCAAATGTTGTTGCAGGCGATGGATCGGTTAAATCATCAGCAGGTACATATACTGCTTGAATTGAGGTAATCGAGCCAGTCTTTGTAGAGGTAATTCGTTCTTGCAAACGTCCCATTTCTTCAGCCAATGTCGGTTGATAACCAACAGCAGATGGCATACGACCTAACAATGCTGATACTTCAGTACCGGCTAACGTATATCGATAAATATTATCGATAAAAAGTAGTACGTCTAAGCCTTGATCACGGAATTTCTCAGCCATAGTCAAACCAGTCAGTGCTACACGGAGTCTATTTCCAGGTGGTTCATTCATTTGTCCGTACACAAGTGATACTTTATCGATAACACCAGAGTCTGTCATTTCATGATAGAAATCATTACCTTCCCGTGTTCTTTCACCAACACCAGCAAACACAGAATAACCACCGTGTTCTTTTGCAATGTTATTGATCAATTCCATCATATTTACTGTTTTACCAACACCTGCACCACCAAACAATCCAACTTTACCGCCTTTAGCAAAAGGGCAGACTAGATCGATTACTTTGATACCAGTTTCCAATAATTCTGATGCTGGAGATAAGTCAGTAAATTTAGGCGCTGCTCGATGTATTGGCATCGTTTCTTTCTCACCAATAGGGCCTTTTTCGTCAATAGGATCACCCAAAACATTCATGATACGTCCCAATGTTTCTTCACCCACAGGAACGTTAATAGCTGCACCAGTATTATTTACTTCTAGACCTCGGCGCAAACCTTCTGTTGCACCAAGTGCAATAGATCTAACAACTCCGTCGCCTATCTGTTGTTGTACTTCTAATACAGTATCTTTTTCAGCAACGTTAAGTGCATCATATATTTTAGGAATATTCCCATCTGCAAACTCAACATCGACTACTGCGCCAATGACCTGAACAATTGTTCCAGAACTCATTTTTAGTTCCTCTTAAACTATCAATTACGTATTAAACGGCTGCCGCACCAGCGACGATTTCAGATAATTCCTGAGTGATCGCGGCTTGGCGAGCCTTGTTATAAATTAATTCCAACTCATCAATAAGCTCAGCTGCATTATCAGATGCACTTTTCATTGCAACCATTCGTGCCGATTGCTCACATGCTATATTTTCAATTACACCCTGGTAAACAAGAGATTCGATGTAACGTGTCAATAAAGGATCCATTACTGCTTTAGCTTCAGGCTCATAAATGTAATCCCAGTGGTGTTTTAATTCATCCTCATCACTAGGCTGTAATGGTAAAATTGTTTCAATTTCTGGTGACTGTGTCATAGAATTAACAAATTTATTATTCGCCAGATAAAGTTCGTCAATGCCTTCAGCCTCAAATGAATCAAGTACGACTTTAACTGATCCGATAAGATCGTTAATACTTGGAACATCTCCCAAATGAGTTGCTGACGATACTATCTGTCCACCAGATCTACCAAAAAAGCCAGCAGCTTTACTGCCTATAGTGACTAGATCCATTTCAATGCCTTTAGCAGCTTGTTCGCTCATGAAACGTAAAGTTGCACGGAATAAGTTAGCATTCAAACCACCACATAAACCACGATCAGTAGAGACTATAACAATACCTATCCTCTTAACTTCTCGCGTATTCAAAAACGGATGATGATATTCTGGATGAGCGTGAGCTAAATGAGCCACCACATTACGAATCTTCGTTGCATATGGTCTAGCAGCTTGCATGCGATCCTGCGCTTTACGCATTTTGCTTGCTGCAACCATTTCCATGGCGCCCGTGATCTTCTGAGTATTTTTAACACTCGCAATCTTGGTTCGAATTTCTTTTCCTACTGCCATTTAATGATTCCGTTTTTTGAATATTTTATTATTAAAAACAACTACCAGGTGTGGTTTGCTTTAAATTCTTCAATTGCAGATACGAAAGTACCTTGAATTTCGTCAGAGTAGTCACCAGTATCGTTAATTTGTTTCATCAATTCAGACTGCTCACTATTCATGTAACTATTTAGAGCGGATTCAAAATCAAGAATTTTGTCGATTTCAATATCATCTAGATATCCTTTTTCTACAGCAAATAGGCTCACTGCCATTTCTGCAACAGACATAGGTGAATATTGCTTTTGCTTCATTAATTCCATCACACGTTGACCACGTTCTAACTGATGACGTGTAGCATCATCAAGATCAGATGCAAACTGCGCAAATGCTGCAAGCTCACGATACTGGGCTAAGGCTAGACGTACACTACCACCAAGTTTTTTAACTATCTTAGTTTGTGCTGCTCCACCTACACGTGACACCGATAAGCCCGCGTTAATCGCTGGCCTGAAACCGGAATTGAACAAATCGGATTCAAGGAAAATCTGTCCGTCAGTGATGGAGATAACATTGGTTGGAACGAAAGCTGATACGTCACCGGCTTGAGTTTCAATAACTGGAAGTGCCGTTAATGAACCTGTCTTACCTTTTACTTTGCCATCGGTAAGTTTTTCAACGTAATCTGCATTGATTCGTGCTGCACGTTCCAACAATCTTGAATGTAAGTAAAAAACATCACCAGGATATGCTTCACGACCAGGAGGACGACGAAGTAATAATGATACTTGACGATAAGCCCAAGCCTGCTTGGTTAAATCATCATAAATAATTAGTGCATCTTCACCTTTGTCTCGGAAATACTCGCCCATAGTGCAACCAGAGTATGGCGCGATATATTGCATTGCTGCTGAATCAGAAGCTGTAGCTGCAACTATAATTGTATGATCAAGTGCATCGTGCTCTTCGAGCTTACGAATAACTGCTGCAATAGATGAAGCTTTTTGACCTATTGCGACGTAAACACATTTAATACCTGTACCTTTTTGATTGATTATCGCGTCAATCGCAACAGCCGTTTTACCCGTTTGACGGTCACCAATGATCAATTCTCGCTGGCCTCGACCAATTGGAACCATAGCATCAATAGATTTAAGGCCAGTTTGTACTGGTTGATCAACTGATTGTCTTGCGATTACACCAGGTGCTACTTTTTCGATAGGAGACGTACCAACGCTATCAATATCACCCTTACCATCTAATGGATTTCCAAGTGAATCGACTACACGACCAAGCAAACCTTCACCAACAGGGACTTCTAGGATACGTTGTGTACATTTAACAACATCACCTTCAGAAATATTCTCGTATTCGCCCAGTATAACTGCGCCGACTGAGTCGCGCTCAAGATTCAGAGCCAGACCATAAATCCCACCAGGAAACTCAATCATTTCACCAGACATGACATCGCTTAGGCCATGTATCTGAGCAACGCCATCGGCGATACTCACCACGGTACCTTCCGTAGTAGCCTCCGTGGACAGATCCATATCTTGAATTCGTTTCTTAATCAGTTCGCTGATTTCTGTTGCACTGATTTGCATTGGACAACCTCAATTAATTATATCTTAGTAGTTACGGAATTTACCCAGCAACCACACTTATTTGAATTCGTTTGCCATCGTATTCAGACGGCCTCTTACCGAAAGATCGACAACCATATCTCCAGACTTAACAACCATACCGCCGATCAAATCTGGATCCAGCTCTGTAGTAACCTCTACACTCCGACCCAGTTTTTCACTCATTACGCCTGCAACCTTCTTTTTTTCTTCACTATCCATCTCAAAAGCAGAAATCACATGAACATTGGCATGTTTTTCAGCTTCCGCTTTTCTTTCTTCGAATAGCTGACTTATCTCAGGGCTTAAAATAAGCCGATCTGACTCAGACAACAAACTAACAAAATTAGCCATCGTCTTATTTAAAGAATCACCAGCCAAATCTAGTAATAACTTATTTAACTGTTCGCTACTAACGCGTGGATCATGCATCAAACCCTGCATTTGACCATCAGAAGTTACTTTTGCTAAAAAAGTTAACAAATCTGACCATTTCTCTAGCGAATCTTCTTCATTTGCTTGCTCGAAAGCGGCTTGAGCATAAGGGCGAGCGATTGTTTTCTTTTCTAGCATATTCGCGTCCCTTACAACTGAGCGCCAAGTTTATCCAGCACTTCTTTATGTGCAGAGGCATCTACTTCACGCATCAAGATCTGTTCAGCACCCGCAATGGCCAGAACGCCTACATCTTTACGCAGACTCTCCTTAGCTTCATTCATTTCTTGATCTGCTTGTGCCTGTGCAGCAGAAATAATTCTGTCACGCTCAACATTAGCAGTGGTCTTTGCTTCGTCAACAATCTCATCCGCACGTTTCTGAGCTTGGGTAATAAACTCTTGAGCTTTGAGCTTGCTTTCTTTCAGTGTCTCTACAACACGATTTTCAGCAAGTTCCAGTTCATGCTTACCCTTTTCAGCAGAAGCGAGACCATCTGCGATTTTGGCTGTTCGAGCTTCCAACGCAGTTATGATCGGAGCCCATACATATTTCCTGGTAAAGATGACAAAAATGACAAAAACAATCATTTGTCCGATCAGGGTCAAGTTGATATTCATTCTGCTTTCCTGTTACTCAAAGTTCATCAAAATCTGTAAATAGTTTCTTTGCAAAGTCGTACTTAGGCGACAGCAAACAAAATATACATCGCCAGACCAACAGCAATCATTGGCACAGCGTCAACAAGACCCATGACAATGAAGAACTGTGTGCGTAGCATTGGGATCAGTTCAGGCTGACGAGCAGCACCCTCAAGGAACCGTGCGCCTAATATACCAATGCCGACCGCAGCACCAAGTGCGCCCAGACCCATCATCAAAGCGCCAGCAATATAGAGCAGTGCGTTTGCCATTTCCATGATTGTCTCCTGTTATTTCTTTATGTTTAAGTTATAAAAAGTTTTAAAAATACACAGACTCGTATTTACGAATCTAATGATCTGTATGCGCCATGTCCATATAAACGATGGTCAAAGTCATAAAGATGAATGCTTGCAACGTGATGATAAGTATATGGAACACAGCCCATACAAATTGCAAAGCACCACCAAACAATCCTAATGTCCAGCCCGCACTGTACATTAGCGCAATCAATATAAATATCATCTCACCTGCATACATGTTTCCGAACAACCGTAAAGACAAGGATATAGGTTTTGCAATGAGTGATACAAATTCAAGAAAAAAGTTAACTGGTATTAATGCTATCTTTACTAAAGGATTTTTAGCTTCAAATGGTTGAAGTGTAAGTTCTCCAGCAAAACCACCAAGACCTTTTACTTTAATACTGTAATACATCGTTAGTAAGAAAATTCCTATTGCCATACCAAATGTAACATTCGGATCTGTTGAAGGAACAACTTTCATGAAATGTGCAATGTGCAATTTCTGTGTAATCCATGGAATCAGATCTACAGGCACCAGATCCATTAGATTCATAAGGAAAACCCACACAAATATAGTTAGTGCTAAAGGAGCAACAAGATCATTCTTACCTTTGAATGAATCACGAACACTCTCATTAACAAAATCGATAATCGCTTCAATAAAGTTTTGAAAACCACTTGGCTTATCTTCCGTAGCATTTTTTGCGATACGTGCAAAAAACCAGATAAACAATCCACCAACAAATATTGACCAAAACATGGAATCTACATGTATGGCCCAAAAACCCATTTCTTTAGCTTCTTCTGCAGTATGAGCCATACCCCAATTACCATCGGGATGCTGACCAAACGTAAGGTTGGTAAGATGATGTTTGATATATTCGCTTGAGGTTATAGTGTCACTTGCCATTACTGTCAGTTCTTCTTATGTTCCAAAGTGATTACAAAAAACGCCGATGCTAAATGCACGACTAAATAAACGCCTAACATAGCTATAATACTGAGTGATTCGATGTACATAATTGCTACAAAAAATATCAATGCAGTTAAAGCCATTTTGGCAAATTCTGCCGAATAATAACTGCCTAGTAATACCCCAGGCTCTTGCTGCTTATATCGTCTAAATACTACAGCTGCGAAAAGTGCATTTGCTATTGTTGCTGCTAATCCACCTGCCAAGCCAGATAATGACTCGGCACTTCCAATCATCAACAATGCAATCGCTAGTACTATAGTAAGTGCAAACTGCATGGTAAAAACGCAAAAAATCTGTTTTGCTGAATGTGATTGCATGGCTAATTATTCTTTTTGATATTCAAAGCTTCTCACATTGCGGACGCGATTATAGCAGCTAATTACCCAAGATCAATTAAATAGATTATTTCTTTTTTGTTAACAAAGCAGATTCTGTAAATTTATTTTATATGATCGAGAATCCCATCCAGTTCATCTAAAGAATTAAAATGGATAACAATCGTGCCCTTACCTTTTGGATTATGTTTCAAAGCAACTTTAGCACCTAGCTGTTCTGCCAGTTTTTCTTCCAATTGATTTACATTAGGATCTTTATGGGTCGTTACCGAAACGGGTGAATTATCTTTTTGATCTTGTAGTTTCCGTACTAAAACCTCAGTTTGACGAACTGATAATTGTTTTGAAATAACATTGCGAGCAACCTGTTTTTGAGCAATGCTTCCAAGTGGGAGTAATGCTCGGGCATGCCCCATTCCCAATTTACCCTCAGATAAATAGTTTTTAACTTCCTCTTCCAATTCTAATAAACGGAGTAAGTTACTGACTGCAACACGCGATCGTCCAACAGCATCCGCCACCAATTGATGAGTCAGATCAAATTCGGTAAGTAATCTGTCAAGGGAGATTGCTTCTTCAAGAGGATTCAGATCCTCTCTTTGTATGTTTTCGATAATAGCAACACTTAGTGCAACTTTATCTGGCATTTCTCTAACGACAGCCGGAATCTCTTGTAAACCAGCCATTTGCGTTGCTCGCCAGCGACGCTCACCCGCAACTATTTCATAACGCCCTTCACCAATAGGACGAATTACGATCGGCTGAATAACACCTTGGGCTTTTATCGAATCTGACAGTTCTTGTAGAGCTTCGGGTTCTATATCTCGTCGCGGTTGATACTCGCCTCGTTGGATTAGATCTACGGGGACAGCCCGAAGCTCTTCTCCTTCTATCGCAGTGTCAGACGTGAGCTCTTCTGGAACTCCCGCGCCTAAAAGTGCGTCCAATCCTCGACCTAAACCTCTTTTTTTTGCGACCATTACTGTACCGCTCGCATAGGAATATTTTCCGATCGACGGATCATTTCTCCGGCAAGTGCGAGATAGGCAACTGCCCCTGAAGATGATCTGTCGTAACTAATAATCGGCATACCGTGGCTAGGTGCTTCAGCCAGGCGAACATTACGCGGAATGATAGTTTGATAAACTTTATCACCAAAATGTTTTAGTAATTGCGCAGAAACTTGTGTTGCAAGATTATTTCGTGAATCGAACATTGTTCTTAAGAAACCTTCCACCGCTAAGGTTGGATTGAGATATGTTCTGATCTTTTCAACGGTGTCTAATAATGCTGATAATCCTTCCAGAGCGTAATATTCACATTGGGTCGGTATAAAAACTTTATCCGCTGCTACCAACGCATTTACAGTCAACATATTTAATGAAGGTGGGCAATCAATAACGATGTAATCATAGTCATCACGCACTTTTTCTAATGCCATTCGTAATCGTAATTCACGACCGATCTCTTCAAGCAGACCAACTTCAGCACCAGTCAGATCCGCATTTGCAGGTAATAAATCATATCCAGATTCTTCAAGAGTTATCACAACTTCAGCAACTGTCTTCTCATCCATAATCACTTCATAGATAGAAGACGCTAATTCATATTTGTTCGCCCCACTGCCCATAGTCGCGTTACCTTGTGGATCAAGATCGATCAATAACACTCGGCGATCTAATTCAGCCAGACTCGCGGCAAGATTGACACTGGTTGTCGTTTTACCTACTCCACCCTTTTGATTTGTTACTGCAAATATTCTTGCCATCAAATTTCTCATTCTTATCGGTTTCGTAAACCCGGCCGATCATTATCACCGATTTTGGTTGTTTATTGTAATAATACTTCGCTGTATTTCTTCTTTTTTGATCTGAACCTGAAATACACCAACCTCACAATCTTCAGGAAGTTCTTTAATTTCATCATCAGGAATTTGACCTTTCATTGCCAGTAAATTAGGACAAAGATGTTCAACCTGCTGCAAAAGTCCTGATAAAGATGTAACTGCACGACTGGTTGCGAGATCAAATTTTTGATCATTTTGGTAATCTTCTATACGAGAATGAACAACCTCAACATTGTTTAAATCTAGCTCAATCACAACCTGAGTCAAAAAACGCGTCTTCTTTAGATTACTGTCTAACAGCACCCAACTTGTGTCAGGTCGAGCAATCGCGATCACCATTCCAGGTAAACCGGCACCCGTCCCTACATCAATAAATCGTTCTCCCTCCAGGTAAGGCAAAATCGTCAGACTATCGATCAAATGTCTGGAGACCATTTCTTTTGGATCTCGAATCGCAGTGAGGTTATAAGTTTTGTTCCAGCGGATTAATAGATCAAGATATTTGATCAACTTATGTTGAGCAGTTTCATCCAGAGAAATATCTTGCAGAATTAGCTCGTGATCTAATTGGCTTAGCAGCGCGTCATTATCCATTTCAGATCTACCCATACTAGATCAGAACTACAGATCAGCCGGCTTTCTTTAAATGAACAAGCAACAAAGAAATTGCTGCTGGTGTCACTCCCGAAATCCTCGAAGCCTGGCCAATCGTCGTTGGCCGATAATCCGATAATTTTTGTTCTACCTCTGCAGACAAACCATGGACGGTTCCGTAATCAAAATCATCAGGTAAGGTTTTATCTTCCATCTTGCGAGTACGCTCAATTTCCATTTCCTGACGTTCGATATAACCACTGTATCTGGCCTGAATAGTCACTTGATCCGCAATCACAGGATCAGAAACGCCTTCACCAGCACCCGGCAAAGTCATCAAATCTCGATAGACAACATCGGGACGTTTTAATAAATCAGCCAACGAATATTCTCGACTTAAAGCCTTACCCAGAACCCGTTCTGCTTCTTCTGCAGGGACATTTTCTGGTCGCAACCAGGTCGAAGCGAGCCGTTGTTTTTCTTGCTCAACATTTTCTAATTTTGTTTCAAACAATTCCCAACGTTCGTCATCCACCAAGCCTAGTTCACGACCCTTCGGCGTCAACCGCATATCGGCATTATCTTCACGCAACATCAAACGATATTCCGCACGTGAAGTGAACATGCGATAAGGCTCATTGGTGCCGCGTGTTGTTAAATCATCGACCAGAACACCAAGATAAGCCTCACTTCTACGTGGAGCCCAAGCCTCTTTCTCTTGAACTTGTAGTGCGGCATTGGTTCCGGCCAGCAAACCTTGCGCGCCGGCTTCTTCATAACCGGTGGTGCCGTTGATCTGTCCTGCGAAGTAAAGACCGGATAGATGTTTTGTTTCCAGAGTCGGCCTCAAATCACGCGGATCAAAAAAGTCATATTCAATCGCATATCCCGGACGGGTGATATGCACATTTTCAAAACCTTTTATTGATCGAACCAGTTCATATTGAACATCAAACGGCAAACTGGTGGAAATCCCATTCGGGTAAACTTCGTGCGTCCCTAAACCTTCTGGCTCAACAAAAATTTGATGCGAATTTCTTTCGGCAAAACGAACCACTTTATCTTCTACCGAAGGACAATATCGCGGCCCAGTACTTTCAATACTTCCATTGAACATCGGCGAACGATCTAAACCCGATCGAATAATGTCATGGGTTTTTTCATTGGTATGCGTGATATGACAAATCGTTTGCTGTGGATGTTCTGAAACGTCTCCAATAAACGAGAAAACCGGCATTGGCTCATCGCCCGGTTGTTTATCTAATTGATCATAATCGATTGTGCGGCCATCGAGTCTGGGAGGCGTTCCAGTTTTTAAGCGATCAACTCGAAACGGTAATTCTCGCAGTCTCGCTGCCAACGCATTTGAAGGTTGATCACCCGCACGGCCGCCCTGGTAGTTACTGTCGCCGATATGAATTTTCCCACCGAGAAATGTTCCAACGGTCAAAACCACTGTCGGCGCATGAAAACGCAAACCCATCTGCGTAACCACACCTTTTACTTGCTCGCCTTCGACGATCAAATCGTCAACCGATTGTTGGAAGATCGACAGGTTTTCCTGTGCTTCTAATAAAAGCCGCGTTTCAGTCTTATATAAAGAACGATCAATTTGCGCGCGAGTCGCTCTTACCGCTGGGCCTTTACTACTGTTAAGCGTTCGAAAATGAATACCACTTCGATCAGCCGCTCGACCCATCATGCCGCCCAAAGCATCGATCTCTTTGACCAGATGACCTTTGCCGATCCCGCCGATGGCAGGATTGCAGGACATTTGCCCCAAGGTATCCATACTCAACGTAAACAATAAGGTTTTCGCGCCCATGCGCGCAGCTGCCATCGCGGCTTCCGTCCCAGCGTGACCGCCGCCGACAACAATAACGTCAAATTTTTGTGGATGTTCCATATCTTAGAATTATAAGGCCCGCACCTTTTGTGGGTCTATATTAAATGATTTGCTATGTATTTTTTGCATCGAATTTCACCCCAATACCAAAAGTAGATAGAACAAAGAAAGAGACCAGGGAAACTAAAGCCCAGAATAATGACAGCACAACTAGCTGAACCGGCAAGGCCATAATACCTGCTTCAAGTTCAAGGTTTAATACGAATCCAGATACAATAGCAAGAGTTACAGATATTAATGCTAAGTGCATAATTGGGACTTTAGTTTTACGCATCAATAAATTCGGTATCCAAAGAAAAAACATGCACATTAATACTGAGATGAAAATACTCAATATTAAAACTGTTACAAAAATCATTCTTATCTTTCCTCATGCAAGCTCATAACTCCCTATTATAGGCAAGCCAGCCTGATTAAGAAAACATGTTTATTGTGAACGACTTATATTTTCCGAGTATCTAATTCAAACATCATTTTTATGCTCATCAGCCAACTCCGCATAGTGCGTCGCTGAGTATTTCAAATATTTGATCTCATCTTCAGTAAGATCACGTTTCTTTTTGGCCGGGCTACCAACCCAAAGACCGCTTTCTAACGTTTTACCAGGTGGTACTAAACTTCCTGCGCCAATAATCACGTGATCTTCCAGAACCGCTCTGTCCATAATAGTCGCGCCCATTCCGATCAAACAATAATCACCCACTGTGCACGCATGCACCAACGCCTTATGCCCAACCGTGACATATTTTCCGATATGCAAAGGATCGCCTTCTGGATTCGATGGGCCAGCATGATTGACATGTAAAACGGAACAATCCTGAATATTGGTATAGTCACCAATGGTGATCGTATTCACATCACCGCGAACCACCGTCATCGGCCAGATGGAAACATGCTCGCCTAACGTTGTATCACCAATCACCAGTGCGGTTTCATCAACAAACGCGCTGTTGGCAATTTCGGGCACTTTATCTTTAAATTTTCTAATCGTCATACTACCAACCTGTTACTCAAGTGACCGAGCATTTTGCCAGCAACTGATCATCACGACCACTTTTTTTAAAATTTAAGGTAATCTAGCATTTTCAAATAAAACGAGTGATCGGAAAATGGATAAAAGCCCCTTCAAAGGCACCACTGGATTAAATCGAGTGCTTAATGCCTATCACTATTCTTTGGATGGATTATGCGCTGCCTACCAACACGAATCCGCTTTCCGTCAAGAACTGGCGCTTGGAATTCCGCTGATCATTATTGCATTCATTCTGCCCGTTGGTTTGTTAGCAAAAGCACTCATGATCAGTTCTATCTTTCTGGTATTAATCGTTGAGCTTATTAACTCTGGAATTGAAGCAATTGTTGATCGTGTTTCCTTAGAAAAACATGAACTTTCAAAACGCGCAAAAGATGTCGGCAGCGCAGCGGTTTTGATCAGTCTGATCAATTGTGTGCTTATCTGGATATTCGTTCTGCTTGATCATTTTGCATAAAAAATACTTTTAATTTATCAAAAAAATATAATCCAAAAATGAATAAAAAAGAATTACAAAACTACGTCGAAAAAATCTGGGATGATCAAATTATCCCCGAACTGATTGATTACATTCGTATCCCAAATAAATCTCCCGCTTTTGATCCAGACTGGCAAAAAAATGGCTACATGGAACAAGTGGTAGATCAATTTGTACGTTGGGCAAACGATCAAAAAATACCTGATATGGAATTAGATGTCGTTCGACTTGAAGGTAGAACACCGTTAATTTTTATGGACATCCCCGCGACAGATCCAAGTCAATCTGAAAACACCATTTTGCTTTATGGCCATCTCGACAAACAACCAGAAATGACAGGTTGGAAAGAAGATCTCGGCCCGTGGATCCCGGTGATCAAAGACGACAAACTTTACGGTCGCGGCGGCGCGGATGATGGCTATGCAATGTTCTCATCACTCACTGCGATTAGTGCGCTACAAAAACAAAATATCCCACACGCACGTTGCGTTGTGATCATCGAATCCTGCGAAGAATCCGGCAGTTATGATCTGCCTTTTTATATCGACGAACTTTCTGAACGCATCGGTCAACCTGATTTAGTGATTTGTTTAGACTCCGGCTGCGGAAATTATGATCAACTCTGGTGTACGTCTTCGCTGCGCGGATTAGCTGGTGGTGAACTGTCTGTCGAGATCATAAAACAAGGTGCACATTCCGGCGATGCCAGCGGCATTGTTCCTGACTCATTTCGGATAGTTCGACAACTCATAGATCGGATCGAAAATGCAGAAACAGGAGAAATTTTACTCAAAGAATGTCAGGCAGAAATTCCGCAATCACGACAACAGCAAGCGAAGATAGCAGCCGAAGTCATTGGCGAAAAATCTTACTCACGTTTTCCGTTTGTAGGAGAAGAAAATAACAAAGCAAAACCGATCAATTATGATCTTGCAGAATTAGTTTTAAACCGAACATGGCGGCCTGCATTATCGATCATCGGC
>JBGCGE010000058.1:0-5299 GCA_045110495.1 Gammaproteobacteria bacterium
TTTGCGAGTAGTAGACATCATGTTCTCCTGTGTTGGGAGAACAGACAATAGCTAGGAAACGTCAGTACTGAAAGAACGGTTTAGAATGAACGCTAACGTAAAGCCAGCAGTTCGACGCGAGCTAGTTGGCTATATGATGACTCACTTCAAATTCAGTCAACGAAGAGCTTGTCGACTTGCTGGTATCAGCGTATCGGTTTACCGATATCAGCCAGATACATCACGTGATGATGCTGTGATCGAGGGATTGCAAAAAGCTATCGAGCGTTATCCGGCACATGGATTTGGAAAATTGTTCAAGATTCTGAGACGCTGGGGAAAGCCTTGGAATCACAAACGCGTACACAGGATCTATTGCTTGCTAAATCTGAACAAGCGCCGACGGGGAAAGAAACGATTGCCCTCTAGGAACCCAGTGCAGATAGGCACACCACTTACGATCAATGGATGTTGGTCGATAGATTTTATGTCGGATAGTTTATTTTGTGGGAGACGATTTCGGACATTCAATGTTGTTGATGACTTTAGCCGTGAAGCACTCGCTATTGAAGTTGATATAGGGTTACCGTCTGAGCGTGTTATCCGTGTGCTTGAACGTATAGTGGCCTGGCGCGGCTATCCGAGCAAGCTTAGAATGGACAACGGGCCAGAATTTATCTCAACTGCTCTAGCAGATTGGGCAGAGGCACATGGTATTGAACTTGAGTTTATCCAGCCGAGTAAGCCAACACAGAACTCCTATATTGAACGATTCAATCGTACCTATCGAGATGAAATTCTTAATATGTACGTATTTAAGACTCTAACTGAGGTGCGTGAGATAACTGAGAAGTGGATTAACGAATACAACGAAGAGCGGCCACATGACTCATTGGATGATTTAACGCCCTACGAGTATATGGTCACTAGCAAACCACCGGAAAATTCTAATTTGCTGTATGCCTAAAGAAGGGATGGTTACACATTGGGAATAGATGTTGATCTATCGCTACCCAGTGAGCGAGTGATCCGTAGCCTTGAACAGATAATTGAATGGAGAGGGAAACCGACAGCCATTCGCTGTGTTAATGGCCCTGAATACATCGCTCAGAAGCTCATAGACTGGGCTAATAAAAACCACATCACGTTGATGTACATACAGCCAGGTAAGCCTACTCAGAACGCTTATGTTGAACGTTTTAATCGAACAGCAAGACATGAATGGTTAGACTTACACAACTTCGAATCCGTCGAACAAGCTCAGTATTTAGCAACTCGATGGCAATGGACCTACAATAACGAAAGACCCAATACTGCTGTTGGAGGCTTTCCACCAGCAACAGTACCCATAGCGGCTTAGTTTCTATTTATAAAGCCCGTGCTATATGGGGGGATTACAAATCTGGCTTTCGGTTTTTCTGGACTTCTTCATCGTAAAATCTCCTAAGTTAAAAATTCTACCTCCAAACTCGATTATTGTGCGGGGGGATTACCCCACGGCTGTGGAAAGAGCACTTTGCTGATGATCCGATGGGATCAGACTTGGAGTTGAATATCTAGAACGGTCTGAAATGAACGCTTACGCTAATACCTCGCCTGTCTTATCGATCAGAGCGCAGGCTATAACGGCCAGCGTCATTGTATTTTCCAATAAGCTGCTCAGCGAGTACGCGATAACTTGCTTCAATCCTGAGCCTAATCAGAACTACCTGCGATTTCGACGGGTGTAATGCGTGTCTGTCGTCATGAACAGCCTTTTAACTTATATCGTAGCGATTTTCAAGAGAAAAATATAGACGTGAGAAAGTGTCTCTCTTGTATCGCTGGGTAATTTTGTAACATATGTATCTGGACCGAACCGTAATCACAATATAGTATTGCCAGAAAGAAGTCACAGTAATGGAAAAATAATGATAGTGGTACCGGAATCGCTTAAGGACAAACAAGATATTGTAGATTTAACTGAAAAAATTAATACTTATATTTACTCAGATGACTCTGAAACGGGTCCAGATTATGAATACTTGAAAACATTAGTTCCTGTGGTTCGGAAGTATGAACAACAGCATTACACTGTCTTTCAAAGACAGCCCAGTTTATCAAGTAAATCTATTAAAGATGTTATTGAGGATATTCCTTTACTAAAGCGAAACATGAATTTTAGTACTCCAGTGGAAAAGTGGTTGTCCTACTACCAATTCCCATCAAAAATGTTTGTAAAGGAGTATCTCAACTCCAGTCTCTTTGGCGACGATATACATATTGCTAACGAAAGCCGCGAATCAATAAAAACTCTCTGTGACGAACTAATATCTCTATCAATGCAAAGCAAGGACCCCAGTTCAGTAGATGTTCAGTATTTACTAGGTACTACCGGCGTTGGAAAAACAACATTTCTTAAATATTTCACAAAGACAAATAAGTCATACTTTTTTCAGAATAAAGTAATCATCTCTAGAATTAAACATCGTGACTTAGAAAATTCAATAGCGCTGGCTATTGATAAAGAGGACGCAGAGCTTCATTTATTAGATGAGCACTACTTTGAAAAATATATCGTTAACTGTATTTTTCGTGATTGCATTTCTGATATTGCAGACGCATTTTGGAATAGTAGAACAATAGACTCTGATTCAAACTTAGAGGTGTTATTGTTGAAATATATCGAACGCATTCACATCAACTCTAAAGTTGATGATACAGATATCGTTGATCAGCTAATCAGAAGTGATGAACTAGTACTCAATAGCTTCGAATTAGCTGAAAAAATCGACTTCATTAATCATGTGCATAACTCAGGTTATCGATTCAACTTAGTCTTTGATGGTTTTGATGCCATCAGCCCAGAAGATATTCAACTAGTGGACTCGAAAAAGGATCAGCTTTTTATAGATTTGCTGAGAAAAGCTACTACCAATGGCTTTCTAACTCATCAATGTAGCTCAGGCATTTGTCTAAAAAATCTCTATCTAACATTATTGATTGCAGCGAGACCAGCGACACTGGCAGAACTGATAAGAGGCATACAAGGAGATGTTGATTTCGGGTATAGACAATCAGCAAAGCAATGGACGGTAGTAGGTTGTGAGATGGTCGCTGTATTTGAAAGCAGACTAACCAATTACTTGCCCAAAAGTGTGCGTGGAAGTAAGGAATTCTCGCTTTATTGGAACCTCATTACGTACGTTTTGAATCGAATTCGGCTGATATACCCGAGTATAGAAGAGAATAAGTTTATCGATTTATTTAATCATAATACCAGGGAGAAAATATATTTTTTATGTGATGTAATTGAATATATGGTAGCAAAAATAGAAGAGCAATATGCAGAAGATCTTAGTGTAAGTCAAAATTCAGAATCAGGAGTAAGCGAACTTAAATTAGATGATGTATTAATATCAAGCTATTTACGAAACAATAGAATTGAATGCCCAAGGCATGAGTTGGATTATTTGTTAGTTTTAAATGGGAATGGAGTATTTGAAAATCATTTCATTCACAAAGGCCAAGATAAATATGTTCTCAATCCATCACGCGGAATTCTGGACAATATGTTCAATTATTCTCGTAAAACGAAGGACAACAGCTGGACATATAGATCTGACCCGCTACTAATAAAATACTACGTTCTTAAACACATTGAACTAAGTGGTCAAACAACAATCGAGTCCTTAATCCAATGGGTCAAAGATAGCGGCCACTTTGAACTGACCAATCAAGAAGTATCGTTTTTGATCCGAGCCGGTTTGATTACTGTTGAATTTAGTGATATGGCAATGTATTTAAGCATCACTAAAAGAGGTGTTTTTGTTATTTCGGAACTGCTATTCTCGAACGTATATTTTGAGCATGCTCTACTACGAACGCTGGCACCTAAGTTTATTGCGGATACATGCACCCCGCCATCTGGGAAAGGTAATAGTAGGGTTTGGGGGTTAATTTCCGTATTTAATATGATCAGATTTTTAAAATACATTAGAATTGTAGATGCAAGCCAACGAAGTTTCGTCAAGGGCACTTTCAACCAAGTCCCATCAATATATCCAACTTTGGAAGAAAAAATTGGTATTGCGATAATAAGTATTATAAACGAGGGACTTAGTTCTGGGTCAGCGATGTATTTCCCAAAGCTTCAGCAAATGTTGCTTGACCTCGAAGATGAGATGGAATAGCTCATGTTTCCTCTCAGACTTCCAAACTGGGCTGTTCAAGTACTGGATTGGAAAAATAAAATTGATGTATGGCGCTCAACCACATGGCTAGTATTCGTGGTATCCCTTTTCTACGTTTTTATAATTTTTCATACATCCCTATATATAAACAAATCGATGTCAACCACTGATGTCAAAGGGAAAGTATCGTACGAGTGTGCGACTGACAATATATGGTGGTTAGCAAAGAAAGTTAAGGACTTATTCTACGAGTCTTGTAAGCCCTTAACTTTAAATGAAATAGGGGATTTTCTTGCAGGTTCTCTATCGTTTGTAGCACTCGTTTGGTTCGCTTTAGGTTTTTTCTGGCAAGCGAGAGAATTCTCTCTACAAAGAAAGGAATACTCAAGAAACGTTGATCTATTGGGGAAACAGATTGATCAAGCAATCAATAGAGATTCTAGAGAATCAGAATGGCAAGAGACTAAGTATGTTTTAGATGAAGTAAAAGTTTGCCGAGAAAAAATAGACCAAATAATCTCAGTAGTACAGTATGTGTACGATCGGTACCCAGACATAAACTCTAGAAAACCACAGTCGCTCGCCGCCGTTGCTTCTGTAATAGCGACGTGTATCGACATGGTAGAGGGAGGTCATGACCCTAGTGATGAAGATTTGCTAAGAACTAGGCGCGATTTAGACGAGATTCATACTCAGCTCAACTATGTGTTGAATTCGATTGAGCAGCATGACATCGCAACTAAAATACCGCTATCCAATAACTTACTTCGTACTTTCAAAAGCATAATGACGCGGTATGAGGCTGCTGACCTTGATTTTTAAACGAATTGTTCTGGTCTAACATCTGTAAGCGTCGCGGCAAATACATCTTCTCAACACCGTGCGTATTCCGGCCTAATCTGGCCACCCATTCTGGAACTAAGTGGCCACGCTTTCTGTTTTTATCTGGCCAGTGATTCTGGAATTAAATGTAAGCGTCACCCCAAGCACAGGTTATCCGTAAGCGTCGGTGTTTGTCAACATAGTTGCGCGTTAAATGCGGGTTAAGCGGCCTCTCTTTTCTCGGGGTTCAACGCCATCTGTTTCTCACGCGTCCAATTGCGAGTTTTACCAGCCCAACGCTCTGGATTAGCCTCTTTCGCTTTTTC
>JBGCGE010000059.1:0-79452 GCA_045110495.1 Gammaproteobacteria bacterium
CTCGTTTTGGAGTAAATGTCACACACCCGTCACAGGCCGCAGAAATAGCTGCGCCACAACAACCGATCAAAAATATTATTTTGATGATCGGCGATGGTATGGGGTTGGCTCAGGTCAATGCCGCCAGGTGGACTGCTCGGCAGAAAAATCAAACATTCAATATTGATACTTTTCCCGTTACCGGGTTGATGAAAACTTACTCACGG
This sequence comes from Gammaproteobacteria bacterium, assembly GCA_045110495.1. Classification (GTDB taxonomy): domain Bacteria; phylum Pseudomonadota; class Gammaproteobacteria; order CAJXQU01; family CAJXQU01; genus CAJXQU01. Next base: position 207 of record JBGCGE010000059.1, read on the forward strand.
GACAAACTGGTTACTGACTCCGCTGCATCGGCTACGGCGATGGCAACAGGTTACAAAACTAATAATCATATGGTCGCCGTTGAACCTGATGGCGATCCTATAAAAACTATCTTTGAGGCAGCGCATGAGAAAGGTCTCACTACTGGAATGGTCGTAACCTCCAGCATTACGCATGGTACGCCTGCCGCATTTGCGACACATGTTGAACATCGCGAACAACACACTCAAATCGCAACACAATTAATCGATAGCGACGTTAATGTTTTGATGGGCGGTGGCTGGGCTTACTTTATACCTTCTTCAGCCAAAGACAGTCGACGCGATGATAATCGTGATCTATTAGCAGAAGCTCAAAACAAAGGTTACACCGTGCTGCGACATCGTAAAGAATTGATCGCCAATAAAGATAAAAAAATTCTTGGGCTTTTTGCTGAAGATGGTTTGGGCACTTCCTCCGTTGAGCCACATATTACGGAGATGACACAAGCCGCGCTTGATAGACTCTCCAACAATAGCAAAGGTTTTCTCTTGATGATCGAAGGCAGCCAGATTGACTGGGGTGGCCATCATGAAGATATTGAGGAAATGATCGAACAAACCCTATTATTTGATCAAGCTGTAGGGACAGCACTGTCATTCGCGAAAAAAAATAAGGAAACACTTGTTCTGGTAACAGCCGATCACGAGACCGGCGGGATGAGTATTCTTAAAGGAAAGCCCAATGGTTCCAAATTAAAGATAAAACTTTCCACTGACAAACATACCGCGATAGATGTCCCAGTTTATGCTTACGGTCCTAACGCCCACATTTTTACCGGTGTTTATGACAATACAGATATTGCAAAGAAAATCGCTCAGCTACTCGATTTAACTCTCGACTAAGTCACTCCGCACAATGCGGATCAAAATCGCTAACGTAAAGTTTGTTCCCTAATAATAAAGATCAAATTGACGAGCGTTTATTTATATAAATAAATCAAACGCTATAGCTACGGTACTATTTGTTGTTCGTCCGTATTCATATCGCGATCATAATTAAGCCGTTTCGCTGCATCTAGTGTCAACATTTGCATAAAGGCTTTTACTTCTTCATCACTGCCGACAGGGGAGCCAGATTGACCGCCGCCGCTTCCAAAAACTGTGCTTGGGACTTTTCGTTTTGCAAAGGCATCAGCCCAAAGTCTCTGGATTTGGATTTCAGCATCTAACTTTTGAGCTAAGGCATTATCAGCCTGTAGGATCACTTCTTTTTGATAAGCCTCAGCTTCAGCCAGAGTTCGAACGGTTTGTGCTTCGATCTTGGCTTTTTCTAAATTGATCGCGGCAGTTTCTTTTGAAATAGCGGCTTCAGCTTTGAATTTTTCAGCACGGGTAATCGCGAGTTGTTTATCGGTTTCGGCTTCTGTTGTTTTTTGGATCTGTTCAACTTTTGCCATAGCCTGGCGTTCTGCAACTTCACGTTCGCCACGAGCAATGGCTAATAGTCGTTGTTCTTCTTCTTGAACGCGTTGTTCTCTGGCAATCGCTCGGTCAGCAGAGGCTTGTTGCTTAAGTTGCATGCGCTGAATAAATTTTGTATTCGGCCGCATATCAGTGACTAATGCTGTCACGACAGTGATACCAAATTCGATAAAACGTTGTTTTTTCCGTTTCGGAAGGCCATCGTTATCAAGTACCTTACGGACAACGAAAATAGTTTTCGTATCTTCACCATAGTCTTCTTGATCGGTTCCTAAAGAGGCATTTGCAGAAGCACTTGTCTGACGAGTTGATTTCACATTTACTTCTTCGCGTTTAACCAGAAAAATACCAAAATTCATTTGTTTTTCAAATTCAGAATTAAATTCTGTTCGACCACCTGCATAGTATTCTTCAGCCGTCATTAAAGAGGCATTCGCTTGCAGTGTTTCTTTAAAAGCGGGCATTAATGCGGTACGCAATAAGTTTTCTGGCGAGCGGTATTCTTGAGCAATTCGTAAAAAAGATTCTGGATCAGATGGAATTGAAAATCGTACTGTAGCTTCTGCATGCGCATCAACTTGATCAAGAAACATGATACTCATTGGATCTAAACTTGCTGAAGTATTACCTGAATCTTTTTCAGCATTGATGCCGGAATTAGCGCCTTTTTCAGCCTGTACCGTCATGGCTCTTTTCCATGAGTTGTATCGACCAAAAGGATAAAATTTATAACCAACATCAGTCACGACGACTTCATTACCCAGGACAGTTCTTACATGATAGATGTAACCAGGTTCAGCGTAAAAAAATGATTTTGAAAATAAAATAATAATGACTATCAGCCCGACCAAGTACATTGCGTATTTGATCAGTGATCCATTTTTTAGATTTACTACTGAATTTAATTCTGACATAGAAGATTCTGTTTTTTACGGCCAGGCCGTTAAGAGTATTTGAAAGATTAATCAAAGCAGAATCTATGCCACTACATAGGTAGGTAATCAGGTTATATGAGGAAATATGGAAGCTTTATGAGTCTGAGGTTTTTAATCTAATGAAGTGAGGTGTTACCTTTGCGGATTTGATCATCGAAAACGCGTTCAACATCGATGGCATCTAAAGAATATTGCGTGTTACAGAAATCACAGTTAATTTCGATTTGTGTATTCTCATCAATAATTTTATTAGCTTCTTCTTTTCCAATTGATCGGATCATTTCTTCAATCTTTTCTTGCGAACACGAGCATTGAAAACGAATATCTTTTGGCTCAAACAGACGTAAATTCTCTTCATGAAATAGACGGTGAAGCAATGTTTTTATGTCTATGGTTAATAGTTCTTCTTTTGTTACGGTGTCACTGAGTGCAACAGAACGATCCCAGCTGTCATCATCCTGAATAATTGTTTGATCATATTTTTGTTCAGGCAAACTTTGTAATAATAAGCCTGCCGCAGATTTTTGATCGGCAGCGAGATGTAACCTTGTTTCTAGTTGTTCAGATTGCTCAAAGTAAGTCTGTAAACAATCGGCAAGCGTTTCACCTTCAAGGCTAACGATTCCTTGATAGCGATCATTTTCTTTATCTGTGATGACTGAAATAACAAGTTGTCCATCGGTGAATAACCCCCGAAAATCAGACTCAGCTAGATCATTCCCATCTCTTTCCCAATTTGCCATACCACGAATTTCACCTTCGGAAGTGGCTTGCATAACTAACATTGAAACAGGGCCACTGCTGTTGATCTGTAAGATTAACGAGCCTTCGAATTTGATCGTTGCTGATAACAAGCAAACAGCAGCTGCGGCTTCACCTAGTACTTTTTGTAACGCAGCTGGATAAACTGTGTCGCCTTGAATTTCTTCCCAGGTTTTATCAAGATGCACCCATTCACCACGAACTTGGGTGTTTTCGATCAAGAATCGGTGCAGGGTATCTTTTTCCATTTTTAGCGGTTGCTCATATGATTAACTTGTCTTCTTTTCCAAAATAATCTTCTGCCACTCTTTTGGACCTGTTTGATGTACCGCTGAACCATTCACATCCACGGCTACCGTAACAGGCATATCTTCCACTTCAAATTCGTGAATTGCTTCCATTCCCATATCCTCAAAAGCGACAACGCGTGATTTTTTGATCGCTTTGGACACTAGATACGCAGATCCACCGACGGCCATTAAATAAACCGCTTTGTGTTTTTTGATCGCATCAATAGCAACTGGGCCACGTTCTGCTTTGCCGACCATACCCATGAGGCCTGTTTCAGCCAGCATCATTTCGGTAAATTTATCCATGCGCGTTGCGGTTGTGGGGCCAGCAGGGCCGACGACTTCGTCGCGTACAGCATCAACTGGGCCTACGTAATAAATGAAGCGGTTGTTGAAATCGACGCCGTCGGGCAGAGATTCGCCTTTCTCAAACATATCTTGAATACGTTTGTGTGCGGCATCACGTCCGGTAAGCATTTTGCCGGAAAGCAATAATGTTTGACCCGGTTGCCATGTGGCGGTTTCTTCGCGAGTGATTGTATCGAGATTGACTTTTTTTGCTGTTGGACCAACATCCCAGGTGATTTCTGGCCAATCTTCAAGGTTCGGTGGAGTTTGTAGTGAAGGCCCTGATCCATCTAATGCAAAATGCGCGTGTCGGGTTGCCGCACAATTAGGGATCATCGCAACAGGAAGATTGGCTGCGTGGGTTGGGTAATCCATAATTTTGATATCCAGAACCGTTGTCAATCCACCCAGACCTTGAGCACCAATGCCGAGATCATTTACGGCGTCCATAATTTCAATACGTAATTCTTCAGCCCGGTTTTGTGGGCCGCGTTCGCGTAATTCGTGAATATCGATCGGATCCATTAATGATTCTTTCGCCATAATCATGGCTTTTTCTGCGGTTCCACCAATGCCTATTCCAAGCATGCCGGGTGGACACCAGCCTGCACCCATTGTCGGAACCGTTTTGACGACCCAATCAACAATGCTGTCAGAAGGGTTGAGCATAACAAATTTGGATTTTGCTTCTGAACCACCGCCTTTCGCTGCAACTTGAATATCGACAGTATTTCCTGACACGACTTCCATATTGATCACAGCGGGCGTGTTATCGCCGGTATTTTTTCGAGCACCGGCCGGATCAGACATGATTGATGCGCGTAATTTATTATCCGGATCGTTATAAGCGCGTCGCACACCTTCATTGATCATATCCGCGACACTCATTTGTGCATCCCACTGTACATCCATACCAATTTTGATGAAGACGGTAACAATCCCCGTATCCTGGCAGATCGGTCGCCGGCCTTCTGCGCACATTCGAGAATTGATCAGGATCTGCGCCATTGCATCTTTCGCGGCCTGGGATTCTTCTTTTTCATAAGCTGCATGTACCGCATTGATGAAATCGAGGGGGTGGTAACTGGAGATAAATTGTAGTGCGTCTGCAACGCTTTCGATCAGATCTTCTTGTTTAATTAAGGTCATGGCTAACTCGTTTAATGGACTAGACGGGGCATTGTATCTCAGGATGGATCAACAGTATTGAAACAGAGTATTTTACCTTTGGGTGGAAATGTAAGAAAATGTTAAATGTATTTGGTTTTTTCTTATAGGCCGAACACAAAAAGAACAATAATTTTAATAATATATAGGAAGGGAGTTTTTATTATGGAACAGTTAGTACCTCTTTTAATAAACCTTTTTACAGGTGCAGTCGGTGGTAATCTTTTTGGAGCATTGTTAAAAAATTTCAGCCTCGGTACGTTGGGCAATACAATTGCGGGTGTTCTTGGCGGCGGGCTTGGTGGTCAAATGTTAAGTGGGCCGCTTGGATCTATGCTAGGTAGCGGAATGATCAGCGACGTTGCAGGTTCATTCGTCGGTGGTGGCGGTTTGATGGTGATTATAGGTTTGATTAAATCAATGATGGCTAAATAAAGGGTATTAGCAAACCCTCTTGCGATCATTTGATCGTGAGAGGGTAGCTTTTTGTATTTTAATGGCTGCGGTTCAATCTATAAACAATCCAAATGCTCTACTTCCTTCTCGGGTTTCAATCGTATTTACAACTTCTAATGTAGTAACATCGATCACACTTACGGTTCCATCGCCCCAGTTAGCAACATAAACAAACTGGCCGTCTTTGGTGATATCGATTCCTTCAGGCGTTCCACCAACGTCGATAGTAGAAATTATTTCACCAGATTTCAGATCAATTACTCCAACGCTATCTTCATCTTGATTGGTGACGAAAAGCTGTTTTCCATCCAAGGTGGCTACTGCGCAATATGGCCATTCGCCGACGTCTAGCGTGCTGGAAACTAGCAGAGTTTCTGAATCAATTACGGTGACATTATTGCTACGAACATTGATGGCGTAGAGCTCATTCGTACCAGGATTTTGAGCCAGACCAAACGGCGCATCTCCGGTAGGAAGTTCGCTAATCACTTTATGACTATTTAGATCAATAATCGACACTGTATCGCTATCTCTATTCGCGACGTAGAGATGATTTTTTTCTTCATTAATTATTAATCCAGCAGGTGACTCACCAACCTTAATTTGATCAATAATTTTTTGATCAGAAATATCAATCACTGAAACTTGATGTTCATACCAGTCAGCGACATAAATTCTTGAACCATTTTTATTGCTGGCAATTCCAACTGGACCTTTTCCAACGTCAATACGACCGATCACTTCTAAAGATTTTTTATCAATAATGCTGACATCCAAACTTTCAGCATTGGTTATAAATATTTGATCATTACTGATCGCGACACCAGCAGGACGATGGCCAACTTTGATCGTGGCAATTGTTGACTGTGATTTGGTGTCGATGACGCTAACGCTATCATCAAGCTGGTTTGTAATGTAGGCACGATGATAAGTTTTGCTGGTTTGTGATTGAGGTTGATTGCAACCGGCAAAAAATATAATTAATAAAAAACAGACAGGTATAAAAAACCCGAGACACCTAAGTGACTCGGGTTTATTTTTTATAATTGCTTGTTTGACTAGCAATTGCAGTGCTTAGCAACCACCGCCTTCACAGACTTTTTTCAAATTTTCCAAGCCTGATTTAAAGATCCCTGTAATCGCTGCAACACCATCTTCATCACCAAGACCTTCAGGATATTTTGGATCAGTTTTGTCATAGTTAAGTTGGTAGACGCGGTAAAATTTGCCAGACCAGGTCACTTCAGAACCACCATCAACTTCTTTTACAGTGATTGTTGCAAGATAGTTATGAACGGGAACGGTAGGAACGTCATATTTTGCGCCTTTGTAATCAACCGTTTTGACCGTGCTCATTTCGACAATTTTGTATTTCAACATCATTTTTTCATTGTCGTGTTTTTTCAGATCTTCAGTGATAGTGGGTCCGCCTTCTTCACCAATCGTTAAGACGCGTTTTTTGTCACCTTCCATTTTTGTAGAAACAATCGCAGGGTGCCAGTTGTGAAGACCAGCAAAGTCACCAGCCATCGCCCAGACTTTTTCGACAGGAGCATTAATAACGATTTTTTCCACAACTTTTTGTCGTGAAGGACCGTGGGCAGATGCCATCATTGGAATAGCCATCATGGCTGCGAGTGCAAAACTTAAGATCTTTTTCATTATTAACTCCAAAATATTTTCTAAAATTAGCTCTTGATATAAGAGTCCGGAAAACCGTAAATGAAGGCTAACGGATGTATTCAAATTTTTCCAGTTATTTTCCGACCATCTTCTAGCTAAACTATAAGGCCGGAAAACGACTTATGCTGAACATTAACTTGCAATCTGTGAATATAAACTGAATGATCAAGACTATGGTTTATCTGACATCGTATCTACAAAACTTGCTCGAATTGTGTCTGGCGGGAGCGCCTTGGTTAGTGCTCGGTTTGATCGTGGGAGGTTTAATTAAAGTCATCATTCCAATGAGTTATCTGGAAAAACATCTCGGTGGTGAAGATTTAGGATCAATTATCAAAGCAGCCTTATTGGGTGCGCCTTTACCACTTTGTTCTTGTGGTGTTATTCCAGCAGCGTTAGGGCTGCGTAAAGCTGGTGCTTCTAAACCTGCGACAGTTTCATTTATGGTATCAACGCCGGAAACAGGAGTAGATTCAGTGACGGTGACATACGCATTACTAGGACCTTTTATGGCAGTTGTTCGTCCGATTGCTGCAGTGGTTTCAGCGATTACTGCTGGGTTATTAGTTGGGCGCGCGAGAAGCCAGACTGAGGAACGAACCGATCAAATAACGACGTCCGAAGGTGGCAGTTGTTGTTCAACTGAGAAAGTTGAGGAGCCAGCTTCTTGTTGTTCTGAAGATGATCATATTGAGCCAGAAAATGTCTTAGATAATGAGTCCTTGTTTGGGCAAATTATTTCAGGGATTACTTATGCTTTTACTGAGCTTTTCAGCATGCTGTTATTCTGGTTATGCATTGGTTTATTATTTGCCGCAGCCGTTCAAACCTTCGTTCCTTCGACTTTCTTAACAGAATGGGGTAGTGGCCTGCCAGCCATGTTAATAATGGTAGTTATCGGTATTCCGATGTATGTTTGTGCAACTTCATCAACCCCGATTGCTGCGGGTTTTATGTTGGCTGGCGTCTCACCCGGAACCGCGCTGGTTTTTTTGATGGCAGGTCCCGCAACAAATATTTCGACTCTTGGTGTGATCGGAAAAGAATTAGGGCGACGATCTTTGATCGCTTATTTAATCGGCGTCGGAGTGGTGGCAATTATTGCAGGATTGATCACCGATTTTCTGGTACAAAAATTACAGATCGATATACAAGGACAACTACAGGCAGGCATGGAAATGGTTCCTAATTGGCTAGCAATTACAACCCTTATTATTTTGATCGTCGCTGCTATTTGGCCTGCTATTGAGTCATCTCTCAATTCAAAATAATAGTCCTCCAAGATCTTAAATGAGCAATAGTTCTGTGATCAAAAAACCTCAAACAATTCGACAATTTGTAGAATGGGCAGTGCCGCAATTTGAACAAGCGGATCTATTTTATGGCCATGGAACCGACAACGCTCAGGACGAGGCGGTCTATTTGATCTTCGGTGTATTACAAACCCCATTTGATGTACCAGAGTCCGCACTCGATTCACCGCTTACCGAATCACAATGTGAAAAAGTTACAGCCATTATTCAGCGGCGTATAGAAACAAGACAACCAGCAGCTTATCTTTTGGGTGAGGCCTGGTTTTGTGGTTTACCGTTTTATGTCAACGACAAGGTACTGGTTCCGCGTTCGCCTTTTGCAGAATTAATACTTGATTATTTTCAGCCGTGGTTAACAAAAGCACCAACGAATATTCTGGATATTGGAACCGGCAGTGGCTGTATTGCAATCGCCTGTGCATTGGCATTTCCCGAAGCAAAAGTAGATGCGGCAGATATTTCTGATCAAGCATTAGACGTCGCGGCAAAAAATGTACAGCGACATGAATTAGAAGATCGAATGCGTTTGATCAAATCTGATGTGTTCTCTGGAATAAACATGGAAGTAGATCAAAAAAAATACGATCTCATCGTGAGCAATCCACCTTATGTCAGTGCCGAAGATGTTGCGGCTCTACCGGATGAATATCACCACGAGCCAGTATCAGGTTTAGAAGGCGGTGGCGATGGTCTGGATATCGTTCGACGTATTATGGCTGAAGCAAGACAGTATTTAACAGACGATGGATTATTGATCGTCGAAGTCGGTTTAATGCAAGAAGCGATGGATGCAAGTTTTCCAGCATTGCCGATCACCTGGTTGGATTTTGAGCAAGGTGGCGAAGGGGTGTTTTTGATCTATGCGGCGGATTTATAGTTTTTATCCAGGCATTTTATTAGTAAATAATTCTTAAGTAATGTGATTCAATATCATTTGACAGATTTTCTAAGTTCTTAAATATTCTAGCTTGCTCAATGATTTCACGCGGTAATATCTCAAACTCTAACCACAAGACTGAGCAACGAGAGATCGTAAAAGATTTATAGATATTTGATAACAGGATTAAGCCAGAGCTAAGCATTTAGTAGATAAGTAATAAATGAAAATTCACATTCGTAATATTCCACACTCTCCCATATAATCCTCCCACTTTATTGACCAAGGTTCCTGATTAAAGCAGTTAAATGACTGATAAGAATAGTATGACTATAGAAAAAATAATTATTAAAGGAGTTACCAAAGAAGGTAATAAATTCCGCCCCAGTGACTGGGCAGAGCGTTTGTACTATACACTCGCGACTTATGATCAGAAGGGACAACCCGTATTTAATCCTTTAGTGAACTTAAAGCAGGGAGAGAGATTCAAATGTTTCGTTATAAATCCAAAACTTGAAGACGAACATCCGATGACTTTTGATTTTCTTATCAATTTTGCGAACAGTAATAATCTTAGCGTTACCGATCAGGATGATAACCCTATTGATTTATAAGACCTTTCCGTTGCGGAGACGACGGATATTTTAATCTATGAAATGGGTTCGGAATTATCTTCTTCTGGCCAGTTTTTAATGTAATTCTTTAGCAGCTTATTCTCGAATGTGGTTTCATCCAGCGAAGCATTCACAATATCCCCGATAGATAGCAAGCCAATCACTTTTTTAGCAGAATCTACAACCGGCATGTGACGAATACGATGTTCAGTCATTCTGGTCATCACTTGTTCTAAGGTCTTGTCAACAGAGCAAATAAATACATCCGTGATCATGACATCACCAACACGAACATCTTCCCAAGTATCGGGGTATTTAGCCACATTATGTAAAAAATCTCGCTCAGTTATGATGCCGGCGATTGAACCATCCTCATTCAGGACAAGCAAACACCCAACACTGAGTGCTAACATGTCTTTCACCATATTTTTTAAAGTCGCATCAGGAGAAATGCTGTGAATGGTATTGCCTTTTTTATTAAGAATAGTGCTTACTTTCATGTTCATACCAGAGATTTGCCTGTCTTGAAATTATTATAACCCTTAGAACAACTAAAAAAATAGTCAGTTTTTCTTACTATTTCAGAAACTTCTTTTTTATAAGGCTCATGGATGTGAATAACTAGTTTCTCCCAAAGGAAGCCGGAAGATTAACGGAGAAATCACACAACAAATGATATGAACGGGTTTACCAGAATTATTGATCACTTAGTTAGATTTTGATCAAGGTTGGGAATGAGTATTTTTTGAGCCATGCGACGAATTTTTAGTTTCTTTATGAGTACGTTCTCGAATAATCCAATAAACTTGATTTCAGGAAAAAGTTTTCCTTTAGATCGTTTATAAAACGAGCAGTTTGTATTTCTTCGTTAATGGAATTTTTCCTCCGATGATTGTCAGAATGACTGTGTAATAGATGAAAAACTTCCGTCATCCTGAGCGGTAGTGAAGGATCTCAATTCGGTACCATGAACCTGATCGTTTCTAATGACTTCGTGGAATATTCGCGTAACCAAGATATTATTTTGGTAAACTTGCTGAGTAGAATCAAGCTGGTTGACGCCTTGAATACTCGTGAGTTCTATTTAGCGTTTTTTTCGTTAGAGAAAAAACTATTAGCATTGATAGAAATAGATCGTAGTTGGCCAAATTCAGATTCAAGATTACAGTTAAGCTTCCATTCTTCGGATTGTCCAGATAATCCTCGCAAAAATATATTGAATACAATCTGTCCTAATGTTGAACATGTAATTGAAACTGTGAATTCTCCCTCTAAAGATTCCCAGTTTTTTGAACCTTGCCATGGTTTGTTAAATTCACCCAGTTCTTGAAATAGAAGTTTCAAACTTTCTTCATCAGAAATTGGATGTAAATAGACTTGTATTTTCGCAGATACAGGGCCTTTTAACTCAACATCGAAATGTTCCTCATCTCTATTTGAGAATATCATTTGTTGGCTTGATGAAGCTGACCGAATTGAAAATTCCATTTGTCTTAAATCACCAGAATTAATTAGTTGATTCTACTTTCAGCTCTAAAGGTCTGAAAATAGTTGTTACAGAAAAAGATCTGATACTTAACAGAAAATTTTCCGATAAAAACTTCATGACAATATAGGATAGAATAAAGTATTACGACTGTAGATTTAAGGTTTAGAAAGAAATTATGTCAGGAAATAGCTTCGGAAAATTATTTACCGTTACCACGTTTGGTGAGAGTCACGGTTTGGCTTTGGGTGCGATTGTTGATGGTTGTCCGCCGGGATTGGAGCTTTGTGAGGCGGATTTGCAGCGTGATCTCGATTTGCGCAAGCCTGGAACTTCGCGACACACGACTCAGCGCAAAGAGCCTGATCAGGTAAAGATTTTATCGGGGATATTTGAAGGAAAAACAACCGGTACGCCAATTGGATTGTTGATCGAAAATGTTGATCAAAAATCCAAAGATTACACCAATATAAAAGATACCTTTCGTCCGGCGCATGCGGATTACACTTATCAACAAAAATACGGGATCCGTGATTATCGTGGTGGGGGTCGTTCTTCAGCTCGCGAAACTGCTATGCGGGTTGCGGCCGGTGGTATTGCGAAGAAATATTTATTTGAAAAATACGGCATAAAAATCAAAGGTTATCTTGCTCAGTTAGGTCCGATTAAAGTTGATCTAAAAGATTGGGATGCGGTTTATGAGAATGTTTTTTTCAGTGCTGATCCGGATAAGGTCGAAGAGCTGGAAACTTACATGAAGGCATTACGCAAAGAGGGAAACTCTGTTGGTGCGCGGATCAATGTTGTTGCGAAGGGCGTACCGCCGGGTTTGGGCGAACCTGTTTTTGATCGGCTCGATGCGGATTTAGCCAAAGCGATGATGAGTATTAATGCGGTCAAAGGTGTCGAAGTTGGCGCTGGTTTTGATAGTGTTGATCAAAAAGGCACTGAGCATCGTGATGAGATCTCGCCGGAAGGATTTCTTAGCAATAATGCCGGCGGCATACTGGGTGGAATTTCTTCCGGCCAGGAGATTCTGGTCAGCATGGCACTGAAACCAACCTCCAGTTTGCATGTACCCGGACAATCGGTGGACAAGCAAGGGGAGACGATTGAGGTGATTACCAAAGGTCGTCATGATCCTTGTGTAGGTATTCGCGCAACACCTATCGCTGAGGCAATGATGGCGCTGGTAGTGATGGATCATTTGATGCGGAATCGCGCACAAAATGCAGATGTTCAATCCGAAACACCGATTATTCCTGCAAACACTCCCGATCTGCCAGGAGAATGACCCAAGTTCCATACTGGCGTCTGTCAGGTTTTTACCTGTTTTATTTTGCCACTGTCGGTACCTTTCTACCTTTCTGGGGAATCTATCTTGAATCATTAGCTTTCTCGCCGGCGCAAATCGGCGAGCTGATGGCTTTGTTGGTAGTCGGAAAAATTGTCGCACCGTATTTGTGGGGCTGGATTGCTGATCATAATGGTAATCGAATGGGCGTGATCCGCTTTGCAGGATTGGTCTCGATTCTGGTTTTTACCGGTGCTTTATTTACAACCTCCTACGTCGGACTAGCGTTGGTGATGCTGGTATTTGGATTTTTCTGGAGCGCATCCTTACCGCAGTTTGAAGTGGTGACATTGAATCATCTTGGTGACGAAGCTCACGCTTATTCGCGAATACGATTGTGGGGGTCGATCGGTTTTATTTTGACAGTGATTTTTCTGGGCGCAGCACTCGAACGATTTGGAGTACAACCATTGCCCTGGATTGTCTTTGTAATGACGATCGGAATCTGGATAACCAGTTTGGTTGCTCCGGACGATATTCCCCACGAACATACGCCAGAAAATAAGCCGATCAAAAAAGTGATCCTGAAACCAACAGTGGTCGCAATGATGATCGCTTTTTTTCTGATGCAGATCGGACATGGAGCGTACTACTCATTCTATTCTTTGTATCTCGAAAAATTCGATTATTCCCGTACTTTAATCGGTCAATTATGGGCACTGGGTGTTATTGCGGAAGTTGGGCTTTTTTTGATCATGCTGAAACTACTAAATCGATTTAGTTTGAAATCATTACTTTTTACCAGTTTGATCTGCGCGGCAATACGTTGGTTTTTGATCGGACTATTTCCTGAAGACAGACTCATTATTTTTCTCGCACAATTTTTACATGCAGCCACGTTTGGAATACACCATGCAGTGGCGATTCAACTAATACACAGATATTTTAAAGGCCGACATCAAGGACGAGGACAAGCCTTGTATAGCGCGCTGAGTTATGGTGCGGGTGGTGCAATTGGATCACTTTTAAGCGGCTATATCTGGGAAGGTTTAGGACCTTCAGAAGTTTTTATATTTGCCGGAATTGTCAGCGTGTTGGCAAGTTTGATCGTCTGGAAATGGGTTCGAACCGAGAATTAGATCAGATATTTTTTAACATCGGAAAAGCTAAATTGTGAACATGGTCAATAGTTTATGATAGGATTGGTGTCGCCTTAAAAAAATAAATCCTGAGGAGGAGCACCAATGAGTGATTATGGCGATAAGTTAGCAAAATACACCAAGAACGTTGATGAAGATGTGGTTACGAAGATAGTTAAACATCTCGGCATTGCATTGCGTAATAAGGATTCTTCACTGGTTTCTGGAACCGACCAAAAAGAGTTAGATCGTGTTCGTGAAAGTTGGTTGAAAAAGAAACTAGGCCGTAAAGAAAGTGATGATGATTTGAATGCTGCGATTGATGACGTAGTTGAAAAAATGGGTCGAAGCAATCCTAGCAAATGCCGCGTATGTTTTTATTATCTGTTAGCTGAAAATTATGGTGTATTGGGCGATCTTTAAATTTTAGACCGTTTAGAAGTTTTACAAAGCCCATCTTACTCGATGGGCTTTTTTTTATTTTGCACATTTGTCTTGGGGTTTTTACTCTGGGAATGAGATAATCATTTCAATATGTCGCCATCAAATTCATCGTCCAATGGTTTTACAGAAATAGCTTCAATTGCAAATGCAGTTCAACAAGCGGCGGCTGACAAAAAGCAAATCCAGATTGTTGGTGGTAATTCGAAAACTTTTTATGGTCACAGTATCGCTCACAAGTTGGAAGGTCAGGAATTGGTTGTTTCAGGTTATCAAGGTGTTGTCAGTTATGAACCGACAGAGCTTGTGATCACGGCTCGTTGCGGTACTTCATTAAAGGAAATTGAATCCGTCCTGGCAGATCAAAATCAGATGCTGCCGTTTGAACCTCCACACTTTGCAGAAACGGCCACAATTGGAGGCACGATAGCATGTGGGCTTTCTGGACCTGCAAGACCTTTTACGGGCAGCGTCAGAGATTATGTGTTGGGTGTCAGAATGATCAATGGAAAGGGAGAAGATTTAACCTTTGGAGGCCAGGTGATGAAAAATGTTGCCGGTTTTGATGTATCAAGATTAATGACAGGTTCATTAGGAACTTTGGGAATTATTTCAGAAGTCTCGCTAAAGTTATTACCCAAACCTGAAGCGGAGATCACGATTCAGCAGGAATGCGATCAAAAGCAGGCGTTGGAAGTTATGAATAAACTTGCAGGCCAGCCGCTGCCCCTTTCTGCGGCTTGTCATGTGGATGGAATATTGAGCTTGCGTCTGTCGGGTTTTCCATCAGCATTAAAATCTGCACATGAAAAAATTGGAGGACAGTTGATGCAACAAGCAGATGTTTTCTGGCGTTCTGTTAAAGAGCAACAGCATTCATTTTTTTCTACAAATAATGATCAAAAATCGCTATGGAAAATTAGCGTTCCTCCGGCGACTACACCACTCAATTTTGAAGAGGATTGTTTTGTCGATTGGGGCGGAGCGCAGCGTTGGTATTGTATAAATTCAAAAGACGATCTTTCGGTTGAAGAAATTCGCCATCGAGTAGCAAAACATAAAGGACATGCGACTTTGTTTAGATCGAATACGAAGCTTACATCGAATAAAAACAAACAGATCGATGTCTTTTCACCACTGTCTCCAGAAATAAAAAAGATCCATCACCGGATAAAACAATCTTTTGATCCTGATGGGATTTTTAATATTGGAAAAATGTACAAGGGTTTTTAATGCAGACTTTTATTCCAGAACCGATCAAAAGTTCGCCTGAAGGAATAGAAGCGGATCGTATATTACGAAAGTGTGTGCATTGTGGTTTTTGTTCTGCTACCTGTCCAACTTATCAAATTAAAGGTGATGAATTAGATGGACCGCGTGGCCGAATATATTTGATTAAAAACTTACTTGAAGGAAATGAAGTCACCGAAGAAACGCAACTGCATCTCGATAGATGCTTAACTTGTAGAGCCTGCGAGACGACTTGCCCATCTGGAGTTGAATACGGGCATTTACTTGATATTGGAAGACAGTTGAGCGAAAAAGAAACACCGCGATCTTTTAAAGATAAATTGATCCGATCATTGCTGGGGAAAATTTTACCCCATCAAAAATATTTTTCATATTTAGTTAAATTAGGTCAATTCTTTCACCCGGTCTTACCTGAAAAAATTGCAGCAACAATTCCAGCTAAACAGCAACAAATGAATTGGCCGACGATAGAACATCAAAGAAAAATGTTGATCCTGGACGGCTGTGTGCAACCTGTCTTATCACCTTCGATTAATATGGCGACAGCCCGTGTGCTTGACGTCTTAGGGATTTCGCTGATCAATGAAAAAGAAGCTGGTTGTTGTGGTGCGGTCAATCAACATCTTTCCCAAGTTGACGATGCAACAATTTATATTAAAAATAATATCGATAGCTGGTGGCCACATATAGAAGCCGGTGCGGAGGCAATTTTGATCACCGCCAGTGGCTGTGGTGCGATGGTGAAAGATTACGGATATTTGTTGAGAGACGATCAACATTATTCCGAAAAAGCCGAACGTGTTTCCAGCTTGTGCAAAGATTTGATCGAGGTAATCGAAGGCGAAGATCTATCGCAGCTTAATCTAAGAAAAAGTGATCAAAAAATAGTCTTTCAATCTCCTTGCAGCTTACAACATGGACAAAAATTACCTGGTCGAGTGGAAACTTTCTTGCAGAAAATCGGTTGCGAATTAAGCCCGGTAAGAGATAGTCACCTCTGTTGCGGATCTGCTGGAACCTACTCAATTTTGCAATCAGAAATGGCTGAACAGTTGAGAGAAAATAAGATAAACAATCTTACTTCTGAGCAACCTGATGTCATCCTCACCGCAAATATTGGATGTCAGCAGTTTTTACAGCAAAAAAGTAACGTGCCAGTTTTGCATTGGATAGAGTTGATCGAGCAAATCCGGATTTCGTGATTTTACCTCGTTCGGTTTACAATAAGCCGTTTCCTGACAAAGAGAAGTGAAAAATGGGAACTAAAAAACCTTTGGTTGGAGTCGTTATGGGCTCTCGTTCAGACTGGGACACGATGACCAATGCGGTCAACATACTGGAATTACTGAATATCCCTTGCGAAGTCGAAGTGGTTTCTGCACATCGTACTCCAGATAAGTTATATCAATATGCTGAAAATGCTGAAATACGTGGTCTTGAAGTAATCATTGCTGGCGCCGGTGGAGCAGCACATTTACCCGGAATGCTGGCGGCTAAAACACCTGTCCCCGTACTGGGTGTTCCAGTTCAGTCAAAGGCGCTTAACGGTATGGATTCATTACTTTCCATCGCACAAATGCCAGCGGGAATTCCGGTCGGCACATTAGCAATTGGAAGTTCTGGTGCAAGCAATGCAGGATTGTTAACAGCTGCAATTCTTGGGAATAAATATCCCGAAATTCGTACTGCACTGAAAAAGTTTCGAGCAGAACAAACCGAAAAAGTGCTTAACAATCCAGATCCCCGAGAAGAATAAAACAAGAGAAGAATAAAACAAGAGAAGAAGAAAACAAGAGAAGAAGAAAAATGAAAGTAGGAATTATTGGAGGAGGCCAGCTCGCACGGATGCTGGCAATTTCAGGATATCCATTAGGTTTAGACTTTGTCGTGTTAGAGCCAGGAAAAGGTGCTTGTTCAACACAACTTGCGGAACACATTTGCGCAGATTATGACGATGAAAAAGCGTTGGCTGAATTGGCTGAAAAAGTCGATGTGGTCACTTACGAATTTGAAAATGTACCGGCCAGAGCCGTCGAATTTTTAGCTGACAAATGTCCAGTCTATCCGCCGGCTCAAGCACTAGCTTGTGCGCGTGATCGTTTGAACGAAAAAACCATGTTTCGTGGATTAGATATTGGAACAGCTGAATTTGCTACGGTTGATAGTCTCGAAGATTTACAAAAAGCAGTGGTTAAAATTGGTCTACCATCAATCTTGAAAACACGCACGTTGGGCTATGATGGCAAAGGTCAGCAAATGCTCAAAGAAGGAACGGATCTAGCGGCTGTATGGAAGGACTTCAACGACGCGCCAGCAATTTTAGAATCACTGGTTCCTTTTGATCGAGAAGTCTCAATTATTGCAGTGAAAAATGTTTCTGGCGAAATGGCGTTTTATCCCATTGCAGAAAATCTTCATCGAGAAGGAATTCTTCGATTATCAACCAGTCAGACAAATGATCCTGTTCAAGCACTTGCAGAAGATTATGCGCGTCGTGTTTTAGAAAAACTTGATTATGTTGGCGTATTAGCGATTGAGTTTTTTCAACTTGGTGATCAACTGCTTGCAAATGAAATGGCGCCGCGTGTTCATAATTCTGGACATTGGAGTATAGAAGGATCAATTTGTAGTCAGTTTGAAAATCACATTCGAGCAGTGATTGATCAACCACTAGGTTCAACTAAAAATGTTGGTTTTCCAAGCATGGTTAATTTAATTGGAGATTTGCCAGATAGTAATAAAATTCTTTCTATCGCTGGAGCACATTTACATCTTTACGGTAAATCGCCGCGCGCTGGTAGAAAAGTTGGGCACATAACAGTGCGTGGTGAAGATGAAAAAAATCGTCAAGATTTATTACAACAAGTGCATGCTCACGTATCAGAATAGACTAGAAAAAAAGGTTATAAAAAAATGACATCATTTCTCACAAAAGCCTACGACCGAATTGTCCTAGGTTATCCGATCATTACACTTATTGTAGTATTTTTGATCGTATTTTCTTTTGTACGCCATGCGTCAGATTTTCGCCTGGATGCCTCAGCAGATACGCTGGTTCTGGAAAATGATCAGTCACTTAAATATTACCGATCAGTAAAAGCGATCTATGGCTCTGATGATGGATTAATTGTCACCTATACACCTAATGAAGGTTTGGAGATGTTCTCCGATGAAGTATTGAATGATCTAAAAAGTTTGCGTGATAAGTTAAAAAAAATTGAACGTGTTGATTCTGTAACAAGCTTGCTCGATGTACCATTGATCAAAAGCCCACCGATTACTTTATCTGAATTAGCCGAAGAAATTTTGACGCTCGAAAGTCCAAAAGCCGATCGCGCTTTGGCTAAAAAAGAATTTCTTGAAAGTCCTTTATACAAAGAACTCATCATCAGTGCTGATGGCAAAACGACCGCGATGCAGATTTTGTTTAAGTTTGATGACAAGTGGAAAAGTTTACTTGAACAACGCGATACACTTTTTGCTAAGCGCATGGAAAGTGATCTTTCCAGCGAAGAGACTGAATCATTACAAAATACGATTAAACAGTTTGATGATTATAATGCATCGCTACAAGAACAGTCGGCAAAAGATATAAAACAAGTTCGTTCGATCATGGATGAGCATAGAGATTCTGCCAGTCTCTTCCTCGGTGGTGTGCCAATGATTTCCAGCGACTCAGTTGATTTTGTTCGACATGATCTGGTGACCTTTGGAGTTGGAATTCTGGTTTTTTTGATCATTATTCTCAGTATTATTTTTGGTCGTGCGCGTTGGGTTGTGCTCTCGATGCTGACTTGCGTAACTGCAGGCGTGACGATGGTTGGAATACTAGGTATGCTGAACTGGCCAGTCACGGTAGTTTCATCAAATTTTGTTTCGCTGTTATTGATCTTAACGCTTTCATTAATGGTGCATTTGATTGTGCGCTACAGAGAATTACTCAGAGAAAACGCTTCACTTTCTCAACGCGAGTTAATTCTTGAAACGATCAAAAGTAAAGCCAATCCATGTCTTTATACTTCACTCACCACAATGGTCGCGTTTGGTTCTTTATTAGTCAGCGGGATTCGACCGGTGATCGATTTTGGTTGGATGATGGTGATCGGCATTGTCGTTGCGCAAATTATTGCGTTTACTTTATTTCCTGCTGCACTGGTACTTTTTGATCGAGAAAAACTGGCAAGTGATAATGATTTCACGGCAGGCATCACTCAGTTTTTTGCCAAGAACAATGAAAAAAATGGGGGGTTGATACTATTTTTATACCTCGTTCTTGCAATTGTAAGTGTATGGGGAATTACAAAACTTACAGTTGAAAACCGATTTATAGATTACTACAAAGATTCCACTGAAATTTATCAGGGTATGGAATTAATTGATAAACGACTTGGAGGAACAACGCCTCTCGATATTATTCTTGATGCACCTAAAAGTTTTTTCGAAGAAGAAATTGAAGAAGCCGATCCAGAATTTGCAGATGAAGAAAATGACGATCTTTTTAGTGATGAAGATGAAGAATTCGACGATGAGTTTGCAGACGAATTTGATCAAGAGGTCGGCTCCGATGTCGGCATAACTGGATCAAGTTATTGGTTCAAAAGTTATATGTTAAGTGATATAGCTAAGATTCATGATTATCTTGATAGCTTAAGAGAGACGGGCAAAGTCCTTTCTTTAACGACAACTTTTCGAATGCTTGAAAGTCTGGATGAAAATATTTTAGCCAACGATTTTGAACTTGCGATTCTTTATAAACAGCTTCCGGAGGTGATCAAAAAACAACTTATTGATCCTTACATGTCGGAGGATGGGAATCAATTGAGGTTTGGAATTCGTGTTTTCGAAACAGATGCTTCTCTCAAGCGTGAAGAATTATTAACCAAAATTCGACACGATCTGAAAAATGATCTTGGCCTCGAAAATGATCAAATTAAAATCACAGGGATGATTGTTTTATACAACAATATGTTACAGAGTTTGTTCACATCACAAATCCTGACGATTGGTGTCGTGTTTATCGCGATCATGATTATGTTTGCGGTTTTATTCCGTAATTTTAAAGTCGCTATACTCGCGATTATCCCTAATATGATCTCGGCAGGAATGGTGCTTGGTTTAATGGGTTGGTTAAAAATTCCACTTGATATGATGACGATTACTATCGCCGCGATTTGTATCGGCATAGCGGTTCACGACACGATTCATTATGTTTATCGGTTTATGGAAGAGTATGAGAAAAATCCTGATTACTTAAATGCGGCGAAACAAAGTCATAGCACAATTGGTCGTGCGATGTATTACACATCGATCACGATTACTTTAGGATTTTCGATTTTGGCCTTCTCAAACTTTATCCCAACGATCTACTTTGGGCTTCTCACGGGCTTCTCAATGCTATGTGCCTTATTAGCAAATATGACGCTGTTATCAGTATTGATTGTTCGTTTCAAACCGCTTGGGAGTAGATAGGTTTTTACCTGAATAACGGGAAAATTGGCTAGTTAATGATTGATCAGTTGGTAGTAATAGAGTTAATTAGTCGCCAGTTATTGGCTTCAATTTGTATGTACCACAGACCTCGGATTAATTGCGGAAGAGGGGCTTCGTAAAACCCTGCTTGAGTTCGAATAGCTTGTATTTTTTTATCATGGCCTTTTCGAGTTTTATTCATAAAGGTGACTTGAATTTCTGGTGGATATTGAAAGTCTTTATTAGCAGATAATAAAAGCTTAACTTTTTGGGTGTCGTGTTCCATGTTGATTGTTGCAATCAAATCCATTTGTTGAGCAATATTATCTCGCTCAAGAACCTGATTAATTTTTAACCCTTCTTTGTAATAGTCATCAATGACTAAACCGTCATCTGATGAGATGGCCAAATTAATCGTAATAATACCTGCGACAATAGCGGTTAATGGAAAAAAAATTATCAGCCATACATAAGGGTTCTTATACCAGCTTGTTTGATCTTCATTCATCTTCTTGGCCCCAGAAACCTTGCTTCTTTTGTTACTTTTAATTTTGGATCATCTTTCGCAGTCAGATTAAAATAAACCGTTGAGCTGTGTTTTTCCAAGTCTACTTCATCAGCTCTTAGTCGAACGGGTAGATCAATAACATCTCCTCCTTTTACAGAGATGATTTCACGTTCGACAATTAATTCAAGGCCGTCTAACCCTTTGGTAGTCAAGGTGAAATCATGATCACTTTCATCCATATTGATCAATTTTAAGGTATAAACATTTTCGATCAGGCCTTCATTAGTTTCTCTGAAAAGCGCATTTCGATCACGGATTACATCTAGCTGTAATGGTACTCGTGTCGCAAGAAGATAGGTAAATATTCCTATCAAACTAAGCAATAGCAATCCATAAATAATGATACGAGGACGGATTATTTTTGACGGTTTCCCATCAATTGTATTCTGTGTGGTGTATTCAATGAGGTTTTTTTCATAACCCATTTTATCCATAACATCATCGCAAACATCTATACAGGCTGAGCAGCCGATACACTCATATTGCAAACCGTCACGGATATCTATTCCGGTTGGACAAACTTGCACACACATGGTGCAACCTATGCAATCCCCCAGGCCGATAGCGGCAGGTTCTTCATTTCTTTTTCTAGCACCACGGGGTTCACCTCTGCCTTGGTTGTAGGAAATAATTAATGTGTCATTATCAAACATAGCACTTTGGAAACGTGCGTAGGGACACATATGTAAACAAACCTGTTCGCGCATCCAGCCCGCATTACCGTAAGTAGCAAATCCGTAAAAGAAGATCCAGAATGTTTCCCAGCCACTTAGCTCAAATATGGGTGCCCTTGAGACAAGATCTCTCAGTGGTGTGAAATACGCAACAAATGTGAAACCTGTAAAGACAGAAAATAGTATCCAGGCAGTATGTTTCGTTGCCTTAGTGCGAAACTTTTTCACCGACATTGGAGACTTATCAAGCTTGATCTGTTTTCCTCTGTCCCCTTCAACCCAACGCTCTATGGCTAAAAATACTTCTGTCCAAACCGTTTGTGGACAAGCATAACCACACCACAAGCGACCAGCGAGTGTGGTGAAAAAGAATAGAGCAAGTCCAGCAATAATTAATAGTAAGGCCAACAATAGAAAATCTTGCGGCCATAAGGTCAAGCCAAAGATATGGAATTTCCTGGCGGGGAGATCAAATAATATGGCTTGATGACCATCCCACTGCAGCCAGGGTAAACCATAAAAAAGACCTAGTAATACTGAGGCTGCTGAAATTCGCAATTGAGCAAAGATTCCATGAACTTCCCGCGGATGGATCTTTACCCTTTTCGCGTAGAGGGATTGTTCAATATCAGAATCGTTTTTTTTCTTTCCAGGATCTGTTTCACTCATTTTTTTTTGGGTTCAAGATGAAATCTGCAAGCAAACAAGTTGAAGAAGTTAGTAACCAAAACAGAAGGAAGCCAATGGAATATGCGCCCATTCGACTTATTTCGGGAAAGTTTACACAGAATTTTAAGGCGTCCGGATCAATGGCCGAAAAAAACACACCGGTAGCAATGCCAGCCATAATATAGGACAGCCAAAATATAACAATGATACGTTTATATTTAGATAAGTAATTGTTCTGGTTAATATTTTCTTCGTTCTCATTCATATCGCTCGGTTATCTTAAGTGTTTTTGAATAACCTTTATATTAGGGATTATTGTTGTTTGACAATCGATAAATATATGCTGCGAGTAGATGTACTTTTGCTTCACCAAGGAATTCACCATGAGGAGGCATTTGCCCTTGGCGTCCTTTTGCGACGGACTCCATTATTCTCTTGTTTGAACCACCGTATAGCCAGATATCATCTTTCAAATTTGGTGCGCCCAAAGCTTGTGTGCCAGTTGCTTCTGCTCCATGGCAGGCGGCACATGTCGTCATGTATATTGTTTTTCCTTGTGAGGCTATGACGGGATCAATTTCTTTGCCTCTAAAAGATTCAATATAAGCGGTCACACTGAAAACACCTTCATTTCCCAAAGTTTGTTCCCACGCAGGCATCACACCATTTCGACCATTCATAATTGATGTTTTGATCGTGTCTGGATCGCTACCATACAAAGAATCATTGTCGACCAGATTAGGGTAACCTCTTGCTCCCCTTGCATCGGAACCGTGACATTGTGTGCAATATGTTGAATATAAGCGCTTACCAATTTCCTGTGCTTCTGGGTCGGCTGCAACTGTTTTTAGATCCTGATCAACAAATTTGTTGAAGATTGGTCCGTAGGATTTTTCAGCATCTGCAACTTCGTCTTCATATTCTTTGACTTGACTCCAGCCTAACAAACCCTGGAAATCACCTAGTCCTGGGTAAAGGATAAGATAAGCTGATCCAAAGTAAAGCGTGATATAAAACATATACAACCACCAGCGGGGCAGTTGGTTGTTTAATTCCTGTAGATCTTCATCCCATATATGGCCTGTGGATTCAACATCGCCGGTCGACGACTTTTGACCTTTCTTAGATTGGCTTAATACTAACCACCAGCATGCAAGTACACTAATAATGGTCGAGATAATAACAAACCAGTTCCAGAATTCATTGACGAAATCAGCCATTTAAACTCTCCTTTTTGTCAGCTTTTTGATCATTAGAGTTGTTTTCAACTTCATCGTTAAGAGGAATTTGGGCAGCCTCTTCAAAATCGGCTTTGTTTTTTCCGCTCCACGCCCAAAAAACAATGCCTACAAAGATCACAAAAACGATGACCGTCCATATTGATTGAATAGTCGCTAGATATTGCATGGTAATTACCTACGAGTTTTAACGGATGTGCCCATACCTTGAAGATAGGCAATCATGGCATCCATTTCGGTTTTATCTTTGAGGTCTGACGGTGCATTTTCGATTTGTTCATCAGTGTATGGCGCGCCCATTTTTCGTAAAACTTCCATTTTTTTCTTGATGTGGGAAGCATCGGCAGGCGTAGTCTCAAACCATGGATAGCCGGGCATCACTGATTCAGGAACCAGGTCACGCGGGGCGATAAGATGATCACGGTGCCACTCATCGCTGTACCGACCTCCAACACGATGAAGATCAGGGCCTGTTCGTTTTGACCCCCACAGAAATGGTCTGTCGTAGACAAACTCGCCCGCGAGCGAGTAATGACCATAGCGCTCTGTTTCTGCACGGAATGGTCGAATCATCTGTGAATGACAGAGATAACAACCTTCTCGAACATAGATATCACGCCCAGTAAGTTGTAAAGCGGTATATGGTTGTAAGCCATCAACGGGCTCTGTGGTTGAATGCATAAAAAAGAGTGGAACAATTTGAACAATGCCGCCAATACTGATCGTAATTAGGACTAGAACAATCATAAGACCGATATTTGTCTCTATTTTTTCATGGGTGAAAGCCATACCGGGATCTCCTTCAGTGAGCCGTGACTGGATTAATAACTTTTGCTTCTGCTGGTGTTGCGCCTCTAATCGTCTTCCAAAGATTAAAAGCCATTATTAACATTCCTGCGAAGAACAAAAAACCACCCAGCGTTCGAATAAAATAAAATGGATGCATAGCTTCAACTGTTTCAACAAAGTTATAGGTCAAAGTGCCGTCGTCATTTACCGCACGCCACATTAAGCCTTGCATAATTCCTGAGACCCACATCGCCGCTATATACAGAACAATACCTATGGTTGAAATCCAAAAATGTACTTCGATCAAATAGGTACTAAAAATTTCACGATTGAAAAGACGTGGTATCAAATAATACATACTGCCAATAGAGACCATTGCTACCCATCCTAATGCACCGGAATGTACATGTCCGATAGTCCAGTCGGTGTAGTGGGAAAGCGCATTAACAGTTTTGATCGCCATCATAGGGCCTTCAAAAGTGGACATTCCATAGAAAGAAACTGAGACGATCAAAAACCGTAGAATGGGATCTGTTCGTAATTTGTCCCAGGCACCTGACAAAGTCATTATACCGTTGATCATTCCACCCCATGAGGGTGCTAAGAGGATCAGGGACATAACCATTCCCAGTGACTGCGCCCAGTCAGGAAGGGCGGTGTAATGCAAATGATGTGGCCCGGCCCATATATAAGTGAATGTGAGCGCCCAGAAATGAACAATAGAAAGTCGGTATGAATAAACCGGCCGTTCGGCTTGTTTGGGTATAAAGTAATACATAATCCCAAGGAAGCCCGCTGTCAGGAAAAAACCAACAGCATTATGTCCATACCACCATTGAATCATTGCGTCCTGGACACCAGCGTATGCAGAATAAGACTTAGTTAGAGAAATTGGAATTGCAGCACTATTAACTACATGCAGCATCGCAACGGTAAGGATAAAGGCACCAAAAAACCAGTTTGAAACATAGATATGTTTAACTTGTCGTTTTGTGATTGTTCCGAAAAAAACTATTGCATAAGAAACCCACACTAGAGTGATTAAAATATCTATCGGCCATTCCAACTCGGCATATTCTTTTGAACTGGTATATCCAAGTGGAAGTGTGATGGCTGCAAGGACGATGACAACCTGCCAACCCCAAAATGTAAAGGCGGCTAGTTTGTCGCAAAATAGTCTAACGTGACATGTGCGCTGAACGATATAATACGAGGTTGCAAATAGTGCAGATCCACCAAAAGCGAAGATGACTGCATTTGTATGCAAAGGTCTTAATCGACCAAACGTCAAGTAAGGAATATCGAAATTTAAAGCGGGCCATGTCAGCTGGGCAGCTATAATGACGCCTACTAACATACCAACAATGCCCCAGATGATAGTCATAATGGCAAATTGTCTTACGACTTTGTAATTATAGGTCTCTTGCCCGGCCATAGAGGCGCTCCTTAGGGAAAATAATCATTAGAAACAGAGTTGAAAGATAGAACTAGTATTATTTGAAATCCCTTTAATGTTCCGCGTTATTTGGATCTGGATTATTATCGGTAATGTCTACAAAATAAATTTGATCTAAATCAACAAATACGTAGTTTCTATTGTTGTTGTTTTCCTGTTACTTATGCATCAGGCAAGATGTCATGAATGAATAAATCTTTGTACGATAAAATTTGCTATCACTGCGGATTGCCAGTTCCACCTGGGTTGGATTTGCGAGTAAGTATTGATGGACAGAATCGGTCAATGTGTTGTGCTGGGTGTCAGGCCGTGGCAGAGACAATAATCGCTTCAGGTTTAGGAGGGTTTTATCACAATCGTACTGCGTCTGCTCTAACTGCCGAAAATGTATTGCCGGACTTTTTAGAGCAATTAGCGGTTTACGATGACCCTGAATTACAGAGAAGCTTTGTTTCTGATCTAACTAGCGATGAACGCGAAGCGACATTGATCATCGAAGGGATTACTTGTCCAGCATGTGTCTGGATGAATGAACAACATTTAAAAAATACGCTGGGCGTCCTCAATGCTCAAGCAAATTTTTCCACTCGTCGATTGTCTGTTAAATGGAACGAAAAGACCATTAAACTTAGTGAAATCATAAAGGCGATCCATGACATTGGTTATAAAGCACATCCCTATAATCCAGAACAATATCAGCACCTCATAGAGCGCGAGCGCAAACGTCTCTTACAGCAACTTGGAATTGCCGGAATTATGGGCGTGCAAGTAATGATGCTGGCGATTGCTTTATACACTGGAGATTTTTCAGGGGAGGGCGAAACGTACCAAAAATTCTTTCGCTGGATAAGTTTATTCTTAACAGTGCCGGTTATTTTATTTTCATCAAGAGCATTTTTTGATCCTGCAATACGCGCCTTAAAACATCGGAAGCTAGGAATGGATATCCCAGTTTCTTTAGGGATATTGATCGCATTTTTGGGAAGTGTAAAAGCGACCATCACCGGTTCTGGTGAGATCTATTTTGACTCCGTGGTTATGTTTAATTTTTTTTTGCTTACCGCTCGGTATCTGGAGTTGATCTCGCGTAAAAAAGCATCCGAAACATCAGAAAATCTGACATATTTAACACCGAGTACCGCAGTGCGTATCAAAGATAAAGTAGAAGAATGTATTCCCGTAGCTCGATTAACTATCGGCGATCTGGTTCTGGTACGCCCTGGTGAAAAAATTCCTGCCGATGGACATATTATTGAGGGGCGATCCAGTGTTAATGAATCAATATTAACAGGTGAAAGTATGCCTGTTATAAAAAGTATTGACGATCAAGTTATTGGTGGCAGTCTCAATGTCGAAAGCCCACTGCAAATCATTGTTGATTCTATCGGGAAGGATAGTTTGCTGTCCCGCATTACCCATCTCATGGAACAGTCGCAAATGGAAAAACCTGAGATCACAAAGTTAGCCGATCGCGCAGCGTCATGGTTTATACCGATTATACTTTGTTTGACCGCAGTGACTGCCGTTTATTGGTGGTCTGTTGGTAATTTACAATGGTTCGAAATCATGTTGTCGACATTGGTTGTTACCTGTCCTTGCGCACTTTCGTTGGCTACCCCCGCCGCGCTTACCGTGGCAACAGATACGCTGATGAAATCCGGTATTTTAGGTGTACGTGGGCATGCGATAGAAACGCTCTCTCAAGTCGATCATTTTGTTTTTGATAAGACGGGAACATTGACAGCGGGTGCTTTGCAAATAAAGAAAATTGAAATTCTTTCTGATAAGACAGAAGAACAATGTTTACAAATAGCGGCTTCATTAGAACAACATTCCGAACATCCAATCGCTAAATCGATCTTATCTTCTTTTGATAAACATGAATTGCTTGAGACAGAGGAATTACTCAATACTCCAGGCACAGGGTTTTCAGGTGTTATCAGTGGGGTGAAATTTTTGATCGGTAATGCGGCTCACATTAAGGAGAACTCACAAGCAACATTAATTGATTCGTCAGGAATGTCAGACTCAACCTATGTATTTCTGGCCGATGAAAATAAATTGCTTGCTGTTTTTGTTTTTGAAGATGTAATACGACCTGATGCGATGGATACCATCAGCTTGTTAAGAGAAAGAGTTAAAAATGTTTCACTTTGCTCTGGGGACTCTGAAGAGGTGGTGAGTACACTAGCAAAAAAATTAAAAATTGATCAATTTAAGTTTGAAATGACACCGGATCAAAAACTAGTGGAAATAAGGAAGTTGCAACAACAAGGTGACATAGTCGCAATGGTGGGTGATGGTATAAATGATGCGCCAGTCTTAGCAGGAGCAGAGGTTTCAATTGCGATGGGGAGTGGTGCTGAAATTACTCGCGCTAATGCAGATCTTATTTTAATAAGAGATCAGCTTCCTATCATTGTAATGGCTGTTGATATTTCACGAAAAACGATCAAAATAATAAAACAGAATCTTGCCTGGGCTGTGCTTTATAATGTTATTGCTTTACCACTCGCAATTACTGGATCTTTGGAACCCTGGATGGCGGCAATTGGAATGTCGTTGAGCTCACTAATCGTTGTTACTAATGCGCTCAGGATCAGAACGTCTGCCTGAATTTACATGAATTCATGAATATTATTTTTCTACTCATACCACTTTCTTTAATATTGGTTGGAGTCATCATCGTTGTCTTATTTTGGGCAATTCGTTCAGGTCAATTTGATGATATGGAAGGCCCAGCGCACCGAATACTTATGGATGACGACAAGCCAGATACAAAATCTAGTTCAGAATTAGAAAATGAGGATGATCAATGATGATGCGTATCGGGATGTTTGTGGATCGTGTGATCTGAATGATCCATCGGTATTGTCATAATTAAGACTGCCAGAACGATCATCATAAGGCCAAATAATTTGCGGACTTTTGGTTTGCGTAATGTATTGCTTAACTTGTCGGAAATTATTCCAGCACCAATAACTGCAGGTAAGGTTCCCAGACCAAAAGTTAACATGCCTAAGCTCGCATTGATCACATCGCCACTTAATGCAGCCAACAATAATGCTGTGTAAACCAGACCACAAGGTAACCAACCCCAGATCATTCCAAAACATATTGCATGCAGCGGTGATTTAACCGGGATAAAACGTTGACCTAAAGGTTGTATTTTTTTCCAAAGTTTTGCGCCGAGACTTTCCAGTTTTGATAATTGAGGAAAACAGCCAGCAATGTAAAGGCCGATCAAAATTATCATGATTGCCGAGAAAAATTTCGTTACGTTATGTGCGGCGTCAATTCCTATAATACCGACCAGGGTTGCGCCGATATAACCTGTAATTAAACCTGCAATTGCGTAACTTAAAAGACGACCAAAGTTATAAGCAAATAGATAAACTGCAAGTGAAACTTTATTGTCACGAATTTTTTGATCTAAGCCAAAGGTTAATGCGCTGATAACCCCGCCGCACATACCGATACAGTGAAAGCTGCTAAATAAGCCAAGAGTAAAAAGAACAACATAAGAAAATTCATTATTCATGGATTAAACATACACATGCACTG
Source organism: Gammaproteobacteria bacterium (assembly GCA_045110495.1). GTDB lineage: Bacteria > Pseudomonadota > Gammaproteobacteria > CAJXQU01 > CAJXQU01 > CAJXQU01. Next base: position 30,151 of record JBGCGE010000059.1, read on the forward strand.
AATTTGTACAACTAATTTTAAGCTCGATTTTTATCTAAATAGAGGAGAATTGATCTACATCACTATTTTCATTTTTCCACATGTTTAAATCAATGCACCCATTGATATTGGGCGTATCTCAACACTAATGATCACACTTTTGCGAACAATAAACGCTTTGACTCTTCAAACAAGCTTGTGATCACATCGCTGCAGTCAGACAACTATAATGTGGCTTTGACTGTAGCGATGGATTTTTTAAGTAAATAACTTGTTATTCAACTTCTCTAGAATAAATAAAGAATCTACGTCACATAAAGCTAGTTTTACCTTCTCAGTTGTTCAAATACATAAATAAAATAACCTTACTGTGAGCATTTTTTGTTAATTCTACTGTCGCTTACGTTAAACTGGATGGGTTATATATTTCACGTTTTTATTCAGTAGTATAAGCTTTCAGAAATAAAAAGGATAAACTACTAAACTTATTCTTCTGGCGAAACAATAAGTCTAATTAATAATAGATTGTAGAGAATAAAAACAGGAGTATAGTTAAGCATATACGTTCGAAATTAAGAGTTTTTAACTGAGGAGTTAAAATAATGGATGACTTTGTGATCAACTTAGATCAACTTAAAGTTGAGTGTCAAGATTGTCGATTAAGTGAAATTTGTTTACCAAGGGGTTTGGTAAAGTCGGAGATGGAAAAACTCGATAAAATTGTTAATCGAGGACGACCTCTATCAAGGGGAAGTGTTTTATACCATCAGGGAGATACTTTAAATAGCCTGTTTGCTGTCCATTCAGGTTCATTACGAAGTTACACTGTAACTGAAGATGGTACTGAACAAACGTTGGGGTTTTATTTTCCCGGGGAGTTGGTTGGACTAGACGGGTTACAGGACAGCATATATGGTTGTACGACTGTCGCGCTTGAAATGACTTCGGTATGTGAGCTCCCCTTTGATAAGTTACAAGAGTTGTGTGCGTTGTTGCCAAGTCTGCAGAGTCAAATGATGCGTTTATTGGGTAAAGAGTTATCTGATGATCATGATATACACCTGTTGTTAGGAACAAGAACAGCAAGAGAACGGCTTGCTGCTTTTTTACTGAGTCTATCGAAGCGGTTTTCTGAAAGAGGTTTTTCAGCAACCGAGTATAATTTAAGTATGTCCAGAAACGATATTTCTAATTTTCTTGGTGTTACCACGGAAACGATTAGTCGCCAACTAACTGCGTTTGACAATGAAGGAATACTCAAGGTCATGTACCGTAATGTCAAAATCAAAGATATAAAAAAGCTCGAAGATATTGTTATTCCTTGTCAGAAATCTAAAAAGAAAAAAAAGTCCGATATATCAAACTTGTTGGCCACTTGAGCTTAAATTGAACGTAACTATGAGAGATTCGATATTGTAGTATTTTTCATTTTGAATGTTACTCCAATTTCGAGATCAAATATTAACTCGAAGGCTGTTCATTTAAAGATGCACAGCCTTTTCTTTTACTTCATAATCCGGGTTGTTAACTATAGAAGCCAACCTGAATGCAACGTGCGCAACAGATCCTCAGTTCAACCTTTGGATACGATCAATTCCGACATTCTCAACAGGAAATTATTCAGCAATTACTGGAGGGTAATGATGCGCTAGTATTAATGCCAACGGGTGGTGGTAAATCGCTTTGTTATCAGATCCCGGCACTCGTTCGTGAAGGAACTGCAATTGTGATCTCGCCATTAATAGCATTGATGCAGGATCAAGTTGATGCTTTGCGTCAGCTGGATGTGAAAGCGGCATTTTTAAATTCAAGTTTGAGCTTTAGTGAGGCGCAGGGTATAGAGCAGCAATTGATCAATGGTGAATTAGATCTGCTTTATGTGGCTCCAGAAAGATTACATACCGATCAAATGTTAGCTTTACTTGATGTTTGTCAGCTATCGTTATTTGCTATTGATGAAGCGCATTGTGTGTCGCAGTGGGGACATGACTTTCGACCCGAATATCAAAAGCTAAAAATCCTGCATGAACGCTATCCAGAAATTCCGCGCATTGCATTAACCGCAACAGCCGATCAAAAAACGAGAGATGAAATTATCTCGCAGTTGCAGCTTGAGAATGCGCAAGTTTTCATCAACAGTTTTGATCGACCGAATATTCGTTATGCGATCACCGATGGTAATAATCCCAAACAAAGACTCTTGCGTTTTCTTGAAGAGAACCATAAAAATGATGCAGGCATTGTTTATTGTTTGTCACGCAAAAAAGTAGAAGCAATTGCAGAATGGTTATCTGATCAGGGCAGAGTTGCTTTACCTTATCACGCCGGTTTATCTCAGGAACTACGACAAAAAAATCAGCAGCGATTCTTGCGTGAAGAATCTGTGATTATTGTTGCAACCATCGCATTTGGTATGGGAATAGATAAACCGGATGTGCGTTTTGTTGCGCATTTAAATTTGCCGAAAAGTATCGAAGCTTATTATCAGGAAACTGGTCGTGCTGGTCGTGATGGCCAACTAGCAAATGCATGGATGGCTTATGGCTTGCAAGATGTGATCACCTTGCGGCAATTTATGCAGGACTCAAACGCCGGTGAAATGCATAAACGAGTTGAGCATCATAAGCTTGAATCAATGTTGGGACTTTGCGAATTGATCACTTGTCGTCGTCATACCTTGCTGGCTTATTTTGATGAGGCTTCAAATGAGAAATGTGGTGCCTGTGACAATTGCATAAAACCGCCAGAAAAATGGGATGGAACGGAAGCCGCACAAAAAGCCTTGTCATCTATTTATCGAACTGATCAACGTTTTGGTGTGAATTACATCATTGATATTTTGTTGGGTAAAAGTGATGAGAGGATCCAGAATAATGGACATGATCAGATTAGCACTTTTGCGATAGGCAAGGAATTTTCCGGTGCTGATTGGCGTAGTATTTTTCGACAATTGATCGCGTTGGGATATATTGATATCGATATGGAACGGCATGGTGCTTTACGCCTGACGGAAAAATGCCGAGCCTTATTACGTGGCGATCAAAAACTGGATCTACGTAAACAAACTAAGGAAGAAAAATTAACGAAAGAAACTAAAGAGAAAAGTCCAGTTCGTCCGCAAGATCAGGATTTATGGGAAGCATTACGTGCTTTGCGCTTAAATATTGCTGAAGAATCAGGGGTTCCACCCTATGCTGTTTTTCATGATGCGACTTTAATGGAGATGGTTAAAAAACGGCCTCAAAATCTAAATGATCTGCGCAGAATTTCTGGTGTCGGTGATCAAAAACTTGTGCGCTATGGACAAAAGTTTCTTAAAGAAATTGCCAGATATCCGTTAAATGAATTACTTGATAATCATCTAAGCGCCACCGTTAATGAAACCTTGATCTTATATGAGCAAGGAATGACAATTGATCAAATTTCACAACAACGCGATGTTAAGCTGACGACTATTTATACTCATTTAGCAGATGCGATAGAAGCGGGTTTACTGGAGGTTCGCGATGTGATTGATCTTGAAGATGATGAGTTTGATGAAATTGTTTTTACGATTGAATCATTAGAAGATGAAGAAAAGGGACGCCTTAAACCAATTTATGAAGCGCTCGATCAAGAATATGACTATGGTATCTTACGCTGTATTCAGGCATCGATATAAACTTATAGTCATTAATTTATAACCTTCTATGTAAGGTATCTTACTCGTAGTTAACTAATATACGATTCTGCCGTTAATACATATTGAAAGATCTGGTTTATGAAAATCAGATAATGTATTAAGTTTTCGGAGAAAGATATGTTACTAAATTCCATTAGTCACAAAGTTTTGATCGGTTATACAGCGATATTATTGATCGTTGCGCTGGTTTCGAGTTTATTGTTTTCTGGTCTTTTAGGTGTAAAGGAAGTGTCTGATGAGTTTGTTAACAAGAGCTTGCCCGCAATTAAGGACGTCAGACAAATTAATTCCAGTGTCAATAAAATCTTAGTTTCAGCCTACGGATTGTATGGGTATACAGTAGAGGCTAGTGCTTTTGATAAAACAATTGAACAAGAATTTGGAACTCTCTCTTCTGCATTACAAGTAATATCGACAAGCTATCCTTCAAAACAGAGTATTGATCTTTCGTTGTTTTCTCAGCATCTGTCGCAACTAAAAGTAACAATCACATCTTCTAACGTTGATTGGGATGAAGCACGAGCTTCTTTAACCAAAATTCAGGAAGAGGCTACTACCATTGAACAAATCGTTACCGAAATGGAAATGGTCGTTTCAGAGCAGGTAAATTTAAATTCAGTAGTGATTAGTGATGAAGTTCGGAGCATGACGATATGGTTGGTATTAAGTGTGTTGAGTATTGTTGTTATTACAGTTGCAGTTTTTAACTTTACTAAAAAGACGATTGTATCGCCCGTTACTTCTTTGTCCATGCAACTCGATACTGTTGTTGAAAATAATGATTTAAGCCGCGATGTTGGTGTTTTGTCTTCCGATGAAGTTTCGATGACTGCGACGAGTGTGAACAAATTACTCGGTGCATTTCGTCAGGTGAACGGTGATATTACAAATTCAGCTACCGTTTTAAAAGACTCGATTCAGTTGCTAAACAACAGTGCTACTTTGTCGGATGCGGAAGTTGATCAGTTGTCACAAGTAGTAACAAAATTGTTACAAAGCTCTGAAGAACTGGAGAGAAGTATTGCCGATTCAGCCAGTCGATCTGAAAGCGCATCAAGTATAGCTTCTGTAGGTGCACAACAAGTAGCATTAGGTTCTAACAATATCAGTCAGACAGCATCCATTATTTCAGACTTATCTTCAGATATAGACACTTCGTCTGATATGTTGTTAAGTCTGAAAAAATCTGGCGATAAGGTTAGTGATGTAGTAAAAACAATTGCGGATATTGCTGATCAAACTAATCTTCTAGCGTTAAATGCTGCAATTGAAGCAGCCAGGGCTGGAGAATCTGGTAGAGGATTTGCTGTTGTCGCTGATGAAGTACGTACACTTGCTTCACGGACTCAGGACTCAACATTTGAAATTAACTCTATTTTAGATGAAATAGTAAATTCTATTTCATCCACTGTTAACATGATGGAAGTTAATAAAACTAAGGCGAATGAAGCGGTAACTGCTTCCCAAACTACTGTTGAAACATTGCAAGAGATCCAACGAACTGTCGAATCGCTTAGTGAAGAAAATAAGGTTCTAGCGGTTACTGCTCAAGACAGTCAAAATGATATTAATCAAATGAAACATGATATCGAAAATATTAGTCAAGGTACGAACGTAGTCTCTGAATCCTCGCGTGATACTAAACAAACAGCTAATCGCCTCGCAAAATTATCGTTGGATTTGGAAGACGTTGCCAGTCAGTTTAAGGTTTAACGAGAAATCGAGCATTGCTTAAATTATTGTAGTAACCATCTTGATAGACATAAATATTTTTTGATTAAAACTTTTACACCGTTCGGTTTTTTATATCCCGTGCTCAAAGTAAGTTACTCTTAACTTAATTTTTGAAGTACTCTATTTGAAGAGTACCATCATTCCGACATCTAATTTTATATACAGGTTGTTGGTTTCAGTAATAAAATATTTTAGGAATTCCTCCAGGAGAGATATGACTAGCCTAATGTTTTTTGTATTGATGCTAACAAGTATTTTTGTTGCCGTTTTTTTATTTTTAAATTATCAAGCGCTACGACGATCAAATCGATTGGTTGTCGCGCGAAGGTATAGTGATGTATCGCGAATTTTGTCAGATGAATTAACAATACGAACTCAGATAATTGAGCTATTTAAAAGGCGAAAATCTCAAGATAGACAAGAATTGACTGGCCTGGCAAGAGAGACGGTGGATGAACAAAACGATCGCATTCAGAAAATCGTTTTGCTACAAAAACAGATCGAAAGTAAATTTTCTGATCTAGACGATGAAGAGCCCATTGATGTTGAGAAGCAAGTAATGGTCGCACGCAATAACAAAAAGTATGCAGAGATGACGTTGAAACGATTTGAGTTACCAGCTGAATAGTTAAATAAACCCCGTATTCGGCTCTGAACAATGCTTATGTGAAGGCAGAGTTTTTTCTCATATATCTCCTCCCTTTGATTTAAACATTCGATATATACTCAGCATCGTCACTAGAATTGTTTAAGATCTAACTTTTTAACTAGCTAGTTATATTTCAAAATAGAATTAGCATATATCAATAAAGCATATTATAGTGGCTAGTGTTTAAAGATTTGTGATCAATAATCCAAATATTTTTGACAACACAGCGCACTAGTTTTGTGTGTTTAAGTATAGCTAGAATTTAGCTGGTAGGGATATTTACGTATTTACCGTAGTTTACAAAAAGTTATTATTGCTACGCTGCTTTTAGAGTATCGAAATGGTGTATTTACGGTCGTTATTTAGGTTTTGTTTGAATATCGATAAAAATAATTCTAATGAATGTAAGCAAATTGATAAGGGTCTGATGGAGAATAAATATGAAGAAAATTATGAGTAGTTTAAACAAGGGGAAGTATTCGCTTGCTGCAATTGCTTTAGCTTTTAGTCTTGGTGCGCCGCAACAAGCTGTAGCTGATGAAACTTGTATGTCACCTTATATGGTGAAAATTGTTGGGCAAGAAGACTTTGCCTATATCTGGACTTTAGGTGTTGAAGGCTTAGGTGATGGCCAAGATAAAATGGTTACAATTGATGTGAACCCTAAATCTGATCACTACGGAAAAGTAGTACACACCGAGTCTGTTGGTGGAAGAAATGAAGCACATCACTCAGGCTTTACGGATGATCGTAAATATCTTTGGGCTGGTGGTCTAGATTCTAATAAAATCTTTGTCTTTGATGTTCACACTGATCCTGCAAAGGCAACATTAGTAAAAACGATCGATGACTTCGTAAGCAAATCTGGTGGTGTTGTAGGTCCGCATACCACTTATGCACTTCCAGGCAGAATGATTATTACTGGTTTGTCAAATAACCAGGATCACGGTGGTAGAACTGCACTAGTTGAATACACAAACCATGGTGAATATATTGGTACATACTGGATGCCGACGGATGATAATCTTCAAGGTGCCACAAAGTCTGGCAAGCTTGCTGATGGTTATGGATATGATATAAGAGCATTACCACGACGGAATATCATGTTGACTTCATCTTTTACAGGTTGGTCAAACTACATGATGGATTTTGGTAAAATGCTTGGTGATTCTGAAGCAATGAAACGCTTCGGTAACACGATGGTTGTTTGGGATTTACACAGTCGTAAGCCTAAGCAAGTACTTGACGTACCAGGTGCTCCGCTAGAAGTACGTTGTGCATGGGGTGCTGAAAATAATTACTGCTTCACTACTACTGCATTGACTTCACAAATTGTTCTTATCGAAGAAGATATGGCAGGTGGCGAATGGAAAGCAACCAATGTAGCTGATATCGGTAATCCTGCTGACATTCCATTACCTGTTGATATTTCTATCAGTAGTGATGATTCAACACTATGGGTTAACACTTTTATGGATGGAATGACTCGCGGTTTTGACATTACAGATCCACATAAACCTGTTCAAAAGTATGAAAAACATATAGGTGCCCAGGTTAATATGGTTTCTTCAAGTTGGGATGGAAAACGTTTGTACTATACAACATCTCTTCTGGGTAACTGGGATAAAAAAGGTGATGATAACGAGCAATTCCTTAAGTTATATCATTGGGATGGCAGTGAAATGACTGAACAATTCAAAGTTGATTTCAATGCTGAAAAGTTAGGTCGTGCTCATCAAATCCGATTTGGTGCTTATTCTCTTTATGGACAACAAGCAAAAGTTGATCAAAAAGATGAAGCTAACCTGGCAATGCAAGCGAAATAGGTTGTAAAAGAAAAGAAACTAATACATGAAATATCTTGGTGTTAAAGTAAGTGTAATTTTATTTTCAATATTTTTATCAAATGTAAGTTCAGCCGAAATAGCAGCTGGTGATAAGAAGACGCAAGTGGAATTACTTGCACCAGGGTATGGAGAATTAGATTTTGAAGCACCAAAAGCAGGTAGCTATAAACTGCCTGCTTTTGGTTTTGCTAAAGATGCAAAAGTCTTAAACGTGGAAGGGGAAGAAGTCAGTTTCCACGATCTATTTGAAGGTAAATATACCTTACTCAGTTTTATTTATACGAGTTGTAACGATGTTAATGGCTGCCCATTAACCCACCTCGTCTTTAATCGAATTAAAAGTCTAGCCGAAGAAACCCCCGGACTAGCTAAAAATCTCAGGCTACTCAGCATGAGTTTTGACCCTAAGAATGATACACCGGCAGCTTTAAAAGCACTCACTGAAGAAGATCATAGTCAGCATGAAGGACACGCAGGCCATGGCGATCATGAAGGACATGATATGGTGAAAAAAGAAGAAGTGGAGTGGTTTTATTTGACTACCGCGTCCACCGATATTTTGAATCCGATATTGCAAGATTATGATCAAACAGTACAAAACCAGATTGAAGAAGATGGAACACAATCAGAAAATTTTTCACATATCCTACGTGTCTATTTAATCGATCCTGAAAACAATATACGAAATATATACAGCGTTGCTTTTTTGCATCCAGATATAATTATCAATGATGTTAAGACTTTGTTGATGGAAGACAATATCTCATTAGATGGAGAAACCCAGCTTTTTAGTAACGAACCACTTGATGCGGATCATGTGAGGCTAGGTCCGGGAGACAGCAAAAAGGGTTACAACTCCACTGACTATCAAACAAATTCAATCTCCCTGAGCGCCAGAAAGGGTAAAAAGGCAGATCTTATTAAGCTAGTAAAAGAACCGCCATTAGGATTACCGCAAATTCCTGCACCAGAAGATAATCCAATTACAGATGACAAAATCGAGCTAGGTAAGAAACTCTTTTTTGATCGAAGACTATCTCTGAATGAGACAATATCTTGTGCAATGTGTCATATTCCAGAGCAAGGCTTCAGTAGTAATGAAGTTGAAACTTCCCTTGGTTTTGAGGGACGTTCAGTTCGTCGTAATGCCCCTACGATATTTAACAGTGCCTATCTGACAAAATTATTTCATGATGCGAGAGAAACAACATTAGAGCATCAAGTATGGCAACCGCTGACTGCACGAAATGAAATGGCGATGCCGTCTATCGGTAAAGTTATCGAGAAAATAAGAAAATTACCGGACTATGAAGGCAAGTTTGAACAGGCTTTTGATGGTAAACAAGCGGATATCGTTACGGTCGGTCAAGCTATTGCCACTTACGAACGCGTATTGGTATCTGGTAATTCAGCCTTTGATAAGTGGTACTACAATAAGCAAGCAGATGCTATTTCTGATCAAGCAAAACGTGGTTTTGAATTGTTTGTTGGAAAGGCAGCCTGCGTAACATGCCATTTGATCAACGAAGATTTTGCATTGTTTATGGATAATCAGTTGCATAGTACTGGCCTTGGTTGGAATGTAGCGATGCGTAAAGAACCAGAAAAAGAAAAGATGTTAATCGCGCCAGGTATCTATCTTGACGTAAAAAAATCATCCAAAGATGCTGTTGGGCATGCAGTACAAGGGGATTTGGGTTATTACGAAGTGACTCAAAACCCAGCTGATCGTTGGCGTTACAGAACACCTACTTTAAGGAATATCGCTTTAACAGCACCTTATATGCATGATGGATCAATGGGTTCGCTAGAAGAAGTCGTTGAATTTTATAGCAAGGGTGGTTTTGAGAATGTCACACAATCACCACTTATAAAACAACTAGACTTATCTAAAAAAGAGAGCGAAGAGCTTGTGGAATTTTTGAAAACACTTACGGGAGACAACGTTTCAGAAATCATCTCTGATGCATTCGCAACACCAATCGGTGATGTAAATTAATCCTGTTTCTGAATAAACAAGGAAAGCTAATGCGTTCAATAATTCTAATCAGTATTTTTCTTTTCTTTTCTACAGTTAAAGCGAGTACTGATGAGCCAATCATGTCAAAGATTGGACCAGTGCCTGCTACTGATTTTACTTTGCCGGATATTAACGAAAATATCGTTAATTTTTCTGATCATAAAGGTAAGTATATATTGGTCAATTTTTGGGCAATATGGTGTCCGCCATGCGTTAAAGAATTTCCTTCAATGCAAACACTTTATGAAAATTTAAAAGATGAAAATCTTGAAATTATAGCGGTACATGCCGGACCTGTTGATGGAGATCTCACCTCTTTTTTAGAGGATAATAATATTTCGTTTGAAGTACTTATAGACAAAGATATAAGTGTTAAAGGCTGGAAAGTGGCTGGGTTACCTATAAGCTATCTTGTAGATCCAAAAGGACAAATTATTTATCAAGCAATCGGTCCAAGAGACTGGGGTGTTGATGCGATGAGAGAATTGATCACATCTGCTAAATAAAAATAGATCTATTTTAGAAACTATCTTCCTCCATTTCACGAAAGAGTCTTGCAGCATTTTGTTTAGCTAGTTCTTCATAAGTATCCAGATGTTCGTATGCTGATTGATCAATCAGGTAGGCATCATCCAACTCTTTATCGTCATCCAGTAAAACCTCTATTTCTCCACGCATATACTCAAGATAACCTTTGGTATATTTTGTCACTGTAGCTATATCTGTAGGTTCGCCATGACCAGGAACTATATGAGTCACATTCAATGCTGCAAACTTGTCGAAAGATTCTAGCCAGCTAGCAGTATTGGTTTCAGAAAAGACGGGTAACATTCGTTGATGGAAAGCCATATCGCCGGCAATGATTACGTCATCATCAGGTAGATACACTGAAATATCACCAACCGAATGTGATGGGCCAAAATAAATTAATTCGATTCGTTTTTGCCCCAATTTAATCACTTTTTTTTCTGAGAAACCGATATCCGGTATAACTATGCTAGTGTTTTCAGAACGATCTTTATTGTACCTTTTCATTCGCTCTAGTGATTCTGAACCATGTTCAATGATGGTTTTGATCGCACCTTCATGGGCGATGATACTGACACCTTGTTCTCGCCAGTAGCTGTTGCCTAACATCGCGTGTCCTTGAGCATTTTCATCGACTACGTATCGTACGGGTTGATCTGTGAGGGCGCGGATCTCGCTATGTAGACTTTGGGCGAGCCGGTATGATGCACCACCATTTACAACGAGTACTCCATCGTTACTGATCACAAAACTCAGGTTATTATTGTGTCCAGCATTTTCATATGTTGGTGGTTGCGTGGCTCCGATCGCGGACCAAACTCCCGGAACGACTTCGATCGGTTTTGAATAAAGCTCAGACTCAGGATACTTATCAGGATCATCATCTGCATAAGAGTTGAAACAGACCAATAAAAAGAAATTAAGTAAAAAAAATATTCGCATGATTTTTATCCTGAATTATTTCACTATTCCTCTTATTATACTCGTTAAAGACTTAAACTCTGTCAGTTATAAATTCATACGTATTAATACGAATTAGAATATATACGAATAGTGTTTATTGTTTTTTATTGGGAAAGACCATATAACTTATAAACTAGTAGTGGATAACGCTACTTCAATATAAATAAAATTAAGAGAAAATATTATGTCTGACAATTCTTTCTACACTGCTGAACAACATGGTGAATTTGAAGTATACGATCTAGGTGATTTTGATCTCGAAAATGGTGCGAAATTAGAGAATGCCACTTTAGCGTACAAAACATTTGGGAAACTAAACGAAGATGGTGACAACGCTATTTTATTTCCGGTCATGTTCTCTGGGACTCATGCAGCGATGGCGCCCTATGTTGGTGAGGGTCTCGCTCTAGATCCAGATAAATACTTTGTTGTAATCCCAAATCAGCTTGGTGGAGGATTATCTACGTCGCCGCATAATAGCCAAGACGCGGCTTCATTTCCTGAATTAAGTATAAGTGACGATGTTCGTGCTCAACATCAGTTATTAACTGAACATTTGGGTGTGAAGCATTTACAGTTAGTTACAGGTTGGTCTATGGGTGCGCAACAAACTTATGAATGGGCTGTGCGTTATGCCGAAATGGTTGAAAGAGCAGCGCCTATTGCAGGAACTGCGAAAACGACGCATCACTGTTCTTTATACGTAGATGTTTTCAGCGAAGCATTAACTTCTGATCCTGCATGGAATGATGGCAACTACACAAATTCTGCAGATGTCGATCAGGGTTTGAGACGCATGGCGCGAGTTTTTGCAATGATGGGCGCTTCTCATGAACTTTTTAATAGTGAAGGGTGGAAGGATATTGATATTCCTTCAAAAGAAGAGTTTCTGAGTGGTTTTTGGGAAGCCTGGTTTGCACCTATGGATCCCAACAACTTATTAGCCATGGCGAAGAAATGGCGCTCAGGTGATGTTAGTTCGCATGCTGATGGTGATTTAGAGAAAGCGTTGGGCCAAGTGACCGCAAAAGTGTTTGTTATGGCTTTTGAGAGAGATATGTTTATAGATCTGGCAGATTGTAAAAATGAACAACAAATGATCAAAAATAGTGAGTTGGTTACGATACCAAGCCTTTGGGGCCACTTCTCAATGCTAGGCGTTAATCCAAAAGATTTCGAGGCCATTAATCAAAATCTTGAAAGACTATTGGTTATTTGAGTTTTTTAACTACATTAATTTTTATGGGCGATTGTTATCATTTGAAATATTTAATTTAAGTATGTTTTTTTTAGTTATCTAATGAATAAACTTTTAAAGTTTGTATAGAACACCACGATCATTTATTAAGTTTTAAGGACGTCAAATATGTATTCGAATGTTAGTAAAATTATGGAAACATTCGACGATATCAGTCGAAATGTAATTGCAGAAGATGCAGAAATTACTGATAGCCAGGCCAAGTGGCCTGAGCGTGGTATTCGCGTATTACAAAGTGAGGGTTTAGGTGGTCTTACTGTACCTAAAAAGTATGGAGGTTTAGGACAAGGCACAAAAACACTAGCTCAAGCTTGTGAAATCATCGGCCAGCATTGTGCAAGTACTTCAATTTGTTTTGGTATGCATTGTGTTGCAAGCGCAGTTATCGCGTCAAAAGTGACGAATTATCAGCAAGAAAACTATTTAACTCCTATTTGTGAAGGAAAACATCTGACGACTTTATCACTAAGTGAAGCCGGATCAGGATCACATTTTTATTTACCAGAAACACGTATGGAGCGAACTTCAATACATGAGCATAAAGTGAACGGCACTAAAACGTTTGCGACCAATGGCGGGATGGCAGACTCATACGTTGTTTCTGCCGTAGCTGAAGATCCAGAACAACCTTCGGGACAGTTTAATTGCGTCATGATCAATAATCACAGCCCAGGACTACGCTGGGGAGACCCGTGGGCTGGACTTGGGATGAGAGGCAATAGCTCAAGAGGTATGCAGCTTGATGGAGTTAAGATTCTTGACGATGATATTTTAGGAAATTTCGGAGATCAAATCTGGTATGTTTTTAATGTTATCACACCGTATTTTCTGACCGCAATTGCAGGATCTTATTTAGGAGTTGCACGTGCTGCAATAGATGAGGTGAAACAACACGTCAAAGCAAGAGAGTTTTCATTTAATGGGAAAAGTCTTGCATCTTCATCGGTCACTCAATATCAGTTAGGAATATTGTGGGCGAAGTACGCGCGTACGCGAGCACTAGTCTATTACGCAACTGAATGTTACGACAGGGATGATGATGAGAACATGATCGATTTATTTGCGGCAAAGTCTGAAGTTGCGGACTCTGTTGTTGAAATTGTAAATGAAGCGATGACACTTTGTGGAGGAACAGCTTACCGAGATGGTTCGAAACTGAATAGAATGTTAAGAGATGCGCGTGCATCTCATGTAATGTCACCTACTACGGATATGCTTAGAGTATGGACGGGTCGTTATTTACTAGACCAGCCTTTACTAACTGACACATGAGTACCCGAATTTCATTACTTTCAACTGAGGAACCTTTACTCGATTATTTAAATATGCAGTTGAGTGCTGGTGCCTATCTGGAATTTCGTGAACAGCCTGAGTCTCTCTACCACTGTCTGGAAAATAACAGTGGGGCACCCGACATCATCGTATTGGGTCTAAATGTACAGGAACCGATAAGGATTGCAGAGCATATTCTAGTGCTTAATCGTGAGGTAAAGATCGTAATTCTTTCCACGAGCAGTCAGCAAAAGATTTTACACAAAGCAATTCAGTTTTCACCATTTTTAAACTCGGATGTAATCTCATTTAAATTCGATGATAAACAAAAGCTATTAAATATGTTGCAGAGTTTGGTCGATAATATTGAGAAGCAAAGGGTATACGCAAATACCATAGCTGGCGTTGAAAAAGAAAGAAAAGCGATACTTCCGACCAGACCTTTAGTCGCCAATTATCTTGATACACTGTTAGATAGAATACCAATTGGTATTATTAATCTGGATGCTAAAAGAAGAATTTTAAACCTAAACAGGCGTGCGCAATCCTTATTAAAATATAGCGAAAGAGAGCTTGTGGGGAAAATATTCCCTACTTTTTTCTCACCAAAAGAAGCGCTAAATATTGAGCAGATGGTTGCAGATTGCATTAATGTTAAAGGGAAAAATAATTCGCAGATTGTGTGTGTTGTTTCTTCAGATGTTAAGAGTTACCTGGATATTAGTATCTCGTTGATCTCGGGTAACACATCAGAAGCAATTTTGACCGTTATTATGCAAGAAGTTACTGATAAGGTACTTGAGGAGAAAAAAAGGAAAAAAGCTGAAAAAGCTCTAAAAGAAAATGAGCAGCAACTGAGTTTGGTAATAGACTCGATACCTGAACTTATTGCTTATGTTGATGCGGATCTGGCATATCAATTTAATAATAAAGCATTTGAGAACTGGTTCGGTTTTACTCGTGATGAAATAAAAGGAAAAAAAGTTTGGCAAGTCATAGGGAAAAAGCCATACGAAGTACTAGAAAAATACGTTAAAAAAGTAATGGCCGGTGTCACAATCACTTTTGAAGAAAAACTTAATTATCCTTATCGTGGTGAAGTGTATATTCGTTGTACTTATATACCGAATTTTGACGATGAGTGTAAAGTCTGTGGCTTCTTTGTACTAACATCGGATATTACGCAATCCAAAAACAATGAAGAAGGTGAGAAGAAACATCTACTTGAACTTGCTCATACCTCAAGGATTATTACGCTTGGTGAGATGAGTTCGCAGTTATCACATGAATTAGCTCAGCCACTCACTTCTATAGAGACATACAGCCGTGCCTGCATTAAGCTAATTGAAAAGGGTCGGATCGAGATGCCTGACATCAAAGACACTTTTGAGAACATTTCCGCACAAGCCATGCGAGCGCATGATGTTATGCATGAGCTTAGAAATTTTGCCAAAAAAGATGCTTCACGAACTAATGTATCGATTAATGATCTGATCAAATCGGCGATAAAACTATTGCAAATCGAGTATCGCGAACATAAACCTGATATTAATCTTGATCTTAGTGAAGCGTTACCGCAGATTTATGCTGATCGAACTTTAATCGAACAAGTTTTGATCAATTTAGTCAAAAATGCCCTGGAAGCAATGGAGGCTCTAGAAAAGTCAAAACGGAATTTGACTTTGCAAACAGAATTACTAAAAGGTTCCGAAATTATGGTTTCTGTGCACGATAGTGGTCCAGGTTTATCAGATTATGAATTCAGTAAAATTTTTGAGGCATTTTATACAACGAAACCGGAAGGTATGGGTATGGGTTTAGCAATTACTCGTTCAGTGATAGATGCACATGGCGGTGAGATAAAAGTTATGCCAAATAGTTTAGGTGGAACAACATTCAATTTTACCTTGCCTACGATAAGTACTCATTAGGGTGACTGATATGGAAAATGTATACATAGTTGATGATGATCCCGCGGTACGTGATTCACTATCCATGCTGCTCAAATCTGAAGATTACAATCCCACTCAGTTTTCTAACCCTCAAGATTTTTTAAGCCGTGTAGATAACGGCTTGCCTGCGGGAATTATCATACTGGATTTATGCATGCCAGAACTAACAGGCATAGAGGTAATGCAAGAATTGATCAACCAGGGTAATGCATTACCTATCATATGTATTACCGGACATGGCGATGTCCCGACCTCAGTTCAGGCACTTAAGATGGGTGCTTACGATTTCCTCGAAAAGCCCTATGATTCTTCGTACTTAATTGAACGCATTAAGGACTGTGCTAAAGATGAGCTTGGCCAACGGCACTGGGACATTAATACTCTTAGAGCAAAAGAAATGATCACTAAATTAACTCCCAGGGAGCATGAAGTAATGGAAGGTATGGTAGACGGCTTTAGAAATAAACAAATCGCCTATAATATGGGAATCAGTATAAGAACTGTTGAACTTCATCGTGTACATGTAATGGAGAAGTTTGAAGCCAAATCACTCGCTGATGTCTTAAAGATCGCTATTGCGGCGGATTATAATTACTCGAAACTATAATAGTTATAAATCCTGAAATCTTAATGCCAAGATTATTTTCACCGTAACTATTTTAAAACAGTGTTTCGATCATTTCGTGTAATACCTCGATAATTTCTCTATCATCCGACAAAACATTAGCAATAGCGCACTTACAGGCAGCGGATGGTTCAAAACCGCGGTTAATTAGCTTTGCTGTGTAGACTAATAAACGTGTGCTTGCGCCTTCATTTATACCGTTACCAACGAGGTTGCGAGTCATACCCGCAAATTTAACGAGACGTTCACATAATTCCTCTGGTAAAGCAGTTTCATCGTGAACTATTTTCGCCTCAAGTTTTTCCTCAGGATAATCAAAGTCAATCGTTATAAACCGCTGTCTTGTACTAGGCTTGAGATCTTTAACCGCACTTTGATATCCTGGATTATAGGATATCGTCAGGCTGAATTCGTCGGTAGCAGGAATTAATTGGCCCAGTTTTTCTAGAGGGAGTATTCTTCTATCATCACATAGTGGGTGTATGACAACGGTAGTATCTTTTCTGGCTTCAACAATTTCATCTAGATAACAAAAGCAACCGTGCCTAACTGCCATAGTTAGTGGACCATCTTGCCACACGGTATTATCTCCTTGAATTAAATAACGTCCAACAAGATCAGATGTTGTCAGGTCATCATGACAAGAGACGGTAATTAATGGTCTTTTGTTGTACCAACTCATGTATTCCATGAATCTCGTTTTGCCACAACCAGTCGGTCCTTTTAAAAGGACTGGGATTTTTTCTGCAATCGCAGAGTTGAAAATTTCAATTTCATTAGCAATAGGTAAGTAATAAGGTTCATCTTTAATGTAGTTTTTCCAACTTTCTAAAACGTTTTCTGAATTCATATTTTTATGCCGTTAGGTGTTTATAAATAGTCGATATTTGTACTGGTAATTCTGAGATGTCTGATATCAATTGATAACGATTTCTTCCTAGCATGTGAGGAAGGTAATCAAGGCCTTCTTTATCAAAAGTTAAAATGAAGGGGTTTAATGCTAATGCTTTGGCTTCTTGCACTGCTCGCCGTGTATCTTCAACACCATAATTGCCTCGATAGCTATCGACATCATCTGGTTTACCATCTGTCAGTATAAAAAGTATTTTTGTTTTAGCAGAGGTTTCAGATAAGATCTTACTCAGGTGTCTAATAGATGCTCCCATGCGAGTATATTGCTGTGGTTGCATAGAGAAAATACGTTGCTTGACTAAGTTGCTGTATGGCTCAGAGAAATTCTTTATCGGATAAACTCGACAGTTATTTCGCCCCGATCCTGAGAATGCGTAGATTGCATGTTGATCGCCAAGTTGCTCCAGAACTTTACACAGTAGCCATGTTGATTGTTTAATTGCTTTATTCTTCCAGCCAGACGTTGAGCCGCTTATATCGACGGTAAAAAGGATGGCGACATCGCGCTTGTTTATATTGTTGCGGATATAGAGTTTTTGATAATCATCAGTGTTTTTATTAATGTTTGATCTGGCAGAAATCCAGGCATCAATGTCTATCTCATCACCATCAGATTGGTTGCGCATAAACTTTTGATCATTTATTAATAAATCAAATATTTTTTTGATCCGTAGCTCCACATATTTTAATGAATCTTCAGGCTCAGAAATTTTATCCTCTGGTATGTTATCTACAACGACTTCTTTAACGCGGCACCAGTCCTTTCTATATTTATTTAACGACGCATCCCATTCTTTATAGTAAAAAACATTTTCTTCTTTACGCTTAGCGATAGGTAAGTCATCTTGTGACTCACTTTTTTCGGATTGAGCGGGTAAAGAATCCCAAAGAGAGTTTCCATTGTAGGAAAATTTATTTGAATTTTGTTGTTCATCGGCCTGTGGGGTATTACGAATATAAACGCGGCTGTCTGATTTTATTTCAGTATCAATATCGGTTAATAGATTATCGACATTCTCTGTAGGATTCATGACCTGTGGATCTATAGTACTGTCAGGAATAGACCGGTTTCTCACCTGGTCAGGAAGAAAATTTGGTTGATAAATAAACTTTGGTATGAGAGTAGCTTGGCCAATCAGTTTGTTACTTAAATGTAAACTACTTTTGACCGAAGTGTGATCATTTTCTTTAAAGAACTGCTCTGGATAATCGACCGGACTTTTAGCATTCAGCGACTCGATATCTCGCCAGATGCCTGGAAATTCATGTCTTATTATTTGATCGATTCTTAAGGTTTCAATTTTAGAAAATAGATCGAGGTAGTCTTGACCATGTATTTTTTCTGCATCTTCTAATGCTTGTAGTGCTTCCCAAGTGCGGCAGTGCATTTGGCCAACTAGATGAAATACTAGTATTTTGTAGAGTTTATAATTATCCGCATAATTATCAAACGTTGAGATGGTTGATGGTAAATATAATTGATAGCCGTCTGTATAAGCAAAATGCTGTTCTTGAATTTGTGTAGAAATGGGTATCTGTGATTTATGGATACTTATAACTAATTTATCGATTGTATCCATTATTGTGTTTAGTTCTACGATATGGATTTTATCCTTATCGATCCCACAGTAGTTTGTATAATCACCAATAACATCCATAGCCATTTTTTTATCATTTGCTATTAGATGCTGTTTTATGTCCCCTGACCAGTTTTCATACTGTTCTTGTTCCATTTCTTCAAGAGCAGAAGGTGAGGCTAGCAAAAGCTGGTAAGCGTGCTCGAATGAAAGATCAGAAATAGAGCTTAACTGTGACAAGAAGAATGTTTGTGTTGGGTGACTATGCTTGGCTAATTCATTAGCTGGGCCTATAACTGAAGACGTCGATTTTAGATCGCCCAGCATCAGCTCAATTCTAATTTTGAGCTCAGTACTACTCATCCCTCCACATGAACCAGTTTGTGTTGATTCTAATGAACCATGCTTTTCTGAACGTGATCTTTTAAGTTTGTTGGTATGGCTCGTAAGATCGAACCAGTTTGTTAGATCGAGCCACTTTGATAGAAATTTCATATGATTATTCTATACGCACAATTGATTAGCTTAGATTGAATCGACGCACTGTTTTATACGTACTTATACTGAAGCATTGCGACTATATAAAGTTTTGTATTATATTCTATGTTATCGATGCGGTATTTTAGCGATGAATATGTAAATTGAGTTGTATAAAACTAAGATATTGTAAGCATGCATAACAAGATAGGGATATTTACGTATTCACAGCTTAATTGCTTATAACTTATTGTATCGACATGTTCGAAGAAGCTTCGAGCAAAAAAGGTGGAGTGGGGTTAGCAATTAATACCCAACAATAACAAATTAACAGTAACAAAATATGAGGTGTTAAATACGATGAATAAGTTTTTAATCAATATTCGGTATTTTATGGCGCCAATACTCATACTCGTGAGTATGGTTGGTGTCCTAATTGGTGGTCCATTTGTTTGGACTGGTGTAGTACTTTTTGGTGTAGGTATCATTTTGGATACTCTTACTATGTCTATGCATCCTGACGGCGCTGGTGTCGATGAAAATGGTGATACTAATGGTATCCCTGGACTGCAAAATATGGTGATGTACATCATGTTGCCCGTATTTGCACTTCTACAAGTCGCTATGGCATGGCGTATCTACCAATACGTAGGCAATGTACCGATGGAACCAGGAATGCTCTTTGGGTTTTTGCCTGTCCAAAATGGGATCACTGGCGCTGAGTTAGTTGGTGCGACGCTTTCTACTGGTATCTTTGCAGGTATTGGTATTATTTATGGCCATGAGCTGTCACATACAAAGGGTTTCAGTTTTGTCATTTCACGTTTAATGATGGGCTTAAGTGGTTCAGCACATTTCTGCTATGCACACGTTTATAACCATCATCTAGAACTTGCACATGAAGATGATCCTGCAACATCTCCAAGAGGTCGTGGTATCTACAGACATTTCTGGTTGTCACACATGGGTCAATCAAAATTCTTGTTTAGAATGGAAAAAGAACGTCTGGCTAAACTAGGCAAGTCTTTCATTTCATTAGATAATCGTTGGATACGTGGTTATTTCATGAGCTTGCCAACAATTCTATTATTCTTGTGGGTTGGTGGACCAATTGGTATCGCTTGCATGTTCTTGATTTGGACTGTGTCTAATTTCGAATTAGAAGCGCTGAACTATATGGAACATTACGGTTTGATCCGAGAGAAAGGTCAGCCTATTGATTACCGTCACTCATGGGATAATGATAACCTGTTCAGTGCCTGGTTCTTCATTGAAATTGGTAGACAAGGTGATCACCATGACCGTGGTGAAACTCATTTCTGGGAGTTAGACAACGTAGGTTCTCCAAATGCAAGATGGGGATACTTTACTGAGTTTACTTATGCACTAGTTCCTCCTCTCTATCATGCGGTAATGAAGAAGAAGCTTGCCACTTGGGACAAAGAGTTTGCCAGTGAAGGTGAGCGTGAGATAGCTGCCAAGATTAATAAACAAGCTAATTATGAAGTACCTGAAAACTTCACTGATTACGCGGAAATATAATTACATAGCTACCTGATAATAGGTCTGAGGCATAAGTCCTCAGGCCTATTATTTAAAAGTTAAGAATATTATAAAAATAAAGGAGGTCATCATGAGTGAAAGTTTATATGACAGGCTTGGTGGGCATGATCCAATCGCCGCTCTTGCAAAAACAGTTTTTGAGAATCACTGCAAAAACCCATCGATAAAAACGCGCTACGCAGATAGTGATCCTGAAGAAGTTGTAAGAAAAGTAACTGAGTTTATGTGCGCTGGCTTTGGTGGTACAGAGTCATACACAGGGCAAGATATGTTGACTGCTCATACTGGAATGAATATTTCGGAAGCTGAATTTAATGCGGTAGTCGATGACGTTATGTCAGCACTGAATACTCATAGCGTCGGTGATGTTGAAAAAAATGAAATCCTTTGTGCTCTCTGGTCAATGAGGCCTGAAATAGTACATGTTTAAAACAAGGGTTTGTAGAAAGACAAAATAAATAAAAATAAAGAGAGGTTCTAAGATGAAAGTGGAATGGAATGAGAAAACATGTCAACACGCAGGCGTCTGTGTAAAAACATTACCAGCAGTTTTTAAAATAGAAGATGGAAGTTTCGTGATAGATCCTTCAGCTGCATCTGAGGAAGAAGTGAGAGATGTTCTAGCTAAATGTCCATCAGGTGCTCTAACTGCTACAGACTGAAATTAGTTTTTTTTTAAGTTATTAAAAATTTCGAATAATAAAAATAAATAATTATTGGAGGAGAGTTAAATGTCTATTGGAGATCATTTATCAGACGTAAAAGTACTTTGGGGTGTTGCGGGTTGTGCAAACACAAGTAAATGCCTTCTAACCGCAGCGGAAAAAGGTGTTGATATCGACGGAAGATCAGTTGATATGCAATCTGAGTCAGCTATGAATGAGATATTAAGTTTCTCACCGTTTGGCTCACTCCCAGTATTAAAAGATGTCGATTTTTATGTTTACGGCACTAATGCAATTCTTTCATATCTAGATGATAAAGGTTTCGGGAATTCACTAGTTCCACGAAATGCTGTTGCAAGAACTCAACAGTATCAGTGGATTCATATTGCTAGCGATGTATTTGCTACTGCAGTAGAGAAGTTAAGCGGTGATAATAATGATGCGTCTGCAATTTCTGAAATAAAAAATTTATTATCTGCTCTAGATGAGAGATTAGGATCAAAACAACAAAGAGGCGATTATATAGTGGGTGATTTCAGTCTTGCTGATATTCACTGGGCACCATACATTCATCACTGTTGTTTATATGGGCAAGAGTCATTAGTTGATGCTCTCCCGAATGTTAAGACATGGTGGAGCAATATGAAAGTCAGGAAAAGTACAAGCAAAGAAAATTATACCGCTTATACCGTCTTACCATCACTTGATGAAATTCGCAGCAACAAGTTGCGATCTGTAAGTATTAATGTCTAAGGTTTTAGTTTCTTAAATTCGGCAAGGATGAGTATTTATGTTTGGTTTTTTTAAAAATAAAAAACAGGATTATGAGGCTGAAATTGTTTCTGCAGGCAAAACGTTAACAGTAAAGCCAGGTGAAAATTTACTAAAAACAGCGCTTGAAGCAGGAATCGATTGGCCAAATGACTGTCGGGTCGGTAGTTGTGGAACATGTAAATGCCGACTAGTAGACGGAAAGATCAAACCACTTGCTGACTTCAGTTATGTACTTGAAGGAGATGAACTCCGAGAAGGTTACATACTTGCTTGTCAGACAGCTTTAAAAACGAATATTAAAGTAGACGTTGATCTACCTGACTCAAATGGTGTGGAAAAGATTAGTCTCTGGGAATCTGATGCGGTTATTTCTGAAATTAAAGATTTGACGCATGATATAAAAGAAATTGTAATTCGGATAACAGATCCTAAACTCTTAGCTTCAAATGATGTTTTATACAAAGCCGGAGAGTGTGCAGAACTAAAATTACCTCATATTGATCAGGCACGATCGTATTCATTCGCAAGTGCTCCAAAACTTGGTCAAGATGAATTTCGATTTTATATCCGACTAGTACCAGGTGGAGAATTTACTACTTGGTTATTTGATGCAGATCGTACTGGAGAAGCATTAAAAATTTCAGGACCTTACGGTAATTTCTGGTTAAGGGAAGAGAGTACACCAATCACCTGTGTAGCTGGTGGTAGTGGTATGAGTGCAATTATAGGTATTTTGCAAGGTGCTATGCAGGAAAATATTAAACGCGATGTACGTTTTTTATTTGGCGCAAGAACACAAGCAGATCTTTATTGTGACGAAATAATTAGTGAGTTAGCGAGTTATTGGGAAAGCCAGAATCTAGGGAAGTTTGAGTATGTACCATGCTTGTCTGAAGAACCTGAAGGCACTTCATGGCAAGGTAATAAGGGATTTGTAACAGAATTCATTGCAAATGATCTAGGTGAACACATAGATGGGCAAGCCTATCTTTGTGGCCCTCCGGGAATGATCGATGCTGCAATTAGCGTTTTTGAAGAAAAAGGCTTAAGTAGTGATGCAATTTTCTTCGATAAATTTCTTGACAGTAGCAGTATGCCTGGTGGCAGATAATTATTAAAAACTTAAGGCAAAGAAAAAAGCCTTATTAAAAAACTAAAAGTAGGAGGAAAGGAAAATGGCTTCATTTAAAGCGCTAATAGTAATGGCAATTTGGACAGGGATTGTAGGTTATGGTTTGTATCAAATAGGTGCACACGTTAACTATAGAGATCCATTATGGGCACTAGGAACAGCAACAGCATTGCTAGTGACACATATGGTTAATATGTACATCTACTTCAAAGTGGCGGGAGAAAAACCATTCCAGTGGTTTCCTAACGGCTAGTTTGTCCTAAGTTACATAATAAATTAATTAGTGGGAAGAATAGGTAGGTCACTAAAAAGTGGCTAAATAATAGGTCCATTTACTAAAGCATATGAGACTTATTTTAGTTTAGTCAGTGTAGACAGATATAAGAATAATTTAACTTATCCTAAGGGAGTAATTAACAATGAAACAAAAAATATTGGTGGTAGCGCTAGCATCGTTATATATACCGGCTACTCAAGCCGGAACATTTGGTACTGATTTGAATATGAATATGTTGCCAGCAACTGCTGGTATGGGTGGTGCTGGAATTGCTCGAACTGTAGAACCAGCGGCTGCCGTGTTTGGTAATCCTGCGACATTAACTGAGTACAATGAAGGTACTAGCTTTACTTTTGGTGCAACTTTTTTCGATCCAGATCTTAAAGCTGAGCATAATGGAACCTTAACTGGTACTGCATGGGAAGGTACTTCGGGCGCTAGAGATTACCTGGTTCCAACTGTAGCGGTAACTCAAGCACTTACACCTAATTTAGTTGCAGGTCTAGGTTTAACTGCTGGCTCAGGAGTTGGTTCTGATTTTAGAGGTGTACCTGGAAGTTTAAATCCAACAGGTGAGCTTATACTCTTTAATGCAAATTTTGGTGCTGCTTATAAAGTAAATGAAAATCTATCACTTGGAGCGATGCTAACTTTAGGTAACGGTTATTTTCAAGCTAGTCTTTCAGAAGATACGGGTTCTGCACATGACTTTGGTTTCCGGGTAACCGCAGGTGCAAAATATGACATTGGTGCTACAAGTATTGGTGCGTATTACAGAAGCCAATTAAAAATAGAGTACGAAGATTATATTGCTCGTGGCGATGGCACTTTCTGGTCAGATCATGTTGCACAACCACAGGAATTTGCAATCGGGATAGCAAATAACAGTTTAATGGGCGGTAATCTGCAAATTAATATGGATGTGATTCACAAAGATTGGTCGCGCGCTTCTTTTTATCAAGATTTCTACAGAGATCAAACCGTGTTTGCTTTAGGTGCTCAGCTAACTACAGGTCCAGCTCAATGGAGAATTGGTTATAGCCACGCTAGAGATCCAATCAAAAGAAACCTACCTCAAGATGGCACTATTGTGGGCATAGGTAATAACACAGAGATAGGTCTTGGCGCAGGATCACTACCTGTAACCGGCCCAATTGTAGAGTACTTTCAGGCAACAAATGCGGCGGCAGTTTGGGAAGATACAATTACTGCAGGTGTCGGTTATCAAATATTGCCTAACATAAAAATAGACCTGCATGCGGCATTTACATTAAACGAAGAACAAAAAATTGGTGTGGCAGAGCATACGGAAATTGATATAGATGCCTGGCAACTAGGTTTTGGTCTTACTTGGTCTTTTAAATAAGCTAAGTACTTTAAGAATAAAAGAGAGTAAATAATATGAAAACTTTAATGAAAAATGTACAGGCGCTATTTGTAATTTGCGCACTGTTTATGAACTTCAGTGTTTCTGCTGAAGATCATGCTGAAGCACCAGCTGCTCCTTCACTATTTGATAGAATAGGTGGAGAAGCAATGGCACATAAAATCGTTGGTGATATATGGATAAATCATACACAAAACCCTATCGTCAAAGATCGTTTCGCAAATAGTGATCCAATGTATGTCAAAACTAAAGTATATGAAATTTTTGCTGCAGCAACGGGTGGTCCAGTTGAATACACTGGTAAGGATATGAAAACTACCCATGCAGGTATGAACATCAGTGAAATGGAATTCAATGCGGTAGTTGATGATGTACTAGCGGCTCTTACTACTCATGGTGTCGCTCAGCAGGAGCAAAATGAAGTTTTAGCCATTCTTTGGTCTGTCAGAGGTGATATTGTAAATTCTAACATCACTACTAAAACATTAACTGCTGAATAAAAAGTTATACCTGTTTTACTACGCAAGGTAGAAAACAAAAATAAATATCAGGCTCTTATTTGTTTAAGAGCCTGATACTTTATTGATAAACAAATTTTTTATTGTTCACCGTATAAGCAATTAATCGTTTTACAAATAATTCGGAGTATAAAATGCCTAAGTATCTTATTGAAAGAGATATACCTGATGCTGGAAGTTTAAAACCAGAGGAATTAACAGGAATCTCTCAAAAATCTTGTTCAATTTTGAAAGAAATGGGTCCTGAAATTCAGTGGGTTCATAGCTATGTAACAGACAATAAAGTTTACTGTGTATATAACGCACCTAACGTTGAAGCGATCCAGACACATGCAGAAAAAGGTGGATTTCCAGCTAATAGTATTTCTCAGATCAAAACGGTAATTGATCCTACAACTGCTGAAGGCTAAGCCTTAAAACTAAAATCAATGGTTATATTGTAGATCCTCTCCAGTTATGAATGCAGTGAATAAACTAATAGATATACTCGGTATAGAATATCCGATACTGCAGGCACCTATGATCGGTGGATTTTCTGATCCAGACATGGTCTCAACTGTGTCGAACTCTGGCGGACTAGGCTGTTATGCTGGAGGTAATTTACCTACAAAAGATCTAACTGAACAATGTGAACTTATAAAGAAAAAAACAAACAATAATTTTGCTGTTAATTTTTTTGTGAGCAATCCTCATGTCGCAAAAAGCTATAGGCCTAAGGTTTCTGTTTCTGAAACTTTACAGCCGTATTATGATGAGTTGGAGATTAAAGAAGAAATACAAAAAGAATACAACTTACCTGTGAGCTCAACTTTATCAGAACGAATTGATGTTATTTTAGATTTAGACATTCCTATTGTTTCATTTACTTTTGGCTTACCTTCCAATGAAATAATTTCAAAACTTCAGAAGAAAAATGTAATCACATTGGGTACTGCTACGACTATATTCGAAGCAAAAGCAATTCAAAAGGCTGGACTTGATGCAGTTATATTGCAAGGTATCGAAGCAGGCGGGCATAGAGGTAGCTTTCCTGAAACACGTGTTGATGATTCGCAAGGATTAATGTCTCTTATAGCACAAACTAAGCATTCCTTATCAATTCCTATTATTGCAACAGGTGGCATCATGAATGGCTCAATGATATCGGCTTGTTTAAAGTGTGGTGCTAGCGCGGCTCAATTGGGAACAGCTTTTCTATTCACAGAAGAAGCTGGACTTGATCATGATTACCTGGAAGCTTTGGGAGATAAGCACAAGCAAACTTGTCTTACTAAAAGTTTTACAGGTAAATATGCTCGTGTATTAAAAAACAGGTTTACTGAACAAATGGAAAGTAAGGAGACGGCAAGTTTTCCATATCAAAATATCTTAACTATGCCGATCAGATCTAAAGCGATAGAGGTTGGTGAAAAAGATCTATTACCTTACTGGGCAGGTCAAACTGCTGCAATTGGTCGTGCAGGAACGGCGGAATGGTTAATGAAAACTTTAATTGAAGAATTACAAACCGCTCATAATTAAGTAAGTCTAATTAAAATAAGAAAATGATCTACACGTTTAATTAATCAAATATCTCACCCGTCTCTTAAAATTTAATTAGATAAATAATTCAACGTATGACTGATCTTGTGTTGCATAAAGCGGAAAAATATATTCAAGAAGATTTGGATTATTATTTTTCATCACAAAGAGATATGCATAATCATGTTCGGCCTGGAAATGATCTATATAGTCTAACCCCTGATTCTGATCATATTAATGTTAGTTTAGATGACGGTAAAATTGGAAATTTATTTTATCCATTTGCACCCTTTTCACTAGAGAGAATATATATCGGAATTAGCTTTCCTTTATTTGCTAATAATTGGGGCACTTCATTTTTAAGGTACTTACTCACGCGCATTAAACCTAGTGGTTGTATCATCTTACCTGTATATCCAGAAATGCAAGCGATAGAAAAAAATTACTGGTCTAGAAGTTTACTGGAAAATATTTTCTTAAGTCGAACTCGTTGGTTAGGTATTAGTAATATACATGCTGAAAATGACGGCGTTATGTCAATACGTGTAGGCAGAAAATGGCCGCCTAATATAGTAAGTTGTGCTAAATACCTTTTTTCACAAAATAGTAATATTTTGCTTAGAGAAGAAGTAGATAGTCGATCTAATAAAAAATCTTTACACGATAATTTTCTTAAACTACATAAGCCACATTGGCAAAATGTCACTATCAGTGCTGTCACTGAGAAGATTATTCATGATTATTTTGGTATGAAGAAAGAAGTTCAACTTTGTGACATTAGTGATAATCATGGATTATCAGCAATCGAGTGTTTATTAAGTTCATATATTAGCGTGGGTAGCGCAGTTTGCTATGACAAAGGTATTGATCCGTTGTTAGATACACGATCAATTTCTGATCATTTTAATCACAAGATAAAAGATCGGTTTGTAGTGAAACAGAATATTGATTCTTCGCTAGATCGTTCTGATTCATATGACGTGATCTGTATCACGAATATTTTAACTGATATGAATGATTCTGATCAGAAAAAAATCTTGCAAAAATCTTGGCAAAAGTTGAGTCCAAATGGCGTTTTGATCATCTATGAAAATACTGATGAACAAAATGGCGGCACTAATTCTGATAATCTAGAAACTACGCTTAATAGTTTCGGTACAATTAGTTATTACTCAGATGAGGTTGCGTCAAAGTTTATAGAAGGCGAAGAAATTTCACACTACTCTTCAATCATAGAGCAAGAACTGAAACAGGAAATGGAAAATAAATTTCATACTTTTAGAGTAGTACAAAAACCGTAATGATTTAGAAACATTTTATATCTTAAAAGTCTGCACTTTCTATTTGTAGAAAAACTAAACTAATATTTTTACCAAGCTCAGTTTCAAAACCATACCATTCTGAAAATTTCTTCATTTTAGTAGCAACTTGATTTTTCATTTCAAAATCGGACAAGTCTTCTTCGTAGTAATACTTTACAGAGTCATAGAGTGTGTTTAAGTATTCTAGATATAGATTTACCACCGAAGAATCACCACTGGGCCCGTGTCCTGGAACGTAGAATTTACTCGACGTTTTGAGAATAGATCTTAGCGCATCAATGTTTCCAACCACGTCACCTTCATCTAATCTTGGTAGGCGATTTAAAAAAGCATTGTCACCTAAGAAGACGGTTTGAGATTCGACAACTTCGATCATAATGTCATTGTGTGTATGGCTAATATTATTATGATGGATCTTGAAAGTATGATCCCCGAGAACTATTTCATCACCATTTTTGACTGGATGTGTAGGCACTTTGATCTGCGTGCCTTTAGTTGCGTTTTTTGTTAACCGGTTCATTAGTGAAAGCCAATTAGTTCCTGCACCGTTATTCAGACTTTCTATCATCTTAGAGTGGGCATAAATGGGAATGTCTGGATATGCATCAACAATGGCGTGATTGCCTAACCAATGATCGCCATGCTCGTGCGTATTGAATATTGCGATTACAGGTAACTGGCTAAGTTGTTTAATATTCTTAAGTACCATTTGGCCTATAGCCAGGCTACTGCCAGGATCAATAACGACAACACCTTCATTTACAATTACAAAAGATGGATTATTGATGAATCCCTGATTATCTGCGATTGGATCCGCTGTTGGACCGTGGATGACATAAACATTTTCTGTAATTTTTTCAGCTGTAAAATTATCCAAAAATTCATTGTTGGCAAAACTAATGGATGGAAACAGTACTATCATCAATTTAAGTGTTTTTAATAGCGTTTTTTTCATAGAATTATTTTACTTAAATTTGTCACATATGAATTAAGGATATTTACGTATTCACAAATTAATTTGAAAAGACTATAATTCCTCAAAATTATATAGTTATATTAAAAAAGAATATAAGGGTGTAGGGTGAAAAAGCTATCAAAGAATACAGGCGAACTGCTCAAAGAGGTTAAACAAGAAGCAGCAAGATTACCACAAAAGAGAAGACGTGATTTTCTTTTGAATGGTGTCAAACTGATTTCTGGTACGGCAGTAGCAGCTAGTGTGGGTAACGTTTTCGCAAACGAAAAGTCTCTGCCTCCAAATGTACCAGCTTGGACACGTTCATTAGGAAGAGGTGTTGTTTCAGTTCCTTATGGACAACCATCAAAATTTGAAGATGACGTTGTACGACGAACAGTTTCCTGGTTAACAGCCGATCCTATTTCTTCAATAAGTATGACACCACTTCATGAAATGAAAGGCATTATTACGCCAAGTGGTCTTGTTTTCGAACGATATCATGCGGGTGTACCTGAAGTTAATCCAGACGAACATCGAATCATAATCCATGGAATGGTAGATAGACCAATTATCCTCACAATGGAAGAGTTGATGGGGTTTCCTTCAGAATCAGTGATCAATTTCCTTGAGTGTCCTGCAAATGGTGGTATGGAATGGCGCGGGACTCAAATGGAAGCTTTGCAATTTACCCATGGCATGCTGAGTTGTTGTGAATGGACAGGCGTGAAACTGTCTACTTTGCTTCAAGAAGTTGGGATCAAAAAAGAAGCGAAATGGGTGTTGGCAGAAGGAGCTGATGGTGCTGCAATGACGCGTAGTATTCCTATCGAAAAAGCCCTTGACGACACGCTAGTTGTTTATGCACAAAACGGTGAGATGTTGAGACCAGAGCAAGGTTATCCAGTACGTTTATTTAATCCAGGTTGGGAAGGTAACACAAGTATAAAATGGTTACGTCGATTAGAAATTGGTGACAAACCTTGGTATCAACGTGAAGAAACTTCTAAGTACACAGACTTAATGCCTGATGGGCGAGCGCGAAAATTTAGCTTTATTCAAGAGACAAATTCAGTTATTACGTCGCCATGTCCAGAGCGACCTATGTTACGTAAAGGTGTGCATGAGTTAGAAGGTATAGCCTGGTCTGGCCGAGGTAAGATAAAAAGAGTAGATGTTTCGTTGGACGGTGGCGTTTCCTGGCAACCGGCAAGATTAAAAGGACTGGTTTTATCAAAAGCAATAACTCGATTTAGCTTAGAGATAAATTGGCAAGGGGAGCCTCTACTATTACAAAGTCGATCAGTTGATGAAACGGGTTATATCCAACCGACCTTAGCGCAACTTAGAGCAGAGCGTGGTAGTAATTCTATCTATCATAAAAACTCCATTCACACCTGGAAATTAGATACAGATGGGACGATCAGTAATGTACAGCTTGGTTAAAAAAATCAGACTAATAGTCCCTATTATTTTGGGATTTGGTATTTGTGTTACTACACAAGTCTATGCGGTAGAGCCTGGATATTACGGCTTGGGCCGTATAGCTACGGATGAAGAGATTGCTGGCTGGAATATTGACGTTCGACCAGACGGACAAGGTTTACCACCCGGCAGTGGCTCGGTTGAAGATGGCGAATCTTTGTATGAAGAAAAATGTTCAGTCTGTCATGGTTTGTTTGGAGAGGGTGAAGGTCGGTGGCCAAAACTTGCTGGTGGTTTTGATACATTAACTGAGGATAGACCAGAGAAAACAGTAGGCAGTTATTGGCCTTATGCAAGTACACTTTGGGATTACATTCATAGAGCTATGCCATTCACTCAGCCACAATCCTTAAGTGATGATGAAACATACGCGATTACCGCTTACGTTTTATACTTAAATGAAATTGTCGAAGAAGAATTTGTTCTCACACAAGAGACTTTTAAAGAAATAGAAATGCCGAATAAAGATGGTTTTTTCATAGATCCCCGACCAGATGTAATAAATTCCGATTGCATGGAAAATTGTAAAGATCCGGATTCAATTAAAGTAACTTCTGCAATCAAAGGAATTACTCCTTTACAACATTTGGAGAACAAAAGCGGTTCTGATAAAGGTGAGGAAGCCCTAATAGAAGAAAGTTCTGATCAGGAAGAGAGTAGTAAATCTGAACACGGTGCAGCTATATATAAACAGTCTTGTGCAGTTTGTCATGGCCAAGGCGTCGCAGGTGCACCTAAAACGGGTGAAAAATCTGAATGGGAAACTAGAATTGCTAAAGGAATTGAAGTGCTAGTGGATCATGCTATAAATGGTTATACGGGTGATTCAGGTGTTATGCCTGCAAAAGGTGGAAATGCCGGACTATCAGATGACGAAGTCAGACATTCCGTCGAACACATGATAGAACAGAGTCGTTAAAAATCCGTTAGAACTAGAGCATCAAATATAAATAGAGAGGATGTGGATGTTAAATCTAAAAATGAAGAACTTAACCTGGTTGATACCATTAGTCGTTTTATGTTCATCAAACCTTCCATTTGCTTATGCATCAGATGATTCGGTAATAGCTCAAGGGAAAGAAATAGCTTTCGATAGAAAAAAAGGGAATTGTCTAGCGTGTCATATTATGGATGATGGGGAGTTAGCCGGTGTAATTGGACCTCCATTAGTTAGCATGCAGGCAAGATATCCCGACAAAGCAAAATTAAGGGATCAAATCTGGGATGCAACTGCACGAAATCCACAAACATCAATGCCTCCATTTGGACGACATAGAATGTTGACTGAAGAAGAGATAGATAAAGTCGTTGAGTACGTAAATTCTTTATAGCGATTAGATAGGAAATATTGGAGAAAAATAATGCTTTTTAAACGAAGATTACTATTACGCAGCGTCGTTATGCTTAGTGCTATAGCACTGTTGCCTAAAACAGTTTTTGCTAAATGGTCAGAAGTTTTTGACTTAGAAAACACAGATGATGCGCTAATGGGTTTATATGAAAGTAAAGACCTTGTAGAAAGTGATCAAATTCATTTGAAACTACCTGAAATTGCTGAAAATGGTGCGGTTGTACCAGTCAATGTTAAAACTGACTTGGCAAATGTCAAAACAATTAGTATTTTTGCTCAAAAAAATCCACAACCACTAGCGGCTTCATTCACTATTCCAGAGGGAACAGCGACAGATGTTTCAATACGAATTCGTTTGCTTGAAACGATGAGTGTGATGGCAGTTGTAGAAGCAGATGGCAAATTATACAGCACACAGAAAGAAGTCAAAGTTACTATCGGTGGCTGTGGCGGTTGATATTTTCGATCAAGATTTATTGAGGATTTACAGATGAAGGTCAAAGCTAAAATAAAAAAGGATATGGTGTTAGTAAAATTATTAGCTCAGCACCCTATGGAAACAGGTTTACGTAAAGACAAGAAAACAGGCGAAGTTATTCCAGCTCATTACATACAAGAACTTGTTTGTAAGCATCAGGATAAAACTGTTTTTACAGCAAATTTTGGCCGTGCGGTCTCAAAAAACCCATATGTTTCATTTTCGTTTTCCGGTGGGAAATCGGGCGATCAGTTATCACTTAGTTGGGTTGATAACTTAGGTGAAACTGAAGCTGTTGATGTCGCTATAAAATAAATAAAAAGTGAGTCAAATAAGGGATCTTAATAACATGAAAAAATTAATATCTTTATGCATAGTGATAATCAGTTATGCATCACTAATGAATACGGTAAATGCTGAGCCAGAATCAGATCTGGAAACGATCAAGAGCTATTTTAAAAACCGTTTCCCAGATGTAATGATGGACGATTATGTTAATGGCGTTTATGCATTAGACGAAAATTCTAGAACGCAATGGGAATCTATTGAAGAATTTCCTCCCTATGAAATAGATGTCGATGCTGGTGAGGAATTATTTAATACGCCATTTGCAAATAAAAAAACTTATTCAGATTGCTTTGATAATGGTGGAATTGGAGTAAAACAAAACTACCCAAAATTTGATCAAGAAAGTGGCCAGGTTATTACCTTAGAACTGGCGATCAATAATTGTCGAAAAGATAATGGCGAAGAACCGCTGAGCTATGGAAAAGGTGAAATTGCATCACTCTCAGCTTATATGGCATACACATCACGAGATGAAACAATTAATGTTCAAATCCCTGATGACCCGCGCGCACATGAGGCATATGAAGATGGTAAGAAATTCTTTTATTCCAGACGTGGTCAGCTGAATATGGCTTGTTCTACTTGCCATATGGCAAGTGCTGGCAACTTGATTAGAGCAGATATTTTAAGCCCTGCATTAGGTCACACAAGTCATTTCCCAGTATACAGATCTAAATGGGAAGCTTTGGGTACATTACACCGGCGCTATGTGGGTTGTAATAAACAAGTGAGAGCTAAACCTTTTGCTTTACAAAGTGAGGAGTACAGAAACCTCGAATATTTCCATACTTATATGAGCAATGGTCTGGTAATAAATGGACCAGGATCAAGGAAGTAATCTAATGAATAAAAAATATTTACAAATGATAGCGATTATTTTTTCAACAGTATTTTTGCTCACATCTTGTTCAGAATCTGACGAGAAAATGGAAGTCGATTCAACGCCTGAAAGCAGCGCATTGAGTAATGCTGGTGAAGAAAAAGTCTCGGCAAATATCGATATAGATGAACTTTTTAAACAGGCTGAAGATTCAAGGGCAGAAGCAGATAAATTAGGTTTTGAATGGAGCACGACAAAACCACTCATTGATAAGGCTCACGCCGCAGTCAAAGACGGTAAAAGCGATATGGCGATGTCATTTTTACATGAAGCAAAATTGCAGTCTGAATTAGCAATTAAGCAGGCACATTATGCAAAAGAGCATTGGCAGTCATACGTACCAAAATAATAATTTATAAACAAACAACAGAAACTAATAAAAGGAGCGGGGATATGAAAATAAGATCAATAAGTATTTTGTCAGCAATATTATCATTTTCAGTAGTAGGAAATGTTGCGGCTGAAGAGCCAAAGGTTCAAATTACACCAGAACTTGCGCACGTCGAAGTTATGCATAATGGTGAAAAATCTACAATCATGCGTAACCAGGATACTAAGAACACAGTCAAATCTGACTATGCATTAACTTCCAGAGCATGCCCACCATTTTGTATTCGACCTATCGAGTTAGCACCTGGAGTAGAAACTTTAGGTGAGCTAGAAATAATTCATTACATAAAAATGAAAAGTGATGGAGACGACTCAATCATGGTCATAGATTCAAGAACTCCAGACTGGGTCGCAAAAGGTACTATCCCAGGTTCTATTAATATTCCTTGGACACATCTTGATACAGCAAAAGGCGCTAGCCCATTTGATATTGCAGAAATATTACAGGAAAAGTTTGGTGTGGTTGAACAAGAAGGTCTGTGGGATTTTTCTAAAGCCAAAACACTTGTATTGTTTTGTAATGGAATGTGGTGTGGCCAATCACCAAGAAATATATTGTCATTGTTGAAATTTGGTTACCCTGCAGAAAAAATCAAATGGTATCGAGGCGGTATGCAGAATTGGGAAGCATTAGGTTTATCAACAGTTAAACCAGCGTCTTAATTAAGTAGTCTCTTTTATATAGCAAAAATTTACTGTTCTTCCCACTGCTCGAATGACTTCACACCTACCCATTCTTGTGAGCAGTGGGCTTTTTTTCTCTTCTCAAAACATCTATATTATCTAACATGAATCGTCGTGAATTTGCACAATTACTGTTAATAGCAGGCGCTAGTAATCTTTTCTCCAGAACTTCATTTTCATCAGAAGGAAGCAATGATACTGAAACGCTTTACAATGTTTGCAATTTTGGAAATGCGAGATTGCTACACTTTACAGATACTCATGCACAGTTAAACCCAATATATTTTCGAGAGCCTGATGTAAATATAGGTATTCATAATGAAAATGGGAAACCTCCACATCTAGTAGGGAAACATTTTCTGGATTATTTTGGTATAGCCGCAGGTAGTCCTGAAGCTCATGCATTTACTGCAAATAATTTTGTAAAATATGCTGAGAAATATGGAAAAGTTGGTGGTTTTGCTTTCCTCAGCACTTTAATAAAACAATTACGTGAAAGTTATTCAGGGGAAAATAAAACGCTATTATTAGATGGTGGCGATACTTGGCAAGGGTCTGCAACATCATATTGGACACGTGGCAAGGATATGGTGCATGCAGCTAACTTACTCGGTGTAGATGTCATGACTGGGCACTGGGAATTTACCTATGAAGAAAAAGAAATACTAGAAAATATTTCTGAGTTAGAGGCTGAGTTTCTAGCACATAATATTAGAGTAAATGAAGACGCTTTATTTGAAGGTGCCGAAGCCTATGATGAAGACAACGGATATGCATTTAAACCCTTTACGATAAAAGAAATGGGCGATAAACGTGTTGCTGTTATTGGGCAAGCTTTTCCATACACTCCAATTGCGAACCCGAGTCGATTTATTCCAAACTGGACATTTGGTATTCAAGCAAATGAATTACAAGAATTAATTGATCAGATCCGTGAAACTGAAAAACCTGACGCCGTTGTATTACTTTCTCATAATGGTATGGATGTCGATCTAAAATTAGGTGCTACAGTAACAAAGTTGGATGTGATCCTTGGTGGTCATACACATGATGGTATACCTCAACCCGTTGTTGTCGAAAATTCCAAAGGAAAAACTTTAGTCACGAATGCGGGATCTAATGGTAAATTTCTTGCCGTACTAGATTTAGATTTAGGTGAAGGACGAGTCAAAGACTATAGATATAATCTACTACCTGTTTTTTCAAATTTCATAAAACCTGATCCAGAAATGGCGGAATATATTCAAAAAGTCCGCGCACCATATGAGGAAAAATTATCTGAAAAATTAGTCGTTGCAGATGAGCTGCTTTATAGAAGAGGTAATTTCAATGGTACATTTGATCAAGTAATTTGTGATGCCCTACGCGGAGTTGAAGGTGCAGATATTGCACTCTCACCTGGTTTTCGTTGGGGTACATCTATTCTACCGGGTCAACCTATCACGATGGAACATGTGATGGATCAAACATGTATCACTTATCCGGAAACTTATACTCGCGAAATGAAAGGTGAACAACTAAAAGCTATCCTTGAAGACGTTTGCGATAATATTTTTAATCTTGATCCATTTTATAGACAAGGTGGAGATATGGTCAGAGTTGGAGGAATGGATTACGTATGTGATCCAACAGAAAAGTTTGGAAAACGAATAACGGATATGACTCTTGATAACGGTAAATCGATAGATGCCAACAAGACTTATAAAGTAGCCGGGTGGGCTACGGTTAATTCTGAGTCACCAGGTGCACCAATCTGGGATGTTGTAGCCGAACATCTCAAAAGCAAAGATCAGCTAAAAATAGAAAAAATGAATATTCCTAAATTAAAAAATATGGATGGAAATAAAGGTCTCAATCCTTAAGGAATAGTTTTTATTTTTTTAGCATTTCAACGGGTCTTTAAAAGCTATCATATAGAGCTATATTTGC
This sequence comes from Gammaproteobacteria bacterium, assembly GCA_045110495.1. Lineage (GTDB taxonomy): Bacteria > Pseudomonadota > Gammaproteobacteria > CAJXQU01 > CAJXQU01 > CAJXQU01. Next base: position 67,285 of record JBGCGE010000059.1, read on the forward strand.
CTCACTAATTTTTAAAATTTTCACATAATTCAGTTTGAAATTCTGTTTGAATTTTCTTTATAGATATAAGATAGAATTAGCTTATAAATATTATCTATATTATAGTTCTCAGCATTATGATCAAATAATTTATAAGCGGTGATTGTTTGGGGTGAAAAACAATTTATCGACACATAAATCTGGAGAAAAATCTTATGAACAGTGAACAGCACAGGCGAGAACTAAACTGTTTACTCATCCCCGAAGTGTTCCCCTTTTTTGACAAGAGTTCGAATACTTTTTCTTATATCGTTAAAGATCCGGATTCAGATGCATGCGCTGTGATTGATACGGTTTTAGATTTCGATTACGCATCAGGAAAAGTATCTCATGAACTGGCAAATCAAATTATTGCCTATATCAAAGATAATGATTTAAGCCTTAAATGGTTGATAGAGACCCATGTACATGCTGATCATATTTCAGCCGCACCCTACATCCAAGATGCACTGGGTGGTAAGTTAGGCATTAGTGAGCATATAGCAATTATTCAGGAAACGTTTGGTAAAGTTTTCAATGAAGGGACTGACTTTGAGCGTGATGGATCTCAGTTTGATTATTTGTTTAAAGATGGTGATGAATATCAGATAGGGAATCTACAAGCTTTTGTACTTCACACCCCCGGGCACACGCCAGCATGCATGACTCACGTGATTGGTGATGCTGCATTTGTTGGCGATACTTTGTTTATGCCAGATGGAGGCACTGCCAGAGCCGACTTCCCAGGTGGAGATGCTCGAACTTTATATCAATCAATTCAAAAAGTATTAGACCTACCGGATAAAACACGATTATTTATGTGTCATGACTATGGACCAAACAATCGAGAGTTTGAATACCAAACGACAGTCGCTATGCAACGAGCTCATAATATACATGTTAAGTCATCAATTGATGAGAAGACATTTGTGGACTTGCGTGAAACCAGAGATAAAACCTTAGGGATGCCACGTCTGATTTTCCCATCTTTGCAAATTAATATGCGGGCAGGGCATTTCCCTGAGGCTGAAAGTAATCAAAAGATATATCTTAAAGTACCGATTAACGCGTTTGACTAACTATAACTAAAACAGGTTAACTCTGAGAAAAACAATGAAAATCACAAACCTCGATAAGCAAGTATCCGTCTCTGATCAAATAACCGTCAGCGATCTTAATGAATTATCTACAGCTGGTGTAGAAATCCTCGTCTGCAACCGGCCGGATAAAGAGTCTGCAGAACAAACAGACTTTAATGAGATAGAGACCGCAGCTAAAGCGCTGGGAATGGAAGCGATTCATATTCCTTTCACTGCAGGAAAAATGACCGAAGAACAGCAGAAACAATTTTCTGACTTACTAAACAGCGGCAAAACGGTTCATGCTTATTGTCGAACTGGAAATCGATCGAGCAATATATGGAATGCTGTTAATTCAGAGGTGCAAAACGTGTCGGAAAATGATTCTGTTTCATCAGCAGAAGGTGTTACGCCAAATCAACAAAACTCTTCTGGAAAACCCAGTTATGATGTTGTTGTTGTCGGAGCAGGTTCAGGCGGTATAGCAGTATCGTCTAGCTTGTTGAAACGTAATCCAAGTTTACGTATCGCAATTGTTGATCCTTCTACCGAACATTTTTATCAACCTGGATGGACAATGGTTGGTGGTGGCATTTTTGATGCAAACACCACACGCAAAGAAACAAGAAACTTAATTCCGAATGGCGTTAAGTGGATACAGCAATCCGTTACAGAATTTTCTCCAGAAAATAATAAAGTTCAATTAAGCGATAATAGCGAACTGTACTATCACCAACTGGTAGTTTCGCCAGGTTTAAAACTTAATTGGTCAGGTATCGAAGGCCTTGAAGAGACGTTAGGTAAAAATGGAGTTACATCAAATTACCGTTACGACCTGGCACCTTATACTTGGCAACTGGTACAAAATTTAAGATCTGGAAAAGCGTTATTTACACAACCACCAATGCCGATAAAATGTGCTGCCTCACCTCAAAAAGCGTTATATCTCTCTGCGGATCATTGGCATAAAAAAGGTTTGATCAATGATATTGACATAAATTTCCACAACGCTGGTGGTGTGTTATTTGGGGTTGAAGCCTATGTGCCGGCATTAATGTCGTATATGCAAAAATACCAGACCAATATTCATTTCATGCAGACCTTAACGAAGGTCGATGGTGAACAGAAGAAAGCGTGGTTTAAAAGTAAAGATGAAGAAGGAAATGATCAAATAACCACTTCAGATTTCGATATGATCCATGTGTGTCCACCGCAATGCGCTCCTGATTTTATTCGTGAAAGTGAATTGTCAGATGATGCGGGCTGGCTTGATGTTGATCAAAATACATTACAGCATAAAAAATATGCAAATATTTGGGGTTTGGGTGATGTTATGAATACCCCGAATGCAAAAACAATGGCGGCAGTTCGCAAGCAAGCTCCGGTCGTTGCTCAAAATATTAGCGATACTATGCTTAGTAAAAAACCAGGAGCTGGATATGACGGCTATGGTTCTTGTCCACTGACGGTAGAAGCCGGCAAAATTGTACTCGCTGAATTTGCCTATGGCGGTAAGCTCGCACCAACTTTCCCAGAGTGGGTAATTGACGGCACAAAACCTACTAAATTAGCCTGGATACTTAAATCTAAAATACTTCCGGCAATATATTGGCATGGCATGCTTAAAGGTCGAGAGTGGCTTGCATCTCCACTGAAAAATCAATCTTAAGTAACCAGGGAGAATGAGACGTTTCGCAAACTATTTTCCGATTGTTCAATGGGGGAGAGAGTACGATAAGGATTCATTAAGTAGAGATATCCTTGCGGCAGTGATAGTGACGATCATGTTGATCCCACAATCATTGGCATATGCGCTGTTGGCTGGGTTGCCCGCAAAAGTAGGTCTTTACGCAAGTATATTGCCTCTGATTGTATATGCTATTTTTGGAACCAGTAAAACGTTATCAGTAGGCCCAGTAGCCGTTGCATCATTAATGACAGCTTCTGCGTTGTCTGAAATTGCTCAACAAGGAACCACAGATTACTTAACGGCAGCAATTATGTTGGCGCTAATTTCGGGTGTATTTTTGTTAGTTTTAGGATTTTTTAAATTAGGATTTCTTGCTAATTTTCTTTCTCATCCTGTCGTTTCTGGTTTCATTACCGCATCAGGAATTCTGATAGCATTTAGTCAACTAAAGCATGTTCTAGGCGTTAGTGCGCACGGTGAAACGTTGCTAGAAATTGGATCATCATTGGCCAGTCAGTTGGTGTCGATCAATTATTACACGTTAATGATTAGTGTTGCTGTATTGTATTTTTTGTACTGGGCTCGTTGTGGTTTTGCTAAAATTTTAATGAGCCGTGGATTCGCAAAAAAGAAGGCGTTATTATTCGCAAGAGCAGCACCTGTAATAAGTATTTTAGCGACAATATTTATTGTTTATTTTCTAAATCTGGAATCAAAAAGCGTTGCTCTTGTCGGAGCGATACCCGCGGGATTACCAAGTTTACAAATTCCTGACATATCGATGGATTTGATCAAACCTCTATTTTTACCTGCCGTTTTGATCTCTATTATTGGTTATGTAGAATCGATCTCTGTGGGGAAAACACTTGCAGCTAAGAAACGCCAAAAGATTGATGTAAATCAAGAACTGGTGGGATTAGGTGCGGCGAATGTTGCTTCAGCAGTATCTGGGGCATTTCCCGTTACGGGTGGTTTTTCTCGATCGGTTGTTAATTTTGATGCTGGGGCTGCGACACAGGCAGCAAGTATATTTGCTGCTATAGGCATCGCGCTCGCATCACTTTTTTTAACCCCTGCACTTTACTATTTACCTAAAGCGACATTAGCAGCCACAATAATAATTGCTGTTTTATCTCTGGTCGATTTTTCAATTTTCAAAAAGACATGGAATTTTTCAAGAAGTGATTTTTACGCAGTATTTACGACAGTTGTTCTTACTTTGCTATTTGGGGTTGAAGCAGGAGTAGCTTGCGGAGTAGGAACTTCCATCGCATTACATTTGTACCGAACCTCTATGCCACATATTGCAGAGGTAGGTCTGGTTGAGGGTACTGAGCATTTTCGAAATATTAATCGATATCACGTTGTAACAAAACCAGAAGTTTTTTCTTTGCGTATGGACGAAAGCCTCTTTTTTGCAAATGCTAGTTATTTGGAAGATAAAATACACGATGCGATCTATTATCGAGACAAAATAGCCCACGTTGTCTTAATGTGCAGTGCGATCAATGAAATTGATCTAAGTGCGATGGAAATGCTCGAAGCAGTTAATGAACGATTAATTGAACAAGGCATACATCTACATCTTTCTGAGATTAAAGGCCCAGTAATGGAGACGCTTGAAAGATCTGGTTTCTTAGATGAACTTTCAGGAAAAATATTCTTAACTCAGTTCGAAGCATATAGCTATCTTAATGAAAGTAAATAATTCTTAATATCTGTGTAGAATTCATTCTTAGTTTTTTATCTTTTGTAAAATTTCATATAAATATATTTCGATATATTTTCAAACCTCCACTTAATAATATTCTTTTTAAATTTTCTCTGAATAAAAAACATATATTAGATCTATGTGCACAGTTGGTATAAGCAAAGTAGAAAACAGAGGAATATTCTGACTAAAATTTGCTGATATAAAAAACGTGAAGCAGATCTAAAAATCGATTATTTTATTGGAAGGTTTACCGGTCGGTAGGGTTGATCATTTGCATAGAATGTTCTCTCATAAACAGAATCATCTATGCTGGCTTCTGGCTCAATATACCGAGGTTCTTTACGCGGAATATAAAAACAATTTAAATAAGTTTTTCTGTCTTCCCATTCATTATATTTTTTACGTTTTGGGAACCACTCCAACAGTTTCCAAAAACCAGTCAGCGAATCATGTAAATCAGCATCAGAACTCGGTGTTGCATAGTTTCGACCATTAGCAGGATTGTTACCGTAAACCAGTCGTTTAACCATTTCTTCTCGGAACTCAATTCCGTGCGCTCTAGCTTCTTTAATCATCCAGGCCAATGGAATTTTTGCTGCAGAACTTTCAGATTCAGCATAACCCCCACCGATATCTGAATGCACGCCAGAAAACCAAACCTGCTTACAATCTTGATCTACCGCAGCTTCATCAGGCTGGAAAGGATTGGTTTTAAACTTTTGACCTACTTGCCATCGCAGCACTCTAAACATACGACGTTTTTCATCGATAGCGATTGCATGCCGAAATGTTTGTACGCAAGAGTTTTCTTTTGTGAAAGGTAATTTTTCCAGAGAGGGTATGTAAGCACGATCTGCTCTTGGAATGATAATCGAACTGACAGTATCCCAGCAGCCCATAAAACGAATGGTTGCTCTATGCGTATCGAGTACTTCTTGTACGCGCCATGCAATGGCATAGTTATCTTTACTTTTGGCTTGCTTATAAGCGGTAAATGCATAATTAGTCAGGTTGAGATTTTCAATTTTAAGAATACCCACCATGTTGATAAAGCCAGCTAACACTCTCACGGTGTATGCGCCACGGCTAAAACCAAATAAATAAATCTGGTCACCTTTTCGATAGTTGTGACAAAGAAAGTGATAGGCATCCAAGACGTTATCATCCAAACCATAGCCCGTGATCAATCCAAAAATACCCATCGCTTTGTATTTAAACCGCGACCAGGCATCACTACTACTTATAGTGCCGACACCTGTATCATAAAAAGTAATTTGATCTACTTTTGATTTGTCTTTTTTAAGCAGTCGGTAAAACTTGAGAACATTGCTTTGATTCTCATTGATTTCATTGCCGGTGCCATCACAACAAATGATCAGTTTTCTTACCATGGTATAACTCCCATATTCTGAAGAGTAACTTTATCATTATAGTTGCAAGGAAATTGATCAAAAAAACACTTCTGTTTAAGCTTCATTTTCAGTCACCTCATGCACGATAATTTGATCCGAATCAGAAATTTGAATAAAGTATACTTTAATAGTCTATAACTGGATAAGCGATTGAGTTTATCGAGAGAGTTTACCAGGTACAAATATGTCCAAGCCAAATTTAGAGTATGTTCTCTATGTATCTTCTGCAACGAAACTATTGAGCTATGGCGAAATTGACTATCTTGTAAAGCGAGCAAAAAAGCGAAATTGACTATCTTGTTAAGCGAGCAAAAAAGCGAAATAAGGAATATGGCATTACTGGTGTTCTCCTCTATCTAGGTGGAAATTTCATGCAATACCTGGAAGGATCTAAAGATAATCTCGATTTAATTTACAAAATAATTCAGGACGATCAACAGCACCGCGACTTAATATTATTAATGCGTGAGTCTCTGGAAAACCGTCAATTTGGAGACTGGTTAATGGGTTTTCAAACACGCGATTTTGAAGATTTTGTAAGCCCATTTAGTGATAGTCGACTGCTCGAGAAAATATTATCTCCGCCCAAAAACGGTTATAGCAATGCGAGAATTGCGCTTCGTGATTTTTGGGAACCTTATGGGACTAGCCATGCTTAAAATTGATCAGAAGGTTTATTATTTACGACTTCTTTCGATCAAATCATAGGCTGCTTGTATCTCTTTAGCTTGCTCCGTAGCGACCGCGATCATATCTTCAGGTAAACCCTGGCCGATGAGCTTATCGGGGTGATATTTACTCATTAACTTGCGATACGCACGTTTGACTTCTTTATCGGTATTTTCTTTTGTCACGCCCAGTGCTTTGTATGCATCTTCAATAGCAGAGGCAGACGTAGGACGTTGGGCAGAACCACCACCAAAATGAGTTTGGTTAAGCGTCATTTCCAATAACTGTTGAAAATCAGCAGAACTAAAACCAAGTTGCTCAGCAGTTTGTTTTAAGAAAATTTCTTCTGATGAATCTAAATGTCCATCAGCGACAGACATTATGATCAAATAAAGCATTAGCATCTGCGGTAAATTATTTGTTAAGCCACAGGTGGAAGTGAATTTTCTCAGCTGTTCTTGTGTATCAAAACTATCGGCCGAACCTTGCCTGAAATAATTGATCGCCACTTCTCGATGTTCAGCCGACATACCCATTTGTTTAATAAAATTTTCGGTATGATCAATTTCATCTTTTGTTATTTGGCCATCCGCTTTTGCCAGTTTTCCCATCAAACAAAAGACAGTTTCAATAAATACCGCTTGACGTTCTCCATGACTAAATGGATTAACGCCACCAAGTCCGTAGCTACGAGATCGATCTACCGAACTACCAATAAAATAACCCAGTATTGCACCGGGAAAACTCCAAACCATATACCCTAAAAGGGCACCAATAAGCTTAAACAAGTGAACTCCTAATGCTAATAGAAAGTATGATGATAAATGTTTGTTATCTAATCCATAATAATATCAGATCTGAAGGTATTACTTGTCACCAATAAAGTGACTAATATATAAAAGAAGTTAATCCTATAGATTGAGGATTTTCAGGAATAATACAAAGATGAAAAAGATAATTATTATGTTGATCATGTTGTGCCCATTTGCGCCATCCGCAGAAGATCAAATTGAATGCATAGATTTTCTAGAAGCATGGAACATGAAATCATCTGGGCTTAAATTTCTTGGTTGCCAACAAATAGAAAAGTTACCAGCAGTTCTCTTACAAGCCACATATTCGGTTAATAGTTCAGATGCTAAAAATGTTGAAGATATTTTGTATGAAAAATTCAGCATGCCGAGACTCCGTTTTGTATGTTGTGGCTGGGAAACAAAAGAAGTGACTTATACAACTCGAAATGACGTATACGCAATTAATATGTACTCAATGGGTGAGTTTAAAGAGAGTGCAGAATGGGAAAGTTTTACAGAATTTCATGTTACGGTTGGGAAGTATTTAGTTTTGCCGTGATATAAAGTAAAGAATGATTTTCTTTGTATTTGATCCATCATAATTATCATGATCATATTTATACAGAATACTCTTGAAAAAAATAGAATCGCCACAATATAAAAAAGATCAGGCTCCCCTATCTTTCTGATAAATAATAAAAAAATAGTATTTTTCTCTTGAAATAAAAAAAGCAATCCACATCTTATTAATCACAGGGCGACGACTCTAAGAGTGCCGAACTGAGATTGAAATAGATTTTTATTTAATATTGCTTCTTATGGAGGATATACACATGAATGCATTAGATTTAACCCCACTTTATAGAAACAGCGTTGGTTTTGACCGACTGGCGACATTACTTAATAACGCTTATACATCAGATAGCGCAAGTAATGGTTATCCACCTTATAACATCGAGGTGTTAGAAGAAAATCGTTATGCGATCACACTGGCGGTTGCTGGTTTTGATCAAAGCGAAGTTTCACTCACAACCGAAAAAGGCGTACTCACAGTGCGTGGTGAAAAGGCGGAAACTAAACCAAAAGAATATCTACACCAAGGTATTGCGAATCGTGCCTTTGAGCGTAAATTTAACCTGGCTGATCATGTTGAAGTGATACAAGCCGATCTGAACAATGGTTTGTTAACGATTAGCCTGAAACGTGAAATACCTGAAGCGATGAAACCAAAAACCATCGCGATTAATCAGGCAGGGAGTAATACGGTTTTGTCTCAATCTGAAACAGATCAAGAACAAGCTGCTTAATCCTTAAATGACAGCTGTTAACAGAAGAAAGCCACCGGAAACGATGGCTTTTTTATTTGGAATATTTTTATTAAAAAATATAGAGAAGCTCCGATTAAGCCTGAGCTTTCTTAGATTAATTTCTTTTACGTCTTATTCCAAGCAAGCCGATTAATGCTGATCCAAATAACCATACGGCTGCAGGCACAGGAACGGCTGAGAGGTTTTGTATATCGTTTGCAGAAAGAGCACTGTTGTATAATTGAACATCATCGATATCACCTGTAAAAGTATATCCTGCCCAATTGCCATTACTAAGATGCCTTGCACCAATAGCAGCAAAACTAGGAGCACTACCACTATACGTTTCTGAATGTGCTTTGGAACCGATGAGCAGACCGTTTATATACATTGAGACAAAATCATTATTTTTAACTAAAGCAATATGAAACCAACCGCCTCGATGAGTCCACCAGTTCGAACCTAATCCACCACCAATAGCGACTCCTCCTTGTGTCGGCGCATACTGATCAAAATTCATCGTACCCGCTGACCCATTGTGACTTAAGATAAAGAAATTCCTCGTGTCTCCAGAAGTGACTCCGCCATTTGCAACATACTCACCAAAAATGGTTCCAATTTGAGAGTTAGCTGTCGGATTAATCCAGGCACTGATGGTTAATGGATCTTGATCTTGTGTATAGATCGTCGGCAGTTCTATGCGCGAACTTGTACCATCAAAACGGTAAGCACGATTAGGGTTACCAAATCGATCATTGGTTAATACTGCGCCTATGGCATTTCCATGCTTGTTATTCCCCGATGTATCATTTGCATTGCCATTAAACTCATAATGGCCGACTAATGCAGCGTTTGTAGTAGTGTTGACTAGAATACTTAAGGTAATAATGGCTAACGTTTTATACAGTTTGATCCGTTTCATATTTGGTTCCTAATTTGTTGTATCGACATCCATGTCTGTAGATAGCTAAAGTACAGAGCATTTATCAGGCCAGAAAATAAATATCATTATTTTCAATTAGTTATATTAAATTTGAAATCTCCCATGAATAAATAGATTGAATTGTGTTGCCTATGAACGACAATTTTTGATTATTACCTATTAGGGGGAAAACCAGTGCTCCTTGCTTAGATAAAAGATTTCACTTTTATAAACCTTGAATGTTGTCTAATTGTTGTCTATTCTAAAAGGCAACAAAAGGACAACATTATGCTCACTCTCAAACAATCAGAAATACTGGCGTTTATTCGTAGCTACTCGTTTCGTCATGGTCTTATGCCGACCTTACAAGAAGTAGCTGATGAAATGGGCGTTGCGCATAGAGCCAATATCTCTAAGCATCTCAGTGCGTTGGTTGAGAAGGGTTATCTCATTCGCACTTCTGGTTACCGCGGATTCAAGTTGTTGGAGAATGATCAAACTACGGCCTTTGCCTTACCCTTGGCTGGCAAGATAGCGGCAGGTTTTCCTATCGAAGCGATTGAAGGACAAGATCAAATCGATCTGTACGACATGCTATTAGGGCCTGATCGTTATGTCTTAAAAGTCGAGGGTGACTCGATGATTGAAGCGGGCATTTTTAATGACGATTTAGTTATCATTCAACAACAAGATACGGCAAGCACGGGTGACATTGTCGTTGCGTTAATTGATGATCAAGAAGCAACTTTAAAACGTCTGCAAAAAAGAAGGGGAGGGATCATTGAACTGCAACCGGCAAATAGCTCAATGCAAGCGATGAGCTATGAGGCTGATCGCGTTCGTATTCAAGGTAAGCTCGTTGCGCAATTGCGTTCTTACAAATGAGCAGTTCAGTAAAAAAAAGCAGTAACAAAAAAAAATCACCAAGTTTTGATCACTGGCAACGCGCGATCATTTTAGTCGACATGAACGCTTTTTTTGCTTCAGTAGAACAAGCTGATCATCCCGAATGGCAAGCGCGCCCGATTGGAATAACTAACGGTTTGCGAGGTACTTGTATCATTACGTCATCTTACGAAGCAAGAGCGTGGGGCGTCAAAACAGGCATGCGGGTGAAAGAAGCACAACAACGCTGTCCTGGATTTATTCAAGTCCCAGCAAGACCAAAACGTTATGCTGAAGTCTCAACTCGCATCATGCGATCACTAGAATCGATCACACCAGATCTGGAAGTCTTCTCGGTTGACGAAGCTTTTTTAGATGTAACACGTTGTCAGAATTTATCAGGGCATCCAGAACAGATCGCGCAGCAAGTAAAACAAGTTGTTATAGAAGCATCGAATGGTGCTTTGTGCTCCATCGGCGTCAGTGGCGACAAAACCACGGCTAAATATGCGGCCAAACTGAACAAGCCAAACGGCCTGACAGTCATTCCACCATGGCAAGCAGAAGCGCAGTTAAAAGAGGTACCCGTGACCGAGCTTTGTGGGATTGCAAAAGGGATCGGAAAGTTCTTATCTGATCGCGGCGTTTATACTTGTGGAGATATGAAACATCTGCCCATCGGAGAACTTGCAAAACGTTTCGGAAATCCCGGTAGACGGATCTGGTATATGGCGCAAGGGCAAGACCCTGAACAACTTACGCTAGAAGTTGCCGCACCAAAAACGATCGGCCACAGCAAAGTTATGCCGCCGAATACAAAAGATGAAAATGTGATCAAAACCTACCTCCAACACATGGCAGAAAAAGTTGCCGCACGCTTACGAAAACATCATCTTGAAGCCCAGCGTTTTTATATTGGATTCCGAACCAAAGAGGGGATGATCGCGAATAAATATCGGACTCGTTTTCCGACCGTTGATGGAAGAGAAATCTATACACTAGGTTTAGAATTACTCCATCGATATTGGGACGGCCAGGGTTTTCATCAGATCCAGATAACCGCGTTAGATCCAATGCCGGCGAGTCAACAACAAGATTTATTTGCAGAGCCAGATCAAAAGAAAAAAGATCTATTTAATACGATTGATCACATTAATAATCGTTATGGAGAATTTACCATTTCACCCGCCCCATTATTAAATAGATCAGATATGCCGAATGTCATCGCACCCGCCTGGAAGCCTGACGGCCACCGTCAAACCATATAACTATTATTATGTGCGGAGGCGTATTTTATTTAGACGAAGGTCAAGAAACACGGGTTTACTTTCCCAACCCAAAAGCGTGCTTGCCGGTAAAACTTAATACCAATAAAACAACACTGCTCCCCTGGGGAAGACGCAAAGAACAGCAAGGTATTTTACCGATGGGCGGTTGGGCACGACTCGATTCTATCTATGCCGGACGGTGGGATAAATGGGGCGCAAAACCAGTGAAGTTGCCGATTAAAAGTTTTATGGAAAAAGACATTGAAGGTAACAGCCATTGGTTCGACATCACCGAAGGAAAATGGATACAAGGATTAGTTGCAAGATCAAAATACGAACAGCGCGTTTATGTGGTGACAGTCGTACCCGAGATGGCCGATGCAGTTCACGAACGTTGGCCACGGATTTTG
>JBGCGE010000060.1:0-21753 GCA_045110495.1 Gammaproteobacteria bacterium
TGGAGTCCATTTCTGCCGCAAATTTTTCTACACGGCCTTGAAGTTTTTCGTTTTGATAGGTGAACGCCAGGTTTGCACCTTCTCGATGCATGGCTTTTGCGATGCCATAAGCGATTGATCGATTGCTGGCGACGCCAACGATAAGTGCATTTTTTCCTTCAAGAAACCCCATGTTTGAATCCTCTTTATTGTTGTTTGGGTATATAATCTGCCGTCTAAATTAGGATTTTATAAGAAACTGGATGCGCCGGCGACTCTCTTTACTGTTTATTTTTCTGATCTGTAGCGGATGTTCCGAACCGCCGTGGAATAATCCTTATCCAGCAAGTCAGGATCAAGCTTCGATTTTGTACGATCATTTTGCTGAACGTCCTAAGCATCTTGATCCGGTTCGTGCCTATTCATCAAATGAATATGTATTCCTCGGCCAGATCTACGAAGCACCTTTGCAATATCATTTTCTCAAACGACCCTACGAACTAACGACGTTAACGGCGACAGAAATGCCGAAGGTGAGTTATTTTGATCAGGCTGGGAATGTTTTGCCGGAGGATGCGCCGGTTGATCAAATCGCGTGGAGTAAATATTTGATCACCATAAAACCGGGGATTCAGTATCAACCGCATCCGGCGTTCGCGAAAGATGCGCAAGATCAATATCTCTACCATGCGAATGTTGATCTGGATGGGATTCATACCTTAAGTGATTTTCCAGAAACGGGTACGCGAGAATTAACCGCTGCGGATTATGTCCATCAAATAAAACGTATGGCGAATACGGCAACACATTCTCCGATTGCCGGTTTGATGTCGGAATATATTGTCGGCTTGAGTGATTTGACCGAAGAAATTAGCAAGGATCATTCTGCTGAACAACATTCTTTTGTCGATCTAAAAAAATATTCTATCAGTGGTGTTCGTGAAATTGATCGATATAGCTATGAGATAAAATTAAAAGGTAAATATCCGCAGTTTATTTATTGGTTGTCGATGTACTTTTTCTCGCCGATGCCGTGGGAAGCCGATCTGTTTTATTCACAACCGGGCATGGATGATAAAAATATTTCTTTGAACTGGTATCCGATCGGAACCGGGCCGTACATGTTGACGGAGAATAATCCTAATCGACGAATGGTGTTGTCGCGCAACCCTAATTTCCATGGCGAAAAATTCCCAACAGAAGGTGAAGATGTTGATCGTGAAACTGGACTTCTTACCGATGCAGGTAAAGAAATACCGTTTATTGATCGGGCGATTTATTCTTTAGAAAAGGAGTCGATTCCATCGTGGAGTAAATTTCAACAAGGTTATTATGATACGTCGGGTGTGTCGTCCGATAGTTTTGATCAGGCGGTTCAATTTGGTGCTCAGGGTGATGCATCGCTCACGGATGAGATGAAGCAAAAAGAAATGAAATTGCTTACGGCGGTGACGACTTCAACTTATTATACTGGTTTTAATATGTTGGATGATGTTGTCGGTGGCGATTCTGATCGTGCCCGAAAATTACGCCAGGCGATTTCAATTGCCATTGATTTTGAAGAATACATTTCGATCTTTTTTAATGGTCGCGGTGTTCCAGCGCAAGGACCAATCCCGCCGGGAATTTTTGGAGCGAAAGAAGCTGAAGAAGGAATAAATCCGATCACTTATGAATGGCAAAATGGCGCGCCGGAACGGAAGTCAATTGAAGCAGCTAAACAGTTGATGATTGAAGCGGGTTATCCGCAAGGGCGTGATGATAAAACTGGTAAGCAATTGATTCTGTATTTTGATAGCACCGGTGGTGGGCCGGGAAGCAAAGCGTTATTAAATTGGCTACAAAAACAATTTAAAAAACTGGGTGTACAACTTGTTATTCGTGCAACAGATTACAATCGTTTTCAAGAGAAAATGCTAAAAGGAACCGCACAGATTTTTCAGTGGGGCTGGAATGCAGATTATCCTGATCCGGAAAATTTTATGTTCTTACTTTATGGACCAAATGGTAAAGCAAAACACAAAGGTGAGAACGCGTCTAACTATTCAAACGCTGAGTTTGATGCCTTGTTTGAAAAAATGAAAAATATGAATAACGGATCAGAAAGACAAGCAGTGATCGACGAGATGGTGGCAATTTTAAGAAAAGATTCACCATGGCTTTGGGGCTGGCATCCGGTCGCTTTTTCATTGCATCATGGCTGGTATAAAAATGCCAAGCCAAACCTGATGGCAAATAACACACTTAAATATAAACGAATCGATCCTGCCACTAGAACCGAAAAACGCCAACAATGGAATCCTCCAGTATTGTGGCCATTCAAATGGGTGTTCGCACTGTTTTTATTATTTTTGATCCCGGCGGTTGTTATCTTGCGACGTAAACATAGGCAAACAGCCTTATGATGGCGTATATTTTTCGACGGATTCTTTATGCGATCCCAATATTGATCGGCGTAAATGTACTGACGTTTGTATTATTTTTTGTAGTCAATTCTCCTGATGATATGGCACGTATGCAGCTCGGTGCGAAGCGAGTAACAGATGCTGCGGTTGAGTCCTGGAAAGCTGAACGAGGTTATGATTTACCTCTGCTAATAAATTCAAAAGAGAAAGGAATAGATCAAGTTACTGAAACGATCTTTTTCCAAAAATCCGCAAGCTTATTTTTATTTGATTTTGGCCGATCAGATAGCGGTCGAGATATTAGTTACGACATCAAACAACGAATGTGGCCGAGCCTGGCAATTGCGATTCCAAGTTTGATAGTGGGCTTGTTGGTTAATATAAGTTTCGCACTTTTGATCGCTTTTTTTCGAGGGACATATCTCGATTTTACCGGCGTTGTTTTATGTGTAATTTTAATGTCAATCTCAGGACTATTTTATATTATCGGCGGCCAGGTTTTGATCGGAAAATTGATGAACCTCGTACCAATCTCGGGCTACGATACAGGGTTTGAAGCAGTGAAGTTTTTGATCTTACCGGTGCTGGTGGCATTGATTGGAGGAATTGGATCTGGAACGCGTTGGTACCGGACAATTTTTCTTGAAGAAATTGGAAAAGATTATATTCGTACTGCACGATCAAAAGGTTTATCTGAACGTTTGATCATGTTCAAACATGTTTTGAAGAACGCAATGATTCCGATTCTTACCGGAGTTGTGGTAATTCTTCCATTATTATTTATGGGCAGTTTGATCACCGAATCTTTTTTCGGCATTCCCGGTCTTGGAAGTTACACACTTGACGCAATCACACGTCAGGATTTTGCCATCGTAAGATCAATGGTATTCCTCGGATCTGTTTTGTATATTCTTGGTTTATTGCTGACCGATATTTCTTATACCTTAGTTGATCCAAGAGTGAGGCTGCAATAATGCCAACTATTCTTTGGACCGATGGACTGATTTTTATATTGTTGTTTATGTTGACGATGTTCGTCCTGCATGTACGACGATATGAACATTTACGTCGACCTTGGAGGACCGTTTTACGCAGTCGTGTAGCGATGTCTTCAGCTGTTATTTTGATGATATATTTATTGATCGGAATATTAGATTCGCTGCATTTTCATCCCAGATTAGAAAATGTTTCTGGTAATGCAATTGAGAGTGAAGAGGTTCAATATTCGACGCAAATAAAAAGTGTTTTTGATGTTGTGGTTAGCCACTTGCAAGATCGTGATGAGAAAACTTATTCAGCGCCTTTTGCTGCATTTCAATATAGCAAAGAAACATTAGAAAAAGATGACGGAACGACTATTCGTGATCATCCACGTTTGAAATTTGGTGGTGCTCATTTAGATGATCCTTTGAATGGAATACCTTCTGATATTATTAATATCATTTCAAAATCTACGATCAAATCTTTAGTACTTTTTTCTTTATTTTTTCTGCTCATTATCTGGAGAATTTCGCGAAATAAAAATTGGCTTTTCAAGGATGCTTTTAAAACAGTGTTAGCAGGTCAAACTGACACACCGTGGAGAGTCATTTTGATCACTCTGGCGTTGAGCTTTTGGGTACTGCTGAGTGCATGGGATCTTAGTCACTATTATCATATTTTTGGAACGGACAAAGTCGGCCAAGATGTTTTTTATCAGTCAATGAAAAGCATAAGAACAGGTTTGATTATAGGTACACTGACAACGTTGGTGATGTTACCTTTTGCAGTATTGATGGGAATTTCTGCCGGTTATTTTCGTGGCTGGATCGATGATGTTATTCAGTATATTTATACCACGTTAAATTCTATTCCTGGCGTACTTTTGATCGCAGCTGCAATTTTGATGCTGCAAGTTTATATGGCAAATCATGCTGAGGAATTTACCAGTCTGGCAGCCCGATCAGATATGCGCTTATTGTTTCTTTGCATCATTCTGGGTGTTACGAGTTGGACTGGGTTATGCCGACTATTACGCGGCGAAACAATGAAGCTTCGTGAGGTCGATTATATTCAGGCCGCGCAGGCTTTTGGTGTCGGTCACATGACGATTATTTTGCGACATATTTTACCAAACGTGATGCATCTTATTTTGATCTCTGTGGTTCTGGATTTTAGTGGTTTGGTGCTGGCAGAAGCGGTATTGTCTTATATCAATATTGGTGTAGACCCAAGCATGAACAGTTGGGGAAATATGATCAATAGTGCACGTATGGAAATGGCGCGTGAACCAATTGTCTGGTGGGCATTAGTTGCCGCATTTTCTTTTATGTTTGTACTAGTGTTGGCTGCAAATTTATTCTCGGATGCAGTTCGTGATGCATTTGATCCGCGACTGCAGGAGCGGGAAGAATAAATGCAAAAAGTAACGCTGCCGACAGATAAAGAACTGACAATGCGAGTAGTGCCGATGCCGAAAGATACCAATGAGGGCGGCAGTATTTTTGGAGGATATATTTTTTCGCAAATTGATATTGCTGCCAGTATTCCCGCTGTAAGAAGAGCCAGGGGAAGAGTTGCAACTGTCGCGGTAAATTCTATTGAATTACATCAACCGGTTTTTGTCGGCGATGTTTTAAGCCTTTATGCGCAGGTTGCAAAAGTGGGCCGAACATCGGTGACTGTAGATGTCGAAGTTTATGCAGAAAGAAATGCGATTGATCCAGAAGTGATCAAAGTAACACATGCGACCTTGACTTTTGTTGCGCTGGATGAAAATCGTAAACCAAGAAGAGTTCCGGTAGAAAATAGTGCAAAACATCCACAGCAAAAATTACAGGAAGGAACAACTGG
This sequence comes from Gammaproteobacteria bacterium, assembly GCA_045110495.1. Lineage (GTDB taxonomy): Bacteria > Pseudomonadota > Gammaproteobacteria > CAJXQU01 > CAJXQU01 > CAJXQU01. The sequence continues at coordinate 5,217 of JBGCGE010000060.1, forward strand.
ATGACAACACCTTTGCTACAGATATCTAATCTAAAAGTTTGTTTTGGATCGACGCCCGCCGTTGATGAAATTGATCTGACAATCAACAAAGGTGAGACCTTTGTATTACTGGGTGAATCTGGTTGTGGAAAATCTATGTCGGCAATGTGTATTATGCGATTGCTACCCAATGCAGCAAAAATAGAGTCTGGAAAGGTATTATTGGACGGCGAAGATTTATTGCAACTGCCTGAATCAGAAATTCGTAATATTCGCGGTGGCAAAGTTGGAATGATTTTTCAGGAGCCACAAACGTCATTAAATCCAGTAATGACAATTGGTGATCAAATTGCAGAATCTGTTTTATGTCATAGTCAGATAACCAGCAAGAAAGCAGTTCGTGCTCGCGTTATACAGTTACTAAATGATGTTGGTATTTCGGATGCAGAACGACGTTATGCAGAATATCCGCATCAGTTTTCGGGTGGCATGAAACAGCGTGTAATGATTGCGATTGCACTGGCAGGTGAACCAGAATTATTGATCGCGGACGAGCCTTCAACCGCACTTGATGTGACGATTCAGGCACAGGTTTTAGATCTGCTTTTGAAATTACAAAAAGAACGCGGCATGGCAATTTTATTTATTACGCATGATCTTGGCGTGGCAGCACGAATGGCAGATCATGTTGGCGTTATGTATGCCGGCAAGATTGTTGAAACGGCTGAGCGTGAGCAATTTTTTAAAAAGCCTGCACATCCTTATTCGCAAAAATTATTTGATGCTTTACCGCACAAGATGAAACGTGAATTAAGCGAAAAAGATCATAAGTCTGATCAAGAAGATAATATTTTATTAGAAGTTAAAAATCTCGACGTTCACTTTCCGATCAAAAAAGGTTTTTTCAGACGGACAGTTGGTCAGGTACGTGCGGTTAATGATGTTTCATTAGTATTGGAAAAAGGTAAAACCGTGGCAATGGTTGGAGAGTCTGGTAGCGGTAAAACAACTTTCGGAAAAGGGGTTTTGCAATTGATTAAACCAACAAATGGAACGGTATTATTTGAAGGTAAAGATCTTACCAATTTGTCGCAAGCTGAATTAAGGAAGCATCGAACAGATATCCAGATTGTTTTTCAGGATCCATATTCATCTATGAATCCTCGTATGATCGTCAGCGACATTATTGAAGAAGGAATGGTCGCGCAGAAGATTGGGAAAAGTAAATTAGAACGGGTTAACCGTGTAGAACAATTACTCGAACAAGTAGGCTTGGAAAAAGGACATCGACTGCGCTATCCACATGAATTTTCGGGTGGTCAACGTCAAAGAATTTGTATTGCTCGTGCATTAGCAGTAGATCCTAAATTGATTATTTGTGATGAACCAACCAGCGCGTTGGATGTGTCTGTTCAATCACAAATTCTGACCCTGTTAAAAGATCTACAAAACCGCCTTGGACTGTCATATTTATTTATTACTCACAATCTTGGTGTGGTTGAATATATTGCCGATAAAGTGGCGGTGATGTATCAAGGTGAGATTGTGGAATATGGCGATGTTGCTCAAGTTTTACATCAGCCTCAACACCCCTACACACAGAAATTATTGTCCGCAGTTTTGACCGTTGATACAGGAACATAATCAAGGTATGTAAACTGAAGTAAAAGCAATAAAATTTTTGAGACATAAAAGTGATCAGTATTGCTGTACAAACTGATCTGGCGTAATGTAACTGTCAAGTTTCTAATACTAATTTTTAATACAAAAGTGGATCGATGAGATATGAACCTCGAAAAAGTCATCTTTGGTTTTTTTATTGTCCTGGCGCTAACGCTTAACTTCGGTTTTTTCATTGGTGAGATTGATAACCCGAGCCACCATCATGCTTATGAATTATTTGCAGTGATTGTGGTTAATTTGATCGCGACAGTACTGAAGTTTGGGGATAGAACTCAAATTGGTGCAGTGTTGCTGGCGACCAGTTTGGTGGCCGATTTACAGTTGATTGCAGCGGCAGGGCTTTGGGCATATGGTGTGATGGGCTTAGGAGGAATGACACCGGAATTGATGGCAAGTATCGTTTCACTATCTGGCGGTGCTTTGTTAGCGAACATTGTTTCTGTCGTACTACTGGTTCTTGAAACAATAATGTTACTACGCTAACTTTTTTGTTGACATACTCAAATTTAAATCAGAACTGACAGAATTAAAGACTGATATGAACCAGGTAGTCTGGCTAGTTTTAAGGCGAATGCGCCAGCCGTTTTTGGTGTTGATCTGTGTCTATAGTATTTCTATCATGGGCATGGTCTTGATGCCTGGCGTTGAACAAAATGGCTTGGCAACCCACATGGATTTTTTCCATGCCATCTATTTTGTTAGTTATACCTCCACCACAATAGGCTTTGGTGAAATTCCAGTTGCTTTCTCTTATGCGCAACGCATGTGGGCGATGCTCTGCATATATATGAGCGTTGTTGCCTGGCTTTATTCCATTGGTTCTATTCTTACACTCATTCAAGATAAAGCATTTCGACAAGCACTGGTCGAACGCAGTTTCGCGCGTGGCGTCCGTAAAATAAAAGAACCTTTTTATTTACAATGCGGTTATGGTGAGGCCGGCGCATTATTGGTTAAGTCGCTTACAAATTATAATATTCAAATGGTTGTGCTTGATAGAAATCAAGATCGTATTAATGCGCTCAGTTTACAAGATCAAAAGTTACCACTTCATGTCCCAGGATTATGTGCAGATGCAGAAATACCTGAACATTTATTGGAAGCGGGATTAAAACATCCGCTTTGTGCAAGGGTCATTGCGTTGACGGACAGTGATCGGATTAATCTAAAAATAGCTCTCACCAGTAAATTGCTTAATCCAAAAGTAAAGGTTGTTGCCAGCGCAAGCAGTGCAGAAACTCAGGCAAATATTGCTTCTTTCGGAACCGAAGATGTTGTCGATGCTTTTGGAATATTTGCGGAAACAATAGCACTTGCACTGCACTCGCCTGATCAATATTTACTACGAGAATGGTTGTCTGGGATATCGCATCGCAAATTTACGAAACCACGTGTACCACCAAGGGGAAAATGGATTATCTGCGGTTACGGTCGCCTGGGGCATTTTTTGATTCAACACCTTGAAGATGAAGATTTGCCGACAGTGGTTATTGAAGTAAACGATCAAATCGAACCTCCACCTGAGGGCATGATTATTGGAGCGGGAACCGAAGCTCACACATTGCATGAAGCGGATGTTGAGGGAGCCGTAGGAATTGTTGCCGGCACGGATGATGATCTTAATAATTTGTCGATTATTATGACCGCGCGCGAATTGAATCCTGATTTGTTTGTTGTCGCTCGTCAGAATAGAGAATCAAATACGGCGCTGTTTAAGGAATTGGAAGCAGATATGATCTTGAATCCTGGGCAGGTGCTTGCGGACAAAATTCGTGGATTAGTGACGATGCCTCGATTATCGGAGTTTTTTGAACATGTTTCGCAATATGATAATAAGTGGGCTAAGGGCTTATTTAATCGTCTGGATGAATTAATAGGGACAGAAGCAAGTCCTGATATTTGGGTGGTAAAAATAAATCAAGCCAGCGCACCCGCGATTCTCGACATGTTGCTTTATGGTAATGAAATGATGATCGAACATTTATTGGTTCATCCGTACAAGCGTGATAAGCAACTAAAAGCATACCCACTATTTTTGATCCGTGGAGAAGAGCGTCGGTTAATGCCTACGGTAAAAACACCTTTAAAGCCTCTTGACAGAATATTATTTTGCGGCGCCGATCGTGCTTATCATCGTATGCAACTGCTGATTAATGATCGCTATTTGTTAGAACAGGTTGTGCTGGATCAAGATATTCCTCGCAGTACGGTCTTACGGTGGGCGCTTGAGCGTAATAAGTAGGCTGTTGAGAGTCTATCTCGCGTTTTCTATTCCAGTAGACTGTTGGATCGGCTACAATTCGTGGCGCATTCCGTAATGGCTCATCTTATTAACAACGACTCTCGTTTATGAAGAATATCCGTAATTTCTCTATTATTGCCCATATTGATCATGGTAAATCTACTTTAGCTGATCGGTTTATCCAAACATGCGGGGGGCTGGCTGATCGAGAGATGGAAGCACAAGTTCTGGATTCTATGGATTTGGAACGCGAACGAGGGATTACCATAAAAGCACAGAGTGTAACCTTAAATTACAAAGCCAAAGACGGTGAGATTTATAAACTGAATTTTATTGACACACCCGGGCATGTCGATTTCACCTATGAAGTTTCACGATCTTTAGCCGCCTGTGAAGGAGCATTATTAGTTGTTGATGCGGCGCAAGGTGTAGAAGCGCAAAGTGTTGCAAATTGCCATACAGCGGTAGATCAAGGCTTAGAAGTGGTGCCGGTTTTAAATAAAATAGATTTGCCAGCAGCTGAGCCAGATCGTGCGGCACAAGAAATAGAAGATGTCATCGGTATTGATGCGACAGAAGCATTACAAGTTAGTGCTAAGTCAGGAATAGGAATTAACGATTTACTGGAAATGATCGTGGATAAAATACCTGCACCTTCAGGCGATCCAGACGCGCCGCTTAAAGCATTAATCATCGATTCATGGTTTGACAACTATCTTGGCGTTATCTCATTGGTCAGAATTGTTGACGGTGTTCTAAAAAAGAACATGAAGATAAAAATGATGTCGACTGGTCGTGATTGGGGGATTGATCGATTAGGGATCTTCACACCAAAGCGAGTTGATCTTGATGAGTTAAGAACCGGAGATGTTGGTTGGGTAGTTGCTGGGATCAAAGAAATAGATGGTGCGCCAGTTGGCGACACGATTACAGATGCGGGTAAACCTGCCGCAGAAGCTTTGGGAGGATTCCAGACGATAAAACCTAATGTTTTCGCGGGCTTATATCCGATTGATTCAAGTCAATATGAAGACTTTCGTGAAGCCTTATCTAAATTACGATTAAATGATGCTGCTTTGTTTTATGAGCCAGAAGTTTCTGAAGCGCTAGGGTTTGGTTTTCGGTGTGGTTTCCTTGGTATGTTGCATATGGAAATTATTCAGGAAAGATTAGAGCGCGAATACGATATGGAACTAATCACAACCGCTCCTACGGTTGTGTATCAGGTTGTGATGACTTCTGGTGAAGAAATATACATAGATAACCCAGCAAAACTTCCACCTCAAAATACTATCGAAGAAATTAGAGAGCCGATGATCCAGGTCGATATATTGGTTCCTCAGGAATATGTCGGTAACGTAATGACGCTTTGTATCGAAAAACGCGGTACGCAAACCAAACTTCAGTATCTTGGTAATCAGGTGGCCGCTTCTTATGAACTCCCAATGAGTGAAATGGTGCTCGATTTTTTTGATCGGCTAAAATCAGTGACGCGTGGTTATGCATCATTGGATTATCATTTTACCCGTTACAATTCTGCGAAGATGGTGAAATTGGATATAATGATCAACGGAGAACAAGTCGATGCGCTTTCGGTCATCGTGCATATGGAACATTCGTTACGTCGCGGTCGCGAACTTGCCTCAAAAATGCGTGAGATAATTCCACGACAGATGTATGAGGTTGCGATACAAGCAACCATTGGATCAAAAATCATTGCACGAGAAACGGTTAAAGCGATGCGAAAAAACGTCACTGCAAAATGTTATGGTGGTGATATTTCTCGAAAACGAAAATTGCTTGAAAAACAAAAGGCCGGAAAAAAACGAATGAAACAATTTGGATCAATAGAGATCCCACAAGAAGCCTTCATGGCCGTACTATCCACAGGAAAATAAGTTATGACAATGGATTTTTCAGCACTTTTAGTTTTGCTTACTTTCGTAAGTGGCATTATTTGGCTATTTGATCATTTATTTTTATTACCGTATCGAAAAGAAAGGTTGAATGCACCCGGTTCTGATATTGATCAAGAATTAACAGAATCAATTTTGAGGCCTTCAACACTTGTGGATTACGCACGCTCGTTCTTTCCGATTTTTTTGATCGTTTTATTATTACGATCATTCCTCGTTGAGCCCTTTCGTATTCCTTCAAACTCGATGATGCCAACATTATTAACGGGTGATTTTATTCTGGTGAATAAGTTTGATTACGGAATAAGACTGCCTGTGATTAATAAAAAAATTGTACCTTTGGGGAAGCCAGAACGTGGTGATGTTTTGGTTTTTAGATATCCTGAAGACGATAAAACACCCTTTATTAAACGTGTTGTAGGGATACCTGGTGATCGCATTAGTTACATCGATAAGCAACTTACACTGAATGGAGAAAAAGTTGAGCTGGACAAGATAGGGCTTTATCAGGGAATTGGATCAGGAATAGGGATGACAGGCGCGAATATATTACAAGAAAGTCTGGATCCTGTTGTACACAGTATTTTGACATCACCCGATAGAAACGCGGGTGATGTGATTGATTTTACCGTACCGACTGATGAATATTTTGTGATGGGTGATAATCGTGATAATAGTTTAGATAGTCGATTTTGGGGAACAGTACCCGACGAAAATATTATTGGTCGAGCCTTCAGGATCTGGATGTACTGGGATATGAAAAGTGAAGGTATGGACTGGGGTCGAATTGGCAAAAAAATCCAATAGTTAAATCTAGTGGTTGATATAGATAATAGTGGAGGTGGAAGCGATGCTAACAAAGAATAAACAAAAGGGTGTTACATTTTTAGGTTTCCTTATCGTATGTGGACTACTGATATTTTTTGCCTACTTAGGAATGCGACTATGGCCTGTCTATAACGAAAAATTGAAGGTCGACGGGGCGATGGAGACAGTTGCAGCCCGTGCTGATATTTCAAAGCTGAGTAAAAATAAAATTGGAAGTTATATCCTCAGAACATTTTCTGTAGAGGATGTAGATCAATTTGCGACATTGAAAGATATGAAAGATGTCTTTTCTGTTAAAAGAATAAAAGGCAAGAAAAAACGTTTGCTAAGAATGGCGTACGATATTCGACGTCCCGTCATTTCAAATCTCGATGTTGTGATGAAATATGATAAAAGTATCGAAATTGATGGAACGGGCCAATAGTGTCAGAAAATAGTTTCTCACATCACAAATTAAAGGAAATATTAAATTACGAATTTGCTGAAAAAAGTTTATTAGAAATTGCTTTAACCCACCGAAGTGCGGGCAATCCAAACAACGAGCGTCTTGAGTTTCTTGGTGATGCAATTCTCGGCGCGATTATTGCCGATGAGCTTCATCATCGTTTTCCAACAGGCAATGAAGGTCAAATGACACGCCTTCGATCATCCTTGGTAAAAAAACGAACTCTGGCTAAACTGGGTCGTGATTTAGAACTTGGTTCTTATCTGAAGTTGGGTGAGGGTGAAATGAAAACGGGCGGCTGGCGTCGTGCATCCATTCTTGAAAATACCGTTGAAGCAATCATCGGTGCAGTTTTTTTGGACAGTGGTTTTGATCGATGTCGTTTATTTGTGAAAAATATTTTTAAAGAATTGCTAGAGTCAATCACACTCGAAGATATTCAAAAAGATCCTAAAACGACATTGCAAGAACTTCTCCAGTCACATAAAAAACCCATCCCTGTTTATGAGGTTTTGTCATCGACAGGCAAATCCCATGAACAAGTTTTTACCGTGAGTTGTGCTTGTGAATTATTACCTGCAATAGTTCAGGCACAAGGTGCGAGTCGTCGCAAAGCCGAGCAGGCAGCAGCACAACTCGCACTTGACTTTATCCAGGAAAAATCTGAGGACTCGTGAAAGAAAAAACACAAAATTTCGTATGTGGGGCGGTCGCAATTATAGGCCGTCCAAATGTGGGCAAATCTACTTTTCTGAATCATTCAATTGGTCAAAAGATCAGCATAACATCGAGAAAACCTCAGACTACAAGACATCAAATTCTTGGTATAAAGACATCTGGTAATTCGCAAATTGTTTATGTGGATACACCAGGTTTACAGTTGAATCCTGATCGTGCATTGAACCGTGGGATGAACAAAGAAGTGATGCGCGCAATCGTAGAAGTTGATGTTGTCTTGTTTATTGTTGAAGCGGGAAAATGGACTGCTGCTGATGAGAATACGTTAGTTTTGATCAAGCAATCAAATGTTAAAGCGATTCTTGTCGTTAATAAAATTGATAAAATTAAAAACAAAAAAGATCTCCTTCCGTATATAAAAAAAATTACGGAATTAATGGAGTTTGTGGAAGTAATCCCAACAGCGGCTACAAAAAACGATAATATTTCTACCGTTGAAGATGCAATAATTAAATGCTTACCTGTCGCTGATCCATGGTTTTCTGAAGATCAAATAACTGATCGAAGTGTACGTTTTTTAGCGGCTGAAATGATCCGGGAAAAGTTGACCCGAAAATTGGGTGACGAGTTACCTTATCGTTTAAATGTGACCATAGATCAATTTAAAGAAGATGAAACGCTTGCTCATATTCATGCCACTATCTGGGTCGAAAGTAAGGGACAAAAAAAGATCGTCATTGGTAAAAATGGATCAATTCTAAAATCAGTTGGTGAAGAAGCACGTTATGACATGCAAGTAATGATCGATAAGAAAGTTTTCTTAGAAACGTGGGTGAAGGTTAAAGAAAAGTGGTCTGATAATGTAAATGCACTAAATCAATTTGGGCTAAGTAGTGAGTAGAACAATAGCGATTTATTCTAATGCGTGTTGAACTTCATTCGTGTTTTTTACTTCATAAAAAAGCCTATCGCGAAACAAGCTTATTATTAGAAGTTTTCTCAAAAGAACATGGCCGAGTAGGATTGGTTTCAAAAGGTGGTGCAAATAAAAAGTTATTGAATAGAAATTTACAAGCTTTTATCCCCTTACAAATGTCGTGGACAGGTCGTGGAGAATTAGGAAACTTGATCAATGCTGAACCTGAAGGGCAACCTATGCTACTAACTGGTGATAAACTATTTCTAGGATATTACCTTAATGAACTTTTGATCAGACTTTTACATAGGCATGATCCATATTCACAGTTATTTGATATCTATAGTCTGGTTCTCAAAGAACTGGTTGAGACCTCTTGTCAGGAAACAACATTACGTTTATTTGAGAAAAGGATGTTGGAAGAACTTGGTTACGGATTAATTCTTGATCATGAAGTAAGTTCGGGAACCAAAATCGTACCAGAGGCAAGCTATGATTATGTCTCTGGAGAAGGCCCACGATTGATTAATTCAGCGAGTGTTAAGACAAATGGTGTGAGGATAACTGGAGAGACAATACAGATACTTCAGATGGAGACCTTGCTAAAAAGTAAAGAAAATCGAGCTGAAGCGAAACGGCTTATGCGTTATTTGCTCGCGCCAATATTAGGTGATAAACCGCTAAAGACTAAAAAAATATTTAAAACAATGAAATTAAACGAGGTAATACAATGAGAGACAGCAAACTACTTTTGATCGCTTTAAGTACATTTTTTATGGCGGGATGTAGTGAAGATCAAAATGATCAGGCAAAAAATATCGTTGAAGAAGCGACAACATCTGTGATTGAAAAAGTAGAAGATGTAGCAGAAAAAACTACGGCGGGAATGTTGAGTGAAGTCAAAGATCTCGAAACACCAGCAGCAGCTATAACAGCAGAACCAGAAGTTGTGACTACGCCAAAAGAAGAACCAGCAAGTCAAGCACCAGATACAGAGCCCCAAACTCATGTCATAAAAGCTGCCGTAACACAGTTCAGACCTTTAGTCGTTTTCGCCCAACCTGGAGACACGATAGTCTGGCAGAACATGAATGGTCATGACACAGCATCCATGAATTCTATGATTCCTGAAGGTGCTGAAGGATGGCAATCAAAAATGGGTGAGATATTTAGTGTGACGCTAGATAAAGAAGGTGCTTATCTTTATAAATGTACACCACATGCTTCTTTGGGGATGATGGGCGCGATTATTGTTGGTAACTCGGATAATCTTGAAACAATCAAAGCTGGCGTTGATACAAGTGGAGAACCTAAAGGAATGGTTAAACGTGTGATCAGAAAAGTTGAAAAGGAATTAAGTAAATAATCATAAAATACAAATAGATAGCTGATTTCATAATCATTCAGGATTCATTCATAGGTGGCACTTTATTATTCGTTTCACGGTGGTTAGTTGAACTGCCGTAATGTCCGTTTCTTGACATAGCGGTGGTGAGAGTTAGACAATGCACCGCCAGATTTTTAAGAATTAGTTCCCGTGTGAATGTCCCGGGTAATAAGGGCAAGGTGTACTGATGGGCTGGAATGGATATGTGAATTTAGAGCTTCACATAAAGATATAAAATAATTAGGAGAGTCAAATGAACAAAAAACTATTTTTAGGGTTTGCAGCTTTAGTTGCAGTATTTTCAACTAACGTTAGTGCAGAAGATTTTACAGTTAAAGCATCGGGTTTGTCTTTCAAATCGGAACATCATATAAAGAAAACAGCAGTTTTAGTTATACAGCCTGGAGATACAGTGACTTGGGTAAATTTGAATGTAGGCGGTCACGATACAGCCTCTATGGAAGATTATATGCCTGAAGGTGCAGAACCTTGGCAATCATCAGGAGGAGAAGCTTCTTTGACAGTGGCTTTCGAAAAGGAAGGTGTGTACGTTTATAAGTGTACTCCACATGTGTCTCAAGGAATGGCGGCAGGTATAATTGTTGGAAACATTGACGATTACAAGGATGGTGTAGAGATACAAAAGCTCTATGACACTGAGAGTGCTGATTCAAGTGCAGCAAAACGTGTTTTAAGGAAACTTGCAAAAGCTATAGATGTAAAAATCAAAAAATAGGAATCGTTAATACAATCATTAACTATTTGGTTAACTGATACTAAGAAAAGCGGTATTACTGATAATGGTAATGCCGCTTTTTTATTACTTGTAAGAAATATTTTTCTCACCGGATATTTTCCCGAATCTGGTTGTCTAAGTACCACCTCAGAATCACATGCTGTATAGTATTCTGAAGATTTTTAACCAGAATAAATAACAAAATTAAAGTAACCGCTCGGAGTGATGCTGATATGAAAAAGATCATAACCACACTAGTTTTAGTTGTCGTGGCTGTAATGTTGTTTAAGACTCTTTCTAAGACTGAAGAGGTTGTGGAAACGACTGAAGTATCGGCTGAAAAGAAAGCAGCAGAAATGGACTCCGCAAAAGCCGATGTTCCAGAACAAGATGTTGTGGCAAAAACCTCAGCACCCGTTGAAGAAGTAAAAACTGACGTTGCGCAATCATCAAATGCAGAAGGTGTTAATAAGCCAACACGCTTTAAAGTATGTGCAGATCCCTTTAGCCTACCTAGCTCAAATAAAAATCAGGAAGGTTACGAGAATAAAATTGCTAAATTATTTGCTGATGACTTAGGGGTACCTTTAGAATTTGAGTGGTTCCCACAAAGGATCGGTTTCATACGAAACACATTGAGAAGTGATGAAACCGATGATGGAACTTACAAATGTGACATCGTAATGGGTACCATTGAAAATTTTGAAATGGCTGCAACAACTAAACCGTACTTACATTCATCTTGGGCGATGGTATACGTCAAAGGACGTGGTTTGGATGAAATCAAATCGCAAGAAGATTTGATGAATATCAGTCCGGAATTGAAAGAGAAACTCCGTATAGGACTTTTTGATCGTAGTCCGGCTGCGGATTGGTTGCATACCTACGGGTTAATGCTAAATGCAAAACCGTATCAAATTATGATGGGTGATGCTCGCGCCTACCCTGGTCAAATTATTGAACAAGATCTTGTTGAAGATAAGATTAATATGACTTTTGTTTGGGGGCCAATTGCTGGCTACTTTGCAAAAGCGATAAAAGATCATGAAATTGTCGTTATTCCTATGAAGTCAGAGCCGGGTATTCGCTTCAATTATAAGATAGCAATGGCGGTTCGCTTTGGTGAAAAGGAATGGAAAGAACAAATTAACCAGTTAATTGATAAAAATCAGGATGAGATAGATAAAATACTTACAGAGTATGGCGTCCCTTTACTAAAATTATAGTAATTATAAATACACATAACGAAAGAAGATGACTATTATGAATAAAAATTTTAAAGATGGATTATTAAAAAAAGCTTCTGTTATTGTTTTGCTTTTAAGTACAGCAATGTTCCAAACAACGTCGTATGCTGAAGAAGATCAGGATGATCTAATCGAGAAACTAGAAGAGCAGGGTATTTCGATTGGCCGTCTAAGTGATGACCCTCACGCAAGTCGTGAAGACATTACCCTCTCAGAAGCAGAAATACTTCTGTGGGAAACGGATCAATTATCAAATATAGATAAAGCTGGAGTAGTACGATACGAATTTGAACGTAAAGGACAACTCGGTGATGGTTTTACAGACTCAGTCGAGTTAAATATTACCAAGATTAAAGAAGATGGGATGAAGGCAGCGGCAGTTACATTCTTTTCGGGTGATAGAAACCAGAGTGTAGCACCTAATGAAAATACCAATGGTAACCCTGTTCTTGGCGTCTATCTTCAAGGCGATGTTTATGAAATGAATCGTTTGACGGAAGGTAGCTGGCGATACTTTCATAAACGGATCAAATTTGCTTTAGCAGATGACGCGGTTATCGAACCCGTGAAGATTTCTGTTGATGGTAAGGAAGTCAATGCAAAGAAGGTAACTTTTAAGCCGTACGTAAATGATCCCCGAAGAAAAATGTTCGAAGAGTATGCGGACAAAATATACGAAGTGACTGTATCTGAGGATATTCCGGGAATGCTATACAAAATCCGTACAATCATTCCAGCTACGCCAACTGAAGGAGAAGCGTCAGATTCCTCTCCAAAAGTTGAAGAAACACTTCTTTATGCAGGTGTGGATTTTGAATAGGCATCTTTTTTAGAAAATAAGATATAATAAAGAGAATTTATTTTTTAGAGCTAAAAACGCATCACACTTGAGTTGAATCTTACGAAAGATTTAACTCAAGTGTTTGTTTTCTTCATTGTTGTTAACACACCAGAAATACAAATAAGACAAGCGCCTAAAAGTGAGATGTGATCAAAAATCTCATTCCAGAATAACCATCCAAATGTTGCAGCAAAAATCACGTTGGTATATGCGAATGCACCAATTTTTGCAGCAGGAGCCAGGCGGTATGCATAAGTCATCAATAGTTGCGCCTTCGTCGCTATAAATCCTGCACCCAACATAACCACCCAAACTTCAAGATCAGGTGTTTGCCAATTCCATAATAAAGGTACCGCTGAGATTAACGTGCTTAGAAAGCTAAAATAAAAAACGATCCTTATCGTTGGTTCGGTACTTGAAAGATTACGGATACTGACCATAGCTAATGCGACGAATACACCAGCCGCAACGCCAATAATAGCAGCTGATGAAAACACACCAAAACCTGGTTTGAGAATCAAAATCACGCCAAGGAAGCCTATCATTATGGCGAGGATTACAAATCTTGGTGCTGGCTCTTTTAGCCAAATGAGGGCGAACAGAGCGATAAACAAAGGCGAGCTAAAATTAAGTAATACGGCCTCACCAAGTTTTAAATGTGCAATCGCGTAGAAAAAACAATACATAGCTATCAAGCCGGTTAGTGTGCGTACCAGATGTGCGCCGAAACGTTTTGTTTTTAACGTATCAAGCCCAGCTTTATGTACCCATGGTAATAAAAAAAGCAAGCCAAATGCATTTCGCAAAAAAACAACAGCTTCGCTTGAAACAAATTGCGTAGAATATTTAACACCAGCACCCATAAGCGCAAAAAGAAAAGCAGATAATACAGAACACAATGCACCACGAAGGAGGTTTGTTTCGGACATACAATAATAATTTCAATAAAAAATATGATTGCAGATTCTACTCGACATTGTGTTGCAGGATTAGATCAAATGTCAGATCAATTATGTTGATCTAATAAATTGGTTCAATTTGCCTCTACTACATAGAGAATCTTATTCTGATTTGATAAGATACTTAACCCATGATTGTTCATCGTGGAATTCTCCCTGAGGCCTTTAAATGACTCGATATATCTTTGTTACTGGTGGTGTTGTTTCGTCCTTAGGGAAAGGCATTGCCGCAGCTTCGCTAGGTGCTATTTTAGAGGCTCGGGGATTGAGTGTCACAATGCTAAAGCTGGATCCCTATATTAATGTTGATCCAGGTACGATGAGCCCTTTCCAGCACGGAGAAGTGTTTGTTACGGATGATGGTGCAGAAACCGATCTTGATCTTGGTCATTATGAACGTTTTATTCGAACTCGTACCAGTCAACGTAGCAACTATACCTGTGGCAAGATCTACGAAACTGTCATTGCAAAGGAACGCCGAGGTGATTATCTGGGCGCAACCGTACAGGTCATTCCACACATAACTGACGAAATAAAGCGTTGTATAAAATCAGGTACTGAAGGATCAGATATCGCACTGGTTGAAATCGGCGGTACGGTGGGTGATATTGAATCACTGCCATTTCTTGAAGCGATACGACAAATGCGTGTGGAACTGGGTGCTGAAAATGCTATGTTTTTGCATTTAACACTTGTTCCGTATATTGCTACAGCTGGTGAATTAAAAACAAAACCAACTCAGCATTCTGTTAAAGAGTTACGCTCAATTGGTATTCAACCAGATATTCTTATTTGTCGTTCAGAACATCCGTTACCAGATACTGAGCGCCGCAAAATAGCCCTCTTTACAAATGTTGAAGAAAGAGCGGTAATTTCTGCTGTAGATGCACAAAGCATTTATCAAATTCCCTTACTACTTCATGAGCAAGGTTTAGATGCAATTGTCGTCAAGAAATTTGGTTTAGATTCAAAAGAAGCAGATCTCACTGAATGGCAGAAAGTTCATGATTCGATCACCAATGCAACAGAGGAAGTAAATGTTGCAATGGTTGGTAAATATATGGAATTAACGGATTCCTATAAATCTCTCAGTGAAGCACTTTTTCATGCCGGTATGCGAGTTGGTACGAAAGTTAAGATCCATTATATGGATTCTGAATTGATCGGAAAAAATGGTACCGGTGCATTAAAGAATATGGATGCGATATTGGTTCCTGGTGGGTTTGGAGAACGTGGTATAGAAGGCAAGATCGAGACAGTAAAATATGCTCGTGAAAATAAAATACCCTATCTTGGGATCTGTTTGGGTATGCAGGTCGCAGTTATCGAGTACGCAAGATCTAAAGCGAAAATGCCTGATGCAAATAGTACCGAATTTCAATCTAATACTCCCGCTCCTGTTATTGCCCTAGTAACAGAGTGGGTGCAAGCGGATGGTTCAGTGCAACACCGAGACGAAGATTCCGATCTAGGAGGCACTATGCGCTTAGGGGCACAAGATTGTTATTTACAAGCAGGTAGCAAAGCGCGTGATATATATGGAGAGGATATGATCACAGAACGGCATCGACATCGCTACGAGTTTAATAACCATTATTTAGAAGCTTTAACAGATGCAGGTTTAGTTGTGTCTGGTCGATCAGCAAATAAAGAATTAGTTGAGATTGTAGAACTGGCTGATCATCCATGGTTCGTCGCCTGTCAGTTCCATCCTGAATTTACCTCAACACCGAGAGATGGACATCCATTATTCACAAGCTATATCGAAGCGACGCTAGAAAGAAAAAACAATGAGAGGCAATCATAAAGTGAGGCTGTGTAATTTTGAGGCAGGGGACGATAATCCTTTCTTTTTGATCGCTGGACCTTGCGTGATTGAAAGTGAGACATTAGCAATTGAGACAGCAGGTCAATTAAAAGAGATCACGGATAGTTTGAATATACCTTTTATTTATAAATCGTCTTATGACAAAGCGAATCGAACTTCGCACACCAGCTTTCGTGGACCGGGTTTAGACAAAGGCCTGGCAATTCTTGAAAAGGTTAAACAACAAATCGGAGTTCCGGTCTTAACTGATGTACATGAGAATTCTCCCTTTAATGAGATAGCGGCGGTGGTAGATGTGATCCAGACACCAGCTTTTTTATGTCGGCAAACAGATTTCATTCAAAAAGTAGCAAGTGCTGGTATTCCCGTCAATATCAAAAAAGGTCAGTTTATGGCGCCGGGTGATATGCAACACGTGGTTGAAAAAGCCAAAGCTACGGGGAATGATCAAATTATGGTTTGTGATAGAGGAACCAGTTTTGGGTACAATTATCTGATCTCAGATATGCGAGCCATGCCTATAATGGCAGAAACAGGCTGCCCGGTTATTTTCGATGCAACACATTCTGTGCAAGTGCCAGGTGGACAAGGAGCAAGCTCCGGTGGGCAACGTGAGTTTGTGCCGGTGCTAGCAAGATCCGCAATGGCGGCAGGTATATCGGGTATATTTATGGAAACACATCCCGATCCGGATAAAGCGATGAGCGATGGCCCAAATTCGTGGCCGCTAGATAAAATCGGATCATTATTAGAAATTTTAAAATCAATTGATCAAATAGTAAAAAGCTCCCAAGCATAAGAAAAAGACGTAAGAGAGTTTTTTAAGAGGGAACATAAAAGTATGTCAGAAAT
>JBGCGE010000061.1:0-14141 GCA_045110495.1 Gammaproteobacteria bacterium
TACTATTTATAAAGCCTTAGGCCGAAGTGCCGCACTTCAACAACGTGCCTACCGACAATTGTTTCGCGCACAGGTGGCAAAGAAGGATTTAGAAGCGATACGCGAATCGACCAATAAGGCCTGGGTGTTGGGGAGTGATCGCTTTAAAGAGAAGATTGCGCGTTTGACAGAACGGCGGGTGATACCGAAGCCGAAAGGCAGGCCGCGTAAAGCGCGAGATTGATCGTACATGATCATAATTTCTGATTTTTCTTTATAGTGAGGGTGTGGGTAAGTTGTTGCTTGAATATGGTGGGCCCGGGAGGACTCGAACCTCCGACCAATGGATTATGAGTCCACTGCTCTAACCAACTGAGCTACAGGCCCGAATGGGGTGGCAATTATAGCCGAGAGTGTTTGATCCTGAAAGTCAGGATCAAACATATCGTTTTACGGCTAAATAATTTGGATTTAGTTATCCAGGAATGTTCGAAGTTGTTCTGATCGTGAAGGATGACGTAATTTTCTTAACGCTTTCGCTTCTATCTGACGAATTCTTTCACGCGTTACATCAAACTGTTTGCCGACTTCTTCTAATGTGTGATCGGTGTTCATGCCGATACCAAAACGCATACGTAGTACTTTTGCTTCTCTTGGTGTTAGCCCTTCGAGTACGTCATTTGTCGTTCTGCACAATCCTTCAAACGTTGCTGAGTCAACCGGTGCTTGTATGTTGATGTCTTCGATGAAATCTCCAAGGTGCGAATCTTCATCATCACCGATTGGGGTTTCCATTGAGATAGGTTCTTTCGCAATTTTCAGTACTTTTCTGATCTTGTCTTCTGGCATTTGCATGCGTTCAGCAAGTTCTTCAGGTGTTGGTTCACGACCTTTTTCTTGCAGGATTTGTCGAGAGATACGATTGAGTTTATTGATCGTTTCTATCATGTGCACAGGTATACGAATAGTGCGGGCTTGATCGGCAATTGATCGCGTAATGGCTTGTCTTATCCACCATGTTGCATAGGTGGAGAATTTGTAACCACGGCGATATTCAAATTTATCAACGGCTTTCATCAGGCCGATATTGCCTTCTTGAATAAGATCAAGAAATAGCAAACCACGATTGGTGTATTTTTTAGCGATCGAAATAACCAGCCTTAAGTTGGCTTCAACCATTTCTTTTTTCGCACGTCGTGCTTTTGCTTCACCGATAGACATACGACGGTTGATCTCTTTGATCTCGGTGATTGGCATGTCTGACTTTTCTTCAATTTGAATTAGTCGTTTTTGCGCAAATAATATATCTTCCTGATAGTTTTTTAGTTTCTCTGACCAGGGTTTTCCGGCAGCAATTAAATTATCTGTCCAGTCTAAATTGGTTTCATTATCTTTGAATGAGGCAATGAAATCTTTACGCGGCATTCCAGATCGTTTTGTGCAAGCCTGGATAATCGTTTTTTCTTGCTTACGAAGTTCGTTAACAAGTCCTCGAACTTCTTTATTTAAGCGATCAATAAATTTCGGCGTAAATTTCAGCTCACGGAATCGTTCTGCTAGCTCTTGTCTCAGAGGTTTAGTTTTTTCGTGATCTCTACCGTGTTTCTTTGTTGAGGCAAGAACTTTGTCATGCAATTTAGCAAGATGCTTAAAGCGGATGAGAGCTTCATCAGGATCTAATGCATTTGGATCTTCTTCTTCCTCTTCATCATCTTCTTCCGATTCTGCATTTTTTTCCGGTTCGACAGCGGGTCTTGGAGCTGGTTGAGCTGCTTCTTCGTTAGGATCAAAAAAACCAGTGATAATGTCGGTAAGTTTAATTTCTTCTTTGCCGACCTTGTCATATTCCACTAGAACCTTACCCATGATGTACGGATAATCAGACAGGGCAGCAAGAACTTGAGTTATCCCTTTTTCAATACGCTTCGCGATGACGATTTCGCCTTCTCGAGTAAGAAGGTCAACTGTCCCCATTTCACGCATATACATTCGGACGGGATCAGTCGTTCGGCCAAAGTCATTTTCGACTAGTGCCAGTGCAGCCGCTGCTTCTTCTGCTGCTTCATCGCTGTCTGTGACAGCATTATCAGACATCAATAATGAATCCATGTCGGGTGCTGTTTCGTGAACAGTAATACCCATATCGTTGATCATGCTGATGATTTCTTCTATCTGCTCGGGATCAACAATTTCTCCAGGCAAGTGATCGTTCACTTCATGGTATGTGAGGTAGCCTTGTTCTTTACCTTTTGCGATCAATTCCTTCAACAAAGAACGCTGAACTTCAGTTTTCACAGGTGATGGTGTGTTTTCTTTTGTTTTATTTTCCATTAAATCGCCGTAGATTGAAGAGAGATTGTATTAATAATATAGGGCAAGATTGTTGATTTTAAAGTGATAAATCTCGTTGTAATACTTTTCGAGTCTAGTACCAATGTGATTTCCCTGCCATATTGCTATTGATTTAGCAAATACCAACAGTAAAGTATACATCAAATTTGTTCATTTGCGATAGTAAAACTTTTATTTCTGATCAGTATCTGCACCCTTACTTGAGCGCGTGTACAGACTTTTTATCTGATCAGTAATTTTACCGTCAGAAGTTTGAATCAAAGCTGAACGTTGTTGCTTTGCTAAGTTTTTTTGCAGGGTTTGAATAATCCCTCTGTATTCCGCACGCATAGCATCGTCAGGTAGATCTTTTTCACCAGGCAACAACTGATTCAGCAACTCTATTTTTTCTGATTCTCTGAAGTGTTCTAATAATTGCCCAGTATTTATAAGTGATTGGTCAGAGATTTGTTGGGTAAGTTCCAGAATGAAGGGAATATTCTGATCATCCAAGTTTGATAATTCTTTCGGAAAATCAATCTCTATAACAAATTCTGGATGGTTGATTAGGATGTGAATTGCTTGTTCAACCAATGTACGGGAGAAACGTTTATTTCGATTTACCGGCCGTCTTTGTACAGGCTTTATTCGTTCAGGCGCTGGGTTATGAATTGGCATCATTTGATCAATTTTTTCACTAGCGAGTTGTGATAATGAACTTAGCTGCTGTTGCATTAATGTGCGCAAGGCACCCGTTGGAATTTTTGCAATTAACGGACTCGCAAGATCAAATAGTCGAGCACGGCCTTCAAGTGTTGTTAAGTCCGTTTGTTGAACAAGTGAGTCGAACAGGAATTCAGATAGCTGAGTGTAGTTTTCTGTGTTTTCAAAATAAGCCGCACCTTGTTTTCTGACAATACTGTCAGGATCATCACCTTCTGGTAAAAAAAGAAAACGCACCGAGTAACCTTCTTTCAACAGCGGGAGTGATAATTCCAATGCTTTCCATGCGGCGCGTTGACCAGCTTTATCGCCATCAAAACAAATTACAATTTCGCGAGTGGCTTTGAATAGACGTTGCAAATGTTCAATGGTTGTTGCTGTGCCTAATGTCGCAACTGCATTGTTAATGCCGAACTGAGCGAGCGCGACGACATCCATATAACCTTCAACAACAATAATTCGTGATAAATCGCGACAGCGTTTGCGAGCTTCAAAAAGCCCATAAAGTTCGCGACCTTTATGAAAAACGGGTGTTTCAGGAGAATTTAGATATTTAGGTTCACCCTGATCAAAAACTCTGCCTCCAAAACCGATCACACGGCCTTTATAGTCGCGAATCGGAAACATTATCCGATCACGAAAGCGATCATAATGCCGCTTTTTATTATCTTCCAATTCTTTTTCTGCGATTAACCCAGCTTTTAGCAGTAAACTAATTTGATCAGAAGTTATTTGTTCTTTCATACCAAAAGAATTGATCAAATTATCCCAACCGGGTGGCGCATAACCAATGTCATAAGCGGCAGCGATTTCTCCGGAGAGTCCACGATTTTTCAGATACTCAACGGCTCTTTCTTTGCTCGAATGTTGGCGTAACTGTTTTGCATAAAACTGGCTTGCTTGTTCGAGTATATTGAATACTGGGTTGTGATCGGGTCGATTTTGTTTTGTTTCAGTATTTTCTGGAAGCTGCATTCCCGCTTTTGAGGCGAGATCTTTGATGGTTTCAACAAAATCCAGGTGATTATGATCCATCATAAAGCTGATCGCCGATCCATTCGCGCCACAACCAAAGCAGTGGTAGAACTGTTTAACCTGGCTCACAGTGAAAGAGGGCGTTTTTTCGTTATGGAAAGGGCAAAGCCCTTGGTAGTCCTTGCCACCTTTTCGAAGTTGTACAAATTCGCCGATCACATCGACAATATCGGTGCGACTTAAAAGGTCATCAATAAAATCTTGTGGGATCATTCCGGCCATATATTCAAGTATAACCGGATACTATTCTTTACGTGAAAAGGTCTACAGAGGAGTTTTAGCTGTTACTACTTTCCGTTGACTAACCAGCAAGTTGCTTTTTGATCAGCCCACTAACAGGCCCCATATCCGCGCGGCCTTGTAGTTTAGGTTTCAGGATACCCATTACTTTTCCCATGTCTTTCATTTCGCTGGCGCCCGTTGTACTAATTGCTTCTTGTACTAAGCTGAGAATTTCTTCCTCAGAAAGTTGTTCTGGCAGATAGGCTTGAATGATATCAATTTCGTAGATTTCTTGATCTGCAAGATCTTGTCTATTAGCTTTTTTATATTGCGAAATAGATTCACGACGTTGTTTGCACATTTTGTCCAGGATCGCCGTAACATCCGCATCTTCTAGCTCAATACGTTCGTCTACTTCACGCTGTTTGATAGCAGCCGTAATCAGACGCAAAGTGCCAAGGCGCGGTTTATCTTTGCTGCGCATTGCATCTTTAACGTCACTAAGTAGACGTTGCTTCAGAGAATCTGACATATCAAATTTTGGGTTTGAAAGTTTCTAGTAGAGGCGCTTTCTTTGCAGGCTGGTTCTTGATGCTTTTTTCTGCCAACGTTTTACCGCTGCTGCTGCTTTACGTTTTCTTTCTTGAGCAGGTTTTTCGTAATATTCACGGCGATGAACTTCCGCGACGGTTCCGGCTTTTTCACATGAACGTTTAAAACGTCGTAAAGCGATGTCAAATGGTTCGTTTTCTCTGACCTTAACTGATGGCATTCGATATTCCTAAAGTGTTTTAATTAAAAAAAAGTTGCACAATATTCAAAAGGCGCATTATTCTAGTTGCTTAACAGGAGAAAAGCAAAAACCATGCGCGTTTTAGGTATCGAAACTTCTTGCGACGAAACAGGCGTTGCAATTTACGACACAGAACAGGGCCTTTTGGCTCACGCTTTATTCAGTCAAATTGATCTTCACGCCCAATATGGTGGGGTGGTTCCTGAGCTTGCATCTCGCGATCATGTTCGCAGAATTATCCCTTTAGTAAAAGGGGTTCTAGAAGAAGCAAATACTCACTTTGAACAAATAAGTGGTATAGCTTACACGAAAGGGCCAGGCCTTATCGGAGCGCTTTTAGTTGGCGTTTCTGTTGCACATGGTTTGGCCTGGACATGGAAAATCCCGAGTGTCGGAGTTCATCACATGGAAGGGCACTTATTGGCCTGTATGCTTGAAGAATACCCGCCAGAGTTCCCATTTGTTGCTTTGCTCGTCTCTGGAGGGCACACGCAACTGGTGAAAGTTAACAGTGTCGGTGATTATCAAATACTCGGAGAGTCGCTTGATGACGCGGTGGGTGAAGCATTTGATAAGACAGCAAAATTACTTGGATTATCTTATCCAGGCGGACCAGCAATTGAAAAGCTGTCTAAGAAAGGTGATTCTGAGCGATATACTTTTCCGCGTCCGATGATCAACCGCCCAGGGTTGGATTTTAGTTTTAGTGGGCTGAAAACCTTCGCGCGAAATACCTGGGAAAAGTCAGATCAAGAGGAGCAAACTAAAGCAGATATTTCTCGCGCCTTTTCTGATGCAGTTTTTGATACTTTATTAATCAAATGTAAACGGGCTTTAAAAGAGGCTGGTTTACAAAGGCTAGTTATTGCTGGCGGTGTAAGTGCTAATAATCAACTACGCGATCAATTCAAAACTTTAAACGCACAAGTTTATTACCCAAGGTTAGAATTTTGTACGGATAATGGCGCGATGATCGCTTACGCAGGTGCCATAAGGTTGGCAGCAGGTGAAAAAAATGGTTTAGCGTTTCATGCTCAACCGCGATGGCCAATGGAAGATCTGGAACCAGTTTAGATCACTATGAATCCCACCTCAATGTGGTCTAAATCGCGAGGAGCACTTTCTATTTATAAGAATTCCCGTGTGGTGGGAATGCTGTTTCTTGGGTTTTCCGCCGGATTACCAATATTGCTTGTGTTTGGAACTTTATCGTTTTGGTTACGGGAAGCGGGGGTTTCAAGAAGTACGATCGGTTTTTTCAGTTGGATCGGATTGGCTTATGCTGTGAAATGGTGTTGGTCTCCTTTAGTTGATCGAATGAAATTACCCGTTCTGACTAACTGGCTTGGCAGACGGCGTGCCTGGTTACTTTTATCTCAAATCGCGATCATATTTTCCCTGGTCTGTATGGCGATTACCGATCCTGCGGTTGATCTCAGAGTAATGGCAGGATGTGCTTTGTTAGTTGCAGTCTCTTCAGCAACCCAAGATATCGCTTTGGATGCTTATCGAATTGAAGCTGTTCCTGAAGAGATGCAAGGTGCGATGTCGGCGAGCTATATGGCGGGTTATCGTTTAGGCATGATTTTGGCGTCGGCAGGAACATTAGCGATCGCTGCGATTTTTGATCCTTCCGAAGCGAGTTATGAGCATCGTCCCTGGCAGATTGCATACTTATCTATGGCGGCTTGTATGTTGGTTGGAATTATTTCTACTTTAATGACTACTGAGCCTGATCAAATGGAAGATACTGAATCGAGTCAGAGAAAACAAAAGTTAGCGTCGTTGATAGCACATTATCAGCATTTACCAGCACCACTCGCTCATTTTTTAAGTTGGTTTTTAGATGCGGTGATCAGCCCTTTTTGGGATTTTATCAAACGTTATGGCTGGCACGCATTATTGATCCTGTTTTTGATCGGAACCTACCGTATATCTGACATTGTATTAGGAATTATGGCAAACCCATTTTATTATGATATGGGTTTTACCAAGGGCGAGGTCGCAGGGATTACAAAGGTTTATGGCGTGATAATGACAATCGTTGGAGCAGGTGTTGGTGGACTTATGATCGTCCGCTGGGGGGTATTACCGATTCTATTTCTCGGCGCGGTTTTGTCCGCCGGAAGTAATCTTCTATTTTCGGTACTTGCTGGTATTGGACATGATATCTGGTGGTTAACCGCGGTCATTTCTTTCGATAATTTCAGTGCCGGTATTGCAACCGCAGCATTTGTGGCCTACTTATCGAGTCTCACAAATGTAAGTTACTCTGCGACCCAGTATGCGCTATTCAGTTCTGTCATGTTGTTGTTACCAAAATTCATGGCCGGTTTTTCTGGCGTGGTGGTCGACAACATTGGGTATTCGGAGTTTTTTGTTGGGACGGCATTATTAGGAGTACCAGTATTAATTTTGATCATGCTCGCGATGAAGTTTATTCCAGCAAGGAACAAATCGTGAAAGTGTCTGTCTTTACAATCTACTGGTTGACGTTGATCGGGATGTGTGGAGAATAATGGCGCGCGTTAATTTGAAAATCGTATGATTAAGTTTATGCAATAAATACAAGCCTGAATAGTCTTAAATAAAATAATAATTAATCAAGACGAACATAATATTTGCTCGGAAGTATGGCCAAACAAGTAACAATATAAATGAAGTTAATATAACGACCGTTAATGAACGAATAGCGAAAATATAGTAGTACCAAAAAATCTTATGGAAAATGTAATAGAAGTAAAAAGTTTGAGTAAGCAATTTGGATCACTGCTTGCCGTAAATGATGTTTCTTTTAATGTCAGGCGTGGTGAAGTCCTTGGGTTTCTGGGACCGAATGGTGCTGGTAAATCCACGACGATGAAAATGATCGCCGGGTTTCTAGAACCAACTAACGGAACCGTTAGCTTGTGTGGACATGATGTTCTGGAAGATCCAATTGGTTTGAAAAAGAAGTTGGGTTATTTACCTGAAGGTGCACCCGCTTATGGTGAAATGACACCCGAAGCATTTCTGAATTTTATTGCTGATATCCGTGGTCTCAAAGGAAGCTATCGACAAGAAAGAATTGAAGATGTCATTAAAAAAATTCATATCGACGGTGTGATGAATCAACCCATCGAGACTCTTTCTAAAGGATTTAAACGAAGAGTTGGTATGGCGCAAGCTATTCTGCATGATCCAGAAGTTTTGATTATGGATGAACCCACAGATGGTCTTGATCCAAATCAAAAACATGAAGTCCGAACTTTGATACAAGCTATGGCTCAGGATAAAGCGATTATTATTTCGACGCATATTTTAGAAGAAGTCGATGCAGTTTGTGATCGCGCGATTATTATTGCGAAAGGTCGACTGTTATTTAATGGAACGCCAAAAGAATTGATCTCCAAATCTAAATACCAAAATGCAGTTTCGTTGACGATGAAAACATCACAAAGTCAGAATGCAAAACAAGTTCTCTCAAATCTGCCGAGTGTCGAGAATATTGAGGTAGTAGAAAAAACACTTGGAAAATCTCAGTTATTAATTATTCCTAAAAACGGCATGAGCATTGTTGGTAGCATTAGTGATCTTGTACATAAAAATGGTTGGGAAGTGGGTGAAATGCGTGTTGAAGCTGGGCGTATCGATGAAGTATTCAGAGATGTCACTATCGGATCAAATTCTCCGGCGGTTGAACAGGAGCATCTTTCATGAATAATATTATGTCTATTTTTAAACGTGAATTACGCGCCTATTTTGCAACACCGGTTGCGTATGTTTTTATCGTAATATTTTTATTTCTAACTGGGATTTTTACCTTTTATATCGGTGGTTTTTATGAAAGTAATCAGGCTGACTTAGCGCCTTTCTTTAGTTTTCACCCATGGCTTTATTTATTTTTGATCCCAGCGATATCAATGCGTCTCTGGTCTGAAGAGCGTAAAACTGGAACCATCGAATTATTGATGACGCTACCTGTCACATTAGGGGAGGCGGTAATTGGAAAGTTTTTAGCCGCGTGGAGTTTTACTGCAATCGCGCTAGCACTGACATTCCCGATCTGGATAACGGTAAATTATCTAGGTGATCCAGATAACACGGTTATTTTTGTCAGCTATGTAGGTAGTTTATTGATGGCTGGTGGCTTCCTTGCAATAGGTTCTTGCATCTCTGCATTAACAAAAAACCAGGTCATTGCATTTGTTGTCAGTGTGGTTATTTGCTTCTTATTTATTTTAAGTGGCTTTCCACTCGTACAAGACTTTTTTAGTGCCTGGGCACCGCAATCGATTTTGGATGCGATCAGTTCGTTTAGTTTTCTAAGCCATTTTAATTCGATTATGAAAGGCGTCATTGATATTCGCGACGTTATCTTTTTTGCATCACTGATCGGTTTGTGGCTGTACCTGAACACGCTGGCAATTGACAGTAATAAGGCCAAATAAAATGAGTAAAAGATTTATAACATTAAGCAGTCTGATTCTCGCCATTGTACTTTTTCTCGCGGTTAATATTCTTGCGAGTGGCACACTGACTTCATGGCGAATGGACATGACTGACAATAAACTTTTCACCTTGTCGGAGGGCACTCGAAATATTCTTAAAGAGCTGGAAGAACCAATTACTTTACGGTATTTCTTTTCGCAAAAAATGCTTAATAGTATTCCAAATCTAAAAAATTATGGTGCACGTGTGCGTGACATGTTGGAAGAGTATGAAGATGCGTCGAACGGCAAATTAAAATTGATCATTTCTGATCCAGAACCATTTTCAGAATTAGAAGATGAAGCGGTCAGTTACGGCATGCGACGGTTACCCGTAAGTAATAGTGGCGAGCTTGCATACTTTGGTTTGGCTGGTACGAACACCACAGACGATGAAGAAATTATTTCCTTCTTTCAGCCTGAAAAAGAACAGACTCTCGAATATGAATTGACCAAAATGATCTACAATTTGGGTAATCCAAAAGATCGCGTTATCGGCGTAATTAGTACCTTACCAGTTTTTGGACAAAGTTCTCCAGATGGTCGATCTAATTCTCCTGCGTGGGCGGTGATGGATATTATGCGTGGTGAGTATCAGGTACGAGATTTAGGTGTGCAAACCAGTTATATCGAACCGGAAATTGATACTTTGTTGGTTATTCATCCTAAGTCGCTGAAAGACAAAACATTGTATGCAATTGATCAATTTGTTTTGAAAGGTGGCAAGGCAATTGTATTTGTTGATCCTATGTCAGAAACTGACGAGACAATGCCTGATCCACAAAGTCAGATGACGATGCCGGAACGTCACTCAACGATGCCGACACTTTTTGATAAGTGGGGTATTGCTTTTGATACGACTAAAGTTGCTGGTGATATTGAAGCGTCAATTCGAGTGCAATCGGGGAATCCGAATGGCCCACAAGAAATTGCTTATATTCCATGGATGCGTCTACAGCCAAAGCACTTCAATAAGGACGATTTTTCTACAAATCAATTGACCTTAATTAATTTAGGAACAACAGGTTTTCTGCAAAAAGAAGAAGGCGCGACGACAACGTTTACACCATTGATTTCAACCAGTGAAAATTCAATGGCGTACGAACGTGATGCGGTTATTTTTGTTCGTGATCCAACCGCGTTACTTGATCAATTTGAATCAGGTGGAAAGCCATTACTGATCGCGGCAAGGATTAACGGAAAAGTATCAACCGCATATCCTGAAGGACGTCCCGCGGCAGATGAAAAAGATCCAACGTTTGTTAGCGAATCGAAAGAAGATATTAATCTTATTGTAATAGCCGATACCGATATTCTTGCAGATCGATTTTGGGTGCAATACCAAAACTTTATGGGCTCAAGAGTACCAACGCCGCATGCTGATAATGCAAAATTTATTTTGAACAGTATTGATATTTTGGGTGGAAGTTCGGATCTGATCAGTTTAAGAAGTCGCGGTCAATATTCTAGACCTTTCGATAGAGTTCAAGATCTTCAACGGCAAGCAGAAGATCAATTCCGAGCACGCGAACAAGCATTGCAACAAAAACTGCAAGAAGCTGAGCAACGCATTAGTCAATTGCAACAACAGAACACCGAAAATAGTGGAACTCTGTTGAGTCCTGAACAGAGAAAAGAGATCGAAAGTTTTCAACAGGAGCAACTTAAAACTCGTAAAGAACTTCGTTCAGTACAACATGATCTGAAGAAAAATATCGAACAGCTAGGAACAAAATTAAAATTTCTCAATATTGGTTTAATCCCAATTCTGATCGGACTACTTGCGATAGGAACTGCTGTCTTCAATATCAAACGTAGAGCACGTACTTAATAATATGAAAAAATCATTACCCTTATTTGCTATTGTCACTTTGTTATTTGTCATTGCGGCCTGGTTCTCTGTGCAGCAACGCTCATTAGAAACGGTGGTTAATAAAGAACCTTTATATCCAGAACTTGCAAACAAAATCCAGGATGTTGCAAAAGTTGAATTGAGAACCCACGAGTTGGAGACGGTGCTCTCGGCAAAAAATGATCTATGGGTGTTGGAAAACCGAGGCAGTTATCCGGCTCATTTTAATCGAATTAAACCTTTAGTAATTGCGTTGAGTAAACTTGAAATACGAGAAGCTAAAACGGCAAATCCTGAATTGTATTCGCGTCTACAAGTCGAAGATATTACTGATGAAAAAGCAAAGTCAAAACAGGCGGTTTTGAAAGATTCCAAAGGTAATGTTTTAGTCTCACTATTGATCGGCAAAGAGCGAATTAATCGAACAGATGGATCAACGGATTCGCTTTACGTAAGAAAAACCGGCGAAGAAAATACCTATCTGGTTAAAGGTGAAGTTTCATTGTCGGCTGATCCGGCAGATTGGTTCGAAAATAAATTGATCAATTTATCTTCAGATCGTCTGAAAAGTATTTCAATCCAACATGGTAGTGATAAGACGGTTGGAGTGCTTAGAGAAGACAAAACTGCTGTCAATTATGAATTACAAAACATACCTGAAGGTTTTAAAGTAAAATCGCAAACAACCCTCAACAGTTTAGCAACCATTGTTGAAGAATTACATTTTGATGATGTGAATAGTTCGACAGAATTTAAATGGCCTGATGAAACATTGATCACGGTTTATGAAACTTTTGGTGGTCTTGTAGCAAAGATTAAATCGAGCAAAATTGAGAATAAAACCTGGGCTGCTTTTACATTTGAATTTACTGGAAAAGAAGAACCGAAAAGTGAAGCTCAGAATGATGAAGAAAAATCTAAAATACCTTCGGTTAAACAACAAGTAGAATTACTCAATGCAAAGACAGATGGATGGGTCTATGCGTTGCCTTCACATAAAGCCCAACAACTCACACGAAAGCTTTCAGATTTGATCATTGAAGAAGGTCAGGACTCTGAAAAACAATCACCAATGCCTGGTATGTCATCAGAAATGCCTGAGGGAATGACGTCTGAATTACCACCTGGCGTTACCCCAGAAATGTTACAAGAGATGATGCAATCTCAAGGTCAGCCCCAGTAATACTTCCAAAATAAACTGGTCAAGTAAAATTGATCAGTTTGTATTATATTAAAACGATGACAGTAAATTCTGAGAGTGTTCATGCGTTTTATCTTAAAAGCCTTTTTTTCTCTTATTTTTAATCGCTATACGGGCGTTGCCTTTCTGGCGGGCTTACTTGTCGCCAGCTGGTTTATCGGTGGTTTTGGAGAGCCTAAACCCGATCTTCAGCGACTTTTCACTGAAAGTAAAATGGTTACCGATCAGCCTCCTGTCGTTTTCATTCATGGCGTGCTTGGTGGAAAATTAAGAGACGCTCAAACGGAAGAAGAAGTCTGGCCTGGTTCTGCTTTTAACTTGTTATTTGGAGATCATGATCGCCTCGCGTTGGATATTGATTCTGAAACGCTTGAAGCTAAGCCTGATGAGTATGAGGCTTTTGCTATCGCAGATAGTTCAGCAGGTAAAGATTTTTACGGCAATATTATCAAGACGCTGCATACATATGGCGGTTATCAAGAAGCACAACCAGGCCAGAAAATTGATCCAGTAAATAAATATTATTACCCATTTTTTTATGACTGGCGACAGGACAATTCTAAAACAGCTGCTAAGTTAGCCGACTTCATTGATCAGATAAGAAAAGACTACAATAATCCTGATTTAAAAGTTGATATTGTCGCGCACAGCATGGGCGGTTTGATCACACGATATTATCTTCGCTATGGAAGAACGGATGTTTTGAACGGTAATGATTTTCCGATCAATATGTATGGTGGAGAACGGATCAGACGCGTTGTTTTATTGGGTACGCCTAATCTCGGATCAGTCAAAACAATGAAGGCTTTTATCGCAGGTATTCACTTAGGTACCGGAACGATTAATCCTGAAATTCTAGCCACCATGCCAAGCTTGTATCAGCTTATGCCGCACCCTCTAAATAATTGGATCGTTACCGGGCAAGGTAAAAGTTTGAAGCGAGATTTATTTGATATAAATTTATGGCGACAATTTGAATGGAATATTTTTAATCCAGAAGTACGCGCGCGAGTTAAAACGCAATTTACAGATGCAAAAGAAGCTGAAAGGCATTTACAAGTATTAGAAAACTACTTTGAGAAAACTATTGAAAGAGCGCGAAGGTTTGTTTGGTCATTAACCATTCCATTGCCAGAAGAACATCCAACCTTGATCGTCTTTGGTGGAGATTGCACATTAACTCCCGCCAGAATTGTTGTTGAAGAAGTTGATGGCGAGTCGCTTGTTCGGTTGAATCCAGGAGAAATAGTTAATCCGGATCCCGATATAGATTACGAAAAATTATTAATGGAGCCAGGTGATGGTGCTGTGACTAAAGCATCTTTGTTGGGGCGTAATGTGTTAGATCCTGGCATTCCAAGACATAAGTATTCTTTTTTTCCACTCGATCATGGAATCATGTTGTGTGAAAAACATAATAGCCTGACTGGTAATATTAGCTTTCAAGATAATTTATTAAATGCATTGTTAATACGAGATTGATATGAAGACAATCATCAAATTTCCAGCTGTTTTACTATTTTTAGTATTTTCTGT
>JBGCGE010000062.1:0-7411 GCA_045110495.1 Gammaproteobacteria bacterium
TTTCTGAAGCGGTATCTAACGCGGAAGTTGCTTCATCCAGGATCAAAACGGGAGCATCCTTTAATAACGCACGAGCAATTGAAAGGCGTTGACGCTGTCCTCCAGAAAGTCGAGCACCTTTTTCACCAATTAAAGTATCCATTCCCTCGGGCGATTTCTCGATAAATTCAAGTGCATGTGCTGAGGCTGCTGCTGTAGTAATTTCTTCATTCGAAACATCCCGTAGCGCGCCATAGGCAATATTATTTTTGATCGTATCGTTAAATAACATAATCTCCTGGCTGACAAGTGCAATATTCATGCGTAAAGAGTCGAGCGTGATTGTTTCTATATCTTGATTATCAAGGAATATGGATCCATTTTCAGGTGAGTAAAAACGAGGGATCAAATTAGCGAAAGTTGACTTGCCACTCCCAGATGTACCTACTAAAGCAACGGTTTCACCCGATGCGATTTCAATAGAAACATTAGATAAAGTGGATTTCTCGGCATTTTGGTAGGTCATAGAAACTTGGTCGAAGCGGAGCGCGCCTTTTGCCCTGCCTATTGTAATTGTTCCATGATCAATCTCAGTAGTTTCATCGATTAACCCAAATAAGCTTGTCGCAGCAGCCAAACCATTTTGCAAAGGCTCATTTGCTTTAGCGAGTCTTCTAATCGGAGCCAGCAACATCATCATAGCGGTGAAATAAGCTACAAATTCACCAGCGGTCATCAGGCCTTTATGAGCTAAAAAAGTTGAATAATAAATAACGGTGGCTAACCCAAATGACATAATGAACTGGATTATTGGGCTATTTGCCGCTGAAGCGACAGCAATTTTCATATTATATTGACGGGTTTTATTGATCGCTCTAGTGAAGCGCTTTTTTTCATAACCCTGCCCAGAATAAATTTTAACGGCTTTTTGTGACTCGATAACTTCTTGAGCGACATGTGTAATGTCGCCCATAGATTCTTGTACGAGCCGACTCATTGTGCGCATTCGTTTGCTAACAATACTAACGATTAAGCCAATCATAGGAACAAGTAAAAACACGATTAAGCTCAGTTTCCAATTCAGATAGATCATATACGCAACTAAGCCAATTATAGCCAAGCTATCTTTTACTAAGACAGCAAAAACGCGTGTGATCGATTGCCTGACCTGAACCGTGTCATAAGTGATTTTTGAGATGAGTGAACCTGATGAATTATCATCATAAAAAGCGGTTGGTAAGGTTAGCAATTTGTTGAAAATATCTGTTCTTAAATCCATCACAACACGCTGAGAGACCCAGTTTGAAAGGATCTGACTGACAAACATAAGTATGCCTCGAACCAGGAATAGCAAAACAAGTAAAAGTGGGATTAGTCCAATATTTCCAACAGGCTCATCAATAAAACTACCATCAAGAAGGGGTTTTAATAATGCGGGTAAAGCCGGTTCCATTGCACCTAATAAAGCCATGCCTAGAATAGATAATGCGAAACGTTTCCAATAGGGTTTTACGTATCGAAGTAAACGTAAATATAATTTTCGATCACTTTCATTCATAGGATTGATTCAACGATTTAACTCATATTTTTCTAAAATTTTGCGAAGCCATTATACATGAGGTAACGTATCGCATCTGTATTGGAAGGAGAAGTTCGGCATGTCTCATGAGCACCCGATTATCGCAGTAACTGGTTCCTCTGGTGCCGGAACAACGAATGTTAAGACAGCATTCGAAAATATTTGTTATCGGGAGGGAATAAAGCCTGCCATCATGGAAGGTGATAGTTTTCATCGATATGATCGAGCGGAGATGCAATCGATGGTATCTGCGGCGCAGGAAGAGGGAAAAACGATTACGCATTTTGGTCCAGAAGGTAATTTGTTTGAAGAGTTGGAATCGGTTTTCCAGGAATATTCAAAGAAAGGTACCGGGCGTCGTCGGTGGTATATTCATAATGAAGAAGAAGCTTATCACCACAAGCTGCCACCGGGTTCTATTTCAGATTGGGAAGCCTTACCGAAAGATTCAGATGTGCTTTTCTATGAAGGATTGCATGGAGGCCTCGTTTCAGACAAAGTCAATGTCGCTAAATATGTGGATCTTCTGGTAGGTGTTGTGCCGATCATAAATCTGGAGTGGATCCAGAAAATTCAACGTGATCGATTAGAGCGAGGACATTCTGTCGAGGCTGCTACTCAAGCTATTTTGGGTCGTATGCATGATTATGTACATTATATTGTTCCGCAATTTTCACGAACGGATATTAATTTTCAACGAGTTCCTACGGTTGATACTTCTGATCCTTTTGGGGAACGTGAAGTTCCATCAAATGATCAAAGCTTTTCGGTTGTCCATGCACGTAATCATAAAAAGTTGGAGGTAAATTTTCCTTATTTATTAAGCATGCTTGACGGGTCTTTCATGTCGACACCCGATACCATTGTTGTTCCTGCGGGCAAAAAAACGTTAGCGATGGAATTAATTTTCACTCCAATCGCAGAAAAACTGATGTCGGAACGTCGAAAAACGCGTTAGTTTTTTCGTAAAGCGAAAACGGTATACTGCTACTCTAAGAATAAAAAAAACAGGAGTGAATTTACGATGCGATCCATACTAGTTATGAACCCGAAGGGTGGTTGTGGCAAAACAACGATAGCGACAAATTTAGCGGGGTTTTATGCTACGCAAGGTAAGTCTGTATTGTTGGCAGATTTTGATCCGCAATTATCAAGTATGGATTGGTTATCAGTAAGATCTGAAAAGCAACCGGAAATTCAGGGTGTTGCCGCTTGTAACGAGAAATTCCGGGCAAGTAAAAACACGGACGTTTTGATAATGGATGCTCCAGCTGGAATACATGGTAAACCACTAACGGATCTGCTTAGAAGAACCGAAACAATTGTTATGCCTATATTGCCATCACCATTAGATATTCGAGCGGCAACACGTTTTATAGAAGATCTAAAAGGGCTCAATAAGGTGGTTAAAGCCGAAGTGAAATTAGTAACAGTAGCAAACCGTGTACGAGAAAATACTATTGCTGGTCATGATCTTTTTGATTATCTTTCTAGACAAAAGTTACCGGATGGAAAAAAATTTCCTTTTGCGACGGTACTTAGAGCAAGCCAAAATTACATACGCGCGGCTGAACAAGGTTTATCACTATTCGAACTTGCACCGTCAAGTACTGATTTTGACAGGCAACAGTGGAAACCTTTATTACGCTGGCTTAATAGTGTGAGAGGCCGACCTTAACTCTGATTTACTGAGATCAGAAAACTTACATGAGTAAAAAATGACCAGAGATACTGCTGTACGAAAAATTGTATTAACTCCCAGCCAAACAGAATTTAATTGCTCGAATGATGAGGCGATTTTAGATGCTGCCCTACGAGAGGGGATCCAGCTTCCTTATGGTTGTAGAGGTGGCAGTTGTGGTGCATGTAAAACTCGTTTGATCGAGGGTGAAATTGAATACGGAGATACTGAACCTGAAGCGTTGACTGAAAAAGAAATGGAAGAAGGTTATATTTTATGTTGTCAGGCCAGAGCGAAAACTGATCTGATTCTGAAAGCGTCAGAAGTTACCGAAACAAAAGAAATTTCGATCAAAACTCTCCCTTCCAGAGTCATGAAATTAGAACAACTTTCACATGATGTTATGGGACTCTGGTTGAAACTGCCTTCCACAGAACGCCTACAGTTTTTAGCGGGTCAATATATCGATATCCTGATGAAGGATGGTAAAGAACGTTCTTTTTCATTAGCTAATGCACCGCATGATGATGAGTATTTGCAACTCCAGGTCAGGTATTATGATGGAGGTGTTTTTTCTGAAATTGTTTTTAAGGAAATGAAAGAGAAAACACTGCTACGCATTAAAGGTCCCTTTGGTAATTTCTTTTTGAGAGAAGATAGTAATCGGCCGATCATTTTTGTCGCCGGCGGAACTGGTTTTGCCCCAATAAAAGGAATCATTGAGCACATGATCGCAAAAGGAGATCAGCGACCGGTTTTGCTTTATTGGGGCGTCAGATCAAAACGAGATCTGTATTCTGATAAACTTGCTCGTGAATGGGCCGAAAAGCATGATCATATTGAGTATTTTCCAGTCTTATCAGATCCACTTGAGGATGATAATTGGAAAGGCAAAACTGGTTTTGTTCATAACGCGATTCTTGAAGATATTACGGATTTTTCTGAAATGGATGTTTACGCAAGTGGGCCTCCGATTATGGTCGAATCGATCCACAAGTCATTTGCTCAATACGGGTTGCAACAAGAAAGACTCTTTTCTGATGCGTTTGAGTTTGCTGCAACGAGTAAAAAATAAAAGTGACTATAAAGCCCCGCTTAATTAATTTTTAATTAACGTCAGGTAGACGTAGAATTTGATAACAAGATTGAAGCCGTTTTGATCTTTACTATCAATCACCCTTTAATTTTTTTATCCTAATCGATCCGAGTTTTCCGCACATGTGCTAATCATTCTGATTTGCATTGTCTTTTGTCATACAGAAAATCATTTTGGACTTAATTAAAAAGACAACAACCTTTTTCGAAAAGGAAAGTATTGACTTTAAAAATTCTCAATTAGTGTCTTTATCCTAGCATAAATCTTGTCTGTTTAAGTTATCAATTGGAAGTGATAAAAGAGCCAGGAAGGTTCATTAACCAATGAAAGGCAGGGTGATTTATGGGGACAAGAATCAAGAGGCTAACTTTAGTAGTGAGCTTTTTAGCTTCATTTGTACTGATACAGCACAGCGTTAACGCGACAAGTATTACAGGGACAGCTGCAAGAAATGAAAAAAAACTTGAAACCGTTGAGGGCAAACAGAAATCAATCAAAAATATTAAGCAAGAATCGGCAAATACCGTATCGATTGAGCCTGAAAATAAATACAAATTAAGTACTAAAGGTGGTGTGAAGATAACGTCAGAGGATGGTAGTTTTTCTGCCGAAGTTGGTGGTCAAATTTTGACTGATTTCGCCTGGTACGATGAAGATAAATCTGATCTGGGTGATGGAACAAAATATCGAACGTCGCGATTATTTTTACAAGGGACACTATTTAAGGACTGGCATTATAAGGGTGAATATGATTTTGCAGATGAAAATGTTAAAGCTAAGGATGTCTGGATCAGCTACACCGGATTTAGTCCTCTTTACATTAAAGCCGGGCACTATAAACCACCATTCAGCCTGGAACAGTTAACGAGTATCAGGTTTATTACCTTTCTCGAAAGGGGATTCTTAGATAATTTTGTACCTGGTCGTTTAATGGGTGTTTCTGCCGGTACCACTGGCGAAAACTGGAGCGCAACACTTGGAGCTTTTGGTTCATCCGCCGGTGGTGATGCAACACAAGAAGGGGATGAAAACTGGAGTGCTATTGGTCGGGTAACTTACGCCCCAATCCATGAATCTACTCGTTCGCTGCATTTTGGTTTGAGTGGACGTTACATGTCTGCACAAGAGGAGCCCGTTCGCTACCGTGCAAAACCAAGTTCAAATGTAACCGATGTAAGATTTGTAGATACAAACCCAATAACGGATGTAGATACAACGGTTAGTTTAAATGCAGAACTTGCAACTGTTTACGGACCACTATCATTACAGAGCCAGTATGTGCAGGTTAGTGTCTATCGAGATGGCCAAAATTCAGATCCAGATTTTAGTAGTTGGTATATCTACGGTAGCTATTTTCTAACTGGAGAGTCTAGAAATTATAGTGTAAAAACGGGAGCGTTTGATCGGATCACGCCTAAAAATAATTTCAATATCAACAATGGCGGTATCGGTGCATGGGAGCTAGTGACACGTTTTGATACGATTGATCTGAACGATCAGGATATTTTTGGCGGAGAAGAAGAAAATATAACGCTTGGTTTGAATTGGTATATAAATCCTTATGTTCGAATGATGATGAATTATGTCTGGGTCAACGGTGATGAGTTTGCTACAGGTAATATAGCGAATTTGCATAGCAGTGAGACCTCGGCCGGAAGCGATGATCCGAATATATTTCAAATTAGAGTACAAGCAGATTTTTAGATAAAACAGAGCTATTTTATAATTATCTATTTGAGATACAAAGTTCAACGTTTACTTATTTTAATAAAATTTAGATATCTAAACTACTTCGTGTTTATACATAAATTATAGCTAAAAAAAGCAGAGTTTTGTGGTGACCCTTTTTCACTAATTATATTTTTTTTATTAATTATTTCCTGATGACATCAGGTTAAATCCAAGTCTTCCTCGCAGGTAATTTATGTACTGGAAGATAGTTTAATAAGCTTAGACTTTTTTGAAATAAAAAATTTCGATAACCGTTATTAACTAACAAATTTTAGTTAAGAATTGTTTTTATTTGCGGATATTTCATCTGAAGGCGTCAAAAGATAAAAACTTTTCAAACCAGATTATGTAAAGAAGAAGACTAATGAAAACAAATTTAAGTGCGCTAAAAGATATCAGTTTAACCAAAAAATTATAAGTGGGCTTTTCAATAATACTTGGATTGCTAGTAATAACAGGTCTGGTCGCCTACCAGGCAATGCACAGCGCATCTGTTGGATTTAAGGAATACCGCGAAATGGCTAGAGACACCAATCTTTCGGGACGAGTACAAGCGAACATGTTGATGGTGCGAATGAATGTTAAAGATTACATTATAACGGCAAGCGATAAAGACAAAGCTCAATTTGAAGAATACTGGGGGAGAACCAGTAAATTCATGGCAGAAGCACAAAAGGAAATTAACGATCCGAAACGTGCAAAGATGATAAACGAAGTTGATCAACTTCTCACTGAGTATCGAGCCGGTTTCAAGCAAGTTGTTGATCTAATTGCAAGACGCAACGATATCGTTTATGAAACTTTGAACAAAAGAGGACCCTCTATAGAGAAAGACTTAACGAAAATTCTACTCTCTTCAAAAAAAGATAATGATATGAGTGCTGCTTATGAAGCATCACTAGCAACCAGAAGTTTACTGCTTGCCCGTCTTTATTCTGGCAAATTTCTCGATACAAATGATAATGCAGCCGTGGAACGTGTTCATCAAGAATTTAAGCAAATGGCTAAGCATTTGAAAGTTCTCGATAGAGAACTGCAAAATCCACAACGTCGAGCTTTGCTTTCAAAAGTAGCTGAAGGTAAAAAAGTTTACGAGAAAGCTTTCGATGACGTTGTTAAAACAATCACTACGCGTAACGACATTATCAAAAACACACTGGATCGGATAGGGCCAAAGGTTGCTACGGACATTGAAAAAGTCAAACTAGAAATAAAAGGGGTTCAAGATACTTTAGGTCCTCAATTGCAGGATAGTAACGACCACGCTACGCTCGTGATTGGATTGTGTGTTCTACTGGCGCTTTTTTTAGGTGCCTTTATCGCCTACTTCATAACTCGTTCGACT
>JBGCGE010000063.1:0-6414 GCA_045110495.1 Gammaproteobacteria bacterium
TCCCCAGCCCAGGTGCGTTTTAGCACAATGCCATCCAGATAAACGTACGGGTAATTGCCTTCGATCGGTTGCTGTCGCCAAGCCTCCAGCTTTTTATAGATCTTCTTATTCAGCTTGCTTACCGTGCTGGGTGAGACGCGAGTTCCCCACAAGGCTTCGGTTATGTCCTCAACACGGCGAACCGAAACGCCAGCCAGATACATCTCGATCAGCGACTCCTCAATCGAGGCTTCACGGCGCTTGTAGCGCTCGATAATTGCGGTTTCAAACGTTTGAGTACGCAGCTTGGGCACTCTAAGAGTTACATCACCAGCTTTGGTATGTAGCTGGCGTTCATAACTGCCAGCACGGGTATCTACCCGATCAGCACTGCGTTCGTAACGTTGGGCTCCACACATTGCATCAGCCTCAGCATCCAGAAGTGAATTCAATGTCTCTTCAACACTATCTCGAACCAGTCCATCTAGGTGATTTTTGATCCGCTTGTCGTCAATACTCACGACCTTGTCTAATACTTTGGTATCATCATTCATTGGTAGTGGTCTCTTGGTTGTTGTGATTCAGCTTGGTAACTAAATCTTATCAACCTGAGGCCACCGCCTCAAAAAGTGCGAAACTTATCGTACGCTACCTCCAATTCTTTCATGCGCTTCATTAGAGACGCGTCCATACCACCGAACTTGGATCGCCACTGATAAAATTGAGCAGAGCTAAATCCGTGCTCCCGGCATAGATCCTGAACCTTTGATCCAGCTTCATTCTGCTTCAAAAACGCGAGTATCTGACTATCGGTAAAACGTGATTTTCTCATTGAAATCTCCTGCATTAAGTATGCGGAAATCTCTACTTATTAGTACAGTGGTTTTTAGGGGGGATTACACTTACCATCGTAAACGCGTCGCCGACGATAGATCTTCTGCTCGGTCAGGGAGTGCTTTTCGGCCGTTTTAGTGACCGTTGATTGACCTACTTCCCGCAGAATTTTGACAATTTGTTCGTCCTTAAACCGGTCCTCCTCCGACTGAGAAAAACAAACACGTCAGCTCATCTAATGATCTGAAGGCACTCCAACGGCATCTAAGTTTTAAAATGTTTACCCGTCTTGTGCCTTTGAATTGAGTTACCCAAGATTTTGAAATATATACTCCGAGTGTAATATTTCATATTTTTTGTTAGGTTACTATTTAAAGGTAACTAAACTGAGTTAGTCTTACTAGAATTATATTTTTTTAACAAAAGTCTCATCGTGAATACCGCAAGTCTTGTAAGCTAGCGAACGAGTTTTGTGCCAATTGAATCAGATTAATTATGTATATTTTAACAATAGTCGGAGCTAGGCCTCAGTTCATAAAGGCAGCAGTCGTTTCTCGCGCAATAGAAGCTAGAAATAATTCCACCGAGAACTTTATAAGAGAAGAAATTGTCCATACTGGCCAGCATTATGATGAAAATATGTCCGCAGTTTTTTTCAAACAGCTCTCTTTAAAGGAGCCAGCTTACAATCTCGAGATATCAAATCTGGATCATGGCGCTATGACCGGCCGTATGATTGAAAAGCTAGAGTCGTTATATATTGATAAAAAGCCTGATGCGGTTGTTGTTTATGGTGACACCAACTCCACTCTAGCAGCTGCAATAGCAGCAAGCAAGATGCATATTCCAATAGTGCATATAGAAGCTGGACTTCGGTCAAGAAACCTTTCTATGCCCGAAGAAGTAAATAGAATCCTTACGGATCGTGTATCCAATTATCTTTATTGCCCTTCCGAAACAGCTGTGAGCAATTTAACCAAGGAAGGATTTCCTTACAATGCTACCAACGGACACCGTCAGTCCATAGACTTTGTTGGAGATGTCATGTACGACGCGGTGTTGTATTATAAAAAGCATACAGAAGATATGCCGCTTCCTGTCGACGTTGATATTGATGAAAAATACATTTTATGCACAATTCACCGCGCCGAAAATACAGATGACATTGACAAACTGATGTCAATTGTTGAGGCGCTAGTAGTGCTATCAAAAAACCATAGAATAATATTGCCCTTACATCCAAGAACCAAAGTAAAGCTAGGCAATACGAACTTATTAAAAAATATTCTCGTCGTTGATCCCTTGCCATACTTAGAGCTACAGAAATTAATGCAGACTTCCGAAATAATAATAACTGATTCCGGCGGCATGCAGAAGGAGGCTCTTTTTCATGATGTCCCTTGCATAACAATCAGAGAGGAAACTGAGTGGGTGGAAACTATTGAATGCGGGATGAACATTTTGGTGGGCTCGGATAAGGAAAAATTAATTGCCGCTGTAGATTACTTTTTGATGGATCAAAATCGTGACTCAACTACCGATAAATCAATGTATGGTGAGGGTAACGCATCGGAACTTATAGTATCCAACCTGATTGCAGCATTAACTTAAGGTATGGTTAATCTTTCGCATGTTTTAAGAGGAACTGCGATATCCCAACTGTTGGCACTACTCTCAACTCCATTATTAACTAGACTTTATACCCCATCAGAATTCGGGGCTTACTCTGTTTTTGTGGCAGCGGTCTCAATATTAGGTGCGACAAGTTGCTTTAGATATGAGTTGGCAATCCCTTTAGAGAAAAAGAATAAACAAGCAAATTACTTAGTGGGATTATGCATAACGTTTTTAATCATTTATATTTTTCTGTTGTCTTTAATTCTTCTTTTTTGTATAGACGAGCTGGCATCCCATGGTGTGGATGGGGTATTAATTTATATGCTCCCCATATCGGTATTTTCTGTAGGAGTGTTGAAGATTGGGTCAAACATTTTAGTGCGTGACCATAATTTTTTATGGCTTGGGTGGATCAAAGTTATTCAAACATCGTCAACCTCAATAGTTCAGCTACTAGGTAATAAGTATGGGGCATTGGGTTTAATAATTGGGTTTGTTTTAGGTCAATTGTCTGCAATAGTATTGAATTTCTACAAAGCAAAATATTCTCGTAGCCCTACGTGTACACAGCACTTTAGCAAATATACGTTCATAGTTAGAAAATACAAAAATTTTCCATTATATTCAGCGCCTGAAGTTCTCCTTAGTACTTTAAGTTTGAATTCTGTACCGCTTATTATTCTCGTGATCTTTGGGCCAGTGGAAGCTGGTTTGTTTGCTTTAGCGCAAAAAGTGGGCGCGACTCCGATATCGATGTTGGGCAATGCAATTTCACAAGTGTTTTTGGGTGATGTAAAGAATAAAATTGACCGCGGGGAGTTGTCTAGCTTTGTCTATAAATACCTAGGGCTGATGACAGCACTTCTATTTCCTTCTGCTGCATTACTTATTTTTTCACTGCCAATTATTTTTGAATTTATATTTGGTCCCAATTGGGCACGTGCTGGTACGCTACTGCAATTGGTATTACCCTGGATGTTGTTAAAATTGATAGCCTCGCCTTTGAGCATAATCTTCAATGCACTACTTCAAAATCATAAGGGACTAATTTGGCAGTTTCTTTTTGTAATCTTTCGGGTTATGGCAATATCTATCGCATTGGCGGTTGATGCGAACATCAACCTTTTTGTGAATTTGTTTTCAATCGCCAGCTCATTAGCTTATGTGGTTTTGGTTTTATGGATATGTAGGGTAATCAGTTGTAGTGTCACTAGACTATTGCGCGACAATATTCGCTATTTGTTGGTTAGTTTTATCTTTTCGTTGATCGGCATGCTAATGAACGAATTGTATGTGGGTGGCTTGCTAAGCACCATGGGGCTTTCATTGTTAATATTGTCTTTAATGTTGTTGTGGACACTTACTGTTTTAACCTGCGATTGGCGAAAAGGAGGGGTTACTCGTGATTTATAAGCAAGATCATCGAGTCGCTTTTAGGTGGCCTACAAGTTTGGCTTTCTATTTGTATATTACAATGATCTTATAGTTGACTTTCTTGGCAAAATATGTTGCCGTTTAAAGATAGTTTTTTATGTTATTTCTCTAATAATATTTCGTACTATTCTTGCAAATTGACTCTCAACCTAACTTCTCAACTTTTTTGTGGGTTATTTCGATGCGTGACTTACTGTCGCATTTTGGAATTTTAAATTTCCAAGAGAAAATGAAACATGCTAACTGCTAAATAGAAATTCCAAGTACACATTATTAGTTGTAGAGAGTTTAATGCAAAATACAAGTGAGCGTAGAGGAATTGTATTGGCTGGCGGCACAGGGTCGCGCCTGTGGCCAATTACCCTGGGCGTTTCTAAGCAATTGCTTCCAATATATGATAAACCGATGATTTATTATCCTCTTTCGGTTTTGATGCTAGCAGGTATCCGCGATATTGCGATCATCACTACTCCAAAGGATCGGGGTCAGTTTCAGAGGCTTTTGGGTGAAGGAGATCAATGGGGTGTTAGATTTAC
Organism: Gammaproteobacteria bacterium; assembly: GCA_045110495.1. Lineage (GTDB taxonomy): Bacteria > Pseudomonadota > Gammaproteobacteria > CAJXQU01 > CAJXQU01 > CAJXQU01. Next base: position 4,401 of record JBGCGE010000063.1, read on the forward strand.
CTATTTGGTACAAGCTGAGCCAGAAGGTTTAGCTCATGCCTTTATCTTGGCGGAAAATTTTTTGGATGGACGGCCAAGTGTTCTCGTGCTGGGTGATAACATCCATTATGGACATGGATTGACTAACCTTCTTAGGTTGGCAGGCAAAAATAACGAATCATCGACTATCTTTGCCTATCAAGTCGTAGATCCAAGCCGCTACGGGGTAGTTGGTTATACTAAAGAAGGAAAAGTTGATTCGATAGTTGAAAAACCTAAAAGCCCAAAATCAAGTTATGCGGTTACCGGCCTATATTTTGTGGATTCCACAGCATCGGCCAAGGCCAAGACACTGATTCCGTCCTCTAGAGGCGAGCTTGAAATTACATCTTTACTGGAACTCTATTTGGAAGAAGGATTTCTTTCGGTACAGAAGATGGGAAGAGGATATGCATGGTTCGATACCGGCACACATGGATCTTTATTGGAAGCTGGCAATTATGTTCGGACATTACAGAAGAGGCAGGGTATATTCATAGGGAGTCCAGATGAGGTGGCATACGCAAACGGATGGATCGATTCAGACAAAATAGCCCATACAGCCGAGCTGTATGGCAAATCAGATTACGGCGAAATATTGAATGGTTTGCTGAAGGGCTAAGCTTGGATAAGTAGAATATGCTAGTGATCTACACTAAAGAAGTCATTCGTAAATTAACCGCAAAAAACTGGGTTAAACATCAGTTCATTTTTCAAAAGTGTAAGCTGAAACCTCAATGAAAAAAAATATAACAAAGAGGCTTTCTATAGTAGGGACTGTTGGTCTTCCAGCGTCGTATGGGGGGTTCGAAACACTAGCGGAAAATTTAGTCAATTATTCAAATAAGAATGAATTACCAATTTCGATATGTGTTTATTGCAGCGGCTTTAAGCGAGACAGGGCTCGGTATTACAAAGGAGCGGAGCTTATCTACGTACCCGTGAAGGCAAATGGAATACTCAGTATTTTCTACGATATATTCTCCCTCTTTTCGTCTGTGAAAAATGGGAGCACTACCGTGCTGGTTCTTGGAGTTTCGGGCGCAGTTGCAATCCCCATTCTGAGGATACTAAGTAAAGTCGAAATTATTACCAATATAGATGGTATGGAGTGGAAGCGAGAGAAGTGGGGCGTTATTGCCAGGCAATTTTTAAAATTTTCTGAAAGTGTCGCAATAAAATATTCCCATACTATCATCTCCGACAATGAAGCTATTAGAAATTATATTACTGATGTTTATTCTGTGTCGAGCAAGGTAATCGCCTATGGGGGTGACCATGCTGTAGTTGCCTCCCAAGGGGCTTGTGTCACAGGCATTCCCGATAAGTATTTCTTTTCACTTTGCAGGATAGAGCCGGAAAACAATGTTGAATTGATTCTTTACAGTGCTACGATGTGCGAATCTATAAATCTAGTTTTTATCGGTAATTGGGACGCTTCAAGTTATGGGCGAATGCTCAAGGCGAAATATCATAGTTTTGAAAATATATACATTCTTGACCCGATATACGAACTAGAAGTTCTAGCTGGGTTACGATCAAAAGCTATTGGTTATATTCATGGTCACTCTGCGGGAGGCACAAACCCATCGTTAGTTGAATTTATGCACTTTGGAATACCGGTGGTTGCTTTTGATTGTTCGTTCAATAGGTTCACTACTCACTCTGCGGCTTACTACTTTTCCAATGATGTTGAGTTAATTGAGATTTTGATGACATTTCATTTAGACTTTAGAAAGGCTGAAAAAGTGGGCGAGAGAATGAAAGCCTTGGCGGTCGAATATTATACCTGGGACGCGGTAGGTCGATTATATTTTGATTTGGTACTTAATTCTGGGGAACCTATTTAAAGCGCATAATAAGCAGAATATATCAAAGTAGAACTAAACTACCAAGGGCAATAAAGTACAAATTGAGAGTTTTTTTGCAGCCGGCCCAGCCGTACTGGCCAGCACCCACCTCCTTCCGCTTGTCATAGGCGGGCCGGTTGGCCCGC
>JBGCGE010000064.1:0-21030 GCA_045110495.1 Gammaproteobacteria bacterium
TCGTTGGCGTCGCCAGCAATCGATCAATCGCTTATGGCATCGCAAAAGCCATGCATCGAGAAGGTGCAAACCTGGCGTTCACCTATCAAAACGAAAAACTTCAAGGCCGTGTAGAAAAATTTGCGGCAGAAATGGACTCCAACATCACCCTGCCCTGCGATGTCGGCAGCGATGAAGAAATTGAAGCGGTTTTCACCAATCTAAAAAAAGAATGGGATCATTTAGACATTCTGATCCACGCTGTCGCCTTTGCACCACGCGAAGAACTGGCCGATGATTACATGAGCAGCGTCACCCGCGAAGGCTTCAAAATGGCGCATGACATCAGCTCCTACAGCTTCACCGCATTGGGCAATGCAGCACGTCCAATGATGCAAGGACGTAACGCTTCTATGCTAACGCTGAGCTACATCGGTGCCGCGCGCGCCATGCCCAACTACAACGTCATGGGCTTGGCCAAAGCTAGCCTTGAAGCTAACGTACGCTACATGGCATCAAACGTTGGCCCAGAAGGCATTCGCGTCAACGGTATTTCCGCAGGCCCGATCAAAACCCTCGCTGCTTCTGGAATATCAGGACTACGTGGTTTCTTAAGCGCCGTCGAAGAAAATGCACCACTACGCCGTAATGTCACCATCGATGATGTCGGTAATGCAGCCGCGTTTATGAGTTCTGATCTGGCTGCGGGGATTACTGGTGAGATCACATATGTGGATTGTGGGTATAACATTTTGGGGTTGGTTTGACTTCAGATTCTTACAATACATCAGGTATAGAAATGGACAAACTCAAAAGGTATGAACTAATTAATCAGTTATTAATTCTCGAGAAACTATATCCTGAAGATGCAAACTATTACACAAAGCATCGGAAAGCACTAGAGAACGGCTATGAGCTTCATTATTCATGGCTAACTGAAAATATAAGCGATGGGCTTACTGAAGATCAATGCAGAGAAGTACTAGATATCTTAGATATGTACAGATCTATAACCTTATCTTGGCAAAGGCTTCATGAAAAAAAAGAAATCCCAGAAAAACTTAAGTTTAAAGGTTTCGATGGAAATAATGAGACATCTCTAATGGGGTATGTACAGTATTTCATAATCGAATTAGATCGTTTCCGAGAACTAACTTATGGTAGTGAACACCCATACTTTAATAGTCATTGCCCGATGATTGATAACTACCGAAAGAAACTTGCAATATGGAAAAAATACGACTTCGATCTAACAGAAGAACAAATTAATACAATATTATCTTCTTGAATGGATAATACTCTTACTATTATCTCTGTTATAGGTTCCCTTGCTTCCATTGCAGCTGCACTTTGGGCTTGGCAACAAGCAAGATTATCCAATGATGCGGCCGACCGCTCCGAAAGCATAAAAGAACAGCTAATAAACCATAAAAAAACATCTGATTTAGTAGAGTTAGAAACTCTACTGAATGCTACACGCAGAACATTCACTAAATATGGCTCTGAAAATTCAGATAATCTACTAGGATTTAATCAAAATGAAGATGCTAAAACAGCTCTAGAATTCATCCATAAACTTATCACTCTTAGAGATTATTTTTTCTCACCAGAAGGAAATACTGCAGAAGAAACCTTTGATAAAATCAATCATCAAATTGATGCTTTTAAAAATGCAAAAGATTCTGCCGAAATATCTGTCCACGGAAAGTTAATTTTAAATAGTATTGTAATTTTTTCTCCCTATATAAATCGCGAGCTAGCAGAACAAAGAGAACAGGTTTCATAGATTAGTTTCGTAGGTTGGGTTAGCAATAGCGTAACCCAACAAATCAACGTTCACCTATTACTTAAATTCCTGGCAAGCCTTTTGCCTGTTCTTGATATAACACTAACCAAATCTATCTTTAGATATATTTAATATCGAGATCAATTATGCAAGCTATATACAACCCAGAAGTATTTGATGTTCAGAACGAATCTGAAGCTAAAAGTATTATTTTGACGCCAGAAGGCAGCACGACAAAAGAAAGGTGGGAAACGGAAACACCTTTTTTAGCAAAAGATATTTGTTCATTTATTCATCCTGATGAAGATTCTCTTGTCCTTGATTTTGGTTGTGGAATAGGTCGAATTTCTGAAGCACTTATAACAGAAAGCCACTGCAATGTTTTAGGCCTGGATATAAGTCAGTCTATGCGGGAATTGTCAGTTAAATATGTTTCCAGCGAGAAGTTTAGTTCGGTTGCTCCGCTGATCATTAATCGGTTTGCTGAGAGTGGACTTAAAGTGGATGCTTGTGTGTCTATTTGGGTTTTACAGCATTGTCCTAATGTGGAAGAAGAAATCCGGCTAATTAAGAAGGTTCTGAAACCAGGCGGTTATTTTTATATTTTGAACAATATTTCTTCTGCAATTCCATCAAATATTGGCTGGGTCAATGATGGTAAAAACATTCTCAATATTTTAGAAAATGAGTTTAACCTGGTAGGTTATTCTCAGTTACCAACGGAATATACAACTGAGCATATCTCAAAGAATTCATTTATAGGAAAGTATCGAAATAAGTAGTTTGCAGGTTGGGCTAGTTTAGCTTAATCAAACAGATCACTAATCCACTATGAAAGCTAGCGGTGCTGAGTATTCTACGTTCAAGGAGTTAATCTATGAAATGGATTCATATTGAAGATAATCAATTCGACTTAAATCCAGATCCCATAACTAAGGCATTTTTATCTTGCGGCTTTTCTGATGGTGAAGCAATCGAAATCTCTGATCAAATAGTTTGTGGTCATGGTTATTCAATTACATCAAAAAATGATATTGATCTTGATCAGCTTGCAAAGTTACTTAAGCTTCATGGTGTAAAGATAAGGTGCAAGTAAAACAAGCCTCGATTTGTAATTATACCTCGTAAAATATTCAACTAAGTAGATTGATTAACCTAACATAACCCAAAAAATTCCAATCCACTTCGGATTACGCTAGGCTAACCCGATCTAAAATTCATCTGGTACAAACAATGCCGCATAAACACGCCATCATTCTTCTAATCGCCATTGTCTTTGGTGTGATCGCCGGCGTCGCTTCAGGCTGGATCTGGGGTGAGGCGATGGTGCAAATAAAATGGATGGGCGATCTGTTTTTGCATGCGTTGAAGTTGGTGATTGTGCCTTTAATTGTCGCGGCAGTGATCAGCGGTGTTTGTTCTCTGGGTGATGTACGAAAACTGGGGCGCATTGGTGGAATTACGGTTCTTTACTATGCGTCTACAACAGCCATCGCAGTTTTGATCGGATTATTGGTTGTGAATTTGATCCAACCTGGTGTTGGGATGACTGAGCTAAGTCAGACTATTCCTGAGAAAGTCTCTGGTAAAGAGGATATGGGTTTTTCTCAGATTATTACTTCTCTGGTTAAACCAAATTTGATAGAAGCAGGTCGATCAAATCAATTATTACCGATCATCTTTTTCTGCTTATTATTCGCCGCCGCATTAACCACTGTCGGCGAAAAAGGCAAACCTGTGATCGCTTTTTTTGATGGGCTTAATGAAGCGATGATGAAAGTCGTCATCTGGATCATGTATTTCGCGCCTTTCGGTATTTTCGCTTTAATCGCTGCGCGTTTGGGCATGGCTGGCGGCGGTGAAGCCTTCTTGCAGGAAATCAAAGCGGTCGGCTTGCATGTAGTCACAGTATTAACCGGCTTGACCTTACATTTTATTGTATTGCTAACGATATTATGGCTTTTCGCTGGACGCGGTTTGGCTTATCTGACGGGAATGGGTCGTGCGTTGCTAACCGCTTTCGGAACCGCCAGCTCATCAGCAACGATTCCGCTGACAATGGAATGTGCGCGTGAAAATGGAATTGATCCCCGTGCAACTCGATTTGTCATTCCACTCGGTGCGACGATCAATATGGATGGTACGGCTTTATATGAATCTGCCGCCGTTATGTTTATCGCACAAGCTTATGGCATTGATATGAGTATTAGTCAGCAGGCGATCATTTTTGTGACCGCAACCTTGGCTGCCATTGGTGCTGCTGGGATTCCTGAAGCTGGGCTTGTAACGATGGTGATCGTTTTGTCTGCAGTTAATCTACCATTGGAAGGGATTGGTTTATTGTTGGCCGTAGACTGGTTTTTAGATCGCTTCAGGACGTCGATCAATGTCTGGGGTGACAGTGTTGGTGCAGCGGTTATTGATCGCGTGATTACCCGCAATTAAATATTGAACAAGAATCAAAACTGGTATGTTTACATCGTCCGATGTTGTGATCAAACTCTTTACACAGGTATTACGACCGACGTTAAACGTCGAGTTGATGAACATAATGGTATTGTAAATTCACACCGCGCGGCTAAATACACGCGAAATAGACAACCGGTAATACTCGCCTATTTGGAAGCAGCAGAATCACGTTCGACGGCGTTAAAGAGAGAAGCTGCGATCAAAAAACTTTCAAAGTTACAGAAGGAATTATTGATCGATAATTCCCAAAAAACTTAAAATTAAACTTTACTCAATCTAAAAAAGCTCAACCTCATCGTCGCCATCCTCACGGACTTTAAAACGTGAGATATCACCTAGTAATTGTTCTGACAGTTTATTCAATTCTTCTGCCGAAGCGTTAATCGATTGACTGGTTTCTATTGCCTCAGCAGCGACACTACTTATGCTTTCGATATTTCCTTTAACCTCACCTGTCATAGAAAACTGTTGTTCTGCTGCAAGTACAATTTCCTTATTCATATTTGAGATTTGTGAAACGGTTTCTGTAATTGAGCTCAAAGCATCTTTAGCTTTCATCGCAACTGACACACATTCTTCACTTTTAGATTTGCCTTGTTCCATTGTTTCAACGGCATTACTCGTACCCGACTGCAGTTCCTTAATAATTCGTTGGATATCCTCAGTAGACTGCTGCGAACGTGTCGCAAGTGCTCGAACTTCATCCGCTACAACGGCAAAGCCTCGACCTTGCTCACCAGCACGTGCAGCTTCAATTGCCGCATTCAGTGCAAGTAAGTTAGTTTGTTCTGCAATACCTTGAATTACAATCACGGCTTCGCTAATTGAATTGCTTTGAGTCTGTACGTCACTAACAACTTCAGACGTTCGATCAATTTCATTAGCCAATTCGTTAATAGTGGTCATCGTCTGATCCATAACCTGCATTCCTTCCTCTGCAAGTTGATCTGCCTCGTAGCTTCTCTCAGCTGTTGATCTGGCATTTTCTGTAACACCTTTCGACATTTCTGCCATCTTATCAATCGCACCAGCGAGTTGATCTGCATCGGCTTGTTGCTTAATCGTGCCTTCCGAGTTTTGTCGTGAAACCAAGTTCAAACTATTTGCGGATCCAATAACATTATGTGTTGATTGGGAAAGATTCGTTACTAGCTCTTTAAAACCAAAAATCATCTGATTAAAATAGGCTGCAACACTAATAAACTCATTTTTAGAATCCAAATCATCAACTTCCTTTGATTGATTTGGGATAACAACTTGCTGCATTAGATCACCTGAACTTGCAATCTGAAGCTTATTTTTAAGCTCTTTAACTGGCGAAAATTTTAGTCCAAGCAGTCGAAAAATTAGATATGCAAATGCTATACAACCAAAAAAACTAAGGAAGATGAACATATTGCGAAGTTGAGTACTTACTTGTGTTAATTCTTTAACATTTGCTCCACCAGCGATAACCCAACCCCATGGCTCAAATTTTTGGAATGCAACAAGTTTATCCATTGGCTTAGCATCAACCCCTTCAACAAACCAGGAATATTTAAGTAAGCCTTTCTCTTTCTCTAGAAGCTTTTCAAATGGATATTCACCTGTCGCATCTGGGGTCTTTATCTGATTTTGTCCAGACATAGTTGGATGCATGAGAAGCTCGCCTCGATCAGGACTTGCACTATCATCTAGTATATATAAATAACCAGAATCACCAATTCGAATCTGACTCAATTCATTTTTGAGCAGTTCTATATCGCTCGTAATATCAATGCCAAAAAACTGTAATCCAATAATGTCACCGTTAACAGATAATATAGGTTCGTACTTCGTTATATAGTCACGGCTAAACAATTTCACATAACCTATGTATGTTTTACCTTGTAAAAGTAATTGATAACCCGGGTGGGAAGTTCCAAGGAATGTCCCAGTGGCACGCTCCCCATTTTCAGTCAAGACCGAGGTCGAGACACGCAAAAAATCGTCTTCATGTCTTACAAATATCGTTGTTAAAGCACCGGTCACTTTAGTAAATTCATCAGCAATTTCGTGGTTATTATTAACGGTTATATCGTCGTATAAAATTGCATTACTATCGACATTATTGATCGAAACCTTTGTGAAATGATCTAAACGGAATTGGCCTGGAAAAAGAGTTTTATAAACATCTTCAAACTTATCCAAACTATTAATTTCTGTGTCATGAAAGAAGCTCAACGTTCTGATAACGCCTGCTACTTCACCACTCAGTAGTTGTTCTGAGTCTTTCATCAACACACGGCTTACATATACCGTCATGAATGTAGTTAAAAACGCACTACCAAATATGGTTACAACCAGGATAAGAAGTGATGTCTGCTTTATTATTGATAACTGCTTAAATTTTGTTACAAAGTTCACAACCGTCCCCTGGATACTTCAATGAATCTGATAAAAACTGGTACGCAAATTACATACCAGATTTTATACGCTATAGTTTTATAAACTATTGATCAGTTAATAACTGACATGCATTTGCATTAAATCAGATTTCAAAATGAACGGGGAACGACTATAAGTTTACAGAAAATAAATTATAGAGAACTCAACTACTCTTATTTCTCTTGCCGGAAGCAAATAGACCCATCAGAGCTGAACCAAACAGCCAGGCAGCAGCTGGTAAGGGCACTGGAGCTGAGCTTGGCGGATTAGTAGGTAAATCACCATTGCCTGAACCACCCCCCAATACAGCACCACCGTTGTTTCCTGTGTTTGTATCAGTAGTAATTACAGATATATCTCCCCCAGTAGTTGGAGTTGGTGCAGGAGCAGTAGGACTTGCTGACGGTCTATTTCCAAACCCAAGCAAATAGCTCCCTACATAAGGAGAGATACCAGAATTAACGCATCTATTTGCATCTGCTCCGTCACACAGATACGGATTAGGAACTCCAACTATCGGTATAAAATCTACCGTGGTTACACGGCTGAAGATACTGTACCCTCCTACTGTTTGCGCGCAAACCTGCGAAAAAGGTGAGATTAGTAGCAAGCCAAGTATGGTAATTCTAATATTCTTCTTAATTTTCATAATAGTTATCCCTTCTATATGTAGTACCAAAAACCTTTACGTTACAAAACTCATTTGAATAATTTTAGCTCTTAATCACGAAAATTCCTAGTTATTGAAACGAAAATACACTCTTACTCTTTAGCTATGTAGCATTAATCGTACCAATACTGTTATTTCTTTTTAATACAATAACTTATGAATAATTCCCAGACTCATTATTTACTTTTAATCCTTGATCTGTCGTCTGTTTGAGACACAAAACTAAGTTTATGTTTATTGGGAGACTTACAAATTAAAAACTGTCATCAAAAAGTAATTGAAATTAACAAGTTAGTTTTGATATTAAACACTATATATAGGTAACCTAATAACTATTACGAGATTCATGAAGTATGGTTCAATACTGAGTTCCATACTGAGAAAAAGATCCGATAACTACAGGGAAAAGAATTGCACAAACAAATCAACTTACTCTACTCATAAAAAAGCGGCTATATAGCCGCTTTTTTATTCTGAAAAACAGATAAATCTATTCGCGCCCACCATCCAATTCATCTTGCCACTTCCTCAACTCGTCCCATTTACCATCACGAGCCATCTCTGCTTGTGCTGGCCATGTTTCTGGATCGTGTGAAGCAAATTGACCACCAGCAGCCGAAAGTATATCTCTAATTGCATCTGGCGAAGTTCCTGCAAGATCAGCAAATGTATTGATGCCATCATCCTGTAACAATTGGCTGATTTTTGGACCAATTCCTTCAATCTTTGTCAGATCATCTGATGTAGTCTGTAGTGGAGCTGGTGCAGCTTTTGTTGCAGTTTTGTTAGCTGTTTTTAGACCACCGATTTTCTCTTTAATTCGAGCAGCCTTACCACGTAAAGCACGCATGTAATAAAGTTTTGCGCGTCTAACATCACCACGACGTTTAACGATAATTTCATCAACAAGTGGGCTGTAAGTTTGAAATACCCGCTCTACACCCTCACCGTGTGAGATTTTACGTACAGTAAATGCAGAATTCAGGCCTCGGTTTTTCTTAGCTATTACGACACCTTCAAAAGCCTGTAAACGTTCTCGTTCACCTTCTTTTACTTTTACCTGCACGATCACAGTATCTCCAGGACCAAATTCTGGGATTTCTTTGGTCATTTGTGCAGCTTCAAGTTCCTGAATAATGTTGCTCATTTTTTTCACTCCAAATCGGGGAGGCTTTGCTCCCGTATAAACTCATCCAATAAATTTTGTTCTTCTGTCGTTAAAACCCGATCAGTCAATAAATCCGGACGTCTTAACCACGTTCTTCCTAATGCTTGTTTTAAGCGCCAGGTTTTAATATCTGCATGATTACCACTTAACAACACCGCAGGCACATTCTCATCATCTGGCCTTGTATAATGCGGGTAATCGAGTAGGCCATCGTAAAACGAATCTTCAATGGCTGAATCTTCATGTCCCAATGCCCCGGGGATCATTCTGATCAAACCATCAATCACTACCATTGCTGCTAATTCACCACCACTGATGACATAATCACCAATAGACCATTCTTCATCAATCTCTTCTTGAAGTACTCGTTCGTCAATTCCTTCATAACGACCCGCAACCAAGATCAGATGTTCATGATCTGATAATTCTTTTAGTCCCTTTTGATCAAGCTTTCTTCCCTGAGGTGTCAGGCATACTTTGTGAGCCTTCTTCTCATTTCGATCTAAATTTTTACTTGCAGCACTTATTGCATCATGTAATGGCTGCATCATCATTACCATCCCTGGACCACCACCATAGGGTCGATTATCCACGGTACGATGTACATCTTTCGTATAATCCCTGGGATTATAAAACTCTATTTCTATCAGTCCGTTACTAATGCTGCGCCGGGTAATACCGTGTTCTGTTATGGCTTCAAACATCTCCGGAAACAAAGTAACAACGTTAATTTTCATAGTTCAAATTTACGTTGAATAATCTTGCTGCCAGTCTACTTCAATACTTCCAGCTTCCAAATCAACCTTCAGTACGTATACACCAGTCACGTATGGAATCAAGTGCTGTTGTTGCTCATTTTTTACTACCAGCACATCATGAGCATTTGATTCCAATAGCTCTATAACTTTTCCAAAAACCTCACCCGAGGTATTGAGTACTTCCAGTCCGATCAAGTCTGACCAATAATACTCATTCTTACCCGTTTCTGGCAGTTGCTCGGGCTTAATCCCTATTTTGTAATTAACTAATAATTCTGCCTGCTCGCGACTACTCAGATTTTCAAACTGAGCTACTAGACCTTTTCCTTGTGATCTTGCAGATATTACTTTGTATTCTCGCCAACCTTCGCACGTTTGAAGCCAGATGGGGCTATAACTGAATATATTTTCTCTTGGTCGAGTATCTGAAAAAACTTTGACCCATCCTTTTACTCCAAATACGCCGTTTATGTGGCCAAGATAGATAAACTCATCTTCCGCCATTAATAAGTCAGCTCTTTCGAATTATGCTGCAACTGAATTATTTTTGATCAATTTTGCAACAGTCTCACTCGGCTGCGCGCCTTGAGAAATCCAGTGTTGAATTCTTTCACTATCCATTCTTAGTGTTTCTTCTTGTCCAGAAGCACTTGGATTAAAAAAACCAAGTCGCTCTATATAACGACCATCACGTTTGTTACGACCATCCGCAACAACAATATGATAGAAAGGACGTTTTTTTGCACCACCGCGTGCAAGTCGAATTTTGACCATTGTATTTAAGTTCTCGTTTCTATAATCTTCTTGCAAGCAAAGTCTTTTGCTGCAAACCCAATAAAGCCGCGTATTCTAAGGGAAAAACGACCTAAAAGGAAAGCCTTTTGAACAAACCGACCACACTTTTTGATCAAAAAAAACAGCTACGTGAAACATTAAAGCAAAATCGTGCTGAGATTTCGCAATTAGATCGAGAAAGATACTCAAAAATAATTGCGGATCAATTATTTGAACTAGATCAGATTCGAAATGCTAATGTTGTTTTTGCCTACATATCTTATGCAACTGAAGTAATCACTCATGATATTTTAAAAAGGCTACTCGCTGATGGAAAAAACGTTATTGTTCCTAAAATTCTAAGCCCAACAAAGATGATCGCCCAACATTTAGAAAACTGGGAAGATCTAGAACCAGGTATACTTGGAATCTTAACACCTCAAAAAGGAGCAATTTATTGCGATACTGTCGACGTGGCGATAACACCCGGCTTAGGATTTACTACAAAAGGGCATAGAATTGGGTTTGGTGCGGGATATTATGACCGCTGGTTTGCTACTCATAACGTTTTTGCCTCAATCGCGCTAGCATTCGAGAAACAGATTATAAATAAATTACCAACCGACAAGAATGATATCCCTGTAGGGCTTATAGTGACCGAAGATCGAGTAATAGTACCTGATCAGTAATCGTATAATACTTAGCTACAAAAAATTAAAAATAGTTTGTAATTAAGTAAACTCGATTACGTTAGATATCGTTTAAGATTTCCTTGCGTTTCAATTGATATTCATCATTGGAAATCAAATCTTTATTTTTCAGTTCTTCAAGCGCCGATAACCTCTGTTCTATCGATTGTGTGCTTGCACCACTAGACATCTCCTTACGCATTCGCGCCATTTCTGCACGCATCTGACGACGCTCTCTCTCGCTTTTAGCTTTCTCTTTTCTTGCAGAGGATCTGGTAATGATATCATCACCAAATATTGCACGTAGCTCTTCCCGCTTTCCTTCCAATTCTTTTTTCTTTTGATCTTTAGCTAGCATATCTGCGGCTTTAGAAGCCAAGGCAAGATCAATAACAAACCATTCCTTACGAAGCTTACCATTGATTTGTTTAGTTTCGACTCCATCAACTTGAGCCGTGATCACTCGAAACTTTTTCGAAACTTTACTACGCCAGCCGTGGTTAAAATGGTATTTAACGATTCCCATATGAGTTGGATCATTGACAGCTTCATATCCCTCCTGTCGAGCTCGATCATAATCACCTATAATAATATTCAACCTGCCATCCTTGTAAAATACTCGTCCCGCAACAAAAACTTGTTGCTTTTTCATACCAAGAAACCTGTCTACGTCCTTTTTCAGTGCGAAAAGAATATCCTGATCAGCTCTAGCTTTGGTTAATCCCCTAGCCAAGTTCTTACTTAAAACATTGATCTGAAGTAGTGAAAAAACTGGACCTGTCTCTTCACTTTTACCAAATCTTTTATCTTCAGTAATTTCTAATAAAGATAAAGCCTTTGAAATATCTTCTTCATTTAATTCAACGGGGTGATCGTTTTTACCAAAACTCGCATCATCTTGCTCTGCGTGTTTTAGATAAACATTAGTACCTACCTTCCAAAAAACTCCTTCATCCTCATCCCCAAAGTCAAAAAGGTCAATTGAAAAGGTTGCAAAAGGAAAAAATAAGATAAAAGTGAGAACTAAGGTGAATTTTTTATTGTTAGAAGTTTTCATATACTAAGAGTTATTAATTATTATCCACAAATTATAGTGATCTAAATCTGAAAAAGAGTCTACTACAAATGCATAAATCATAGAAGGCAGCCTATTCAGTCATTTTTTTTAAAGCTATAGTCTATAAGACAAATTTACATTCAAATAATTCAAAAAAAATACCTTAATAAATGATTTTCATCAAATATAAAAAAAGCCCCCTTTCGGAGGCTTTTCTTATTCATATAAGAATAACTTATTCTTTTCTAAAAAAGCTTTAGAAGAAATAAGTGAAACCTAATGTAAATGTATCAAGGTCATCAGCACCATCAAAAGCGTTAGTACCACTTACATCTAATTCTAAGCTTCTATATAGTGCATAGATAATCAAGTTGCTACCGAAATATTGGTCAACTGATACACCGAAACGTTCAACTTCTGAACCAGTTACACCAGCAGTAGTTCCAAGGTTACCGTATTGATCATTATACTGACCATAGTTAACGCTGATTGCTGTGTCGCCGTAGCCTACCCAGTTTTTCTTGATACCTACTTTCAACCACCAAGCATCAGTGTCGTCTCCATTATTACCTGCAACACTGTCTTCTGTTTCTTCTGCTTGGTAAGCAATCGATCCAAATAAACCAGAGTTAGGATCCATCAAACCAGCTTGAATTTGCCAAGTTTCTGATCCGTTACCTAATACAGCTGCGCCAGTGTTGATACCACCATCAGCGTTATAAGCATAACCACCGTGAACATTAGCAGTCATACCACCAATAGTTCCGCTATATTTAACCGCAATATCGAAAATATCATCGTTAGCATAACCAACAGCAACGCTTACTGGGCCGAATGCTGGAAGATCATAACGAACGCCATTACGGTATACGCCATTACAGTCAATACCAATGCCTAGCCCAGGAGTTGCTAAACAGTGAAGAAAGCTACCCCAAGTCGTGCCAGCTGCAGTATCCTGGATTTGGAAAGCATTACCACGGAATATTGGAGAAATTGATGACCACAGAGTTAGAGAAGGATCTGCTAACACAGCAATATTATCAGTTGGCATACTTTGTGTACCAAATGTTAACTTACCAAATCCACCAGAAATGTGAAGATTGTTAGAAAGCAAATTGATTGATTTACCGAAATCATTACTACTTTCAAAAACATCTTGATTAGCAGTAGTTAAAGGGTCACCAGCACCAAAAGAAGTTGGCTCAACAATAACTTCGAAACCAGCACTTAGGCCTGTACCTGCTAGAGGTGTAGATCCTGATAATGTGATACGGCTACCTAGAGTAGTACCGTTATCACCAGAGTTGACTATGTCTGATGTGTCGCCATCATCAAAATAAGTCATACTTTGGTTTATCCAACCTGAGATACCCCAAGATGCTTCTTCAGCAATTGCTGGTGCGCTCATTGCGACCAAAGCTGCTGATAGTGCAGTTGTTTTTAATTTATTCATTATTTAAGTCTCCGTAGACTAATTTAAATACTACAAGTTTTTAACATTTTTAAAATAAAGCTTAAGCTTTATCCCCCTCCGTCGTCTGCATCTTGCTGACTTACAAACAGGGAATACTTCACATCCCAATAAGGATGTGCAAAAGATAGCTCATTCTCACAACCAATTCAAGTGTTTTTCACTAAAAAAACAACATTAATTTCATTTTCGCTATTTTTTGTTGCTTTTTTACAACACCGTAGTTGTCGGCAACTAGAAACTTTGCTTTAGCAATATTCTTAATTATTATGCTTATAAGGAAATTTTCTTAATGCAGTTTGTTTTTAGCAAGAATAAAATCAAACCATGCACGCACTACATCACCCAATACTAAGGAGTACCGCACATGAATAAACTATTGTCCGCAGTTGCATTATTTGCTTTTGTTTCACAACCCCTCCTGGCGGAGTCGACTAACAGGATTTTCGTTACAAATGAAAAAGGTGGCACGGTAAGTGTTATTAATAGCCAGACAAACGAGATTGAATCCACAATCGAAGTAGGTGCTCAACCGCGTGGAATTGGATTATCTCCTGACGGTTCTGAACTATATGTAGCGCTAGGTAAAGAAGACAAAATAATTGTTATTGATCCTGTTTCACTGAAGGTGCTTAGAGATCTTAATTCCGGTGACGATCCTGAAGCTTTTGCCGTACACCCCAACGGAAATCTATATATTTCAAATGAAGAAGATAATATGGCAACGGTTCTGAACCCAGCTACCGGCGAGACTATTACACAAATTAAAGTCGGAATTGAACCAGAAGGAGTTGCCGTCTCACCTGATGGATCACGTGTTATTGTAACGAGTGAATCAACAAACATGTTGCATGTGATAAGCGTACCGGAACACGAGATTGTTGCAAATATCCTGGTTGGATCACGTCCTCGATCTGCAACCTTTAATAAAGACGGTAGTTTTGCATATACAGCAGCGGAGATTGGTGGTGAAGTTAAAAAAGTTGATATGGCCACAAACGAAGTAGTCAAAGTGTTGAGTTTGACTGATGACAAAGCTAAACCAAAAGATGTTTTACTCAGTAAAGACGAAAAGACCTTATATGTTGCAGCAGGACGAGCCAATGCGGTATTCGCTCTTGATGCAGACACATTAGAGATCAAATCTGAAATTCCTGTCGGTAAACGGGTTTGGGGATTGGCGCTTAATGGTGATGGCAGTCGCCTTTATTCAACAAATGGTGTCAGTGGTACAATTTCGGTGATTGATACTGCGACAAATACTGTTGTTACAAATGTCGAAGTCGGCAAATTCCCATGGGGTGTCGTAGTGGATGATGCTCGATCAGAATCTGACTGTGAGAAAGCAAACTAATTTTAATACTTTGTGACGATCAATTATTAAAAAGATAATCGATCAAAATACAAATAATATTAAATATTAACCCGATCGCCTTTTTGTTCTAGCCACTTTTTACGATCAGGCGATCGTTTTTTAGCCAATAACATATCCAGCATTTGATCAGTTGTTTCCGATGAATCCATAGTCAGCTGAACCAATCGACGGGTTTCTTCAGCCATTGTTGTTTCTCGCAATTGTGGTGGATTCATCTCACCCAACCCTTTGAATCGTTGCACATTAACTTTACCTTTCAATTTTTCAGCGGTAATACGATCAAGTGTGCCTTGCTTCTCCCTTTCATCCAACGCATAAAAAACCGCCTTACCAACATCGATTCGAAATAAAGGTGGCATTGCTACAAAGACATGGCCCGCCTGAACGACTGGGCGAAAATGTTTAACGAATAATGCACACAATAAGGTCGCAATGTGTAAACCATCAGAATCCGCATCTGCCAGAATACAAATCTTTCCATAACGAAGCTTTTCCAGATCATCCGATCCAGGATCAACACCTATAGCGACTGCAATATCATGGACTTCTTGAGAAGCGAGAACTTGTCCAGAATCCACTTCCCAGGTATTCAGAATCTTTCCGCGTAATGGCATTACTGCCTGATTATCTTTATCACGTGCTTGCTTGGCCGATCCGCCAGCTGAATCCCCTTCCACCAGAAATAATTCAGTCACGGCAGAATCCTGTGAGACGCAATCCGCGAGTTTACCTGGTAATGCAGGACCACCGGTTATGCGTTTTCGTACTACCTGTTTTGCAGACTTCAGACGTTTTTGTGCATGATTAATCGCAAGCTCTGCAATCCGTTCTCCGGTTTCTACGTGCTGGTTTAACCAGAGACTGGTCGCATCTTTAGTGACACCAGAAACAAAAGAGGTACATTCACGCGATGATAATCGTTCCTTTGTCTGACCAGAAAATTGTGGCTCTTCCAATTTGACTGATAACAAATAACAACAGTTTTCCCAGACATCTTCCGCAGTCAGCTTTACACCGCGTGGTAGTAAATTACGGTAATCACAAAATTCCCGAACTGCTTCCAGCAAACCTAAACGTAGTCCATTAACATGAGTACCGCCCTGTATCGTCGGGACAAGGTTGACATAACTCTCGGAAATAAGTTCTCCACCTTCAGCTAACCAATGTACTGCCCAATCAACCGTTTCAGTATCTCCTGACATTGATCCACTGAGCGGCTCTTCTGGCAAAATCTCAGCACCTTTTAGTGCCTCGCCCAAATAGGTTTTGAAACCGTCGGGATAGTACCAGGTTATTTTTTCATCACTATTTTGATCGTCAAGATTGACAGTTAATCCAGGGCAGAGAACTGCCTTTGCTCGTAAAACATGCTTTAGACGAGATAGTGAAAGTTTGATCGTGTCGAAATAGATTTCGTCCGGCCAAAAACGAATTCGCGTACCGGTATTCTGCTTACCAACTTTACCAACGACTTCTAATGTGGAATTGATCTCGCCACTAGCGAAAGACATATTATGCTCATTGCCGTCACGTTTGATCCAGACCTCAAGCTGTCGTGATAATGCATTTACAACGGAAATGCCCACACCATGAAGACCTCCGGAAAACTTATAATTTTTCTTGGAAAATTTTCCACCAGCATGAAGTCGCGTCATGATCACTTCGACGCCTGGTACTTTCTCTTCGGGATGTAGATCAACAGGCATTCCACGACCATCATCCGTAATCTCTACAGAACCATCTCTATGCAGAATGACATTTATGCTTGATGCAAAACCTGCAATCGCTTCATCGACACTATTATCGACTACTTCTTGTACTAAATGATTTGGACGAGTGGTATCTGTATACATTCCCGGTCGTTTTCTAACCGGATCTAGACCAGAAAGGATTTCAATATCGGAAGCGTCGTAGTCTTTACTCAATGTTATTCTCGGAAGTTTGATAATATTAAATTGTGGGGCGAAGTTATATCAGAACCATTCTCAATATCCCAGTGAATATTGTATTTAAACAAAAACACATTCCATTTAATGTAACTTTATTTTCTTCTACGGTATGATGATCTTTCTAGCAATTATTATAAAAAGGGGGAACAGAAATGTCCTTATTTGGATTCGTTAAAAATATAGGTAAGTCACTATTCGGCAAAGATGCAGAAGCGGCAGAAAACATTCAGAAACATATTGAAGAAAACAATCCGGGCGTAAAAGATCTAAAAGTCGATTTTGATGACGGTATCGTAACCCTTTGTGGTGAGTGCGAATCAGCCACAGCGATGCAAAAGGTTATTCTAATGGCCGGAAATGTTAAAGGTGTCGAAGATGTCCGCATTGGTGAAATGAGTATTACACCTCCGGCATCAATAGAAACTACTTCAGAAGAAATTTCACCAGCTGCTGATCAAATTACCGAGGTCGCTTCTGACGCAGAAGTACCTCAGCCCACAACCGCAATAGAAATAACAGAAATTCTTGAACAGGAAAATGTTGAATATTACATAATACAAAGTGGTGACTCTTTAAGTAAAATCGCAAAGAACTATTATGGCGATGCGATGCAATATCCGCGTTTATTTGAAGCCAACCGAGAAGTTATAGAAGATCCAGATTTGATCTATCCAGGTCAAAAAATCAGGATCCCATTAGATTAAGCTTTCAACAGCAGGAAGGTTCTTGAATTTAAGAACCTTCCCTTTTTATTACAAATAATAGTGACCCTTATTATTGATCATTTGTTATCATCTGCGCTAACGTAACTCACCTGACTAAATTGAGAAAAAAAATGGCCAAAAAGCCAACACCGTTCAATTTTGAGAAATCCCTCGCGGAGCTGGAAGAGCTGGTAGAAACCATGGAAGATGGTGATATTAGTCTTGAAAATTCTTTAAAGAATTTTGAACGAGGAATTTCGCTAACACGTGCTTGTCAGAAAGCCCTCGAAGAAGCTGATCAAAAAGTTAAAATCCTTATGGAGAAAGGCGGTAAAAGCTCACTGGAAGATTTTGATCGAGCTGAAGATTAATAACACCTTAGAACCATACTATTAATGTCCCATTCTGAAACGATAAAGTCTTATCAGTCACAGGTTGATAAGGCATTAGATCACTGGTTGCCAGCAGATAGTATTCCACCTAAGCATTTGCACAGTGCTATGCGCTACTCTGTTTTAAGTAATGGAAAGCGTATTCGTCCAATATTGACTTACGCAACAGGACACGCGCTTGGAATCACCTTAACATCACTAGATGGACCTGCTGCTGCAGTGGAATTAATCCACGCGTATTCGCTTATCCATGATGATCTTCCAGCGATGGATGACGATGATCTTCGTCGTGGTCGCCCAACTTGTCATAAAGCCTTTGATGAAGCCACTGCAATACTTGCTGGAGATGCTCTTCAAGCATTAGCCTTCTACATACTTTCGCATGATCAAAAAATCACAACCATTGCTGAAAATCGTCTTAAAATGATTGAAACACTGGCCTCTGCTAGTGGCTCTCGTGGAATGGCCGGTGGTCAGGCTATTGATCTGGCTTCGGTCGGTGAAAAACTTAGTTTGCCTCAATTAGAAAATATGCACATTCATAAAACCGGTGCTTTGATTCGCGCTGCAGTTAAAATGGGTACTCTTTCCAGTCTTGAAGCTACTAATAATCAAATTGATAAGCTTGATCATTATGCGAAATGTATTGGTCTGGCTTTTCAGGTCTGGGACGATGTATTGGACATTGAAGGTGATACTGAAGTGATTGGTAAACCTAAAGGATCTGACATAGAACAAGATAAACCCACCTACCCGAACCTTCTTGGAATGGCTGGAGCAAAACAAACCGCTTTAGATTTGCATGATCAAGCCATGGATAGTTTGCGAGGATTTGATCAAAAAGCAGATACACTACGTTGGATTGCTGATTACATTGTTAGTCGAAACAAATAACCAGAAATAATCTGTTAAACTGCGCCGATGAATAATACGACTATCCCTGACGTTCAAAACAGTCAGGACACACGAAATATTGATATTGAACAGGTTGGTATTAAAGGGATTCGACACCCCGTCGTGATCAGTGCTCGTAGAGGCGTTGTTCAGCATACTGTTGCGAACTTCTCTATGTATGTAGGTTTGCCACATAACTTCAAAGGCACTCATATGTCTCGTTTTGTGGAAATTCTTAACGATCATGAATATGAAATAACCGTCGATTCTTTTAAGGATATGATCACCGAGACCCTGGAAAAACTTGATGCAGAAACAACGTTCATTGAAATGACATTTCCATTCTTTATTTCAAAAAAAGCGCCGGTTTCAAATGTTGCTAGTCTGATGGATTATGAAGTAACTTTTATTGGCCAGGTCTTTGAGGGAAAACCTCAAGTCTCAGTAAAAATGATTGTTCCTGTAACAAGCTTATGTCCTTGCTCTAAAGGGATCTCAGAGTATGGCGCACATAATCAACGTTCTCACGTCACATTGACCTGCACGGTTAATAAGTTTGTCTGGCTTGAAGAATTGATAGAACTTGTAGAAAAATCCGCATCCAGCGAGCTTTATGGCATGCTGAAAAGACCGGATGAAAAGTATGTTACAGAAAAAGCCTATGACAATCCTAAATTCGTCGAAGATCTGGTCAGGGATATTGCCGTTGATCTAAATCAGGATGACCGAATTTCTAACTACAGTGTAGAAGCTGAAAATTTTGAATCCATCCATAACCATTCTGCCTATGCTAAGGTGAACAGTAAGTAGCGTTTTAACCTAAAGGCACGCCTGTCTGGTTAACTTGACTATAGAAAATCTTCTGGTTGTGAAGCTTTCCGAGTAGAGTATTTAACCGTTTGATCTTTCTGCCAAGCTCTAAATCATCTGCTTGCTGGCCTTTTGTAATAGTTAATTCCCGAATTTGATTTCTGACAGTATCTTCGATGAGTTCAATATCCGCTTCATCTAGATCAAAATTTGCTTTGTATGCAGCCATTTCAACACCTCCTTTTGAATTCCTTATGTATTACAAGGTTTTTTTATAATAGTGTGTTGAGAATAGACCATATCATCCTGATCTAGCAAGCTAATATGAGTAAAAAAATGCTACTGATTCTATTTAAATTTGATAAAATATATTAAAATCTGCTAGTTAAAGAAAGAAATGAATGTCGGTTGAAAAGTAATAATTTAAGCTATGTTTTTATCGAAGAGATCATTTCATCGCTTATCCAATGCTGTATAAAACTAACCATTCGAACGGCTACATTTTCCGGCTCATTCCATTGACAAAGACCTTCACATATTTCAGCAAATGATGATCCTTTTTGAGATGCTTCAAGTGCCCATGCCTCATCCTCTTCCAGTGATCGAAAATAAACGTCAATTCCCTTGCGCCAGAGAGCCCATACCACTGTTTTTGAATTTTGTGTTGGCTTTTCTGGTTGCTGTTCTTCTTTAACAAGTTGCCAGAATTTGGGGACATTGGACTGTAATTCTATTGTTGATAATGATGAATGAAAGACAACGGCCATTTCGGGCCACAGTGTTGGGGAAATTGCTTGCAGCTCTTGCATAGAAAATACTGTCTGATCAGCAGCATCTAACACCTCATTTACCGTCCATTCAAAACCTGCAATGTCAGCCAGCATGCGATGTTTAGAATAAGGTTCAGTCTTACTTAAAAATTCCTGCATAAACCGACCAAAATAACGCGCCGAAAAATGATCGGATGGATAATTCTTAATATATTCCTGGCAGATCTTTTCGAATTGATCATCACCAGAAAGTGTATGTAACCCTGGAAAATCTGTCCTTAGAACTTCCGTAAGACGCAATCTGTAGCCGTCGTAATAAATTGCCGCCCTTGTATCAACAACAACTTCATCACCACTACTTATATTCTCTTTCAGATCCCCCATTCCACTAAGCACAAACTTCTGGAAGCTTTCCTGTAACTCTCTAAGCTCACTCACGCAGCCTTACCTTTTGTGACGCTTTCAGAAATTTGGCGTGCATGATCGAGTTCTTCTAGCAAGTCAGACAAAGGAGGAATATTGTCATCTCGCTCAATCATTGTAGAAATTTGACCACAACGTTGTATCGTCAATTTGTATAGATCCCAAACCGGATCAATAACCGCTTGATCGTGCGTATCTATAAAATGTGTTCCAAGATCTGAATGACCTGCGAGGTGGATTTGTTGGATTCTATCTGTAGGCATTGCGTTGATATAGTCGACTGGATCAAATTTGTGGTTAACGCTACTAACATAGATATTATTAACATCTAGTAGGATCAAACAGTCAGAGCGATCAGCCATTTCGCGCATGAATTCCCATTCTGTAATTGTCGATTGCTTATATTCAAGATAACTAGAAGGGTTCTCGATCAAAATCTGTCGCCCAAGAAAATCTTGAACTTGCGTAATACGATCAACCACATGA
>JBGCGE010000065.1:0-3664 GCA_045110495.1 Gammaproteobacteria bacterium
ATATATATAAAGACTTATTTCTCGAGTTCTCTTAATGCTTCTTTCGCTTCTACTTTTCCTGGAAAATCTCGTCCATTACTCATTGCAATTTGTAAATGTTTCTTGGCCAGTGTTTTTGACTTTCCATCTTTGTAGTATGCCATTCCGAGATGATACTGAAGAAGCGGCTCTTGCGGTGCTTGACTAACTACATCATCGAGAATAATTATTGCTTTAGTATAATTGCCAAGCTTGTAATAAACCCAGCCAATCGTATCTTTATAAGCAACATTCTTAGTATCTTCGAGTATCGTCAAGAGCTTTTCAGCCTTGGCTAAAGCTTCAGGTGTCCCATCTTTATCCACATAGAGCATTGCCAGATTATTCGCGACTAATACATTCCCAGGTTCGCTTTCCAGAATCTGCTCATATAATGTTATTGCTTTATCCTGATCACCATTACGTTCATAAATGCTTGCAAGACCGGTAATCAAAACGGGATCCTTCGGCAATGTTTTTAAACCAGATTCGTAAACCTTAATGACTTCTTCCAGATTATTTTCGATCGCATAAGATCTACCAAGACTCACATAAGAACTACGATAATCAGGTTTAAGCTTGATTACTTTTTCTAAAACGTCACGCGCTTCAGGAATTTTATTTTGTGCGATCAGAATCTCCGCTTTCATATTTGCAGCAACATGATTATCAGGATTTCGTGCCAGCACCTTGTCTACGCGTGCGAGAGCTTCTTCGGCTTTATCTTCCGCCATATAACCACGTACAAGCTGCGCCAGTGGTTGTATTGCATCAGGAGACTTTTCAAGTGCGGCAGTATACTCATCGATACTCGAAGAAAAGTCTTGCTGCATCTGTTGTGCAAGACCTGACAAATGATGTCCTTCACCACTGTCGGGCAATGCTTCTTTTATTTTTTCTGCTGTTGTTAATGCAGATGTCCAATCCTGTTTTGCGGACTGTAATTTAAAAAGTGTTTCTAAAGCTGCGGCATTATCTGGAGCTATCGCAAGCACTTGTTCGACTTGTGCTATTGCGAGATCAGGTTTGCCCATTCGTAATAATATTTCTGCAAGTTCTGATCGCAAAGATGGGTTTTTAGGCGAGGCTTCGACGGCTTTTTCCATCGCTTCACGCGCTAGACTTGTTTCACCATTTGCAAGATGTGCGTGTGCTAATAAACGTAGATGCTTACTTGACTCCGGATTAGATCTTAAGATTGCTCGAAAGTCATCAATTGCCTGGGAAGGCTTATTTCTTAAAAGTGCAATACTTCCACGAACTGTTAAAGAGTTAACATCTTGTGAGTTTTCTTGTAGTACATCTTCCGCTAACTTTGCGGCCTCATCAGGATTTTTTTGTTGCATATGGATGACTGCCATTTCAGATTTCGCTTTTAATCCTTCAGGTGCTCCATACTGATTTTGATCAACAATTTTTTGTAATATTTCCAGGCTTTTTTGTAAATCTTTTGACTTATATAAGTTTGCCAGACCAAACTGAAAATCGGTTTCTTCTGGTTGGCTGGCTATGCTCACTTCCAACTGTTTTTCTGCTGCCTCAAAACCATGATATTGAGCCAGAAACTCGATCAATACTAACGTTGTTTTATTATCTTTTTTACCTTGCTCTTTTTCATAAGCAATGGCGGTTCGCAATGTTTCTTCCGCTTTGTCCAGATGTTTCTGACTAATATAAAAACTCGTTAACTGATAGCGATGCGCCATATTTTCAGGATCAGCTTTTACTATTTCTTCAAGAACCCTGGCTGTAGATTCCACATCTTTTTGCACCATGAAAACTTTAGCTTTCAAGGTCATTAAACTTGTGTTTCCAGGATTATTTTGTATGCCTTTCTCAAGAAGCTGCATCGCCATTACAGGTTCGTTTTGAGTCAGATGTAGCGAAGAAACTAAGGCGGTTCCATTGATATGCGATGGATCAATTTTTAATGCTGCAAGTCCATCTGCGAAACCGCCGGGAATGTCATCACTTTTCGCTTTAACACCACCACGTAAAACTAGTGCATCAGGATTATCAGGCTCAGTGGCTAAAACAGATTCTGCACTTTCTAACGCTTTATCTAACTGACCAGCCAGAAGATAAACTTGTCCGGCATGAACATTTGCACCGTTATGTGTTTCTTCTAATTTAAGTGTGGCCAAAAACTGACTCATTGCAGGTCGCCATTCGCCGAGTTTTTCTAGCGTCAGTCCAAGTTGATAATGAGCATCCGCATCTTTTGGATCAATCTGTAAAGCATTTTTAAATTCAAGTTTGGCTTTCTCATGATTACCTTCTTTAGCCAATGCTAAACCACGCTCCATGTAAGCGGCTTTTCGATCATCCGCTCCGCCACAGGCCGTAAGAAAAAAACTAAAAAGAATAACAAAAGTTGAAGTGCAAACAGATTTACTAAATTTTCGCATAGATAATTCCTGAGTATTTAATTCTATTTAGGCGAATCCTACTACTAGACGATAATTAAACAATAAAACTAGTGGAAACATTTGTAAAGAAAGTTAATCGTTCACACAATTGTTTCTGTCATCCTGAGATTTTGCGAAAGATCTCAGTTCGAAGCCCAACGTTGAGCAATCAATCATTTGGACTGATAGAAAAACTTTTTTATACCGCGTTCAGGTCATGCAAGCAGGCCACGATAAGCCAGAATAACCAAGGCAATTAGAGAGACAACACTCAAAGAATTTATACGTTTTTCCATACGGGTCAAAAGGACTTCGCAGCCGTACAAAATAACCATGCATTTAATGATCAAAATACCAACGTCTTTTACTTGAAGGTAACGTCCTCCAAAAACGGCAATGGCAAGCACCCCGAAGACGATCAAATAATCCATTGTCGATGTTTGAAATTTTTTATCCATTGCATAGCGCACAACAACCGCTATGGCACCGGCCAAAAAGATAAATGGAATAATATCGAGATAGGCAAACTCTTTAATGACTTCTGAATGTCCAACAAGATAAACAGAAAAAATTGCAGCGATATAAATTCCTCCACTAAGAGAGAAACTGTTTTTATCTTTGTGAAAGATAATATCCAATGTCATCACAGCGAATAAGACGGCTGCTATCAATCCAAAATCCCGAGGTATAGATTCAACAAGCAGTGATGCAGCAATGAAATACAACGGAATGATAATTTTGATCAGATTTTGCGCGATTCGAATAATGTCAATTTTATGACTGCGAAAATAATGAACCGTAGAAAACAAAGTTGTTCGCTCTTGCGCTTCCGAACCCGTTCGCCAACCTGTACGCTCAGCGAATGTAATTAATCCATAAATAGTTGCTGCTGTGGTCACATATAACAATATGATCAAAAAGTCACTTTGATATCGTAAAAATATCGCGCTAATGACAAGTATTGCTTGTAACGAATAAATTATTACAACCGTTTCATAATGATCAAAACCCAGATCTAGCAATCGATGGTGTATATGAGTTCGATCAGCATGTAGTGGGTTCCGCCCATTTTTCATCCGTATCAACATAACCCCAAGAAGATCTATTACAGGCAAGCCTAAAAATAATAATGTCAGTGCAGGACTCAACGAAGGATGGACATTTTGTGTCACCAATACAGCAAGAAAACCTAAAGAATAGCCTAAGAACTGACTCCCTGTATCACCCATAAATATTTG
>JBGCGE010000066.1:0-3489 GCA_045110495.1 Gammaproteobacteria bacterium
ACGCACACATTTTTCATGCTCCGAAGCTTTCGCAACTAGTTTTAATGATTCCAAATCCGTAGCATCCGCATTTTCTGGTGCTTCTGATAGTGGATGAATTTGAGCATAAGAAGTGATCAACACAAAGCGCAATTCATCTTCTAACTTTTCAAGATCAGAATAAAGTTCGTCCTCACAATAAAGAGTTACATCAGCATCTAATGAGGAACCAATGCTTCCTTCAGTTCGTAAACCTTCCAGTTTTTTACTGATTGCTTCACGCACCTCGATCACTTTTTGCCAATAAACCAAATCAAATTCCGAAACATCGGCCAGATTATTCAACGGCTCATACCAGGTATTCAAAAAGATAGAATCATCATGTTGGCCTGGAATATGTTGCCACAATTCTTCAGCGGTAAAACTCAAAATCGGCGCAATCCAACGCGTCATTGCTTCAATAATGTGATACAGCGCAGTCTGTGCGGAACGTCGTGCATGACTGTCGCTTTGCGTGGTGTATTGGCGATCTTTAATGATGTCGAGATAAAAACCACCCATTTCCACTGCACAAAAATGATGGAGTTTTTGATAGATTAAATGAAACTGAAAGCTTTCGTAAGCTTCACGAATTTCTTGTTGAAGCTGTGCAGTATGTTGAATTGCCCATCGATCCAATTTGATCAATTCATCCATCGGTACGCTATTTTTTTCGGGATCAAACCCTTCCAGATTTGATAATAAAAATCGTGCGGTATTTCTGATCCGACGATAAGCATCAGCCGTACGATCAAGAATTTCATCGGACACACTCATCTCTGCACTGTAGTCTGAAGACGCAATCCAAAGCCGAAGAATATCCGCACCCAGACGATTAATCACCTTCTGCGGTTCAACTACATTACCTTTCGATTTAGACATTTTCATGCCTTTCGCATCGACGGTAAAGCCATGGGTCAAAACTGTTTTGTATGGCGCGACATTATTGATCGCAACCGAAGTCAGTAATGAAGACTGGAACCAACCTCGATGCTGATCTGATCCTTCCAAATATAAGTCTGCTGGGAAGCTTAAATTTTCATCCTGTTGCAATACACATTCATGTGTCACGCCAGAATCAAACCAGACATCCAATGTATCTGTTACTTTTGCATATTGATCGGCTTCGTCACCCAACAACTCGGCAGCCTCTAATTCAAACCAGGCTTCAATACCTTCTTGCTCAATTCGATCCGCAACTTCTTTGATCAACCTTGACGTTTCTGGATGCAATTCCTGCGTTTCGCGATGAATAAAAACCGCGATCGGAACACCCCAGGTTCGTTGGCGCGAAATGCACCAGTCTGGTCGATTTTCTATCATCCCATTGATACGTTCTTCACCCCAGTCTGGCAGCCAACTGACCTTGCCGACTTCTGCTAAGGCAGTCTCGCGTAAATTATTGCCATCCATACTCACAAACCACTGCGGTGTTGCGCGGAAAATGATCGGTGTTTTATGTCGCCAGCAATGCGGATAACTATGTCTCAAATTTTCGTGATATACCAATGTGTCTTTCTCTTTAAGTACATCAAGCACCATTTCATTCGCGGCGAACACATGCTTGCCAGCAAATAATTCTGTATTCGGCAAAAACACGCCATTGTCACCGACCGGATTATCCACTTCTAAACCATAACGTTGTCCGACGATGAAATCGTCCTGCCCATGCCCAGGAGCAGTATGTACACACCCTGTACCGGCATCAGTTGTGACATGATCTCCTAAAATGATCGAAACGATGCGATCATAAAATGGATGCTTGAGTTTTAAGCCTTCCAGATCTGATCCTTTGCAATGGGCGACAACAGTGTGATTTTCTATGCCGAGACGACTCATCATATCTTCGACTAATGCAGTTCCGATCAAAATTCTTTTTCCGTCGTATTCAACCACGGAATATTCCAGTTCTGCATTCAAAGCCACGGCCTGATTTGCGGGCAAAGTCCACGGCGTTGTTGTCCAGATAACCACGGAAACTGGCGTTTCAAATTTCTGATCAAAATGCTTCGACAATTCGGCTAAATCTTCTACTTGAAATGCCACATAAATCGCTGGCGAGGTTTTGTCTTCATATTCAACTTCAGCCTCCGCTAATGCTGATCCACAATCTGTGCACCAATGCACCGGCTTGACGCCTTTTTGCATATGACCAGCATCGATTATCTTCCCAAGCCCCCGGACGATATTTGCCTCGAACTTATAATTCATCGTCAGATAAGGATTTTCCCAATCGCCCAATATTCCCAGGCGCTTAAAATCTGATCGCTGTTTATCAACCTGCTTTTGCGCATATTCACGACAGGCTTTTCGGAAAGTTTTTGCATCCACCTTGTGGCCAGCTTTACCGATCTTTTTCTCGACCATTAATTCGATCGGTAATCCGTGACAATCCCAACCGGGAATATACGGCACATCCAAGTCACTCATAGAACGTGATTTAACGATAATATCTTTAAGCACTTTATTGACCGCATGACCAATATGAATATCGCCGTTGGCGTACGGCGGGCCATCATGAAGAATGTATTTTTCCTTACCTTTGCGATTTTTACGGATCTTCTGATATAGCCTATCCGCTTCCCACTGCTTTAACATCGCCGGTTCACGATTCGGCAAATTGCCGCGCATGGGGAAATCAGTTTTAGGAAGGTTTAACGTTGCTTTGTATTCTGAACTCATTGTCTATTCAATTTCACTGTCATTTAATCTGAAAAATAATCTCTGGCGGCTTTTGCATCGGCCGAAATTTGATCCTTAAGTATCTCAACCGAATCAAACCGCTTATCATCTCGCAACTTCTGCAGGAACTCCACCTTTATATACTGACCATACAAATTGCCGGAATAACCGAACAGATGTACTTCAAGCAAAGTACGTGCTCCACCAAGCGTCGGTTTTGATCCAATATACGCAACTGACGGTCGAGACTTTTGATCATCCAACTTCACCTGCGCGATAAAAATACCGTGCAATGCTGTTTTCATACGACGTAATTCAATATTCGCCGTCGGAAAACCTAACTCGCGTCCCTGTTTATTTCCGTGCGCAACACGTCCACTGATGCTGTATGGACGGCCTAATAATCTGGCTGCCAGCTCAAGTTGATCAGATTCGAGCGCTTTTCTGATCCGACTACTACTGACTCGCTCATTTTCGATCAAAAATGTTTTTGATCGCTCAACGTTATAATCGTGTTTTTCACCCAGCTTACAAAGCAGATCATAATCGCCCTGCCGCCCCTGACCAAAACGAAAGTCATCACCGATCACAAGATGTTTTACACCGACCTTGTTTAACAAAAAAGTGGTAACAAAATCCTCGGCGGACAAAGCGGCGGTTTCATGATTAAACGCCGCACAAACCATGCGATCAACACCCTGCTCTTTTAGGAACTGATATTTTTCCCGCCAGCGCGTCAAACGAGATGGTGCTTTATCAGGATCAAAAAATTCCAGAGGCTGCGGCTCA
>JBGCGE010000067.1:0-18399 GCA_045110495.1 Gammaproteobacteria bacterium
CCCCGATACAGGTTCGTTCTGGCGGGTGATTGAGGAGCATAAGGTCGCATCTTTATTTACAGCTCCGACTGCGATTCGTGCTATCAAAAAGGAAGATCCAGAAGCTCTCGAATTAAATAAATATAAATTGAATGGTTTGAAATCTTTGTTTCTGGCAGGCGAGCGGACAGATCCGAATACCATTGAGTGGGCACAAGAGCATTTAAACGTTCCTGTTATTGA
Source organism: Gammaproteobacteria bacterium (assembly GCA_045110495.1). Taxonomy (GTDB): domain Bacteria; phylum Pseudomonadota; class Gammaproteobacteria; order CAJXQU01; family CAJXQU01; genus CAJXQU01. The sequence continues at coordinate 223 of JBGCGE010000067.1, forward strand.
TCACTGGTGGCAAACCGAAACAGGTTGGGCTATTTGCACAAACTGTATGGGGATAGAATTTTTACCTATTAAGCCCGGTTCCACAGGCAGGCCATCACCCGGTATGAATGTGGAAGTACTTAACTCTGAAGGATTTCCTGTTTCTGAAAATGAACTGGGTGCGCTTGCAGTAAAGCTGCCCTTGCCGCCAGGATCGTTCCTGACTCTTTGGCAAGCAGAGGAACGATGTCGGACAGCTTATTTTGAAGAATTTCCTGGTTATTACAGCACTTCTGATGCTGGCATAATCGATGAAGATGGTTATGTGCATGTTATGTCGCGGACTGATGATGTCATTAATGTCGCTGGTCACCGTCTATCGACGGGCTTGTTGGAAGAGGTGCTTGCCTCACATCCAGATATTGCAGAATGTGCTGTACTAGGCGTGGCCGATAGTTTAAAAGGACAGGTGCCTCTAGGGCTTTTGGTGCTTAAGACTGGAGTGACCCGCGAAGCGAATGATCTGGTCGCTGACGTTGTTGCTATGGTACGTAAAAATATAGGGCCCGTTGCTGCTTTTAAAATGGCGACAGTCATAGCCAGATTGCCGAAAACGCGTTCAGGAAAAATCTTACGTGGCACCATCAGAAAAATGGCAGATGGTGAAACATTTAAGCCGCCAGCGACGATTGATGATATTGGTATTCTTGACGAGGTTGCGAAAGCATTGTCGGATCTTGGTTACCCCAGAACTGAATAAAAATACAAGATCACGATTTAAATAGCTAATTTACACAACATCCCTCCTTCGTGTATACCATACCACCCACAAAGCTTTGTTTCGAAGAGGTAAGGTCGTGCATGTAAATACGAAAAGTTTAGTTCGAAAATATTCCAGAAGTAAAGCACGACTTGTCTTATATAGGTAATGAAGTATCTTCAGATAAAGGCGGGCCATATAGACAGTGAGTTGGAGATAAATATGTTTAAAGCACTAGTATTAAGAGATGAAGACGGTAAGACTTTGAGTAAAGTGGAAGAGCTAAATATAGACGATCTGCCTAAAGGGGATGTCTTAGTAGAGGTTGAGTATTCTTCACTAAATTATAAAGATGGCCTGGCGGTAACAGGAACCGGAAAAATCATACGTGATTTTCCGATGGTGCCAGGTATCGACTTCGCGGGAAAAGTGCTGGAAAGTGGTTCGAATGACTTCAAGGTTGGCGATAGTGTTGTGCTAACTGGCTGGGGTGTGGGCGAAAATCATTGGGGAGGTTTTTCGCAAAAAGCACGGCTTAAATCTAAATGGCTTGTGCCCATGCCTGAAGGTGGTGATGCACCATGGGCTATGAGTATTGGCACCGCTGGGTTAACAGCAATGTTGTCGGTGATGGCGCTGGAAGGTGCTGGTGTAATGCCGGATGCAGGCGTAGTCGTGGTAACAGGTGCCACAGGTGGCGTAGGCAGCACAGCCGTTTCCATCTTAAATAAACTGGGATACAAGGTTGCAGCAGTGACCGGTAGTGAAACGGAACATGAATACCTTCGCTGTTTGGGAGCAAGTGAAATTCTAAGTCGCGAAGAAATGGCTGAGAAGTGTCGACCATTAGAGAACCAACGCTGGGCTGGCGCGATCGATACGGTCGGTGATGCAATTTTAGCCAGAGTGTTGGCCGAAACCAATTACGGTGGCGCAGTTGCCGCTTGTGGTCTTGCGGCGGGTTATAAGCTGCCTTCCACGGTAATGCCATTTATTCTTAGAGGCGTTTCATTGCTAGGTATTGATTCCGTTGCTTGTCCTATAGAAAGACGGATTGAGGCATGGAAACGTTTACGGACTGATATACCGACTGAAACGCTTACTCAGTTAGTACGGGAAATCAGTTTGGATGAAGTACCAGAAGCGGCGGCGGCAATCATCAAAGGGCAAATACGGGGACGAACCTTAATCGACGTTAATCGTTGATTAAAAGGCAATCGTCGCTGACCAAGATTCATTATAAAGTCGTCAAGGGATCTGGCGCTTTGGATATATTATTGTGATCAGTCTTCTAAAAAGGAGAACAAGCGGCTGCATAGTTAGCCTTAATATTTGTAGTCAATATTAAGGTAATGTCGTAGGCTCAGATAATACCTCAAGGTACTTCAGAAATATCATTAGCTATGCTTTCACTTTCCCATTATATTGACGAAAAACACCTCGCATGAAATCATCTACTCTCATAGACTTACAAAATGAATAAACAAGAACAGATAGAGTTAGCTAAAGCTTATGTGGCGTTATCTAATACACACAAAATCAATTTAATCTTACCCTTACTCTCTGAGGATATTTTTTACAGTTCAACCAGTGTCGGTGAATTTATAGGTAAAAACGCGGTAGAAGAAATGATGAATGGCTTTTTCACGCGTTTCCCCGATGTTCATTGGGAAGTGAATGATTATCAATATTCAGAGGATCGAATTGTCAGTTTCGATTTTGTAATGGCAGCAAAAAATATCGAGACTGACGAACAGATTGAACGTAAAGGCTTAGAAAATATTATCTTCTCAGACGAAGGTATGATCAAAAAGATCAAAGTTATTGCTCAGTAGTTTCCTGTCTCTCAAGCGTTGCACAACCTACCGTCGCTTCTTCCCATGATTCGACATAACACGCCGCAAATTTATTTCGATCAAGAATTCGACCATGGTTGTAACCGCGACTATTGCTGGCAACCCAGGTGAATGAGATATTGTCAGGATAGATCACTCCGAAAAAATTCTTTGTCCCATCTGGGTACGTAAAAGTTCCGCGAAAACGGCGATCTTTTTGTTCAGTAATGTGGATGACTTTGTTCCCCCAGATTTTGTAACCTTTTAGATCTGACAGCGTGACATTCTCACCACTCCAGGAGCCGACTAAATCCGGAATTTCAGTCACCTTTTCATGTTGTTCAGAACGAGTTTGACCAGAAATAATTTGGCTGGAATCAAGATGATGAGAGTAATACAGATAACCAAGGACGATACTATTAGTAATAACCAGAAGCCACAAAATCAGTTTAGACATTTTTAAGAACCCTCAAAGGTACAGTATGATGAACATCATAAAGCGAATGTTTAAAACTTTCATCTCATAAAACAGATATACTCTGCGGCTTTATTTTACCGCTATCTCAACCATGCTGAATTTTAAGCAACTCACCCTGCGCCGAGGCAAACGCATTCTTTTCGAAGATGTGAGCTTTATGATCCATCCTGGCTGGAAAACCGGCATAACCGGCAGTAATGGCACCGGAAAATCCAGCTTATTCAGCCTGATCCTTAATGATCTACAAAATGATACTGGTGAGTTCAGTATCCCATCGCAATGGATAATTGCTCACGTCGCACAGGAAACACCAGCGCTCAAGACTAGTGCGATTGATTATACTCTTGATGGCGACAATGAATTACGTCAGATCGAACAACAATTATCAACCGCCGAAGAAAAAGCAGACGGTACACTTATAGCGGATCTGCATGAGCGGTTCTCTGGTATCGATGGATACACAGCAAGAAGCCGTGCCGCACGTTTGCTCCACGGACTTGGATTTACCACTGAACAACATGATCATTCTGTCGAATCGTTTTCCGGTGGATGGCGAATGCGCTTGAATCTGGCACAAGCTCTAATGTGTCGTTCCGATCTTTTATTGCTCGATGAACCAACCAATCATCTCGATCTGGATGCGGTTTTCTGGCTGGAAGATTGGCTACGTAGTTATCCGGGAACGCTATTAATGATATCGCATGATCGAGATTTTCTTGATCGGATAACCGATCATATTGCGCATATCGAACATCAACAGATTAAACTTTACACTGGTAATTATTCTGGTTTTGAAAAACTCCGAGCCGAACAACTTGCACAACAGACACAAGCTTTTCAAAAACAACAAAAGGAGATCGCTCATATTCAAAGTTATGTTGACCGATTTCGTGCCCAGGCAACCAAAGCCAGACAAGCACAAAGTAGAATCAAAGCACTTGAAAGAATGGCAACCATTGCCCCTGCACATGTGGATTCGCAATTTAATTTCAGTTTCAAACCACCAGAAAAAATTTATGACAGTTTATTAAAATTAGAAAATGCTAGTGTTGGTTATGGTGAAAAGATCATTGTTTCTGATATTGATTTGAATCTTACACCCGGTGATCGAGTTGGCCTGCTTGGTCCAAATGGCGCAGGCAAATCTACCCTCATAAAATTACTCGCCGGCGAACTGGAAAATCGTCACGGCGTACGGCGTGAAGCAAAAGATCTAAAACTTGGTTATTTTGCACAACATCAACTTGAGCAACTAGATGATGCAGTTTCTCCTCTTATTCATTTACAACGTTTAGATAAATACGCCACAGAAAAAGATCTCCGTGCTCACCTTGGTAGTTTTGGTTTTCAGGGAGACTCGGCTTTAGAACCCGTCGGCCCACTTTCTGGTGGTGAAAAAGCGCGCCTGGTTTTATCTATTATTGTTTATCAACGGCCTTCTTTATTGTTACTCGATGAACCGACAAATCATCTTGATATTGAAATGCGACATGCGCTTGTTATGGCTTTGCAAAGCTATGAAGGTGCGATGGTGATAATCTCTCATGATCGACATTTGTTAAGAACAGCGACAGATAAATTATTATTGATCAATTCTGGAAAAATGATCGAGTTCGATGGGGATTTGGATAACTACAAATCTGTGCTTAAACTCTCTGATCAGAATGAAAGTAATGATCAAAAATCGAATAACAAATCGATCGCAAAAAAAGATCAGAAACGTCTTGAAGCCGAACAGCGTAAAAAGTTGCAACCGTTAAAAAATAAAATAAAAAGTGCTGAACGGGAAATGGAAAAAATACAAGCGCAAAAACAGCAGGTTCACCAGGCTCTATCTGATCCCGATATTTATAGTGACACTAATAAAGAAAAATTAAATCAATTGTTGATTGAACAAGGTAAAGTAAATCAAGCTTTAGAAGAGCTTGAAGCTGATTGGTTAGAATTGAATGAACAGCTAGAAATAACTCAAAGCCTATAATACTTAATTATTTGAGAATTAAATGACGGAAGAAAAATTGATTATTGATCTGCATATGCACTCCACCGCCTCGGACGGCGTCCTTTCCCCGACAGAACTCGTTGAGCTAGTTTATGAAAACAAAGTGAACGTCATGTCACTAACTGATCACGATACTACGGATGGTCTTGAAGAAGCACGGTATGCAGCAAAACAAAAAGGCATAAAGTTGATCAATGGCGTAGAGATGTCTGCAAGCTGGAATAAGAAAGTATTACACATCATTGCTTTAAATATTGATCCGGAAAATAGACAATTAATAGAGGCATTAGAAAACACAAAAAAACAACGCTTAGAGCGAGCGGAACGGATCGCAAAAAAACTCGAAGGTGCTGGAATAACAGGCTCTTTAGAAGGTGCAAAAAAATTCTCTAATGGTGGTCTGATAACACGACCACACTTTGCACAGTATTTAGTTGAAACAGGTAAAGCAAAAGATCCGCAAGATGCTTTTAAACGTTACCTTGGAAATAATAAGAAGGCCTATGTTTCAACCGAGTGGCCATCAATGGAAGTGGTTTTAGATCTTATAAAACAGGCAGGAGGAATTGCAATACTTGCTCATCCTTTACGCTATCGATTAACGGCCTCGTGGATGAGACGTCTATTAACAAGCTTTAAAGAAAATGGTGGACAAGCAATGGAAGTTGTTTGTGGTTATTACACCTCGACAGAAATTGAAACCAGTACTTCTCTTGCCTTGAAATTTGATCTAATGGGTTCTGTAGGATCGGATTTTCATGGTCACAATCAGTACAGCAATCAACCGGGGAATTTCCCTGCCCTACCCAGTTCTATAATGCCTGTTTGGTCATTACTAACGTTCTAAATAATAACAATGATCTATCTAGTACTTATTATCTGTGGGGTATGTGCCTGGTTTATAAGTACTATCGCTGCTGGCGGTGCAGCAACCATCCTGATTCCAGTAATAGGAATTCTATTAGGCGCTCAATATGTTGCGCCGATTATTTCACTCGCTGCCCTTTGTAGTAACCCAGCTCGCACATGGTTTTTTCGTGAACATGTCGACTGGAATGTGATCAAATTTCTTTTGCCCGGAAGTTTGATCGGCGCCTTCATCGGCGCATGGTCATTTAGTTTTCTTAATCCAAAATGGATGCAAATTGTCATTGCATTATTTTTGATCAGTTATGTTTTTCAGTATCAATTTGGGAAATCAAAGCTAGCCTTCAAAATGAAGAAAATATTGTTTTTTCCATTAGGGTTGTTGATCTCTTTTCTCTCAGGATTAGTAGGAGCGACAGGTCCCGTTTTAAATCCTTTTATGCTTAATTACGGGCTTGAAAAAGAAAATCTCGTCGGCACAAAATCGATCAACTCTCTGGCAATGCAATTAACAAAACTGACGACTTATACAATCTTTGGCGTGCTAACTTTTGAAATTGCACTCTATGGAATTTTATTAGGGATTGGTGGAATCATTGGCGTTTATTTAGCACGACATCATTTGAATGAAATTGATCCAGAACGTTTTCGTTTCTATACAATGCTTATGATGTTTGTTGCCGGTGTTTTAATGTTATTAAAACAAATTAATTTCTGATCATTTTTTATAATGACAAACTCGCCCTCTGGATTTTCCGAACTCGCCTGCAAATACAAACGTGGCGTCGATTTTGACATTGAGATAATAGAACGATCTATTTCAGATATTGTCATTATTGCTCCACACGGCGGAAAAATTGAACGAAGAACATCTGATATCGCTCGCGCAATTGCAGGCGATGATTTTAATCTTTATCTATTTGAAGGAATTCGTTCTGAATTAAATTATGAAACCCTTCATTTAACCAGTCATCTATTCGATGAACCTGAATGTCTCTCACTAATTAAAAATAAAAAAACTATCGTCGCAATTCATGGTTGCAATGCAAAAAGTGAAGATGAGTATGGTTGTGTTTTTCTTGGTGGTCAAGATTTGCAACTTAAAGGTAAAATCGCTGATTCATTACAAAAGCAAAATATTAAGCTAAAAGTTGATAATCACCGCTTTCCTGGACAACATCCAGAAAATATTTGTAATAGAGGACTGACGGGTAAAGGCATACAAATAGAACTTACAGATGAGTTACGTGGTACTGATGAAGAACCCGCTATTATTAACGCAGTACGTTCCGTACTTCTGAAAAGTCAATTAAGAAAGATCGATTTCCATTAAGTCAGGATAAACAAATTCATAGTTTAAAACACGTTTCACTTTTGTATTATCAATAATTTTAAATTCGTTAATCTCTGAATCTGCAAATTTCGGAACGTCTTTGCCCACAGCTTGTGTCGCTTTGGTATAAAAGGCTCTTTTCGTTGGATGCGTATCAGCACAACAATTAAAAATCTCACCCCAAACATTTTGTTCAACGATTTGACTGATAATGTTTATACAATCATCTCTATGTATTAAATTAATTGGTGCTTCAGGAAAATTAACAGGATTTCCTTTGCGGAAAAAATTACCCGGTTTTCGATTATAACCAATCAAGCCCCCAAATCTGATTATTGTAGTTCTGAAATTTTGATTGTTTTTTATTAACTTTTCAATCTGAAATAAAGGACTTTGATCCGATTCGCAATTATCATCTTCATATATAGTGCAGTTAGTGTTTTTATAAACAGAAGTAGAGCTTACAAATAAAATATTCTTAACGGTTGAATGATCAATTTTTTTCAATAAACCCTGGAAATGATCGATACTTTTCGAGGTGATATTTATGATTAAAATATCAACATCTAAAAATTCCTGGATTTTGTTTTCTTTCTTCGCATTTTCAAAATCTGCCAGATCAATAAGATAAGGGTCTATATTGATCGATTCAAGATCTGCAAAACGAGCAGAGTTTCTTGTAGAAGCTCTCACTATATGTTCTTGAGACAAGAAATGTTCCGCAAGTGGAAAACCCAGCCAACCACTTCCTAAAATGCTTATCTTTTTTTTCATTATAAATTATTTCCTTTCAAGCTATGGAATACATTAGTCAGATTCATACCCCACGAAACCCAGTTAATCTCATTTGTGATGAGTTTATCAAAACAGAGCAAAACTTTTGTTAAATTTCAAAGTCTCACTTTAGCAAATGGAGTGGAATGTTAAACATTCAATATATAAAGCAGAACAGGCATTAAAAACTAATTTTCGGCATGCTACTTGTCCAAAAAAACAGTTGTTGCCACGTTTAAAAACGTATTATTATATCCATGGAATCATAAACATGGATTCAAGATTAAAGGGATATTGGGATTATTAATATGATCAACATTGCAACTCTAACAAGCATTTCAAAGCAACTACTCATACTTTGCTCACTGCTAATCATTAGCACTTCTAACGCAACAACTGTTCGTTCATTCAATGTTAACGATCTACTAAGCAAAGCTGAGTTCGTTTTTGAAGGTGAAGTAATCGCGAGTAAAACCGGCATGGATGCTAACGACCATTGGATTGTTACAGACATTACCTTTCAAATAAATGACGTTGTTAAAGGTGCAGATCAAGGTAGCACCATAGAGCTACGCTTTGTCGGGGGTGAGTATAATGGCAAAAGTGTGCGTATACCCGATATGAAGTATCCGGCTCCCGGTGAGAAAGGGATCTATTTTGTTGAATCGCTAAATGAATATTTGATCAATCCGCTGCTTGGTTGGACGCAAGGACATTATGTAATTGAAACCGATCAAAACGGGGTGGAACGTGTCAATACTGCAGAAGGCGAGCAAGTAGAGAATGTGGAATCTAATATTCCAAATGAAGACTTGATAAGTGATGGCACCGCAGCTGGATTAAGAACTATTGAAGCCGATACTGCACTCTCCGATTCGACATCTACCAGTAGCGCCACACAAAATGGCATGACGCCAGATGAATTTAAGCAAAAACTTAAAGAAATTGGTTGGTAGTGATGAATATTAAAAAATGCATTCCAATTATTGCCCTGCTGATACTTTCATATGGATCATCGCTTTTTGCTTATTCATTCATATTTAAAGAGGATCCACCTGTTAAATGGGCCTCAACTAATATTACATTCTATGTCGATATAGGTGAGTTTTCTTCATCTTTCCAATCTGCATTGGCGAGTTGGAATAATGCTGCTGGTTTCAATTTACAAACAATCAATACTTATCAAAACCCCTGTTCTGACGACAATAGAAATGGTGTAGGATTTTCTAACACTTATTGCGGTGCCAGCTGGGGTGACAGCACCTTGGCAATCACCGGATTACTTTCAGTAAATGGATCAATTGTAGAGTCAGATATTGTTTTTAATAATGCGAGTGTGCAGTGGGATGTTTTCGATGGGGCATCGTCAAATGGAACGACAGATTTCTACCGAGTTGCAGTACATGAAATTGGCCACGGACTTGGTTTGGATCACGAAGATACTGCTCCTTCTATAATGGAGTCATTTTACAACGACAACATTAGATCAATCCAAAATGATGACTTGCAAGGTATTAGAACACTCTACCCTGAGCTTGTTACAATCATTGGGGGTAATCTTGCAGATAAAAATGATTTTAATAACGATGGGAAATCAGATATTTTCTGGCGTAACACTGCTACAAATAGCAACAAAATATATTTAATGAATGGCAGCTCAGCCACGACAGATACATCCGTGAATATATTCCAGAACGACTCGGCCTGGGAAGTCGTCGGTAACAGTGATTTTAATAACGATGGAAAGTCAGATCTTCTCTGGAGAAATTCCACAACAGGGTCTAATTACATTTCAATTATGGATGGCACCTCCGTTTCCTCTGGAATCAACCTCAATCTCGCCGCTTTTTCCGACAGTAAATGGAAAATTGCTGGTCTGGGTGATTTCAATGGTGACGGAAACGACGATATTTTCTGGCATCACGACGATGGTGAAAACCAGATCAGTTTTTTTAATGGTAGCAGTCTCAGCTCAACCTTGTTTGTTAATACGCTTGCCGATCCAAACTGGAAAGTTTCTGGAATTGCTGATTTCAATAATGATGGACGAGATGATGTGCTATGGCGCAATAGCTCTAATCGGCGTGTCTGGCTATATTTAATGAATAGTAATGTCATTGAGAATGGATCTGGAGCAGGTGAACATATCGCCTTCACTAGCGCAAATTGGGATATACAAGGTGTTGGAGATTTTGATGCGGATGGAATGGGCGATATTCTCTGGCGACATAACACTAATGGTCGGGTCTGGATGTACTTAATGAATGGCATAACTGTCTCAAACGGTACAGTTGATGCACCGGGCCAACACGTAGATTTCACTGGATTAGTTTGGGATATTCAAGCCATTTCTGATTACAACGGCGATGGAAAACAAGATATTTTTTGGCGAAATAATGTGACAGGCCAAAATCACATGTACCTTCTGAATGGCTCGAGCTTAATCCAGCCTGGTGGAGCTTCAGTTAATACCTTATCTGACCTTAACTGGAAAGTTGGGAGTAAATAGGTTTTTAACTTCATAATAATGGTGCCCGGGGCCGGAGTCGAACCGGCACGGTGTTGCCACCGAGGGATTTTAAGTCCCTTGCGTCTACCAATTTCGCCACCCGGGCGTCGAGAAGCTAGCCCTTTTTATTGATGTGAGTAACAGTCCATAAACTACTATTTACCACAACGCCACCCGGGCATCGGGAAGCTAGCCCTTTTTATTGTTGTGAGTAACAGTCCATAAACTATTATTTACCACAACGCTACCCGGGCATCGGGAAGCTAGCCTCTTATTTATTGCTGTGAAAAATAGTCCATAAACTATTATTTACCACAGCGCCACCCGGGCTATAAAATGGATGGTCCTTAACTTTTCTAACTTAATAAGCTTATATCGGTAGTGATTACGGTCTACCACAACTCCACCAAGGCATCAGGTGGGCTCTGATCAAATTGATCGGTATATTCTATTTCAATCGGCACCACATTTATACAACCTTAAAAAACTCTCTAATAATAGCGAATGGAGGCTGAACCCGGAATCGAACCGGGGTACACGGCTTTGCAGGCCGCTACATCACCACTCTGCCATTCAGCCTTTGGGTGTTTAATACCAATCTTGATCTTATCTTACTTTATAAACTAAAACCCCCGGTTGTCCGGGGGTTTTAAGAATATTTGGAGCGGGAAACGAGATTCGAACTCGCGACCCCAACCTTGGCAAGGTTGTGCTCTACCACTGAGCTATTCCCGCTTAATTAAGACGCGCCATTTTAACTGTTGTTACAGTTCTGTCAAGACAAGAACCTGGCGTTTGTGAGGTTGCTCTGTCAATTTTCGCTTCATTGTTAAGGCTCTTCATTCGAAAGGCTTGGCCATGCCGCTATTAAATATAAACACATGGACCAAACAGTCAAAACGGCAGCAATATAAAGTAGAACATAACCTATCGTAAAGGTCGGTAAGCCTCCGACTGGATCTCGATAAACCAGACAAAAAATAGCAATCATTTGTGCGGTTGTTTTCACTTTTCCTAGTGTAGAAACGGCAACCTGACTGCGGGCTCCCACTTCTGCCATCCATTCTCTCAAAGCTGAAATTGTTATCTCACGCCCAATGATGATTGCTGTAGGAATCGCTAACCAGATAGTAGGATGTTGTTGTAACAGAACGATCAAAACTGTCGACACCATTAGTTTATCTGCGACTGGATCAAGAAAAGCACCAAGTGATGACTCCTGGTTTAATTTCCTTGCCAGATATCCATCAAGCAGGTCGGTAAATGCCGCGACAGCAAAGATTATGGCAGAAACTTCGTAGGCCCATTCTTTTGGAAGGTAAAAGACCACCACAAACACTGGGATTAAAACTATTCTTAGTAATGTCAGTATATTAGGTATATTCATTCGTGAAACACTTGATAGATTTTCTCGGCTAATTGTTTACTGATTCCTGGGACTTGTTGTAAATCATCAACGCCGGCATTCGTTATACCCTGCAACCCACCGAAATGCCGGATCAAACTTTGTCGTCGCTTGTTGCCAACACCTTCAATCTTCTCAAGTGGTGAAACTCCTCTTTTTTTATCTCGTTGTTTACGATGTCCGGTTATCGCAAATCGATGCGCTTCATCTCTAATTTGTTGAATTAAATGCAATGCTGGAGCATCTGCAGCCAGTGACATGTTATCGCTACCATCTGAAAGTACAAGTGTTTCTTCGCCAGGTTTCCGTGCTGGTCCTTTAGCAACACCGACAATCGTAATTTCGGTGATTTGTAAATTTTCTAACACATCTACCGCCTGGGTAACCTGTCCTTTCCCTCCATCGATCAATAATAATTCGGGCATTTTGCCGTCTTCTTTTTTGATCCGCGAATATCGTCGTTCCAATGCTTGATGCATGGCCGCGTAATCGTCACCAGGAATAATATTTTTAATATTAAAACGTCGATATTGGGCTTTCAAAGCGCCTTCTTTTCCAAACACAACACAGGAAGCGACGGTTGATTCTCCCATGGTGTGACTTATATCGAAACATTCAATTCGCTCGATCACTTCATCCATTCCTAAGGCTTCGGTTAAAGCATCATTGCGTTTCCTTTGACTACTGGTTGTTGAAAATTTTTGCGCTAAAGCAAGGCTCGCATTCTCTTTTGCCATTTTCACCCAACGTGCCCGATCTCCACGTAATTCATTTTTGATCTTCACTTTGTGGCTGCATTGACCTTCCATTACCTCAGCAATCAATTCGCTATCTTCAACCTTATGACTCAATAATATTGTAGGTGGAATTTCACGATCTGTACGATCAGTAAGATAATATTGTGAAATAAAAGCCGTCAGGATCTCACCTTCTTCGGACTCTTTTGAATGTGCTGGAAAAAACACTTTGTTTCCTAAATTGTGGCCTCCACGTACCAAGAACAAGGTGACACAGCTCATCCCTTTTTGAATTTCACAAGCAATGATATCGACATTATTACTACCCGAGCTAATATATTGTTTTTGTTGCACAACATTTAGTGCATTTATTTGATCTCGATAACGTGCAGCTGTTTCAAATTCAAGTTTACTCGAAGCTTGCTCCATTCTGTCAGCCAGTAAATCACTTACTTCTTGATTTCTTCCTTGTAGAAATAATTCTGCATGGTGCACATCCTGTTTATAATCTTCACTTTCGATGAAATTGACGCATGGCGCGGTACATCGATCAATTTGATACTGTAAACAAGGACGAGAGCGATTATTAAAAGCACTATCTTCACATTGCCTTATCTGGAAAAGTTTCTGTAGCAAAGTTAATGTCTTACGAACAGAACCTGCACCAGGATAAGGGCCGAAGTACTTCCCTTTCCCCTTCCTGGCACCTCGATGAAAACTCAATCGAGGAAATTTTTGATCACTGGAAAGATAAATATACGGATAGGCTTTGTCATCTCTTAACAATACGTTGTAGCGTGGTTTTAGTTCTTTGATCAGATTATTTTCGAGGATTAATGCTTCTTTCTCGGTATGCGTTACCGTGATCTCTACACCCGCAATATTTGCCACCATTGATCGCGTTTTGGGTGCATGTTGCTTTGAACTCTGAAAATAACTGGTAACTCTGTTTTTTAGATTTTTTGCTTTGCCTACATAAATAACCGTTTGCGTGGCATCCAACATACGATAAACGCCGGGTTTACCGGTTAAGTTTTTACAATATTCTCTTCCATCAAATTCTTTCTTATCACCCGTCATTTGTAAATTATATCTGGATCAAAACTTCCTTTCTGGATTAATCTTTCCAGATCGAAATTGACTACATTTGTCACATTCATATGCCATCAATAGTTAAACTATCATGCTATAGTTTTGTCTTCATAATTTCAGTTATTGCAGGATCATTAACATGTCACATCAAAAGAAACGTTTAAGCGGATTTTCACTGATCGAATTATTAGTTGTTCTTGTTATTCTTGGCCTTCTAGCCGCTGTCGTTGGACCCAATGTAATGGATAAACTTGGTGGTGCAAGATCAAAAACAGCTCGTTTACAAATAGAAAGCTTAAGTGGGGCACTTGATAGCTACAGTCTCGACACAGGACGCTACCCAAGCTCCAGTGAAGGCTTAAAAGCACTTGTTTCCAATCCGGGTGATGCTTCGAACTGGAACGGCCCTTATCTCAAGAAAAACAAGATTCCTGTTGATCCCTGGGAAAATGCTTATCACTATAAATCGCCAGGTGATAATGGTTCTTATGATCTTTACTCTTTAGGTGCGGATAATGCGGAAGGTGGAGATAAGGACAACGCGGATATAAATAGCTGGGAATAATCCTTCTTAGTGACAACCATGCTTTGTTTTTCCTGCAGAACAATTCGTTCTAATCAAAAAGGCTTCTCATTACTTGAGATATTGGTGGTTCTGATTATTATCGGTTTCATGGTGGTTTTGATTCCGCCTCGTTTATCAGGCGTAATGGCCAGCACACACGCTAAAGCTTCTGCCAGAGATATGGTTTCTGCTTTACGTCAGTCACGAAATCATGCCATTAGTAGCCAGAATGAACAGCTGTTCAAACTTGATCTGGAGAAAAAAACGTTCACATATGATCAAAAAAAGATCAAAAAACTACCAGAAAATTTAAAAATCAGTCTGTATACTGCTCAGTCAGAACAATTTTCTGATCAAATCGGCGCAATCCGGTTTTTTCCAGATGGTTCTTCGACGGGTGGAAGAATCAAACTATCTATGAATAATCTACATCTTTTCATTGATATAAATTGGCTAACAGGGAAAGTGGTCTTACTTGAAAACATCGATCCTGAACAATGGAAACCGGATCAACAATAGTCACTAACTCTACAGGTTCAACAGCCAATCATGAATCAGTCATCTAAAAAACAAACACCTTTTTATCGCCTACTATTTGTCTCGTTTTTAATCAGCAGTTTGTCGATACTGTCTTCTTGCGAAAGTCTTGTTAACCATGAACCTGTTGCTCCCGAAATAGATGTTTTGCTTGAATCTACTGATCAACCTGAAGCCAGAACGATTGTTGATGAAGTAAAGACGGAAGAATCCTCAAGTGTGGTCCAAAAGGTTGATAAAGCGCCAGAGTTCTATCCCGGCAGTGGTGTTTTTGTAGGCCATTCACACTATGCAGATGAATCAGGTTTTGGTTCACAAAAATCTAAAGGTGATGTCACACTCAACTTTCAGGACACCGATATTCATGAGGTTGTAAAAGTCGTACTCGGTGATTTATTAAAAAGAAATTACTTAATTGATCCAGCAGTTTCGGGAACGGTCAACATCCAGACCAGTAACCCTCTTACAAGAGAAGATCTATTGCCAATTTTGGAAAACTTACTCGAAACGTCTGGTGCAACCATGCTTGAATCCGATGGGCTGATCAAAATTGTGCCTGCTTCCAGTGCTGTTTTGTCATCATTACCGCCAGGTATAGGTAGTAGCATTTCTTCAAGTTCAGGTGGTTTTCACACCCAAATCGTTCCTTTACGTTATGTTGGTGTAGATGAGATAAATAAAGTTCTTCAACCATTTTTAAAAGACACCATCGTGCAACTTTATCCGCAACGAAATCTGATGATTCTTTCTGGCGCACAATCTGATCTAAAACGCTTGGTTGAAACTATTCATATTTTCGATGTTGACTGGTTAAAAGGCATGTCGCTTGCGATGGTACCAATCAATTACGCCAATTCAAAAGACATTGTTAGCGAATTAGATAATCTGTTTGGAAAAGCTTCGGGTAGTCCATTAGCAGATATAGTCCGATTTATTGGTCTCGAACGTTTAAATTCTATTATCGTCGTTACACAACAACCACATTATTTAAGAGTGATGACGTCATGGATACAACGATTAGATCGATCAGATGGTGTTGGTGGTCAACGATTATACGTGTATCAAGTACAAAACACGCGTGCCGCGGAACTTGCGGAAGTGTTGAACAATATTTTTTCTGATCAAAAAAGTAACTCCTCCCAGTTTCCAGATGCTGAACTTGCACCAGGACTTGAGCCTGTAGTGTTACAAAGCGATGCAAATGATGGGCAACAAATTGATGCGAATGATCAGCAATCAGCGGATTCATCAAGATCTCCTTTAGTTGTCGGTGACGGTCTTGCGCTGCCCGGTGCTGATGCCGTCAAGATCATTGCTGACGAAAGTAATAATTCATTAGTTATCCTGGCATCTCCGACAGATTATCAAATGGTCGAAAGCGCTTTACACAAGTTAGACATCACGCCGCTTCAAGTGTTAATAGAAGCAAGCATTATTGAAGTTTCTTTAACTGACGATCTTAGTTACGGATTTGAATGGTTCTTTAAAAATGGAACTGGGTTTGGAGAAGGTCAAGGAACTCTCGACCTCGATAATACAGCGGGACTTAATGCATTGGTCCCTGGTTTTTCTTATGGAATTGTCTCTGCGGGCGGTACTTTGCGTGCCGTTTTTAATACATTAGCTAGTGAGTCTAAAGCGAATGTTTTGTCCTCACCCTCTCTCATGGTGTTAGACAATCATACAGCAACAATTAATATTGGTGATCAAGTGCCCATTCTCACAAGCCAATCAACGAGTAATATTGGTGATAACTCTCCAACAGTGAACCAGATAGAATATCGGGACACTGGCGTGTTGATGACGGTAACACCTCGAGTAAATGCCAGTGGTCTAATTATTATGGACATAAAACAGGAAGTGACGGATGTAACAGCAACAAACACTTCTGGGATAGATGCACCGACTTTCCAACAGCGAAGCATTGAAAGTACTATTTCTGTTAATACAGGTAATACGATTGTGCTGGGTGGATTAATAAGAGACAACCGAGCTAACTCTAAAAGTGGCATACCGGGCTTACATAAAGCGCCAATTATTGGGCCTTTGTTTGGTCAAACTGATAATGGCTTACGCCGTACAGAACTGGTTGTTTTACTAACTCCAAGAGTTATTCGTAATGATCTAGACACTTGGGAAGTAACGAATGAATTTAAACAAAAACTAAAAGATCTCCGTGATCAAATGGAAAATGATCCGTTCTTATCTCTAGAAAATCAGGCTGATAATTAAAGTGTAATTTGCACTTTAATAAGCGTTTTAAAACTCAGGCAACTAATCAAAAATTATCTTTTAACTTTCTGATCTGGGCGAAGACTAACTCGTCCGATTCAGAAAGCATTCCTAAACAAGTACGAATTTCCATATCGTCTGGACGTAAAAATGGATTGGTTTGTTTTTCAATAGCGAGTGAAGTCGGTATGGTTGGTCTTCCGGCCTTACGCAAAGCGCGAACTTCTGACATTCGATCTAATAATTGCTCATTTTCCGAATCAATCGATAAAGCGAAGTTTCCGTTATCTTCGGTATATTCATGCGCACAATAGATTAAAGTCTGCTCTGGTAACTGTAATAACTTTTGTAATGACTGCCACATTTGTTCGGCAGTTCCTTCAAACAAACGACCACAGCCCATTGAAAATAAAGTGTCTCCAACAAAGGCTAAATTTTGATCGGAGAGATAGTAAGTAATGTGGCCGGATGTATGCCCGGGCGTTTCTGTGATCACTATCTCATGATGACCAAATAAAAATAATTGCCCATCACTTACACAGATATCTATACCGGGAATCCTGTCTTGATCAATTTTCGCCCCAACAATCGTACATCCGGTCATTTCTTTGAGTTGCAAATTTCCACCAATATGATCCCAGTGGTGGTGTGTGTTTAACACATGCGTCAGTTTCCAGTGATTTTGTTCTAATGTAGACATGATTGCGTCAACTTCTGGCGTATCGACAGTTGCGGTCAACCCAGAATCGTGATCATGTAAGAGATAACCGTAATTATCTTGTAAACAGGGTATTTGAACGACTTCTATGCCCATTTATTTCCTACCAAAATATTATATAAATGATGATGTTAATCATGCATCATGATATTCTTTCAAGCAATATATTTCATTGCCCTGGTAATTGTGTAAACCGAAGAAAGCTACACACCTGATGACTAAAAAATTAACATTATTAATCATAGATGATGATCCAGATACTCGTAAGCTGATAGAGCATTCTTTATCGAATGAAGTATTTGACTTTCTTCATGCCGGAAGCGGCGAATTAGCGCTTGAGATAATCGAACAAAC
>JBGCGE010000068.1:0-46928 GCA_045110495.1 Gammaproteobacteria bacterium
GGAGTGGGTTGCACCAGAAGTAGCTAGACTAACCTATTAGGAAGTCGGTTACCACGGTGTGCTTCATGCCTAGGGTGAAGTCGTAACAAGGTAGCCGTAGGGGAACCTGCGGCTGGATCACCTCCTTAAGAGAACTAAAAAAATTTAAGATAAAGCTTTTATGATTTATTTTAATTCAGGTTTTGAGTTTTGATGATAATTACAAATTAATTTTTTTTGCATGTTATTTAGTCTGGAGCGGGTCTGTAGCTCAGTTGGTTAGAGCGCACCCCTGATAAGGGTGAGGTCGGTAGTTCGAGTCTACTCAGACCCACCAGAAAACATTAGGGGCTTTAGCTCAGCTGGGAGAGCGCCTGCTTTGCACGCAGGAGGTCAGCGGTTCGATCCCGCTAAGCTCCACCAAATTTAATAACAATGTTAAATATATTTTAGAAAAGTGGTATTTAAGAATATTTAAATGCTGAAAGATATTACACAATTTAAGTTAAAGAAATTTTAAAAATTAAGGGTAAGTTAAAGTAAAATTTAACTATTCTAATTTTCAAAGAGTCTAAAAAATTTTATAGTTTTATGTATTTTTTATCCTTTCTAATTAGAGAGAGATAAATATATAAATAAGATAAGAATCAAAAATTAAGAAATTAAGTGCAAATGATGGATGCCTTGGCAGTCAGAGGCGATGAAAGACGTGGTAGCCTGCGAAAAGGTTAGGGGAGTTGGCAAATAAACATTGATCCTAACATATCTGAATGGGGAAACCCAATAACTTGGTTAAGGCTAAGTTATTATCCTAATTTATTGGAAGCAAACCTGGGGAACTGAAACATCTAAGTACCCAGAGGAAAAGAAATCAAAAGAGATTCCCAAAGTAGTGGCGAGCGAAATGGGATTAGCCTATTATAATTTATTATAAAAAATATTTGAATATGCTGGAAAGTATAGCCGCAGAAGGTGATAGCCCTGTAAGAAGAACTTTTTATAAGGAACTAGGTATAATGGAAAGTAGTACGGAACACGTGAAATTCTGTATGAAGATAGGGGGACCATCCCCTAAGGCTAAATACTCCTGATTGACCGATAGTGAACCAGTACCGTGAGGGAAAGGCGAAAAGAACCCCGAAAGGGGAGTGAAATAGAACCTGAAATCATTTGCATACAAGCAGTGGGAGCACATTTTAGATGTGTGACCGCGTACCTTTTGTATAATGGGTCAGCGAGTTGATGTTACTAGCAAGGTTAACTAATTAAGGAAGCCGAAGGGAAACCGAGTTTTTAAAGAGCGATTAGTTTGTAGCATCAGACCCGAAACCAGCGCGATCTATCTATGGGCAGGTTGAAGGTTAGGTAACACTAACTGGAGGACCGAACACGGTAATGTTGCAAAATTATGTGATGACCTGTGGATAGGAGTGAAAGGCTAATCAAGCCTGGAGATAGCTGGTTCTCCCTGAAAACTATTTAGGTAGTGCCTGGTAGATGACGTATAGGGGTAAAGCACTGTATAGATGAGGGGGTCACCTGTGACTTACTGATTTTATGCAAACTAAGAATACTATACAGTTGAACTACTGGAGACACACGGCGGGTGCTAAGGTCCGTCGTGGAGAGGGTAAGAGCCCAGACCGTCAGCTAAGGTCCCCAAATTATAGCTAAGTGGTAAACGAAGTGGAAAGGCCTAGACAGCTAGGAAGTTGGCTTAGAAGCAGCCATCTTTTGAAGAAAGCGTAATAGCTCACTAGTCGAGTCGGTCCGCGCGGAAGATATAACGGGGCTAAGCTATATACCGAAGCTACGGATCAACTAAATATTTTGTTGATGGTAAGGGAGCGTTCTGTAAGTCGTTGAAGATGAACTGAGAAGTTTGTTGGAGATATCAGAAGTGCGAATGCTGACATGAGTAACGTGAAATAAGTGAGATTCTTATTGGCCGAATATCTAAGGTTTCCTATGCAATGTTTTTCAACGTAGGGTTAGTCGGTTCCTAAGGAGTATCCGAAAGGTGAATTCGATGGGAAACAGGTTAATATTCCTGTACTTCGGTTATATAAAGATGTCAGGACGGAGAAAGCTAAGTTATCTAGGTGATTGGTGATCCTAGTTTAAGCAGGTAGGGAGAATATAGAGGCAAATCCATATATTTATATCCCGAGATGTGATGAGGAAGTAGTTTTATTAATTTAAGACGAAAACTAACCTATGCTATGCTTCCAGGAAAAGTGGCTATTTTAAATATAACTGAAACCGTACTCTAAACCGACACAGGTGGATAGGTAGAGAATACTAAGGCTATGAGAGAACTTGGGTGAAGGAACTAGGCAAAATGACACCGTAACTTCGGGAGAAGGTGTGCCAATATAATGTGAAGGGTTTTACATCTGGAGCATAAATTGGTTGCAAATACCAGGTAGCTGCGACTGTTTACTAAAAACACAGCACTCTGCTAACTTGAAAGAGGATGTATAGGGTGTGACGCCTGCCCGGTGCCGGAAGGTTAATTGAAGGGGTTAGCTTAATAAGCGAAGCTCTGGATCGAAGCCCCGGTAAACGGCGGCCGTAACTATAACGGTCCTAAGGTAGCGAAATTCCTTGTCGGGTAAGTTCCGACCTGCACGAATGGCGTAACGATGGCTACACTGTCTCCACCCAAGACTCAGTGAAATTGAAATCGCAGTGAAGATGCTGCGTACCCGCGGTTAGACGGAAAGACCCCGTGAACCTTTACTATAGCTTTACACTGAAATTTGATACTACTTGTGTAGGATAGGTGGGAGGTATTGAAACTATGACGCTAGTTGTAGTGGAACCGACCTTGAAATACCACCCTGGTATTGTTGGATTTCTAACTTTGGTTTAACCAAGGACAGTGTATGGTGGGTAGTTTGACTGGGGCGGTCTCCTCCTAAAGAGTAACGGAGGAGTACGAAGGTACACTCGGTACGGTCGGAAATCGTGCCAAGAGTATAAAGGCAAAAGTGTGCTTTACTGCGAGAGTGACGGTTCGAGCAGTTACGAAAGTAGGTCTTAGTGATCCGGTGGTTCTGAATGGAAGGGCCATCGCTCAACGGATAAAAGGTACTCCGGGGATAACAGGCTGATTCCATCCAAGAGTTCATATCGACGATGGAGTTTGGCACCTCGATGTCGGCTCATCACATCCTGGGGCTGAAGCAGGTCCCAAGGGTATGGCTGTTCGCCATTTAAAGTGGTACGCGAGCTGGGTTTAGAACGTCGTGAGACAGTTCGGTCCCTATCTGCCGTGGGCGCTGGAGATTTGAGAGGAGCTGCTCCTAGTACGAGAGGACCGGAGTGGACGTACCTCTGGTGTTCCGGTTGTCACGCCAGTGGCATTGCCGGGTAGCTATGTACGGACGGGATAACCGCTGAAAGCATCTAAGCGGGAAGCCTCCCTCAAGATTAGATCTCCCAGGACTTTAAGTCCCTAAAGGTTCGTTGAAGACTACAACGTTGATAGGCTGGGTGTGGAAGCGCAGTAATGTGTGAAGCTAACCAGTACTAATTAACCGTGAGGCTTGACCATATAACACTCAAGTTATTTGGTTATAGTTGACGAAAATGTAACTAAACGATACTAATATACTCTTTGATTACTTCCTGAATGCCGATTTATTGCAAACAATTACTGCAATAAATTCAACAGTTTGTCTGGCGGCAATAGCGAGCAGGAACCACCCGATCCCATCCCGAACTCGGAAGTGAAACTGTTTAGCGCCGATGATAGTGTGGGAGATCCCATGTGAAAGTAGGTCACTGCCAGGCTTTAAACATAAAACCGTATCCAAATTATTGGATGCGGTTTTTTTTTACATTAATATATTTACCTTATGAATACTTGCGAAAAGACAATTACTTAATACATTATAAAATTACCGTTGTCCTAGTACTTGTAATCAATTCATTTGCAATCTATTAATAATTTATAAATTATTGTTTATTAACCAATTTCTTAGATTGTGAATTTACATTTACTACATCCAAATTCATAACGTATAGATAAGCAACTTTATCAACTTATAGTTTTTTATTTCTATATATCAGATTCTTATTATTTGAAGCCTTTGTTTTCAATATTACTGTTACTTTTCAGTACATATTTGAAATACTTTTCTTAGGCTTATTAGTGATTAAGTAAATAAGTTATTTTATTTACTAATATATTTTTTTCCAGCATGTAATAGGGCTTGATTAAATAATTTTAGTAAATCTTTGCCTATGAAGATAATCTAATGCTATTTAATTTTATAATTATGGATGAGTTAGATATATACTCAATTCGTTATTGATCAAATAATCTAGAAATAAACGTTTTAACCTTAATTCATGTTTGTACTTCAATTAATTAGTTCTAAAAATAGTGTATATTTTGAAAAGAAAAAATGATGAGACACCTTTAGATGTCTACAATGATGATCTATACAAAAAAGGGTTTGTTCATGATCCTGCACAGAAGCTAGCCTTTTCGCATACCCAACGTCTCTACACAAATCTAGTTAAACCTATAAAAAAAACATTCTACAAACGAAGTGTATTTGAAAGAATATTTCAAAAAAAAAATGATCCTAAAATCAAGCCAATAAAAGGCCTCTATTTTTGGGGTGGGGTGGGACGAGGTAAGACCTATATCATGGATTCATTTTATAACTGCTTACCTTTTGAAGATAAGACGAGAATACATTTTCATAGTTTTATGCGTAATATTCATCGAGAATTAAAAGATTTAAAAAATATTGAGAATCCTTTAATTCATGTAGCAAAACGTTATGCCATCGAGTCAAGAGTTATTTGTTTCGATGAGTTTCACGTTTCTGATATTACAGATGCGATGTTATTAGCTAATTTATTCAGTGCTTTATTTGATCAGAATGTTGTTTTAGTTGCTACTTCAAACGAGCATCCTGATGATCTTTATAGTGGCGGTTTACAACGAGAAAGATTTTTACCAGCGATAAATTTGATCAAGAAACACACTGATGTTGTTTGTGTCGATAGTGGTGTCGACTATCGTTTCAGGCTACTTGAAAAAGCTGAAATCTATCTATTCCCGTCTAATGACGAAACAGATAAAATTTTAGCTGACAGTTTTGAAAAAATTGCACCAGAAGAAGGTGTTTCTAATGAAACCGTTGAGATAGAAGGGCGAAGTATTTACGCTATAAAGTATGCTGATAGTGTCGCTTGGTTTGATTTCAAAGCGTTATGTGATGGTCCAAGAGGTGCTTCAGATTACATTGAAATAGCTAGAATATTTCAGACCGTTCTTGTCTCTAACATTCCTGTATTAGACTCAAGCTGTGACGATAATGCGAAACGATTTATAACAATGATCGACGAATTTTATGATCGAAGAGTAAAATTAATTATTTCAGCTGAGGTGCCAGCAGAAGATCTGTATACAGGAACCAGGCTTGCAAAGAGTTTTAAACGAACGGTCAGTCGGCTACAAGAAATGGGTACGAAAGAATATTTATCTTCACAGCATATTTCAGATTAGTTGATATTAATTAAGATCAACTTCTCCAAAAAGAGGGTGAGAGTAATACTAGAAGGGTGAATATTTCAAGACGACCCAATAGCATTGCAAAACTAAGAATCCATTTTGCTGCATCGGTTAATTCACCATAATGTAGACTCACGTCCCCAAGCCCTGGACCAAGGTTATTGATGCATGCTGCAATTGCTGTGAATGCTGATAATTGATCCAAACCAGTAGCCATTAAAATAAGAAACATAAATGTAAATGTTGCTATATACACTGCGAAAAACCCCCAAACAGAATCAATCACTTGATCGGAAATAGCCTTGTTAGCTAATTTGATCGGAAAAATTGCATTTGGGTGTATAAGTCTTTTGATCTCACGCATCCCTTGTTTGAAAAGTAGTAATACTCTAATTACTTTTATGCCGCCGCCGGTTGAACCTGCACACCCCCCTGCAAAACTTAAAAGAATTATCAGTAGTGGAAGTAAACTTGGCCATGTTTGAAATTCTGATGTTGTGAAACCAGTGGTTGTTCCGATAGAGATGACATGGAATATTCCTTGCCGAATTGACATATCAGTACTGTCGTACGTTTGCGTTGTGCACAAGAAGTAGATCACAACAATTGTGGTGGCTCCAAGAAGTGCAGAGTAAGTTAGAAATTCGCTATCGTAAATATAAGGCTTAAAGCTACGCCAGCGCCAAACTAAAAAATGTAATGAAAAGTTAATGCCTGAAATGAACATAAAGAACATAGCAACCATTTCGATATTGATATTATTAAAATAACCTAGACTCGCATCATGTGTGGAGAAACCGCCTATAGCTACTGTAGAGAAACTGTGGCAAATGGCATCAAAAAATGTCATTCCACTTAGCCAATATGCAGAGCAACAGATGATGGTGAGACTGAGATAGATATACCAGAGTGTTTTAGCTGTTTCAGTAATTCTGGGAGTAAGCTTATTATCTTTCATCGGGCCAGGTGTTTCTGCACGATACAACTGCATGCCACCAATCCCTAACATCGGTAAAATAGCTACAGCGAGTACAATAATACCCATCCCACCTAACCACTGAAGTTGCTGCCGATAATAAAGTATAGATACTGGAAGATAATCTATACCCACAATAACAGTTGCACCTGTTGTAGTTAGCCCAGAAAGTGATTCAAAGAATGCATCTGTAAATGGCATATTGGGGTGTTCTGCAAGAGCAAAAGGAATTGCACCAGATAAACCAAGCACAGTCCAAAAAAGGACAACTATCAAAAAGCCATCACGTAATCTTAATTCTTGCTTTTTGTTTTTTACAGGCAACCAGAGTATTAGGCCCAAAGTAAATGTGATCAAAAGTGCTACAGTGAATGCCTGTAAAGCACCATCGTTGGCGAAAAATGAAATTAATGCGGGGGGTACTAAGGTTAAACTAAATAACGCCAACAATAATCCTAAAATCTTTTGTATTATTATTAGGCGCACTAAAGGAAGGTGACTCCAACTTGAAATAGTTTTTCAACGTCTTGCACATGTCGTTTGTCCGTCACCATGATGATGACATGATCTTCAGCTTCTATCACGGTGTCATGATGGACCATGATGACTGTCTCATCTCTTACTATGGTACAAATAGTTGTTCCCGGTGGAAGTTTAATATCTTCTATTGCACGCCCAACAACCTTTGATGAAATCTCGCTACCGTGCGCAATTGCTTCGATAGCCTCCGCGGCTCCTCTTCGCAGTGAATGAACCACAACAACATCGCCCCTTCTTATGTGTGCGAGTACGCTACCAATAGTTGCTTGTTGGGGTGATATTGCAATATCAATAATATCTTGCTGAACAAGATCAACATATGCTGCACGATTGATTAAGGCCATGACTTTTTTTGCACCTAGTCTCTTCGCAAGCATTGAAGAAATTATGTTTACTTCATCATCATTAGTTAGTGCACAAAAGATGTCGGTTTCTTCAATATTTTCTTCTATGAGGAGATCTTCATCAGCAGCATCGCCATTTAAAACGATGGTGTTATGTAGAGTTTCTGCTATTTCTATCGCTCTTCTAGAGTCAAATTCGATCACCTTAACTCGATATTTTTTTTCAAGTTCAAGTGCTAACTTGACTCCTATATGTCCTCCGCCTGCCAAAATGATACGTTTGACGCGCTTTTCCACTCGACTCATTTCTCGCATTACGGCTTTAATATGTTTGGGTGCGGCGATAAAAAACACATCATCGTCAGCTTCGATAATGGTATTTCCACGAGGAATAATCGGTTTTCCCCTGCGAAAAATAGCTGCTACACGGGTCTCAGCACCGCGCAAATGATCTTTTAAAGTCCGTAATTCTTTGCCACAAATTGGGCTTGTCTCAAGTGCTTTAACAGCGACGAGTTGCAGCTTTCCTTTTGCGAAGTTAAGCACTTGTAATGCGCCAGGGTAACTAATGAGTCGTTCGATATATTTTGTTACTTTTTGTTCAGGGCTGATCAAAAAATCTACGGGTAATGCTTCATTATTGAATAACTCAGGGTATCTCAGGTACTCTGCCTCTCGAACGCGAGCAATTTTCAAAGGGGTATGGAATAAGGTGCTGGCGATTTGACAAGCTACCATATTAACTTCATCACTACTGGTAACCGCGATCAACATATCTGCTTCTTGTGCGCCAGCTCTTGTCAGGACGCGCGGATGAGATCCAGATCCCACAACAGTCCTAAGATCAAAGCGGTCTTGAAGCGTTTGAAGACACAAAGGGTCTGTATCAACAACGGTAATATCGTTCGCTTCACTACAGAGATTACTTGCAACCGAAGAGCCTACTTGACCTGCGCCAAGGATGATTATTTTCATTAGTTATTTTGATCCTTAACTTGTCTAGCGATCTGTTTTGGATCAATATCCAACGCACGGAGCTTACGATACAAATGTGTTCGTTCAATACCAGCATGAGAGGCTACATTTGTGACATTCCCAGCATTTATTTTCAATTGGTATTCGAAATAGCTACGTTCAAATTGTTCTCTTGCATCACGCAAAGGCAGTGCAAAACCTGGAATTAGATCGACCGTTGGAGCAGACTCTGCAATACCAAGAGCCATTTCAATTTCGTTAACATCGATATCGTCATCGTTACCCATAATCAACAAGCGTTGAACAAGGTTGGTTAATTCTCGAACGTTACCTGGCCATTCATAGCTACGTAATCGATTTTTTGCAGAAGTTGAAAATTCCCTTCTAGGTAAGCTTTCTTTGCTCACAAAGTGGTCAATGTAATGATCTAACAAACTAGGGATATCTTCTGCATGTTCTTTTAGCGCAGGGACTTTTAAAGGGATCACATTCAATGCATAGAAAAGATCATCGCGGAAATTACCATCAGCAATCTCTTGTTGTAGATCGTGCCGTGTCGATGCAATTACCCGGACATCTATTTTTACGGGTTCATGGCCACCGACTCTTAGGATAGATTGATTTTCAAGAGCACTCACTAATCTTGCTTGAGTATTTAAATCCATATCGAAAATATCTTGCATGAACAAGGTTCCGCCATTTGCACGTTCAAGATATCCAAAATTTATTTTACCTTCCGTTTCACTTCCAAATAATTCCACACCAGGATTTTCAACGGCTAAACCACCAATATTGACAGAAATAAAAGCACCTGAGGATCGCGGGCTACAATTGTGTAAGTAATGGGCAAATTTATCTTTACCGCTACCTGTTGGTCCGGAGATCAAGGCGGAAGTGTCGTGATTAGCAACTCGTTCTATTTGAGATTTTAAATTGAGTAATAATGGATGCGTTCCAAAATTTTGCTCGGTGGTAATCTCTGTTTGTTTTTTAAGATCAATATTTTCGCGTTTAAGCACCGATGTTTCGAGAGCCCTATCTACGGTTATCAATAATTTTGCAATAGATAGTGGTTTCTCAATAAAATCATAGGCACCTATTCGGATTGCTTCAACAGCAGTTTCTACGGTTCCATGACCGGAAATCATAATTACCGGTGAATCAAACGACTCGTTTTCTTTCCATTCTTTTAGCAGTTGAACTCCGTCAATATCAGGCATCCAGATATCTAACAGGATCAAGTCAGGACGGCGTGAGCGAAGTGCTTCTCTCGCGGCCTGGCCATTTTCGGCTATAGAGACATTAAATCCTTCATCTTCGAGAATTTCTTTAAGTAATCCCCGAATGTCCGGTTCATCATCGACAACGAGTATGTGACCAAAATTCATTGGCTATTTTTCCTTGCTTCCTGAATTGAAAGCACATTTGAGGAGGATACATTTTGGTTTTCGATAAATGTCGGAAGTCGGATTACTACACAACCTCCTTTATTTTGTCTGTTTTCGACCCAGACCATACCACTATGTTCTTCAATTATTTTTTTGACTATCGCTAATCCTAGGCCCGTTCCTCTGGATTTAGTTGTTACATAAGGTTCAAATATCTCTCCGATCAAATTGTCTGGGAAACCAGGACCGTTATCCATTATATGTATTTCGATCAATTCACGACCAGCTGAATGTGTTCTTTTTGTTAGAATATTAATTTTAGGCTCAGGCGAATTTTCAGTAGCTTCAATCGCATTTTTTAATAGATTATTGAGTATTTGTCTAAGACGATTATGATCCGCCTCAATAAGTGGAAGTTTATCATCCAGTTGTAATTCAATTTCTATTTCGGTGTTCATCTGTTGATATAGTGTAGACACCTCTTCGATCATTGGGTTCACATTAAGTGGTTCTGTTTTCATTTGCGATGGACGTGCATAATCCGAAAACGTATTTACCATCTCTTTCATTGTGTCTACTTGTTGAACAATCGTATTGGTTAATCGATCCAGTGTTTCTGCATCAGCACCCTGCATTTGATGTAGATATTTATGACGTAGTCTTTCTGCGGATAGTTGTATAGGAGTTAGTGGATTCTTGATCTCATGCGCAAGTCGTCTTGCAACTTCACTCCATGCAGCATCTTTTTGGCCCTGAATTAAGGCGGTAATATCATCGAAAACAATAACATGTCCTTTTTCTCCCGCATTTTCCAACGAGGTTCCTCGGCACATTAAAACCTGTCTACCTGCAGCGCTGAATAAGACTACCTGTTTTTGCCAATCTCCAGAGTGCTCGCTGAGCTTAGGTTCAATGGCTTCAAATAAGGTTGCTAGCTTGGTTTCGGTTTCTGGTATCTTACTAAGTTGTCCGCCAAGGTAAGAAGCCAGATCGGTTTCCAGAATCTGGTTAGCGCTGACATTTGCCGTTTTCAGGTGAAGATCTGCGTCAAAAGTTAGAACGCCCGAAGATAGCTTACCTAACACCGTTTGCAGATAGGTTCGTTGTGATTCGAGTTCCAGCTGAGCAGCATTGATTTTACTGGACATTTCATTGAAGGATTGGACAAGAAAACCAAGATCATCGGAGCTTGATACGGTTAATTGTTTTCCATAGTCACCCTGGGCGATTCTCCGTGTTCCTTCCGCAAGATCTTGAATAGGGGAGGTTAACTTTCTAGCAGAATGAAATGCGGCAAGTACTGCACTTAAGATGCTAAAGAGTAACACCAGCGTCAGTGTCAAGTTGAAACTAAGTTGTAAAGGCTTTCTTAGATAGGCTAGTTCTTGATAATTTGCATATGCGCCTTGTACGTTTTCAGCGAGTTCATTGATACGTGTTGAAATTGGATATAGTGCTTGCAAGACTCGTGTTTTACTATTTGGGTCATCATTTGGGATTTTTACGACAGATCTAATAAATACACCGGCATCACGGATCGGTTCTAAGCCTATGTAATTACGGCCTTGCCTAAGTTGGAGGAGGGTTGAGTCTCCTGGAGTATTAGGGACAATGTCCGTTTGTGTACTGCTAGTCGCAATAATTCTGCCTTTTCGACTTAAGATCGCCAGCTCTTCAGCCCCATTTCTTATCCTTAGATCGTCTAGCTCCGAGGTATCCCACCGGATGCCATCTAGAAGGCTTGTTGTAGAAGATTCGCCTTGCAAGTTTTCAAGGTGAAGTGATGAGCTAAGGGAAAGATCGGATTCGTCAGAATCGTTTAAATCTACTGCTATTTGCTCAGTCGTTTTAAGTAATTCACGCATGCGTAAACTGATTGCTTCTTTACTCAAGTCGAGCGAGTCTGTAAGTGCAGTTTCTATGCGAACGTCAAACCAGTTATCGATACCTCGTTTAATAAAGTCAGTTGAAAACCAATAGACAATGAGCAAAGGGATAATGGCCAGTAATATAAACGTGGTGACCATTCTTAAAGTTAAGCGAGATCCAGGTCTTTTTTCCTTTAGTTGTTTTAGTAATTGCTTGATATTACGAGCGATCAAATAGATCAGCCCAAGAAGGCCTATGGCATTAGTGATTAGTAATAAAGAATAGAGTTTACTGAAATTTTCAGAGCCGTTAATGGCATTACTCATTAGCAACAATGTGCTTAGCATCATAATGAAAACGATTGCAGCTATGTATATTGTTCGCTTTGAATTGATCACGGAACAATCTTCCATTCAATCCAGCCTGTTGAAATGCGCCATTCTGATGAAAGCCATGCTTGAATTCGCATAGGTGCTGGTAGTGCTTCTATATCAAGTCCAGATCTGATCTTGCCATGTAGAACGTTTTCGAAAGTAACTTGTTTTTCTTCAACAACTGGTAACTTTGATATTTTCCCGAGTTTGAGTAAAGCATCGCTAAGAGAATCAAAGCTGAATTGAGCCTTAGTTGCTAAGTTTGTAAGAACGTATTGTTCGCTAAGTGAATGATGTACAAGCTTGATATTATGGCTGTGTCTGATGAGCGGTTTGTTCCAGATAAGTTTTCTTGGCTGTTCAAATTCAACTTCGATGTAAAAGGTCAAAGGAATGCCATTATTTAGTGCCTCAACGGCTTTCTCTCCCAGTTCATAATAGAGATCGGCATTGACGACGTAAATTCCATTTACAATGTCCGATTCGACAAAATTGACGTTGATTTCTGCGGCAAATAGTCGGCTACCCATTATGTCTGACAATAAGGTAAGTAGAATGACAATTAGTTGTGATTTATGTTTTATGCAAGCAGGCATAATAAAATCCGTCCATTCCTCCATCTCCTGGCAAAATTTGTTTCCCAAAAGTGGTTTTTCGACCCCATGGGGATGAAATCTTTAGTTCTGTAGCATCTTCTTGTTGTGATAAGAACCAGGATATTTGATCCTCGTTTTCTTGCTTAAATACAGAACAGGTAACATATACAAGCCGACCGCCGCTGGCAAGCAGTGGCCAGAGTGCTTTGAGCAGTAAACGTTGTGTTTTTGCTAGGGAATCGATGTCCCTCGCTTTACGATGGTATTTAATATCGGGGTGTCGACGGATTACGCCCGTTGCCGAACAAGGGGCGTCTAGCAGGATGCGATCAAATTTTTGATCTTGTGACCATTGCTCCGTAGCAATTGCGTCGTGATCCAGAATGCGGACATTATTGTTTAATAACTCAAGTCTTGTAAGCGTGTTTTTTAATAAAGCAACTCTTTTTTCTGTTATATCTATAGCGACTAGTTGATGCAAATTTTGTTCGGTTTCAAGAATGTGAGCTGTTTTACCACCCGGTGCAGCACAGGCATCGAGAATATTTTGATCAGGTTTTAAATCGAGTAAGGGTGTAGCCAATTGGGCGGCGATATCTTGAACAGAAACCGCTCCATCTTCAAAGCCGGGTAGTCGAGTGGGATTTGTCGACTGATTGAGCACAATACCTTGATCGCTGAGATCTGATATGGAATATTTAATGTCTTGTTCATCCAGTCTGGCTAGATACGTATCGCGGTCATTTTTTAATGCATTAACCCGTAATGACATGCTTGCGGGAAGATTGTTATTGATCAGAATTGTTTCCCAGTCATCAGGCCAGTCTATTTTGATCTTTTCAATGAACCATGCTGGGTGGCTATACTTTTGCTTATTTGAAAGGTTGACCTGGGTAAGTAAGTGTTCACGTTTTCTGATTAAATTTCGTAATATTCCATTTAGAAGTGACGTAGCCCAAGGGCGGCCCGATTGTCGTGCACATTCAACCGTACTTGATACTGCGGCATGTTCTGGTGTTCGTAAATGAAAGATTTGATATGCGCCGATCAAAAGCAAGGCTTTTAAAACACTATCGCGTTTTTTCATGGGACGTTGTAGAAAAGGTGACATTATCGCATCTAATTGCTCATACCAACGCAAGACGCCGTAACTCAATTCTTGTGCTAGTCCACGGTCGCGAGGATCACTTATTTGATCTAAAAGAGGTGATGCGCATTCTGATAAAGAGCGATGCTCGCTTAAAACGGCATCTACAATTTTTGCCGCAATCATGCGGGGGTTACTTTTTTCTGAGGACATCAGGTGACGAGGTCAGGGTTCGCATTAACGAAGTCGGATACTGAGACTTTACGCTTTCCTGGAAGTTGTAGTGTTTTGATCCGTAATAAATCCTGGCCTGTGACAATATCAATTCCATCGTGTGAGATATTTTTAATAGTACCGGTTGGGCCACTACAATTAGATTGCATTACTTCAGCTTCCCAGACGCGTACTTTTTGATCAAATAACTCGGTGAATGAAACCGGAAAAGGATTGAAAGCACGAATTTTCCGTTGGATGTTTGAAGCAGATTCGTCCCAATCAATTTCGGCTTCAGCTTTTGTCAACTTAGAAGCATAAGTCACCTGGCTTTCATCCTGAATAACTAATTTTGCTGAACCGTCCGCGATGGTTGACAACGTTTCAAGTAAAGATTCTGCACCTAAGTTTGCCAGTTTGTCATGTAGCGTTTGGCCAGTATCAGATTGATCGATATTACACGAGGTTTTTGAATACATCGGACCACTATCTAACGACTCGGCCATTTGCATGATCGTAATACCAGATTCTGTATCCCCTTCAGCGATAGAGCGCTGTACGGGTGCCGCCCCGCGCCATCTGGGAAGTAAAGAGCCATGGACATTAATACAACCAAGTCGAGGAGTGTCGAGAATAGTTTTAGGTAAAATTTGACCAAAAGCGACGACGATCAAAAGGTCGAGATTAAGGTTTTGTAATGTCTCTAACGTTTCTGGACTTTTAAATGTTTGTGGTTGAAGAATGGTTAAGCCATGCAACTCTGCAACCTCTTTCACTGCGCTTTTTTGAATTTTTCTGCCGCGTCCTGCTGGTCTGTCTGGTTGTGTAAAAACAGCGACAAGATCATGTTGACCGGCTTTTATTAGCGCTTTAAGTGAGATAGCCGCAAATTCTGGCGTGCCAGCAAAGGCAATTCGCAAAGGAGGGTTGGTCATTTATATATTGGAGCCCGAAACTATTTTTGATCAGTCGATATTTTCAACTAGCTTGACGGAGTCTTTTTTCCATCTTTTTCCTGATCCGGTTGCGCTTGAGAACGGAGATATAGTCAACTAATAATTTTCCATCAAGATGATCAATTTCATGTTGGATACAAATCGCTAAAGTTCCGTCGGCATCTAGCTCGATTTCTTTTCCATTTCGGTCAAGCGCCTTAACGTGGATGTTTTCTGCACGCTCAACAACTTCACCCACTTCAGGAAGGGAAAGGCAACCTTCTTCTCTTTCTTTTACGCCTTCAGCTTGAGAGATCACAGGATTGATCAGGTAAAGCGGAGAATCTTGATTGGCTGAGACATCCGCAACTAAGATACGTTTTTGGACATCCACCTGAGTCGCGGCTAAACCAATGCCTGATTCGTCGTACATCGTCTCAAGCATATCGTCTAACAGTCGATGTATAGAGCTATCAACCTTTTCTACAGGTTTCGCTACGAGTCGTAATCTTGGATCTGGGTAGATCAAAATGTCGAGTATTGTCATAAAAATTAGCAAGTTAAAGAGTAGTTAGTTAATAAAGACAGTATAGCAAACTTCGAGTTCAAAAGTGAGGTTCTAATTTAATTGTGCACGTTTCTTGCAGAATAATTCACACAATAGTCTCAAACAGGCGTTAAGGGTAATAAAATGGCTAAAAAAATCATCTATTTAATGATCATGTTTTTTATATCAAGTATTTCGTGGTCGGCAGATCTTAAACTTCGTTCTGATCATCCACA
The DNA here is from genome assembly GCA_045110495.1 of Gammaproteobacteria bacterium. Taxonomy (GTDB): domain Bacteria; phylum Pseudomonadota; class Gammaproteobacteria; order CAJXQU01; family CAJXQU01; genus CAJXQU01. The sequence goes on from JBGCGE010000068.1 coordinate 15,596, forward strand.
GCAATATGTTGTTAAAAAAGGCGATACATTGTGGGATATTTCTGCAGTTTTCTTGAAAAGCCCGTGGTTATGGCCTGAGATCTGGCAAGTTAACCCGCAAATTGAGAATCCGCATTTAATTTATCCTGGTGATGTTCTGGAGCTTGCGTTTTGTGATGGAAAGCCATGTCTTAAGAGAGCGGGGAATTCAGGCCGGACAGTTAAGCTTTCTCCGAATGTAAGAACCTCAATGAACGATCATTCAATTCCGGCTATTCCACTGGATGTCATTCGCCCGTTTTTATCTCGACCACGGGTTGTTGCTGGAGACACGCTTGAACTAGCGCCGTATGTGGTTGCGAGTCAGGATGAACACTTGATCGCTGGAGCGGAGAATAAGGTTTATATACGTGGTATCAACGAAAACGAACAACAACATCGCTATATGATTTTCCGTAGTGGTGAGGTTTACCGTGACGCACCTGTTGATGAAGATGATCTGGGTGAAGTTCTTGGGTATGAGGCTTTGTATGTTGCAGATGCAGAAATGCAACGTTTTGGGGATCCATCCACCGCATTAATTACCTTATCCAAGCGCGAAGTTTTAATTGGTGATCGTCTCTTGCCTGAAGAAGAACCTATCAACGAGCAATTTATTCCGCATGTACCAGATCATGAAATTAATGGCAAAATCATCTCTGTTATTGATGGTGTTTCCCAAATTGGTCAGTACCAGATTGTGGTTCTAAATTTAGGAGATGAAGCAGGTCTTGAACCTGGACATGTACTTTCAATTCATGAGAGCGGTCGTTTAATAAGAGATCCCATCGCCTATGAGCAGCAGCATTTTGGCTTGACCGAAATGATTGATTTACCAGAAGAACGGATTGGAGAATTGATGGTTTTCCGCACGTTTAGCAAGCTCAGCTATGCGCTTGTAATGGATTTAGAACGTCCAGCACATATCTATGATGCTGTACATTTACCATAATTATCTTCTCAATTTCGAGAAAGATCATTTCTCTGATAACATCGCCGCTTCATGGATAGAGTGATGAAAGTGAGTTGTCAGATACCAAACAATCAATAAACTCTAGATCAGATAGCGGTATAGCTGATCTACCCGATCTGCAAGATTGGTTAGCTTTGAACCGCATTAAAGGATTTGGTCCCAAAAGGATTCTTGCATTGCTGGAAAAGTTTGAATCTCCGAAACAGGTTTTCAATGCGCCAGCTGCAGAACTAAAACACGCCGGGCTGACTTCTACTGCTGTAAATCAAATCAAAAATGCAGATCATCAACTCGAAGAAGATATGGGTTGGTTAGATGCTCATTCACGACATCACATAATTACATTGCATGATTATCGTTATCCTTCTTTATTGAAAGAATTGAACGATCCACCCATTCTTCTATATGTAAATGGGGATCCTGAATTATTAACAAAGCCGCAATTATCAATTGTCGGGAGCCGATCAGCGACACCCGGAGGACTACAAATCGCACGTGAATTTGCACAATCCTTATCATCTGCAGGTTTGGCCGTCACCAGTGGACTCGCGTTAGGAGTTGATGCCGCCGCGCACGAAGGGGCACTAGTTGCGTATGGAAAAACGATTGCAGTATTGGGAACAGGGCCTGATAGAATATATCCAGCACGACATTTAAAATTAGCTGAACAGATTGTTGAAACTGGAACGATAGTTTCTGAATTTGTACCCGGAACAACACCTCGAAAAGAAAACTTTCCTCGTAGAAATAGAGTGATCAGCGGATTGTCGTTAGGGACGCTAGTGGTTGAAGCAGCGAAACAAAGTGGATCGTTAATCACTGCGCGTTTTGCGTTAGAGCAAGGTAAAGAAGTGTTTGCTATTCCGGGTTCAATTCGCAATCCACAAACGAAAGGCTGTCATGCTTTGATTAGAGAAGGTGCGAAATTAGTGGAGTCGGTAGAGGATATCATTGAAGATTTAGGGCCGCTATACGGAGCCTCAATTTCTGATCAAACAGTAACGCAGGCAAACGCACCCTCAATTCCAAAAGACGATCTAACATTGCAAGGCGATCAAAAACGACTTATGGAAGGCTTAGGTTACGATCCAATCTCTGTAGATGAAATTGTTGGCCAAACGGGATTGACGGCTAGCAATGTTTCCTCCATCCTGTTGGCCTTGGAAATAGAGGGCTATGTTGAGTCTCAACCTGGTGGAAGGTACACCAGAAAATATTAAAGAAAAAATAATTAAGACTTACGTGAAAAATATGAAACAAACAGAGCTAGATGTACTAATTTTTCTTTTTGAAAATTATATGGACGATGAGAATGATATTTCTATCGATCTGGAATCCTTACGTCCAGAGTTGCAACAATCTGGTTTTGATGAAGTACAGATAGGCAAAGCATTTTCATGGTTAGAAGGACTGACAGCTCAACAGGCGAATATAGCGATTGGCGAACAGGTAGAAAGTACAGCTATTCGAATTTTCACATTAAAAGAGCAGCAAAAGTTAGATCTGGAAAGCCGTGGTTTTTTGATGTTCCTTGAACAGATTGACGTGATAGGGCACCATAGCCGCGAACTAATACTCGATCGAGTAATGGCATTGGAGTCCAATATGATCGACATGGAACAGTTAAAATGGATTGTTCTAATGGTCTTGTTCAAACAACCCGGATCAGAAACAGCGTTCGGTTGGATGGAAGATTTGATCATGGATGAACATAACGGTATTTTGCACTAACACATCATTTTTTATTTATATGACAAGTAATCTGGTTGTGGTCGAGTCTCCGGCCAAAGCAAACACAATAGAACGCTATCTGGGCAAAGACTTTGCAGTTTTGGCTTCGTATGGACATGTACGCGATTTATTGCCAAAAAAAGGCGCGGTTGACACTGAAAACGGTTTTGAAATGAAGTACGAAACCGTCGATCAAAATAACAAACATGTCGCGGCAATTGTCAAAGCGATGAAGAAAGCCGATGTGCTTTATCTCGCGACTGATTTGGATCGCGAAGGAGAAGCCATTTCCTGGCATCTGGCAGAGATTCTTAAAGACAAGAAACTGCTAAAAAACAAAAAGATTTATCGCGTGGTCTTCAGTGAGATTACTAAAGGTGCAATTCAATCGGCGATTCAGGCTCCGCGAGAATTGTCGATGGAGATGGTTAACGCCCAACAAGCACGGCGAGCGCTTGATTATCTGGTTGGTTTTAATTTATCTCCGTTACTTTGGAAAAAAATTGCGCGAGGCCTTTCAGCAGGTCGCGTTCAAAGCCCTGCACTACGTATGATTGTTGAGCGTGAAGAAGAAATCGAACGTTTTGATCCAAAAGAGTATTGGACCATAGAAGCATCTAACACGCATGGTGGTGTTAATTTTGGTGCGAAACTAAATCTCTACCAGAACGAGAAGATAAAGCAATTTACTGTCACAAATGCAGAAAATGCTAACAAGATTCGTGATGATCTAATCGAAAAAGCGGATGGCAAATTACTCGTCAGCAGTGTTGAGAAAAAACAGAGAAAAAGAAATCCTTCGCCGCCATTCATTACTTCAACTTTACAACAAGAAGGTGTTCGAAAGCTTGGTTTTACTGCACAACGTGTAATGCGAACAGCACAACAGCTTTATGAAGGAATTACTATTGAAGAAGGCTCTGTTGGTTTGATAACTTACATGAGAACCGACTCAGTAAACTTAGCCCAAGAAGCGTTGAGTGAGATCCGTGATTTTGTATCAGAACGGTATGGCAAAACGGAAATTCCTCCAGAGCCGAGAATGTTCAAGAGTAAGTCTAAAAATGCACAGGAAGCGCATGAGGCTGTTCGGCCGACCTCAGCCAGAAGAACACCAACGGAGTTGAAGCCATTTCTGAGCGCAGATCAATTCAAACTTTATGATCTGATTTGGAAACGGACTGTCGCGAGTCAAATGAAGCATGCAACCATTGATCAAGTTGGTGTTGATCTAAAATGTGGAGAAGGAAATAGCTTCCGAGCGAGTGGTTCGACAGTAGCAGATCCAGGTTTTATGGCAGTTTATCTTGAAGGTAAAGATGACAGTAAAGAAAGTGATAGCGACGAAAAGAAATTACCCGTTCTGAAAGAAGGTGAAACAGTCAATCTCAATGAGATTTTGGCCGATCAACATTTCACCGAACCACCACCGCGCTTCACAGAAGCGAGCATTGTTAAAACGCTAGAAGAATATGGCATCGGTAGACCTTCTACATATGCCTCCATCATTTCGACGTTAATACATAGAGAATATGTTGAGTTTGAGAAGAAACGCTTCACACCAACGGATATGGGACGTCTTGTAAACAAGTTTTTAACAGATCATTTTTCAACCTATGTTGATTACGAATTTACGGCAAATCTTGAAGATAAATTGGATGAAATTTCTCGCGGAGAAAAACAATGGATCCCTGTACTTGAAGAATTTTGGACGCCATTTGAGAAACAACTGATCGATAAAGAAGAAAATGTCTCTCGCAAAGACGCTAATCAAGCACGTGAGCTAGGTGCAGATCCAAAAACAGGCGAACCAGTCACTGTTCGAATGGGCCGATTCGGTGCCTATGTTCAAATAGGTGATGCAGAAGCGGACGAAAAACCAAGGTTTTACGGTCTACAAGCCGGGCAAAAGCTCGATACGATCACCTTAGATGAAGCGATGGAATTAACTAAACTTCCTCGTGATTTGGGCGAAGATCTAGAAGGAAATCCTGTTTCAACCAATGTTGGCCGTTTTGGACCTTACGTTCGATATGGTAATAAATATGTGTCGATCAAAGATGGAGATGACCCTTACACGATCACTTTAGATCGCGCGTTGGAATTGATCGAACTGAAGAAAAAAGAAGACGCAGAAAAGAATATAAAAGAATTTGCTGGAACTGATATAAAAGTGTTGAAAGGTCGCTATGGCCCTTATGTTACTGACGGCAAAAAGAACGCGCGGATCCCAAAAGATAAAGAGCCGGAATCGATCACTTTAGAAGAAGCAACAAAAATGATCGAGGAAGCGCCAGAACGAGGGCGTGGTAAGAAAAAATCTAAAGCAAAGGCAAAAGCTAAGACGAAGAGTAAGACTAAATCTAAGTCTAAAAGTAAAGCGAAGAAAAAAGCCAAAGCGAAGTCAAAGACAAAATCTAAATAGTTTAAGAGATGTGTTTTGGCTAGACATTACTCGGGCTGGCATCTAAAACGTGCTTCACAAGAAATCGAGAATGGCGGTGTTATCGGCTACCCAACCGAGACGGTCTACGGGTTGGGCTGTGATCCGTGGAATGAAAAAGCAGTCTTTAAGATACTAACGATTAAAAAAAGGCCGGTTCACAAAGGTTTGATCGTAATAGCAGCTGATATATCTCAACTTGATCCATTGATCAATTTCCCGAGTCAACAAATTAAAGCTCAAATTGTTTCGACATGGCCCGGCCCATTTACCTGGATACTTCCAACTTCTGAGCATTGCCCCAAATGGTTATCTGGTCAACATGACGGGCTTGCTGTGCGGGTGTCATCACACCCTTTATGCCTAGCCTTGTGTAAATTAACTGGGCCGATTGTTTCTACTAGTGCTAATGTTGCGAATCAACCGCCAGCTGGATCAGGCTGGGAAGTACAAATGAAATTCAATGATCAGTTAGATTATATTTTGCACGAAAATTTGCCTAAAAAAGTGAGCCCAACAAGTATTCAAGATGCGGTTACAGGTAAAAAAATACGCTAAATTATTTAGATGAAACATTTGTTTTAAGTGTAAAATATTAAATATAAAGCTAAATCAATAAGTTATCAGCAATCAAAACACTAACGCTAATTTGACTTGCCGTGCGGTCTTAGTTGAAAATTACCATAGCTTTTTAAAAATGTTCTCAGGAAGGGATCATGAAAATAATAAGGAAATTACCCCGTAAATTAATATCAGCTTGTCTCGTGTTTATCACGTTTCCCATTTCGATAATGTCGGCTAACGCCGCAATACTTTTCTCGACTAGTTTTACTGACTGGCAAGCGGATATGACAACAACATTTTCGCGACATCTTGATCATTCCACATTTGAAATAAACCATGCGAATATTTCTACAACCGTTAGCGGTGGCATAGCCGCTCTTCCAGATCCATCAGATCCCAATTTTGAGACAGCACGAATGGATTGGAATTCTGCGGGCAATAATGTTGATTTGGGGAGAACCGCGATTTTTGATCGAGCTGATACTAATTTTCAATGGAGCTTCCAGATCAGTGCACTTGAAACGGACAAAGTCACCACTGATCACGGTACACAATATTCGAGTGGTGATACCGCCGAAGCACATATCATTTATAACGACAGAATTAATAAGAGCAATTTTGATCAGGTAAATGCTTTTACGAATGTCCTTTCAATTGGTAAGTTTGGTGGTTTTGATACAGATGAAGTTGCGGATGGTGATCCTTTCAAATGGGACAATGATGACTTTGATATTGAGATTACCAGTGGTCCTGAACTTTATGCTTTCGCATTTGAGATAGTTAACAATAAAAAACATGTTGATACGACCATCAATGGTCAAAGTTCAGATGGTGGGCTTTATTCATATGGGCGTGAATCGATCACGGTTACAGATGCCAATAATCAGACCTTTAGGATCACGGAGCAGACTGGTGGCCTACCTGTAATTCCTGGTTATTATAATGATCCGGCCACTGAAGAAAACGAAGGTTTGTACAGCAACAATTATGATGATGTACGCTTCATTGGTATAGTTTCTGACACGCCTTTTTTACGATTCGAATTCAATGAAGATTCGCGTTCTGACGACATTGGAATCAAAAACTTACAGTTTGCAGGTAATGCTTCACCCGTTCCTGTACCTGCGGCTTTTTGGATGATGTTATCGGGTTTAGCGGTGCTTTCCCGATCAATATCTAAGAAAAGGCAGGTTAATTAATGTGTGTTGATAGAACAATGATTGTAGAAATCTACACTATAAAGGTAAACTTCTAATTAAATCCTATAGTTATAAATTGCGTATTATGTAAATTGTCATGTATTTTGCATAGTTTTTTAACTAAAAGTACAGATGAATTCTTGTTAGAATGGAGAGCCCGAGAGATTACAATACTTTAGACGCTAAAATGTTAGTTTGAAGTTAGTCGCTTGACTAATTTAATTAAGAGAGAATGACTTGGAAAAGAAAAAATTATCTTTGGTCAAAACGCAACTGGTCGAACTAGAACATGAACATCGCGACTTAGATAACGCAATAAAAGAATTTTCTGAGGATCGTGGTACAGATTTAGTGAAATTGAAACGATTGAAAAAACGTAAGCTTGCGTTAAAAGATCAAATAGCACAATTGAAGAGCAAACTAATACCGGATATGGATGCCTGAAGTTTAATTACGAACCATGAGACAAGAAAAACCTGAAGAAAAATATCATGATCAGATTTGCCGACTAACCTCGGTTGAACATCTGTCATCTGAACTTCAGGAAAAATTGATTAGTCGTGCAGAAATTACTATGGTTCCCGCAGGAAACGAGTTATTTAAGCAAGAACAAGAAAGACTCTTTTATTTGCTAGAAGGTGATGTGGATATCTACAAAGATACCGTGTTTAGTGAAGCAATTCTTGCAGGCACAGAAGAAGCGAAAGATCCCTTGAATAAAGATATTTCCATGTCGGCAATGGCAAAGACACGTGTTGTTATTTTGAGCGTTAATAAATCGTACGTCGAAGCACTAAACAATTATGTTGGTGAAACTAAATCGGAAACTGAAAGGAATAGTGCTGAAGAAAGTCTAAATTGGCTGAAACCACTTTTTTCGTTGGATATTTTTTCACAAATTTCATCTTCTCTCACAGAAGAGCTCGCGGCTCGATTTGATACTATGAAAGTCAAAAAAGGTGATCAAATAATCACACAAAATATGCCCGGGAATTATTTTTATTTTATTGGTGAAGGTAGTTGCGAAGTTACCCAGCATGATTTTACTTCTGGACGAACAGAAACATTATCAGAGATGGGAGCGGGAGAGTTTTTTGGAGACGAAGCACTGCTAGTTGATCAAAAAAGAACGGCGACAGTAACAATGCTTACAACTGGGTATCTACTGAAGTTGGCTCGCAAAGACTATGATGAATTGATTCAATCTTCTGTATTGATATTAGAGCAAGAAACGAAAGAACGTGAAGCAAAGAACAGCCTTGCAGGCACACCAATTGAAAGTCAGATGGCTTCAATCGATCAGCGCATGAGTCAACTCAAATCTATGCTTAGGACAGAAACAAATCATGTTGAAGATTGGCTTAATGACGAGAAGAATAATGAAGCAAAACTACGAGAGTCTGAAGGTTTCGAACCAATTGAGGATTTGGGCGTCCTGATAGAAGCACGAAAAAAAATTGATCAGATAGAGTGTATTCCAGCGAGTGATTCATTAGAAGATGACATCTTAAAAAATGAAGAGGCTAATAAAGCTGCTATAGATAGCCATAATAAAGTTAGTGAACTTGGTCTACTGAGAGCGCAACTAGAAAATGCGCAAAGCCATATCCAGGAACAACAACGGATTGTTGAAGAAGATCAAAATGGTGAACAAAAAGAGTTGACCTTAAAAAATGTCTCGAAGGAGTTGGATTTGATCAAGACACGGTTAGAAAAGCAAGAAACTTATGAGTTAACGAGACGAAATAGTTTTGAACAACAGTTGGCTACAGAGCGTGAAAAAATGCGCGAGCAAATGGACAGGTTTTCGACAGGTTTAGAAAAGCAACAATCGAGAAGCCTGCAGATAGAACGAGTTAAACAACAAGCAACCATTGAAACTCGGCAGATTATCGAGAAATTCAAAGAAGCACATGAACAATATCGATTGCGGAATGAAAAGAATATTCAAAATGTAAGAGCTAAGCTACAGTCACAAGTAGCGCAAGTTCTTGAAAAAGCACGTCATGCAAAAGCTGAAAAAGATCAAGCGCTCGAAGCATTACAAGAAGCTAATCAACAATTAGCAGAACTTAAAAAGCAACAATTGATTCCACAGGTTGGAAATACCAACGACGATTCAACTGTTGATAATGAAGTGCCTTTACTCATGGATATTGAATCGATTGGAAATGCTAGTAGCAAGCACGTTGATAAAACACTTAGCGAAGCGAGAACGCGACAATCTGATCAGACTGAAAATAAAGATACGACAGATGAAGATGAATCATTATTAGCAAAAGTATCAGAGAAACCAAAAGAGTCTGAAGCTAATGGTTTTTTCGAGCAACTGAAAAAACATAATGCCGATCCTGATACGCCACCTGAATTAGCGGATTGGATCACTTCTGACGATCACTCTACAATTGATCATCAAAACCTTACAGAAGAACAGAAGGCCAGTTTAGAAAGAGTTAAAAAAATCACAAATAAGGTGCTTGAAGATGCTTTTAGTGGTCATCAGAATCGCCCTGGAAACTCCTGACCCGACTGTTTATAGTTCAAAATTTGTCATGGTAAGACCTTTGACACTGCAATTTTCTCATATCAAAAAAGTCGAAATTAATGTATTTTACAGCTTCGACTTTTCTTAAAAGAAAGTGCAGGATCTTTTTTTGTACAAAAAATTAGAAGAACGTCTTAAGGCGCTCAGCCAAAAAGAATATCGCTTTTTACTACAAGGCGGGCTCAAGGGGATTGAAAAAGAGGGTCTCAGAGTCGTGCCAACTGGTCACATCGCGCAAACTCCACACCCAGTGACTTTGGGATCAAAGCTCACTCATCCACACATAACAACTGATTATTCTGAAGCATTGTTGGAATTGATCACACCGCCCTTTGCAGACGTTAAAGACACGCTTAGCTTTCTGACTGATCTACACCATTTCATTTATGCGCAACTTAGCGATGAAATGATGTGGGCGACGAGCATGCCCTGTTTACTTGAAACTGATGACAGTATTCCTATCGCGGATTACGGTAGTTCAAATGTCGGCCAGATGAAGCATATATATCGACATGGACTTGCACATCGTTATGGTCGAGCCATGCAAGCAATTTCCGGCGTGCATTTTAATTATTCAATACCTGAAAAGTTCTGGCCTGCTTATCAATTGCTGGAAAATGATAAATCTGATCTTCAGAATTTTATTTCTGAATCCTATATGAGCATGATCAGAAATTTTCAACGCATTGGCTGGATAGTGTCATACCTGTTTGGCGCTTCACCCGCAGTTTGTCCATCTTTTACCAAATTAAGATTAGTTGAATTTGATGACTTTGATTGTTCATCCTGTACAGAGCCACAAGCGACTTCATTACGTATGAGTGATATTGGCTACAAAAACAGTAATCAGGATGGCATAGTCATTAGCTACAACTCATTGGATGAATATGTTGCTAGTCTCAGAGCAGCGGTGAAAACACCAAGTGACGATTATGAAAAGATAGGTATTTTAGTTGATGGAGAATATCGTCAACTCAATACTAATATTCTACAAATTGAGAACGAATATTACAGTTTTGTACGTCCAAAACAGATCGCAGAATCAGGAGAAACACCATCACACGCACTGGATACTCGCGGAATAAAATATGTCGAAATTCGAGCATTGGATGTAAATCCGTTTGACCCGATAGGTCTGAATGAACAACAGCTACATTTCATGGAAGCTTTACTGATCTTTTGTTTGCTCCAGGACAGTCCACCAATGGATAGCGATGAGAGGCATGAATTTGAGCGTAATCAATCGACAGCTGCATGTACGGGTCGTAATCCAGATCTTACACTTTCAAGAGACGGTAAATCCGTCTTGCTGACAGATTGGGTAACAGAAATTCTCGACAACATGCATGGTGTTTGCGAGACATTAGACGAAGGTTCAGAAACAAAAAATTATTCCGATGCTTTGCAAGCACAGATCAAAAAAGTCAGCGATAATGATCTGCTTCCATCTGCAAGAGTGATTGCAGAAATGCATGAAAATGATCAATCATTTTTTGATTTTGCGATGAAAAAATCAGAACAGCATCGAGATTACTTTTTTAACTTATCAGTTGATCAAAAGCAATTTAGTCAGATGGAAGAAATGGCCGAACAATCGCACAATGAACAACAAGCAATTGAGGCTACGGAACAATTACCATTTGAGCAATTTCTGGAAAACTATTTCAAATCTGATTAAGACGATCAACAATCTATCGAAGAATAATGATTGAAAATGAATTGATCAAAAATCACCACTACAGTTTTTTTCGTAAATTTCTAACGCTTCAGGCATCCACTCATTTAATTTTTTAATCCGTGTTTCATGGCTTGGATGTGTCGAGGTAAATTCCTGTGGTTGTCCCTTACTTTTTTCACCCATTCGTTCCCATAACTTCGGCGCTTCCCTTGGATCATAACAAGCCCGCGCAGTGAAAATTAATCCCATATAATCGGCTTCTGATTCATGGCTACGTGAGAAGGGTAATAAGACACCATATTTGGATCCCATTCCAAGCGCACCTTGAACCATCCTCTGCGTGTTATATCCCATGTCTCCGACCGCAATCGAAACTGCCATCGCACCCCACTGAATTAATTTCTGATAAGCCATCCGCTCAGCACCATGTCTTGCAATAGCGTGGGCAATTTCGTGGCCCATCACCGCACTCAAGCCATTCACATTGGCCGTTACTTCTAAAATACCGGTATAGACTGCGACTTTACCGCCCGGTAGCGCAAACGCATTTGCTTGAGGTGAATCTATCAAATTAAATTCCCATTCAAATCCCGGATCAACATCCGCTGCTGCGGTCGCTAATCGATCCCCTATCTCACGCATTTGATCAACTAACTCACCACTAGGGATCACATTTTCCTGGCTCAAAACTTGTTGATAAGATTGATAACCCAATGCAGCTTCTTCTTCATACGTTAAATTTATTAATTGACTACGATCCGTCATGGGCACTTTTTCCTGATTCGAAAACCAGTAGTAAGCGAGATATAAAGCAAAGATAAGGATTGGCCATAATCTAAGAGCAATCCCGCCGCGTTTCTGACCTAAGTTTTGTCTATAGTGATTCCTGCCGAAAGTATTTGAGCGCATTTTTTTATTATTCTCATTGCTTGGAGAGTTGAGTTATAGACTGTATTTTTACAGAGAAAATGGTGTTTGAGCAAATATTATTTCCTAGTTAAACAGCAACATAAAGCGAATCTTGAGCAACTTGTACTGGTTAAATTCATATAAATAAGAATTATTCCCATATGAAAGAAACACTACTTGTGTGAGAATAGTAATTTTAGATCTAGAGGTAGTCGTTAATGTATAAGCATCCGTTACTTGAGCGTGAAAAGATTAAACCAACTGAAGCATTAGAAATTTTGATGGAAGGCAATAGTCGTTTTCTTGACAATTATAGTGATGACAAAGATTTTCCTAGCCTGATCCACATGACTAAAGACGAGCAGCACCCGTTTGCCTCTATACTGAGCTGTAGTGACTCAAGAGCACCAGTAGAGTTGATTTTTGATCAGGCACTTGGAGATATTTTCAGTGTGCGCCTTGCCGGGAGTATTGCATCAGATAAATGTATTGGTAGCCTGGAATTCAGCACCAAGTATTTGGGAAGCAAGTTAATTGTCGTGATGGGACACACAGGCTGTGGCGCGGTAAAAGCGGCTTGTGATGATTTCAAAGATGGTCACATTGGTGAAATTGTGAATCTGATCAAACCTTCAATCCGTCACGAGAAGACAGTGCTTGATAAAGCTGATCGTACTTCGGCAAATCCTGATTATGTTGAGAAAATAAATATCCTCAATGTTCGATATCAGATTGAATCAATAATTCGATTGAGCGACATTGTCGCAGATTCATTAGATGCTAAAGAGATTGGTATTATTGGTGCGGTGTATGACGTATCAACAGGCAACGTCGAATTTCTTGAGGATACGTTTATTAGTTAAGTGATATTAAGTTTGGGGTTAGTTTGATTGGAGATTGAACAAGTGCATACCAGAATGAACTTATAGCATTTGGTTTCGTATAACCTTATCAACAAGAGGTTTCCTAATGTGTTCGTATTCCTCTGGAATTGCTTGTAATAATTCTTTCATAACCCCAAGTAACTTTTCTCCTTCATAAATTTTTAACACAACTCTTAGTGTTTCCTGAAGCAAATTCTTATCATATAAAGCTGAAATATTATTAAGGACTTCATCTTTTATAGTACCTTTCTGCAAGTTGGATAATCTATCTTTTTGAAATCCTATCTCAATAAGTAAAGCTAGAAATCCTTTGAAATCTTTGCTTCTATTATCTGAAAAAACATTGTGAAAAACGTCAAAGTGTTTTTAGGAAAATCAGTACTTGATGAGAACTGTATTTCAATGCCTCAACGAACATATCTTGATCATTTGATTCCAAAGCATCTTTGAATAATTGTTCAATTGATTCTAGAGTGATATGCATCTAGTCAATGTGTAAAGAACTCATTATAACTGTGAGCGTCTAGCAATCGCTGGAAGATCGCCAGCTAAACCCATTGCTTTTTGCATGATTAAATTTTTTGCAAAAGTAGAAGAGTTAGTTAGATCGAGCCCAGAATTTCTGAGCCATTGAACGGGTTCTAAAGTTGATCCAAATAAATATTTAAATCCATCCATTGCAGCAATTACACCGAGGTTTTCACCTTTACGCCGACGCTCGTATTTTCGTAGGATAGATTTACGGCCAATGTCCTGATCAGAATACTGTATAAGAATTTCGGCTAATGTAGCTGCATCAAGTATTCCCAGGTTTGCACCTTGCCCAGCTAATGGGTGTACGCGATGAGCCGCATCACCGATCAATGCGACTCTTTCTGCGACGTAGTTTTTCGCGTGTGCACGACTTAGAGGAAAGCTGAACCGTTGGCTAGATTCCAGAATGGATCCGAGTTTTGAATCGAAGGCTTGTTCAAGTTCCTGATGAAAAATTTCTTCGCTACTTTTGATCAAAACTTCCGCTTGGTCAGGTGTTGTTGACCAGACAATTGAACACCAATGTGGATCAGCAAGTGGCAGAAATGCTACTGGGCCAGAACTTAAGAATCGTTGCCTTGCGATATCGTTATGTGCAATTTGGGTTTTTACTGAGCAGACGATAGCAGTCTGTTGATAGTTGTGAATTTTACTTTTCATTTCCGCAAGTTTGCGTACTTTTGAATTTGCACCGTCAGCACCAATGATCAATTTTGAAGTTATTTTTTCTCCCGAATCAAGCGTTACTAAAACATGATCAGTATGTGCAGTTAGTTGATCAATTTTTGCGGGACAATGGTTTTTAATATTTTTGATCTGATCAATTTTATTTTTCAGAGCGAATTGAATATTTCTGTTTTCGATGATGTAACCTAAGGTTGGTTCACAAATTGTCTTGCTATCGAAATGGATGCTTCCAGACCCGTTTGCATCCCAAACTTTCATCTCTCTAAAATATCCCATTTCCTGAGATTGAAGCTCTTCCCAAATTCCCGAAGAACGAAAAATTTGTTCAGAAGATCGTGTGATAGCAAACACGCGAGGATCACTTTTTTCAGGATCAAAAACATTCGCTTCTACAAGTGCAATTTTCAGTTTTGTTTGTTCTAGCAAGACCGCTAAAATTGATCCAGTGACACCGCCACCAACGATGATCAAATCATACTCAATTTTTTTATTTTTTCGATCAGAATTCAAAGAGGCAGTCCTCGAACTAAGCGAGGTGGTTCGCCTGATAGCCCCATTGCACGTCTTGTTAATGCACGTTTTGCAGGTGGGAAATGTTCAACACCCAACATTGCAAGATTACGCAGGGTGATCAAAACTGGGTTGTCGTTGTAAAAAATTTTTGTCAGACCATCGCTAAAATGGATTACTTGTTGGTGATCTTTTTGACGTGATTCCGCATAAGCGTTTAATAATTCGGGATGACCAATATCTTTATTGCTACGAGCAGCTTCAACGATCAATTCAGCCATTTGAGCAATATCTCTAAGCCCAAGATTTAATCCCTGGGCAGCATTTGGGTGAATGGTGTGTGCGGCGTTACCGAGAATTGCAAATCGTGGACCGATAAGTTGTTTTGCTTTGATCAAGTTTATTGGGTAACTTCGACGCTGGCCCATTTTTAAAAACTTTCCTAACCGATGTCCAAATCTTTTTTCTAATTGCTCAAGAAATTCTGACTCTTCTAGCTGCATGATCGAATCAGCTTGCTCCGTTTTTGTTGTCCAGACAACAACACATCTTTGATCAGAAGAAGGCAGTAATGCCAGAGGGCCTGTGGATGTGAATCGCTCAAAGGCGGTATTGTTGTGAGAAATTTCAGGCGTTACATTCGTGACAATTGCAGTTTGATCATATTGTTTTGCTTCAGTTTCAACGTCGAGCATTTTTCTGACTTGTGAGTTTCCACCATCGGCAGCAATTAGTAAACGTGCGGTGACTTTGTTAGTTCCTTTTTGGTTCTGAATTTCTACAGAAATATGATCACTTTGATGCTCGATATTAGCAACGGTTGCTGGACAAATGTATTCGATATTTTCGGAGTGATTAAGAGTGTCATGTAATACTTCACCAAGCGCACGTCCGATCACAATATGGCCAAGTTGATCGACTCCCATTTTTTCTGCGGATAGCCGCGTTGCTGCGAAATGACCGCGATCTGAAATATGAATTTTTTTGATAGGCGTGGCTTCCGCTTCAAGCTTTTCCCATAAACCAAGACCTTGTAAAATCCGTTGCGATGCAGGCGCAATTCCCAGGCCACGATCATCATAATTGGGCGGGTTATTTTTGTTGGGAGAAAATGCTTCGACAACCGCGATTTTGATCGGTTTATTATCTAAAACTTGATCTCGAAGTGCGCAGGCCAGGCTCGCCCCAACCATTCCACCACCAACGATCAAACAATCAAAATCAGTTTGCATGATCCATCAGGGCTTCAATTTCTGTGACCGTTTTTGGAACATCTTTACTGAGAATATCGTAGCCATTCTTCGTGACGAGAACATCATCCTCGATACGTATTCCTATGTTCCACCATTTTTTTGCGACGCCGCGAGAATGCTCTTTGATGTAGATCCCGGGTTCAACTGTCATCACCATTCCAGGCTCTAGCATGCGCCAATCACCATTGACTTTGTAGTCACCGACGTCGTGCACATCCATACCTAACCAGTGACCGGTGCGATGCATATAATAAGGTCGATAAGCTTCTGTTTTGATCAATGTCGGTAGACGACCTTTGAGCAAGCCGATTTCTTTTAGCCCCCGAGTAATGACGCGAACGGCAGCTACATGCGGATCATTCCAGTGATTACCTGGCTTAACTTTTTCGATGGCAGCCTCTTGCGCTTCCAGCACAATTTCGTAAAGAATTTTTTGTGCTGGGCTAAACTGGCCGTTAACGGGAAAGGTGCGGGTGATATCGCTGGCGTAACAATCATGTTCCGCCCCCGCGTCGATCAATAATAGGTCACCATCATTTAAGGAGTCAGAATTTTCGGTGTAATGAAGTATGCAGCCATTTTCGCCGCCGCCCACAATTGAAGGATAAGCTGATGAGCGACAACCATGTTTCATAAATTCGTGTAGTAACTCCGCTTCGATCTGGTATTCCTTCATTCCGGGTCGACATTGCTTCATTGCGCGAGTATGCGCCTTGGCCGAGATCTGTGCTGCGCGCCGCATGGTTTTGATCTCACCACGACTTTTGAACAGACGTAGTTCATGCAACGCATGACCAAGTGAAATAAATTCTTCAGGCGCGGTGATGCCAGATCGAGCCTTACTGCGTACTTGATTAACCCAACCTTGTATATGCGCATCAAAGTCCGGATCAATTCCCATATTATAAAAAACGCGATCTTTGTTTTCGATCAAGCCGGGTAAGATCTCATCGATGTCGTTAATGGGAAATGCATCGTCAGCGCCATAATATTCAACCGCTTTCTTAAGACCAGAACGTCGACCGTGCCAGGTTTCCATTTCTGGATCTTTCTCGCGACAAAAGAGAATAAATTCTCCGTGTTTGCGATCAGGAATTAAAACAGCAACGGCTTCTGGTTCAGGAAAGCCTGTTAGATAATAAAAATCACTGTCGGGGCGGTATTGATACTCGACGTCATTATTTCGGCCACGTACTTCTGAAGCTGGCAAAATTGCGATACTGCCGATGTTCATAATATCCATCAGGCGTTTGCGGCGACGTGCGAATTCTTTTTTTTCCATAATTAATGCGGTCTTTTGTTTGACTGAGAGTATGAAATTATAGCATTTGCCTGGACTTCTTCACGGAAAACTAGCAGGCCTACACGGATATATTCCACAAGTTCCATATAGTAATGTTCGGCGTCTTCATCTTCTGATTCTGTGTCGAGCTTTCCAATTTCACGAACGTCGGTTATAAATTCCTCAGCGCTTTCTGATAATTTGTTCTTCTTGTCTAATTCACTACCACTGATACCAACCCCGTAAAGAAACCCTTCACACCAGGATGCAAGTGCTTGTAAGCGATCTGGTAGATCTGCATCGTCTGGCGGTAGCAACAGATCCATACCTCCAGAAGTTGGATCAAAACCGTTCTGGGTTATGTCTTGTAGTTCAGCTAGATCAGCATCAAGTTCTGATTGCTGATTCACTTGAGAATCTGTTTGGGTTTGTTCATCGATGATGAAGCTCATCCAGGCATTGATATCAAATGTGGATGAGAGGCTAACTATCCCGCAAAGTGCGCCATGTGCTTCTGCAGGTGAAATGATCGAGCCTGCGTTTAATAGCGTTGTTTCGAGTTGATAATACAGCGCGCCAGACATATGCAAATCTCTACAAATTATAAAAATATAAGGTAACTACAATTGACGTGAATTAACAGTCTTTTTTGATCAAGATGGCATGAAAAGTGCTCGCTTGGATTGAATCTATTAGTGTAAAAGCTATAACTTGATCAACAAGGATGTCGAAAAATGCTAATTATTTTTTGTTTGCTATCGATATCAAATTACAACTCTGAGGGGATGTTGAATGTGGAATCGATCTACAAAAAACCTGAATGATTCGGGCAGTACGGTACTTAATTTATTTTTAAAGAGAATACAGAAGTTTGGTATCGTTGGTTTACTTAGCCTTCTCTTTGCGACGTTTTCTGGAACTGCCTGGGCTGATCTTGTTTGTTCTACAGGACAAGACGGCTATCTACAGATTACAACACCATTAACGCGTGTTAACGTCTATTATCCTGCTCCAACAGGTGCCGTTAGTGTTGCTTCTGGCTCAACCTCTATTCCTATTGATAACCCACAAGCAACAAATCTGGATTCTCGAGTTAGTTCGACCATTGCTGCTGGCGATATATTGATTATCGTACAGATGCAGGGTGCAGATATTGATCCTTCTGACAACCATTTTGTCGATCAGCATATTGTTGATGCTGGAGGACCAACGGCGGGTTCTTATGGGGATGGCTTTGGTGGGCTTGAACAGGCCGGTTACCTACCTGCAAATTTAACCGTAGGCCATTATGAGTATTTGATCGCGACGGGGCCGGTTTCTGGAGGATCTGTTCCTGTCGAAGGTACTGATGGAAGTGGTGGTTTAACAAATTCATACAGTAGTTCAGATACGGTTTCTGGTAACTCAGGTTTTAGACGATACCAGGTCATTAAAGTACCTCAATTTGTAAATCTCGATATCACTGCTTCTGGAGAAGTTGTTCCTGATCGGTGGAATGGACGTTGGGGTGGTATTGCAGCACTCAATGTTCAAGGCACTCTTAACGTAACTGGCAGCATCAATGCAACGGGTAGAGGTTTCCGGGGCGGACAGTTCTTTAGAAATCGTAATTTGGATGATGGCGATTCACCTTCCGGAGCGGTTGAAGCTAATGTGTACAACTTTGGTTTTAAGGGGGAAGGGATTGCTGGTTCACCAAGTCGTATGTTTAGCCAGGTTTTACTTAGTGAAAATGCGGGAACGTTAGGGGAAGAAACGGGTTCTGTCGGTTATCCAGGAATAGATGATCTTGGAAATACGGCTGGGTATCAGAATATATATAGATTCGTCAAAGATGATGTAGACAATGATGCATTGTTCGGGAATACCAGTGATGCTATTCCGACACCAAATGTTCCTCCGGCGATACATCAAACTGACTGGACCAGGGATGCGGGACAAGGCGCTCCCGGAAATGCAGGTTCAGGCGCAGGCTTCTCAGAAGATGGTGGCGGTGGTGGTGGTGGTCATATAAATCGTGGAGGTAATGGTGGACGTGGGACAGATAACCAGTTCTCACACGGTATTGGTGGAGGTACTTTTTTCCAACAAATTAATGGTGGAACACCAACGGCAACTCGCTTAGCAATGGGCGGCGGCGGTGGCGGTAGTAACGGTAATAATTTATCCAGTTTTGTGTTGTCCGTTTCTAGTGGGCAAGCAGGCGGCGGTATTTTATATATTCGCGCTAACAACATCACTGGTAGCGGAACGATAAGTGCTGATGGCGACTCCGCTGGATCTGCTGCATCTGAAGGCGGTGGCGGTGGCGGTGCTGGTGGCACAATTCTCGTTCATACGGGAACCACGGTTATAAATACACCATTATCCGTAGTGGGTGGCACTGGAGGCTCAAGTCAGAATGGACAAGACGGAGCCGGTGGTGGTGGTGCTGGTGGTGTTATCTGGTTATCAGATACGACCCATGCAAGTGGTGCCGGTGGTCAAACTGTCACGGGTGGTGCGGGTGGATTAGGTAATGCACTTGGAGGCGGAACGGGTGTAGACGGAGGTAACTATAACGGAGATGCTGGGGGAGTTGGTTTAGCGTCTGTAATTAATCCTGGCGATCCTGCTGTACCTCTCTATGGATGTCAGTTTATTTCCCTTGGGATCGCAAAACAAGTTAATAGTGTTAGTTTAGTTTCCGGAACGACTTATGACATTGAGTTTGGAATGGTCATCGAAAATCTGGCCGTGGAAGATGCTTTAAACATCCAGATTACTGATGATTTAGCGGCCGCTTTTCCTGGTGTAAACAGTATTGCTGTTACTGCCGTAAACCGTGGAACATTAACCGCACCATCGACAGCTTACGATGGACAATCACAACAAAATTTACTAGCAGGGACAGACACTTTAGCCGCTGGAGCGAGTCAAAGTCTGACGCTGAATGTTCGGGTTGATGTTGGAGCTCAAACGGGACCGTTTTTTAATCAGGCCGAGATCTCGACAGCGCTACTACCTGGTGGCTATCCACAAGCGCTTGATCAATCTGATGACGGAGCCGACCCAGATCCCGATGGTGATGGTGATCCCTCCGAAACAATATCCCTGGGAGGCGACAGTTCAGAAAATGATCCAACCCAAATTAATTTATCTGGGAGCTCAGCAGTTTCGATCACAAAAGAAGTGACAGGAATTACACAAGCAGGAAGTAATCTCAGAGTTGGGTTTCGACTTGTTATGCAAAACACAGGAACATTGAACCTCAATAATTTGCAATTGATCGATGATGTTTCAACTCAATTTGGAAGTGCTTTTGTATCTTATGATGCAGGAAGTTCTAGCATTGTTTCGAGCACGGCTACAACAAATCCTAATCTAACTGACAGCTTGCCTAATCTTTTTGATGGCACCTCGGGACAGTTGGATATTGGTCAACAAATAACGTTTGATTTTTCTGTGTTAATAAATCCACAGGCGAGTGGCATTCCTGATCCACTAACGAATCAGGCAACTATTAGAGGAGAGGATATCGCGTCTCCCGGATCAATTGTCACGGATATTTCTGACAGTGGCGTTGATCCAACAACAACGAACCCAGGTGTACCTGGTGACACTGGCGGAAGTGATGATCCGACACCTGTCAATTATGTAGCCGGCATTACCGGTGTTGTCTGGTTAGATACAGATGGCGACGATCTGTTAGGTGGTAGTGAAAACCAATTGGAAGGTTGGACTATTATTGTTAGAGATAGTGGCGGGAATATTGTTGGAACCCTGGTTACGACTGCGGATGGATCGTTTGATTTTACTGATCTATCGCCGGGAGATTTCACCATTGATGCAATTACACCGGGAGGAGTGACTTTTTACAGAGACACAATAACCGTTCCAAATGCGACGGTTGTGAATGTCCCTGTACCGATTGATCCAAGTGGTGTGGTTTATAGCAGCGTCAGTCGTACACCGATACCTGGCGTAGTGCTCGATCTTGTCGACAATACCAATACGGTAGTGCCGAACGCTTGTTTACTCCCCGGGCAATCAGGACAAGTCACATCAGAAACTGGTCAATATCGATTTGATCTACAACTTGGTGTCGCGGGTTGTGCGCTGGGAGCGGGTGATTATTCGATCAGGTTAACGACAATTCCGGGTGGTTTTGTTCAGCCTTCAACAACCATTTTTTCAGAACCTGGTTCGTTGGATGTCACCACATGTCCGGGTGACGCAACAGCAGGAGCACCCTGTAATTTGCAAACACAAGCAACTCCCCCTCAAGCAGGTGATTCAACGAGGTATTTCTATACATGGAGCCTTGAGGTTGGTGATCAGGATGTAGTCAATAATCATATTCCTATTGATCCACTGGCAACGCCGGGATCAATTTTATTATCGAAAAAAGCAGATCGATCCGAAGCGGTTATTGGCGATATTGTTTTCTACACAATAGAAGCGGAAAACACGACACCGAATAATCTGATCGATATTGATATACAAGATGATCTTCCGGGTGGGTTTCGTTATGTGCCTGAATCTGCATTATTGATCAGAGAAGGTGCAGATGGTCGGCTAGGAACGCCTGATGATCTTAAAACGCTAATTAATCCGACTGGAACAGATCCGATCAATTTCGGCGGGCTTAGTTTCACTCCCGGCGAAACAATCCAAATCGCGTATTTCACGCGTGTATCGACGGGTGTGGTTGCGGGTGAATATGTGAATACTGCTACCGCATTATTCTTCGGTGGACAGGTGAGTAATCAGGCGACTGCAAAAGTACGGATTATTCAGGATCCAATTCTGCAAAAGACGACGATTATCGGTAAGGTTTTTGACGACCAAAATAGTAACGGTGTGCAGGATAATGACGAACAAGGCATTCCTGGAGTTCGTCTTGCAACGGTGGAAGGGTTATTGATCGAAACGGATCGTTATGGCCGATACCATATTGCAGATGTTGATGGTGGACGACTTGATCGTGGGCGAAACTTTATTGTCAAAGTTGATCCATCGACTTTGCCGGAAGGAACGATATTCGTCAGTGAAAATCCGCGTGTTTTAAGAATTACTCAGGCATTAATGACGAAATTTAATTTCGCCGTCAAGTTACCAGAACCGCGTCGACTTGTATTAGCTGGCCGACCTGAAATTCGGGAGACTGTGACCGAAAATGTGATGAAACTTTCAAACGTAGTTGATCCGATTTATTTTGATTCTGGTAAATCAGATATACGTCCCGAGCACATAAAACAACTTCAGGAAGTTCTCTATTTACTCAGCGATAAACCGAATGTACGTGTGCACATTGTCGGGCATACTGATACGCAATTACTTGCGCCACTAGCAGCTAAAAAATATCGCGATAATCAAGGTTTGTCAGTAGCACGTGCAGAAGAAACAGCACGAATTTTTGAACGGCGAATGGGATTATCGAAAGGTAGCATCACGACCTCTGGTCGAGCCTTCCATGAGCCTGTAGCGACAAATGACACAACAGAAGGAATGCAACTCAATCGGCGCTCCGAAATTGAAGTTCATTACGATATCGTTGAAGAAAAAATAGTTGAGGAAAAAGTGTTTGTCGCCAGTAAACCTGGTGACGACAGGATTATTTTGCCAGACGGTGGCGCTATCTGGGCTGTCGAAGATCCGGCCGCAAATGATCCTAGACTTTCAGTGATGGCGCATAGCCCGTTGATTATAAATGATGGATCAGTGACTGAACCGGTATTCTTTAGTTTGTACAGTAACTATAAACATTTCATTGATCGTTGGGAGTTAGCTATTTTTGCCGATACTGATCGAGATATGGTTAAACCAATTGCGACTTTTGAAGGTAATGACCTTAGTTTTATGAACAAGGTCGTATGGGACGGACAAGGTTTTGATAGAAAACGTCATGAAACTGGCGCACCGTTAACTTATGTTTTAAGAGCTTTTGACGCGGAAGATCGCATGGACGAAACAGCACCACAATTCTTAAAAACGGTTGATGCAGATTTGATCAACAATATTCAAACTGCCGACGGTTTTGCTATCTATGGACAATCTCAACTCGCAACTCAGACCATTCCTGTTCATGGTAGTCGTGTCAGGCTTCATGGAGTTGATCTAAACAAAAATCATAAGTTGATGGTTGATGATGCTGAAGTAGCTATTGCAGATAATAATTCATTTGTGATCGAGCAACATTTACCACCTGGTCAACATACTTTTGATCTCGAATTAGAAACAGCGAGTGAAGAAAAGTGGACGCATTCAGTCCCGATTGATGTGACGGGTAAATATATGTTCCTCGTTGGCCTAGCGAACATGACGGTAGGAAATAATAGCGTTTCAGGAAATTCATCACCGTTAGAAGCTGATGATCATTTTGATGAGAAGATTTTCGTCGACGGTCGACTTGCGATGTATTTGAAAGGAAAAATCAAAGGTAAATATTTGATCACAGCACAGATTGATACAACTGAAGATGAACTAAGAAACATGGGATCAAATCTGGAAAGAAAAGATCCAGGTCGTATCTTCCGTCGTTTAGATTCAGATAAGTTTTATCCAATTTATGGTGATGATTCGACCACGATCAGCGATGTTGATACGCAAGGTGCTGCCTATGTCCGAGTTGATTGGGACAAGTCTAATTTTGTCTGGGGTAATTATCATACGGGATTTACCGGTAATGAATTTGCCCAATATGATCGCAGTCTTTATGGTGCTCAGTTACAACATCGTTCTGTCAATACAACCAGATTTGGAGATCATAAACTCGAACTCAATGGTTTTGGATCAGAAGCCCAAACGTCGTTTGCACATAATGAATTTAGTGCAACGGGCGGTAGTCTCTACTATTTGAGAGATAAAGATATTGTTCAGGGATCAGAAAAAGTATGGGTCGAGATTAGAGCCAGAGATAGTGAACGAATACTAGAAAATATCACACTTGAAGAAGGTCGAGATTATGAAATCGATTACATTCAGGGACGTCTAATTCTAAGTCGGCCTCTGACTCAGGTAGCAAATAATACCGCTCCAGCGATCATAAAAGATCGTCCGCTAGAAGGTAATAATGTCTATTTGTTATCCGATTATGAATTCGTCGAGGATGGTTTTGAAGCTGACAAGCTAACTGCTGGTGGGCGAGGAAAAGTTTGGGTCACTGACAACTTAGCACTTGGTGCAACCGTGGTTAAGGAAAATCGATCAGATAGTGATTATCGAATGTACGGAACTGATGTGACGCTTAAAATCGGTAAAGGAACTTATGTGAAAGGTGAATATGTGACCACTGATGCACGTCAGACTGACAGCGATTTTCAGTCCATAGATGGAGGTTTATCCTTCAATGATAAAAACCCGATCAATGGAAATGACAGGGTTGATGGAAGAGCTTTTAGTCTTGAAGGCAAGGTTAATTTAAACGAGATGACTGATGATAATACTGATGGCTTTATTAGCGGTTGGTATAAAGATCGGGATTCTGGATTCTCCGCTGCACGTGTCGATAACGGTATCGATACTTTAGACGCCGGTTTGGAAGGTCAAATTCGTACCAGTGAAAACTTGACGCTTTCTGCGCGTGGAACGGTTTACGATAGAGAAGGTTTGAGTAAAGAGACGAATCTAAGCCTGCAAGGTGATTATTCCGTCACGAATAAATTTGCTGTCGGTGCCGAAATTCGCCATGAAGATATAGAAGATTTTCTGACCGGAGAAGATGGATCCGCAAATTTGTTAGGTGTGAGTGCGGAATACTTTTTTACTGAGCAGACTCGGATGTATGGAGCAATACAAGGTACGCTCTCTGAAGAAGATAATTACCGTGATAATGATATGACAACACTTGGAGTGACAACCCAAGTTAATGATCGACTTGCTTTAAAAGGTGAAGTCAGTGTTGGAGATAGAGGGAGTGCTTATGTTGCGGGTGTTGAATATGCTTTGAATGATAAGGCTAAAATTTCATTATCTGGTGGTTTTGGTGATGGCGCAGCAAGTCAGATTGGTACTAATTATACAACTGCAAGCGGTGTGGATTTGTACGGGACTTACACAATTGATCCTGATCGAACTGGAAGTAAACGATCAACCTTAACAATGGGTAGTCGTCGAGAATATGCGAATGGATTGAAATTGTTCAGTGAGAACCAGTTTGTCGAAAGTGACCAACAAGATGGTGTTAGTAAAGTATACGGGCTGGATTTTGCTTTGAACGATGCATGGAGTCTGTCTGCATCGACGCAATCGAGCAATCTGGAGGTATCAGGAGCTGAAGATGTTGAACGCGACGTTCTCAGCGTGGGTGCTCAATACGGATCAGATGGCGTGAAGGGAAGCACTCGACTGGAATATAGAAAGGATGAAGGTTCGATTAACGCAACCCAATGGCTGACCAGTAATGCCATCGAATGGAAGCAAAACCCGTCTCTCAGATGGTTAGGTAAATTAAACTTCTCTGTCACCAATGATGACGATGATAGCCGTAAAGACGGCAAGTTTGCTGAGCTTGATTTCGGTGCCGCTTATAGACCCGTATTTTACGACAAACTAAATCTACTAGCGAAATACAGTTTCTTGTTTGATTTACCAAGTGAAGGTCAGATTTCTAGCCGACGACCAAATGATGAGCGTAGCCATGTGCTCTCGCTGGAAGGACTTTATGATCTGGATGAAAATTGGGAATTGGGTGGTAAATTAGCCTATAAACGAGGTGACATTCGGCAAAATCGTGATCAAGGTAAATGGTTTAGAACCGGTGCAAGGTTAGCTGTGGTTCGTGCACGTTATCACTTCATCAAACATTGGGACGGACTTGCCGAATACCGTTGGTTACAGTCTGAAACAGAAGACGATATGCGACATGGCGCCTTGTTAGGTTTATATCGTCACCTGGGAGATAACGTTAAAGTCGGCGGAGGTTATAACTTCACTAAGTTTGACGATGATTTAACGCGTCAGGACTACGATGCTAACGGTTGGTTCCTTGATATTATCGGTAAATGGTAACTATTCCACTGAAAACATAGAACAATTAGCCGATAGATCTTGACCGATCTATCGGCGGCCACTATGATTTGGATGACATTCCTAGTGGGATTAGTGGTAAATGAATGACAATAACGATAATAATAAGGAACAGATGGATCTTGTAACGCTAGAACTAAAAGTTGATCAACTTATTCAGACTGTAGAAGACCTGAGTGAAGAGAACGAGGCATTGCGTCAACAGCAAGGTGCTTTAGCGGTAGAAAGAGCAGATTTGATCGAAAAAACAGAATTAGCGCGAACTCGTGTCGAAGCGATGATTTCACGTCTTAAATCTATGGAAACACGTACATGAGCGAAGATCAAAAACCCGTAACGGTCAGTATACTTGATAAAGAATATACGGTTGCATGTAATGACGAAGAGCGAGAGTCGCTCCACACATCAGTCGAATTTTTAAATGGTAAACTGAAAGAAGTTAGAAGTAATGGGAAAATTGCTGGAAGCGAACGGATTGTAGTCATGGCTGCACTAAACATCGTCCATGAATATCTTGAATATAAAAATGGAAACCAGGGTGTTTCGGAAGATGTACAAGATGCGTTGCAACGTGTTCAAGATAAAATTTCGACTGTACTAGATAGCCGATTAGATTAAGCTTTTTAGCTTAAACTTTTCTTCCAGTTTATAAAAGTAATTCAATTATTTTTTCTATCAAAAAGTTTTGTGCATAGTTCTTCAAAGTTTTCTTGAAGAAAAAATATAAAAGCATTTTTTAAATCTGGATCTATATTGATCAATTGAAACAGACAAGCTGTTACCGTTTATAAAACAGTAACAACTCGTCCATAATCTCCTCAATTATCTTGTTCATTTTCATGACGAAACATCATTCAATATCATCCGTAGAAAGGCCAAGTGCTTTTGCTACACCAGCACCATAAGCCGGATCAGCTTTTAGGCAGTTGCTAATATGCCGTTTTTGAACTTCGACAGATGCTCCACCAACAGAAGCCGCGGTATTATTAAATAAAGCCTCTTTTTGATCATCATTCATGATCCTGAACAAGTTACCCGGTTGTGAATAATAATCATCGTCTTCACGGTGATCCCAACGTGCAGCGGCTCCCGATAAATTCATTGGTGGTTCAGAGAAATCAGGTTGTTCCTGCCATTCGCCCTGGCTGTTTGGCTCATAACCAATCGTGCTTCCCTGGTTTCCATCAACACGCATCGCGCCATCACGATGGTAACTATGAACCGGGCAACGCGGTGCGTTTACCGGGATCTGATTATGATTGACACCTAAGCGATATCGCTGTGCATCTCCGTATGAAAACAAGCGACCTTGCAACATTTTGTCTGGAGAAAAACTGATCCCGGGAACAATATTTGCCGGATTAAAAGCAGATTGTTCAACTTCTGCATGGAAGTTTTCAGGATTTTTATTCAACTCCATAACGCCAACTTCAATCAGCGGATAATCACCATGAGGCCAAACTTTCGTCAAATCGAAAGGGTTGTATGGAGATTTCTCTGCCTGTTCTTCCGTCATCACTTGAATCGACAAAACCCATGACGGATTATCACCTTCTTCAATCGCATTATATAAATCGGCTTGATGACTTTCACGGTCTTGACCAACCACCACTTCTGCTTCTTGATTAGTCAGGTTTTCAATACCTTGGTTTGATTTAAAATGAAACTTCACCCAGACACGCTCATTATCAGCATTGATCATACTGAAAGTATGGCTACCAAACCCATGCATGTGACGATAAGTTTTCGGCAAACCTCTATCGCTCATTACGATTGTCACCTGATGTAAAGCTTCAGGAAGAGATGTCCAGAAATCCCAATTATTTTGTGCACTACGCATATTGGTTCGTGGGTCTCTTTTTACGGCATGATTTAGATCTGGAAATTTTAATGGATCACGCAAAAAGAAAACTGGCGTATTATTCCCAACCAAATCCCAGTTACCTTCTTCGGTATAAAATTTCAGTGCAAAGCCACGAATATCACGTTCAGCATCGGCAGCTCCTCGCTCACCTGCAACCGTAGTAAAGCGCGCAAAAAGATCCGTTTTTTTACCGACATCAGAGAATATTTTTGCTCGTGTATATTTTGTAATGTCATTTGTCACGGTAAAGGTTCCATAGGCACCAGATCCTTTCGCATGCATACGTCTTTCAGGAATAACTTCACGATCAAAATGTGCAAGCTTTTCTAAAAACCACACATCCTGTAATAATTGTGGTCCACGAGGACCCGCAGTCATAATGTTTTGATTGTCGGCCACGGGGCAACCGGCACTAGTTGTTAATTTCTTTTTCATTTCTATTACCTCTTTTTTTAATTTACAGAATAAGGATAGTGAAGAATGTGATATTAATAAAATTAATTTTTTAAATGGTATCGATTTAAATTATTAACCGTTATTTTATTATCGAAATGTTTTTGTGCTGGTTATATAAATCAATTCTGATGCAGAAAGATCTAAAAAAGTTTAAAGCGATCTAAATCGTCAGCAAACAAAATGGGGCCAGAGTATGTTTGTTTAATTTTTTGTTCTGTCTTGTTTTCTTTTCCTAAAGTGCGTTTCATACGATGAGAGATCACTAACTGTTTAACCTCAGCTTTCTGTGCAATATGACCAATTTGTGAAGGCGTCATGTGTAAATGAGCCGCAACGCCTTTTGCCGTTTCCGGCACCGCGTTGTGCATTACTAGCATATCGCTGTTTAAAGCCAGCATTTCCAGGGTTTGAAAATCATTATTCATATCACCAGAAAAAGTGATCGCACATCCGGCTAAATCGATCCGCCATGCAACTGCGGCAATCGGGCCATGATGAACTGGAATTGCACTTAAAATAATCTCACTACCAATGGGGTAATACGTAACTTCTTTTAAGTCTAAACCGACACTTTTTGTTTTTAGTTTAAATGCGCTATTTTGATCAGGCTCAAGATAATTAGAGAGGTAAGAAAATGCACCTTCAAGACCAAATAAGCGGGATACAAACTGATCCATTGAAGGCATTAAATCATTACTTTCTGGCCCCAACAAAGTCAGATTATTCTGACGATCAGTAAAGAAAGCCCCTTTAACAAAAGCCGGTAGATCTGCACTATGATCAACATGTAAATGGCTGAACATGATGACACTAATATCTTCTAACCGAGCATTAACCTGACCAAAATTGACACTCGAACCAGGCCCGAGATCAACTAGGGCACGTGCTTTGTTATCAAACCAGATGAGGTAACTCGTTGAGGCGCGACCATCATCTAGCTCTGGTCCACCAGAACCAAGCACTTGTAATTCAACCCGATCTTTTTGACAGGCAGAGCTCGCAATTACAGGTTGTGACAAGATCAATGATAACGCCAGAATGACGGTGATACTTTTAGACATATTCTTTCCTGATTTAGAAAATTGAAATAAAGAATTTATTATAAGAACATTACCCTGAAAATCGCAAAGCAAGTGGGCGAGTATTTATCGGCTTTTATTTATAATGGTGATGATAATGCCATAAAAACAAGCTGCCAGAACTACGCCAGGGTGACCAATGCAGGATCAAATCACGAGCTTTCTTTGGAGTGGGACGTTCAGGTAATTGTTTCAGTTTCTGTAAAGAAGATAACAAGATAAGATCATCTGCCGGAAAAATATCCTCTCGTTGCAGGGAAAACATTGAATAAATCTCTGCACTCCAACGACCAAATCCACGAAGCTGTATAATCGCATTAATTGCATCTTCATCATCCATCATTTTTAAAGCACTTGGATCAAAATCACCCTCGACAATTGCTTTAGCCAGACCTTGCGCATACTCAAGTTTGCGTTGTGATAATCCGGACGCACGTAAATCTTTATCTGTTAATGCTAATAAAGTTTCAGCATTTATATTGATCATTAAATTTTTGATCCGACCCCAGATAGCGTCGGCTGCTTTAGTAGAAATTTGTTGAGAAACAATCGTACTAAAAAAGGTTTCGAAACCGTCAGGTCGAATACGTGGTTCAGGGTAACCAATTTCACTTATTGCTTTAGCAACATCCGTATCAATCGCAGCAATAGTGTCCAGCGCTTTTTCTATATGTATTTTGTTAATAATTATGATCCTAAATAGAAATACATTGCAGTAATTTGGTAAGGGCTATAAGTGAGACTGAAAATTATTATAGAAAATTAAAAATCTAACTGAATTGATCTATTACTTTATTAGCCAAAAAATAATCACAGCATACATTGTTTCTGAATTTGGTTGATCTTAAAATCGAGCATATCGTTGTACTCACCCGTTGCGATAGAATAACGGCTCGAATATTCCCCAGTGAGTAAATTATATACAGCTGAAGTAGGGAAGATAGAAACAATACCGTTAGATAATTTTTCAACAGTGCCGACCTTTTCTTTTTCCAGCATGCTGATATCTACGGGAGCAGTTTCACAGTTAACTGGGCGATCCAGATCCATTTTCACCTGCTCATGCCGTTTTACGGCCGAGGAGCATCCTACAAGCAAAAAAATCAGAGTACTAGCAAAAAAAATTTTCATATAATTCATTCCTTTTTATTATTTTCTCAGGATCAAAATCACGACAGGCAACAACATAATTAAACGATTTATCGCAATGACGAACATCACTTGCTCTGAGCTATCAGGAATGAATAAGTTCCCTGTTTAAAAGAAAAAAGGAGGGTTATATGAAGACGACTTTCTATTGTGCAAGCGATCCTGATCTAGAGAATAAAAGGATCAAAAGAGGGCTAACCGCATTATATTGACGTTGCTCTAGTTAGATAAGGGTAATTTAACCGGTTTGCAAAGAAAACTTTTATCGTGAGCTACACGTACACAATCTTTGCAAATAAACCTTGGTTTATCGACGATGTTCGCAAGTTCATGCAAGTTCTTTACAAACTCCTTCTTTTTAAGCTTACATAAAGACTTTGCCATTTAAAGATAAAACCTCAATCATTGTTTTTTTTAATTCTTATTTAAAGGGGTCTTGTATCTTAAAAATCCGTTAAAGTAGTAGTCGCTTGTCAGCCTGTCGAGTCTGAAGGTATTAGAACCTGTGGGTCAGTCAAAGGCGGCAAGCATTTATTAAATTCATCCCGAACAGTTGATAAGATTTA
>JBGCGE010000069.1:0-9872 GCA_045110495.1 Gammaproteobacteria bacterium
TTGTTCTGCTTGTTCTGCTTGTTCTGCTTGTTCTGCTTGTTCTGCTTGTTCTGCTTGTTCTGCTTGTTCTGCTTGTTCTGCTTGTTCTGCTTGTTCTGCTTGTTCTGCTTGTTCTGCTTGTTCTGTCGGTTCTGCTGCTACTGCGGCAGGTACGATATTTTTCTCTGCTGTATCCATTTTAGAGGGAGTTGTCAGAGCAGTTTCGAGTTTTCTTAATAATATGGTCGCGTCTTTATACGAGAGTGGTAGTGAAACGGTTAACCCAGATCTGCCATCTAATTTATCAGTAGCTGATGAACATGCTACAACGACTTGTGATTCTTGATCCGCAGGTGGCGAGTAACTATTGCCTTTGGAAGTATCTACATTTACAAGGACAATCTGAGCTATTTCAGGTTTATCAACAAGTTGCCAGCGTCCAGCGGCAAGACCCGATGCTAAATCGATAGATGTCTCCAATAAAGCTTGGTCGCGATTTTCGATTCCGATCAAAGCAATTTTACATTTAGCCATAAACTTTAACTCTTCCTTATAATCCCTTGAAAAATAAAGGGTAACATTATTTCCAAACGCATGTATACCATGGCAAATAGAAGTATATCAATGGTTCAAAGGTTAATTTGTGAAATTTGAGCCGATTGTGAGGAAGATCACGATTTTTTGATCAAAACATAGATCGCGCCTGTTCCCCCATCGGCAGGCCTCGCAGAACAAAATGCGAGTATTTCATCACGCTGTTGTAACCAGATATTAACTTTGTTTTTGATCACAGGTTGGCCTTGAGCCGAACCTCGCCCTTTTCCATGGATAATTCTTACATGACGTTTCCCAGTCTTACGACAATAATGCAAAAAATTGGCCAATTCTTCACGCGCCATTGAAACGGTCATGCCATGAAGATCAAGTTCACTTTGAATAATAAACTGACCTTTGCGGAGTTTGCGAAAATCTGCTTTTGAAACGCCCGGTCGATAGAAATAGAGTTCGTCACCGGTTTCAAGATTCGCAGGTTCAAAATCTTCTGAAAACATATTATCAACCACATCATTTTCAGTATCATTTGAGTTTTTGATCGTGGGGTTTAGTTTTATGCGGGCAGGTTTGATTCCATCGAATTTTAGCTTTTTATCGATACTAATGGATTGTTGGAATAGATCGAGATCTTGAGTTTTGTCATCTTTAGACATATTGCAATTTTTTGTTTATAGACCACTTATAAAAAGACAACTCTGATAGTATGTTCCTATCAATTAAATAACAACATTTCAGGTTGGGGATTATGGAATTTTTAAAAATTAAATTCATCGCAATTTTAATGCTTTTCCTCATTACACCTCTCGTTAATGCAGATGAGAATGTACAAGCAGAAATTAACAAAGAAATTCAAGAAACACTTGAAACACTTCAATCTTTAATTACGACAAGTCAGAAAAAAGAAGCGATCCTGAAAGAAAAGTTAAAGCTTCTAAAAAAACAGGATACGCAAAGTGATGAAGAAGAAAAAGAACAATCTTATCAGGAATTACAAGCTGAACTTAAACTCATAAAAATAGATTTAGAATCGGTTGCCACCGGTGTTGATATTGGTACGTATAGAAAAATCGAACCCGAGACATTTAACTTAAACCAGGAGTTCGAAAGACTGATCCAGCCGATGATTTATGCGCTTAATTCAATGACGACTGACTCTCGAGAAATAGAGCAGTTGAAGCAAGATCTTGAATCTATCGATGATAAAAAATCAGTTGCATCTAAAGCAATCAATCGTCTGGATTTATTACTCGAAAAGGAGAGTGATGAAAATCTAAAAATAGCATTAGAAAAAATGCGTGAGAACTGGCAGTTAGAGTTTGAAAATAACGAAGGCGATCAAAAAATAGTTAAGCATCGTTTAAAAACAAAGTTGGAATCTAAAGGTTCTTTTATTGCTTCAACGCGAGATGTCTTTTCAGACTTTTTTAAAAATAGAGGGTTAAATCTTCTTCTTGGGTTTGTCGCCTTTTTTGCCGTATTTTTGTTTTTAAGGTTTTTTTACTCGATTGTTAAAAAAATCTGGCATAAGAGAAATTCGCAACGACTGTCCACTTTTGATCGTTTAATTGATCTACTTAGCTTACTGTTTACCTTCGTCATATCAATGATAGCAACGCTGTTTGTTTTTAACTTGCGTAACGATTGGTTGTTGTTGGGTATTAGTGGTTTATTTTTAATTGCAATGGGTTGGGTTTTAATTAAAACGTTACCCATGATGATCGAAAAGATCATGCTTTTGCTTAACCTTGGATCAGTACGTGAAGGCGAGCGAGTAATTTTAAATGGTGTTTCCTGGAAGGTTGATCGCCTGCATTTTTATTCACATTTGATCAACCCCGATCTCACCGGCGGAAGCTTACATGTTCCGCTCCGAGAACTTGTCGGATTAGTGTCACGACCATCAGCAAATGATGAGGAATGGTTCCCTTGCAAAGTTGGTGAGTGGGTTCAACTAGAGGAAAAACCAATCGGAAAAGTGGTCTATCAAAGTCCAGAGATGGTTGATCTTGAAATTTTTGGTGGGGCACATCAAACCTATACAACAGAAACATTTATGAGTTTAAATCCAACAAATTTATCGCGTGGTTATCGTATTCAAATGGTGTTCGGAATCGATTATAAATATCAGGCGCAATGTACAACAGATATACCGGACAAAATGCGAGCTATGTTTATAAAAGATTTGATCGAACTGATGGGAGAAGATCAATTGATCAAAGCATATACAGATTTTTTTCTACCAAACGCTTCATCACTGGACTTTGAATACGAAGCGTTTGTTAAAGGTACTTCTGCCCATCTTTATGAAGAAGTGGAGCGAGTGATGGTTTACTCGTTTGCAAATGCCTGTAATAAATATGGATGGGAGATCCCATTCCAGCAGATTACGTTGCATCAGTCTGATGTAAGCAAAGAGGTGAAATGATTAGATCATTTTAAGACTTATATCAAAATGATTTTCATATTTTGAATGTTGGCTTGCATAACGCAAAATAGATCTACGTCACTATTTTGATGTTGGAGAAACTATGAGTATAGGTAAAACAATCCGGATATATCTTGACGATGGTTCTGTTTCGGGAATACGTCATGCTGAAGTTGTTAACTGGACAGGGCAGGCCGTATCTTCTCCAAGATCAAAAATAAAATCATTAGCAGCATGGGAAGAGTCAAATAAGCCAGGAGTATATTTTCTTTTTGGAGTAGATAAAGAAAGTGGCGAGGATGCTGTATACATTGGTGAAGCTGAAAACGTTTTCGACCGGTTACAAAATCATTTAGCTAAGAAAGATTTCTGGAATGAGGTTGTTTTTTTTACAAGCAAAGATGAAAACCTCACTAAATCACATGTTAAATATTTAGAGTCTCGTTTAGTTTGCTTAGCAAAATCATCCGGTAGACACGTTGTTTTAAATGGCAATGAACCTCAACGACCGGTTTTGCCTAGAGGTGACAGAGATGCAATGGATGAGTTTGTTGCAAATTTAAAAATATTATTAGGTGTTGTTGGTTACAAAACATTAGAAAATATTGAGCAAATAAGATCAGAAGTGGCTCATGAACATGAGGGGCAATCCTTCGAAACGTCTAATGATGAAGTATTAGATTTAATGTTAAAAGTTAAAGGTGTTAATGCTAAGGCTTATCGGACAGATGAAGGCATTGTTGTTTTGGCAAATTCTCAAGCATCAGAGGTAGTTAAAGAGAGTCTCTCCTATGGATATAAAAAACTCAGAAACCAGCTTATAAAAAATGGAGTACTTGAAAAAAGAAATAATGGTTATATCTTTACTAAAAATCAATTATTCAAAAGTCCAACACAATCAGCAGCAATAATTGTCGGTTATTCTATAAATGGACGAAATTGCTGGCAGACTGAAAATGGAAAAACATTAAAATCTATCGAAGAAACGTAAAATTGTAGCCTTGCAGCTCTGATTACGACTGCATGGTTGCGGGTGGTAGAGTAACTCAGGAGCAGTTACCGAGCACTGCATATTCAGACACTAATCGAGTGAAGGTTTACGCCTCTTCTCATAATCCACCTAGTTCAATAATTTCTACTAATACCTAACTAATATAAGTTGTTGCTAATATACTCACTTGTTTTGTTTTCAGTATCACAAGATCAGATTTTTCAAAGGCAGGAGTTCTAATGCTTTAGTGACAATCATTTTTGCCGATAAAACAAGTTAGTTAAACCATGAAGAATTACCAGTGAATTTTGTTTACATAACAACTATAAAAAGTTACGAACGTTTGTTTGAATACAACACATCATTGTTAGATCAATAATATGGATTTTATCTGGATATTATTTGCCTTTCTTTGCGGATTTTGCGTAAAGCTCATGGCCTTACCACCGTTGATTGGTTTTCTATTTGCGGGATTTCTTCTCAACTTTATGGATGTTGAGCCTGACGAGAGTCTCAACACTCTCGCGGATCTTGGTATCACTTTGATGTTGTTTACTATTGGTCTTAAGCTCAATGCTAAAGACCTGCTCAAGCGAGAAGTCTGGGCTGGTACTGCATCCAATATGTTGATCTGGACAATCCTTTTTGCCTCGCTCGCTATGTTGTTGGTAACTATATCAGTTCCATATTTTATGGGACTCGATCTGCAATCCGCAGCGTTGCTCGGTTTTGCTTTGAGTTTTAGCAGCACCGTTTGTATCGTAAAAATGCTCGAAGAAAGTGGCGAAATGAAAACTCGCCACGGCAGGTTATCCATTGCTGTACTCGTTATGCAGGACATTATTGCGGTAGTATTCCTGGTATTTGCGACGGGTAAGACGCCAACTATTTGGGCTTTGCTACTCTTTGGACTACCGTTTACTCGCCCTTTGATCGGTTTAGTCTTAAGCAAGGCTGGGCATGGTGAACTGTTACCATTGACAGGTTTTTTTATTGCGCTTGGTGCTTATGAATTATTTTCTCTGGTAGGAGTAAAAGGTGATCTTGGCGCATTAATTTTCGGTATGTTGATCAGTCAACATGCAAAAGCGACTGAGCTTTCCAAATCATTATTAGCATTTAAAGATATTTTTCTGATCGGTTTTTTTCTTTCGATCGGTTTTGTAGCGTTACCTGATTTTTCGATGTTGTTGATGGCTTCAGGATTAAGCTTGTTACTCATTCTGAAATTTTTTCTGTTCTTTTTTATCTTTACAAGCCTGCGTGTTCGAGGGCGTAGTGCCTATCTGTCAGCACTGGCACTTAGTAACTTTAGTGAGTTTGGTTTGATTGTTTTAGCGATCAGCACAGAAGCAGGTTGGATAAGTCAGGAGTGGTTGGTAATCCTGGCGTTGGCCGTTTCAATCTCGTTTATTTTTACCAGTGTACTTTATCACTCTGCACATAATATCTATTCAAAATATAAAAATATTATTAAACGTTTTGAGCGGAAAAAATTACTCAAAGAAGATGTTTTTGTACAACCAAAAGATGCTGAGGTGATGGTTATCGGTCTGGGTCGTGTCGGACAGGGTGCCTTCCAGGAATTGCATAAGCTGATCGGAGATCGAGTCTGGGGTATGGATGCCGATCAGGAAAAAATAAAAAAATTAACAGACAAAGGTCAGCATGTTTTTTACGGTGACGGTGAGGATCATGAT
Organism: Gammaproteobacteria bacterium; assembly: GCA_045110495.1. Classification (GTDB taxonomy): domain Bacteria; phylum Pseudomonadota; class Gammaproteobacteria; order CAJXQU01; family CAJXQU01; genus CAJXQU01. The sequence goes on from JBGCGE010000069.1 coordinate 5,651, forward strand.
TTATGGGAAAGTATTGATGTGTCTGCGATCAAATTGGTTCTAATCACCATAGCTTCTATCGAGGACATTAGTAATATCGCGACGCAATTAAGAAATGCCAATTATCAGGGACAGATTGCAGCTGTCGTGCGCTATGAAGATCAACGACAACAACTTGTCGAATTGGGCATCGATAAGGTTTTTAATTTTTATACCGAAGTTGGAACGGGTTTCGCTGATGAGTTTATTACTGAATTAGGTGACATACAAAATACAGATCAAGATGGGGAATGGAAGGTTATTTAGTTGCATGTTTAAGGAGATAAAAGAATAAAAGGGGTCTGCCCCCTTTGTTGTTGATGTTGAATCCGCCTTGCTACGCTATAAGAACGGACTTAACGCTTACTTGTCGTTAATTCCAGTAAAGCGATCGCGCGCGCTCTAATTTCAGGATCTTCAATAGCATAAATAAAGGGTGGAGCTGGGTCGTATTCAATACCAACTTGGATCGCTTGTGCTGTAGGTTGTCCTGCAATTTCAGCACTCAGTGCCAGAGCCAAGTCTATACCAGCAGATATACCCGCTGCTGTGAATACTTTGCCTGCTTGAGTAATGCGCTTTCCCGTATAAGTAAGCCCCATACTTTCGATAGTTTCAGCTGCTAACCAATGCGATGACACACCCCCTTCCGTAAGAATGCCCGCTCCAATTAAAATAAGTGAACCCGTACAAACCGAAGCAGTATAACGAGAACCTTCATGCTGATTTTTTAACCATTGTTGTATTTTAGGATTTTGAGCCACCGGCATAACAAATTCAGGTGGTCCTCCAGGTACAACTAGCACATCGCATTGACCAGAAAATTCTAAATCACATGTCGGTAAAAAAGTCATGAAACCAACATCTGAGGTGATAGCGTTGGTGTCAATAGCCACAAATTGAACACGTGCTTCTGGTAACCTGCTAAGCACTTCATAGGGACCGATGGCATCAAGCATAGTCATTCCCGGATAAGTAAGAATATTTACTAACATTTAATACGTTTTATTTGTCTTTTCGAAGTGCTCTATAGTCTTCCTCAAACCTTCCTCTAACTGAATTTTTGGAAACCAATCTAATTCTTTTTCCGCAAGAGAAATATCTGGTTGACGTTGTTTCGGGTCATCACAGGGTAGTGGCTTTCTGATAATCTCTGATGAGGAAGCAGTCATCTCAATTATTTTTTCGGCCAACTCCAAAATGCTAAACTCAGCAGGGTTACCAAGATTCATCGGCCCATGTACGTTAATGTCAGTTTCCATAAATCTAACTATCGCATCTACTAGATCAGAAATATAACAAAAAGATCGTGTTTGTGAGCCATCATCGTAAATTGTTATTGGGTTATTGGTTAACGCCTGGGTAATAAAATTTGAAACTACTCGACCGTCATTAGGGTGCATTCCAGGCCCATAGGTATTAAAAATACGGGCAACTTTAATATCCGTCTTATATTCGCGAAAATAATCAAAAAATAAAGTTTCTGCACAACGCTTACCCTCATCATAACAAGAGCGTAGGCCAATAGGGTTAACATTACCCCAATAGGATTCCACTTGAGGATGGATTGTTGGATCTCCATATACTTCACTCGTTGATGCTTGAAATATTCTTGCATTAAGTCGTTTTGCCAGACCAAGCATATTGATCGCTCCATGGACAGAAGCCTTGGTTGTTTGTACAGGTGAATATTGATAATGTATTGGAGATGCTGGGCAAGCGAGGTTATAAATTTCATCCACTTCGACATAAAGTGGTAAGGTCACGTCGTGCCGAGTAAATTCAAAGTATGGATTTTCAAAAAGATGAGTTACATTATCTTTTGTACCTGAATATAAATTATCCAGACAGAGAACATCATAGCCACTCTCTAACAACCGTTCACACAAGTGAGAACCAATAAACCCAGCACCACCCGTTACTAAGGCGCGAGGCCTGTTAGATATTTTCAAAATACTATTCTCTTATTGTCCCAGTATCGAACAAAAAAATAGCTGCAGAGTTATATGTAGCTACCGTTTTTCTTTTTTAAAATGTTTAACATTGTACTGTGTGAGTTTTATAAAATAGTAATGGTAATATCATTAATTTCAAAGGATGTGCTTTGTCGAAACTGAAAAAATTGTGTTTTATTTTAGTAGTTTTTTGTAGGTTGTGTTTATTATATCAATAAGCTTTTCCCCATCAATATAGACTTGTTGTTTTGATATTGGGTTTCTTGAATTAAATTTCCCCTTATATCTAACAGGTTCTATTTCTATAAACTCTTTTCCTATCAAATGGCACAAGTTATGATAATCCGCCTTATGATATGGTTTTGCTAAAATACCATTACATTTATCATTTATACCAACGGTACCATAAAAATGATCATCACAACATCTGTCTTCCTCATCCCAACAATACCAATTTGTTCTAAAACTTATTTCAATTAATGGGCATTCAGTAGGCGTGAAAATTAAATTTGTACAACCAGCACCATGCAGTGATATAAATATCAATGCACTATTACATATATCATATTGTTCTTCAGGTGCCATTGTTGCGAAATTGCAAAATTTAAAAGGAATATCCAAATTTTCCTGCAAATGATTTTCTAACAAATTTTCAGTTTTATCATCAAAAACTGAACGATCATTGTAGGTTCGTTGATTGAATAGAATATAACTACCTTTATTATTGCCTCTGATTTTATTAACAAGATCTATATATCTGTCATCTTTTTTATATTTTATAAATTCCCAACAGTTATAATGACCTAATGATGCTTTTTGTTGTTGCTTTTCAAAATTTATGTAAATAATTTCAGCATTATTAAAAAGTTTTTTTAGTACGAAAATTTTCCATTGAGAAGTATTTGAATTGTTATGTTTAGCTTTATTAAGATAAATCTTATCTATAATCATATCAGGATGATATGAAGGGACTATATCAAAAACAAAAAAATGAAATATGTTGTTGTCATAATTTAAACTGGTAAATGCATTATTATTAATAATGAGAAATTTATTCTTAACTTTACGAAGTTTATTTTTAACTTTCTGAAGTTTTAAAAACATCAAGAGTCAAATCCATCTAATAAAAATTATTGAGGCAGAAACTAAAAGAGGTCTGATCTCTTTAATGCCTTGTTAAGTGGTTTTTAGCCAATGTGTATTTTACCAGTACATTTAGGAAACCTGTAACAGCCCCAAAATTCTTGACTAATAAATTTACCCTTTTTCGCTACCCTATTTACCATAGGATAATTATAGACTGGACAAGGTGGGTTGTTTCCGTTTTCCCATTTTTGAATTAAGAAAAAATTTCCTGTCAAATTAAGAAAAGGTTTAAATATGAAACAAAATATTAGCAGATACAGTAAATTAGAAGGTAGAATTATTTTATTGCCATTCAAAAACGAAATTTTTGATAATTGATACGGAATAAAGTTGAAGATAAATATTGCTAATAATATACCCGTGAAAATAACAATAACGGGTTTAACGATTAGTTTGGTTTTTATATTACGATCCATAAATAACTAAAGGGGTCTAACTAAAGGGGTCTGACCCCTTTTACTTCAAAAGGCACCGACTTCCGTAAAGTAACAAAAAGGCAGATTAAAAAAGCCGTTACATTAATTAATCAACGACCTCGTAAATCGCTCAACTATCGCACGCCGGAGGAGGTCTTTTTGAAAGCCCTTAATGGCGCGCTTGGAAATTGAAACCGCCCCTATCTAACTAACTAAAGGGGTCAGACCCCTTTTATTTGTTTATCTGTCCAGTGGAGGCCGCTTTTTGGCCGGAACGATACTTGAGCGTATTGTTATGCATGCTCTACGTCAGGAAGTTCTTTATTGCAAAATCTACAAAGCTTTGCTTCTTTTTTAATGGTTTCTGCGCAAAAAGGGCACTGTTTGGTCAGGTCTACAGGTTTGGTTATTTCTGGTTTTTGTGACTCGTCTTGCTTCTCCTTTACTGCGGTAAGTGACCAAACAATTGCTGCAACCCAGCCTAAAAATGTCCAACCTAGTAGCAAATTTATAGCAAAAATTGCTCCCATGTTATGGTGATTTCTACCTGCAGCTATCCATGAAGGAATAAAATATATAGCAATAGAAATACCTATAAGCAGTATTCCTGTAATTAAACTCATATTTTCAAACATTCTGGAAATTTACCTCCTTCTATGCATAACATTATTATGAGGAACGTTTCCC
>JBGCGE010000070.1:0-4936 GCA_045110495.1 Gammaproteobacteria bacterium
CCAATAGAGCTTGAGGCCGGTGTGAGCAGCGACGTCAACTTCCCTACGTTGAATAGAGTGAAAGAGAAAATTACATTATCTTTGGACTAAGTGTCCAAAACAGGTTGACATGTTCCGGAATCGGTCAGCCAGTATTGTGAAATCCCGAGACTCTACTATTCAGATATCTTGATACCGCCACCTGACAAACACCCTCAGAGAATATAGTGCAGTGGATGTCTAGCATGCCATCCAAAGAGTATGAACTTATGCTTTTTAAGATTGACGGCTAACGCAGCCGTGAACTCGACAGTTGCGCCGCGACCTGAACCAAATGAGTACCTCAGAACCAGGCCGCGCCGCAACTGCAAGTTACGGCAAATGTTAGTCGTCTGTCGAATATTTTTTAAGTACAGGGTATCCAGGATTAAGCGTCCAGGGTGCACGGTGCTATCATAAAACTGAAAAGCGATGTATTAATGTTAGAGAAGGACCAACTGTGCCCACTAAAAAGATCTCAAATACGAATGTGCCAAACGCAATATTTGTAGATTTGGATGGGGTATTACGCCACTGGCCCACCACTGATTCCACCGTAGAATTAAATTATAATCTGCCATTGGATTCCATACAAAAAATAGCGTTTGAGCCGACTTTGCTCAACCTAGCGATTCGTGGAATAATAACTGATGATGATTGGCGTTCACAAATAGTTAATAAATTGCTAGCAGAGCATCCAACTTCGAAAGCTGAGTTAGCAATAACTGAATGGAGCGATAGTCCTGGTGTGATTGATACGAAGTTGCTAAATCTGCTGTCCATCTGTAATTCTAAGAACGGAATATCGCTTGTAACTAACGCAACATCGCGGTTAGACAAAGATCTAGAAGCACTAGGACTAATAAAACGGTTTCGCGCTGTAGTGAACTCTAGCGATGTCGGCTTTATAAAGCCTGAGCCAGAGATATTTCAATATGCAATTCAAACTTGTACCTGCCCCGCAAATGAAATTTTATTTATTGATGATTCGATCGAAAATGTAGAGGCAGCGTCCAATGCTGGCATGATGAGTCACCGATACACAGGGTTTGCAGAGTGTAAAGACTATCTCTCAAAGGTTGGCATGTTATGCGGAGCATAATGCAACGACGTCTAACGAGGCGCATAGAGCCGATAGCTGACCCAGCCACGGAACATGGGCTTCGCCCATAACCCGCAACTGCCTCAACTACAGCTCATGCGCGATGTTAGACCTACTACTGTACTTTTTCGCAAGAGTCCGCGAAAGTAAGACTACAGTTTCAGACTTCCTTCAATAACAGCCATGGTTTACGCAGGCTATGCTGTGTATTTACACTCGATCACTAGTGGAATTAGTTTATGGGGCTAAAACAACCTAGAGCCATTGCACCTTTAACGCTCAACGAACTGGAAAAGCTTCCGACTCATCGGATAATGGCTTATCTTCAAAAGTTGCACGCATGTGAAAATTCTTTAGAAGAATCGGACCTCGAGCTCCACGAGATCGCAAGAAAAGGCATTGTTTTCAAGAACACTAAAGAGTGGCAAAAACAATACGAGATCGTCAAATCTGAGCTACAAACCCGACCAAATATAGAGCGGAACACCAAGGATTGATAACTCCAGAAATTGTTGTGTATTCTAAAGAAATTTCTGTGGTATGCCCAATGACCAATGTTTTCTGATTCTAAGCTAGTGTCTCGTACAAGCGCATGAGCTTGTAACCCATGTGCCCAGACAATTCTGTAGGCTGTGTACTGGGACTCTACCCGACGCAGGTCTAACTGAGCCGTGAACTCGACGGATTGACTTTACACTCCCTGCGCTTCCGCTCCACTCGCGTAAACTCAACCGCAAGTTACGGCAGATGTTAGGTTTACTTGGATAGATTTCTACGGAATTTCTAACGGCCCCTTATAAATCTGCTCATCAAGAACTGGCTGAACTCCAACATAATCCAAGTCGATCAATTATGTAATAACCTACACATATTCTTGGAAACGAGAATTAGGAGTAAATACTTTAACGAAGACATCACGGTATAAATGATAGCGCGAATTCAACATGCTAAATTCTAAAGCATTTACACAATAACAGTCACTTGCCGCTATGTGCTAAATGCTTGACCTTCCAAAGAAAATACATATCACTGCTTTTTATCAAATCTTCAGCGTCACTGTTGTTCATCATTTCTTCTAAGCTCGTAGCTATCAACCCCGTAAAACCCAATGCCGCAGCCGCTGCAGTTATGCCTGGAGGCAACAAACCAACATAGTTTCCAAATGAGATGGCTGCTGTCCACCCCATTACTTTCCTTCTCGCCTTTTTCGTTAATGAATTGTTTGCAAGCTGCATCTGGTGGTTTAATTTTGATATTTCTGGAGCCAGCAGATCGTTATAAATTTGATATGCACCTCGATTGTCAAGGCTCCCTTTCTGAGCCACAACTTCATTTACTGTCTCATTCAGTTTACTTCTAAAACTCACAAATGAATCTTGTTCGCTTTCTCGTATTTTTAGAACAGTCGCTGGATCTACACCCTTCAGGAATGGTACTAAACAAGTCAAATTATTCCCAATAATTTGATTCCGCCGGTCTATCTCAGAACTATTGGATAACTCCCTTAGAATTCCGAGCTCTATTTCACTGTTGGTAAGCAGCGAAACTTCAAGTGAGTTTGTTAACGCCAAATCATAAGCTATTCGTTGATAGTTACTTCCAGCTACTTCCGCATACAACCTCTCCTTTTGCGCAACTGTTTTAGATAATTCAACTTTTTTACCGGACTCTATGGCACTAACTTTACGTGGCATTCCTGCAATACTTTCAGGGAGAGTATCGAGCGTCCAGCACAACTGACCATGTTCTAGCAATGTGTCGGGCCCTTCAATTGATAGAAAGTACATGTCATACAATTTCTCAACATAAACTTTTGTCTGCTGCTTATATTCACCCATTAATCTCTTAAACGTATCCTCAATTCTCTTATCATCGTAGTCGCCAAAAGACTGATGAGCCAAACATCGCTTACAATAATATGGCGGTGTGATGGGCTGCACGACTCCTGCTTCGATGAATGGCTTAAGAAAATGTAATAATTCAAGATCATCTATGAATTTTTCTCTAAATTCATCTTCATCAGCAATCTCATCTGCGTGATGTATATGCCTAGAAAGCATATTATTGACTAATATATTGTCACTATAAAACGCAGCATATTGTGCCAGCTCGATTGCGTTCTTCATCCTACAATCTAGAGCACTACATGGATGAGTGTCACTGCTCAGTGATAGAGATGCTAACTGAGTCAATTGCGTTCTATCAATATTACCAGACTCAATCTCTGATACGCTAGCCGACTGCTCGCAAAACTCAAGTATTTCATCTACCGAACTACTTTGAACAAGCGACTCATTAGGTCCATTAGCACCAAGAAACTCAGAATTATCAAGTAATTCGCTATAATTGGATTTCTTCATTATTTCGCTGCTTGTCAATCATCTATGGAGTTTACACACACTCAAAATATTATTTTCCACAATATTCAATTAAGTAAAACATCTACCGTGGGTAAGATATAAATTCCACTTTTACGTCAAAAAGCATCTTTAGAATAATGTACTTAAAAATCGTATCAAAATTGTACTTAGAGCATGTGTAGTTGACAGGCTTTAATCGTGTTTTTTCACTTTAATACGATATCAACAGCAATTCCAATTGCGTTACCGCAGCGCAAACCTAACTTTTCCATGCAGCAAACACTGGACAGACAATCAGAACGTGGCTACGCCACAACCTGCTCGTCTATCCAGTGTTCCTGATGGAGGATGTTAGGCGTCATTGAACCCCTCTAGGACTGCTTAGAAAATTATATGAAAATAGTTGCACCAATATTTGGAAGGAATAACTTTGACGGTCTTGCGCTGCCCTACACATTCGACGGATCAGGTGTTACTTTAGTTCGTCACTCCAAAGACAAATTTACCGGCTCAGATCTATTTTCATCTATAAATCAGGAACACATAAAAAGTGCTTCTTACGCATTTGAATACGATTACTCAACACACAAAGCAGCCGAGCACGATATTTCCTTAATTCTTCTAGCGTTTAACGTTGCTCACAATTTGAATGCGCCTTTCATAAAGTTTAGATACTGCCCAGGCAATGAGGATCACTCTACAATCTTGCCAGAAACCGTCACCTATAACTCTGAACGCCTCCGTAAACAAGAATACTTTGATGCTCCAAAATTAAAACGTGTAGACCATATTTTTGACGGTATAAGAAACATGGAAGCTGTCTCTCAAAGACTAACTAATTGTATATATTTCTCGTGCCGAGCTATGGTTACACAGCAGTGGATCGATTCGTATATGCTTCTTATATCTTCAATGGAATCTCTGGTTTCAAAAAACGAGGGTCGTGGTGCAACGAAAGCACTCTGCGAGCGAGTATCCAAGATACTTGAAAAACAGCAGGTAACAGAAACTATGATGAGAGATATCTATGGATTAAGATCTTCCATGGTTCATGGAAGATATGAGTTAAGGGATAGCAATAAAATGAACCTTCGGCATCTTCTCGAGTTGCAACATATTCACGCATCCATAATCGAAGAATTCGTCATCAATAGATACTATGACCACTTCCAATCAGAAACGGCCCGAGAAGAATGGCTTAATTCACTATAGTGCCGCCTAACGGGGCGCATGGAGTCGATAGTTGCGGCTCGAACGCAACCATGAGTGCCTCAGAACGCGCTCAAGCCACAACTACAACTCATGCGCGATGTTATGCGTCTAATCAGCCGATCCGCAGCGTCAAAATGTAATCACCGAAAAAAGGAAAATGACACATACCACAACATGTAGTATATTAACTACACATTGTGGTATATAGGTCTTTCTGATGAACCCAGTTCTAGAAGCAGTATTT
>JBGCGE010000071.1:0-8417 GCA_045110495.1 Gammaproteobacteria bacterium
CTATCACGGCTTAACGTTTGTAGCGCTGGGTTGCTATTTGACGGATCGGTCTGCATGAGTGCTCTCGGATATCATTAACGTGGAGCACAGCTTCTACCAACAGTAGAGCGCTTGTCTAGACGTGGGTTCTTTGGCGCTTACCTTTAGTGTTTTTTATCAATTGAACGAGTGATGAGCTAACGCGCTCTTAACATTTAGAATTTCAATATCTCGATCAACCACTGCCTTAACCGCATATTCCAAAAGGTTAGGAACACAACCGAATCTGTTAGGGTTTTCAGATACTCCATGCGTGTAAAATATAAGCCATCCGTTATTACTCTTCGCAATTTCAACAAGGTTATCAATAATCATTTCAGACATACTATTCGTATAAAGCGCATTAGCTTTTAATTCACACAGATCAACTAGACCCGAATTAACACCGGGCTGTATGCCACGTCCTGAAGAGTAACGAGCCCTTATTAGTTTCTTCGTCTCGATAGATGTCGACCCATATGGATAGGAAAAGCTAGTTACATCTCTATCAGCTAGATAACGTTCAAAAAAGAAATTATTGTTATCTAGAGCCCTACGAAAACACTCCGTTGCAACCTCATTACAATTGCAATGATCATACGTGTGACAGCCAATTTCTTGCCCTGTATCGAGAAGAGTTTCAATATCCTCTGGGTAAAACTGTTCAAGACCTAAGAATTCTTTTCCAGACAAAGCCCCACTTAGATAGAAAGTACCTGATACATTGTATTTTTTGAGAACATTCGCACCGTTATTTATAGCACTTCTTGGTACATCATCAAAAGTAAAGCTCACAACTGGCTTGTCCGCTTTTAAAATATGCGGCTTTACATAATAAAGCGAAGAGGCTCGCTTAAATACTTTTTCTTTAACTTTATTAATAAGCATAATTATTACGTCTTATCTATCACGGTTATAACTCTGTCACCAGCTTCATATCTTTCCAAGTCAAATTGTAAAGTCTGAACTCCCTCATCATGACCAAGCACGATAAACCCCACGTCATTAAAAACTTTTCCAGATTGCGCATTATTTTTTGTAGGACGATATGTAGCAGTGAAGAATTTTTTACCTCTGTGTATATATAATTCAAAAAGGTGTCTTATAAATGTGTGTTCAACTTGTTTGGCCTGAATTCTACAGCTAAACATCAAATCGTTTAGATTTTGTTTTGAATCATCGACGATCGCGAAGCCAACAATTCCGTAGTCGCCAAACCGATCTTCACATGAGATTACAAATGTCTTCTTGGAATCATCCTCTATTAAATCCGCAAGCTGAGATTTGGTATAACGAGAACCCGAAAAATTCATTTGGTTCGTTCGTTGTGACAATTCATGTACACGATTCAGTGTCTGAGAATTAATCTTTGATAATGTAATCGTTAAATCACAGCTCTTTAAAAACTCGGTATAGTCGCTTCCAGCATCTGCTAATGCGTGCTCCCTCACCTGATTCTCTTGATACATCTTACGCCGCTTTCTGCTTTCATCAGTTACTGGCAATTGAAACTCAGGTAGATTTAATAGTCCATCCACCTCTAAATCGCTAAACACACGTATTTCATGCAATGTTGCACTAACCTCAGAACGTTCAAATATTTGATCATCGATAAATATTATTGTATCCATTCCAACATTTAATGATTTCTGTATTTGTTTTATACCCGAACTCTTAGGATTCCATGATACTTGCGGATAAAGAAAATACTTTTCCAAACCAAACCTTTTCAAGGCAATCTGTGCATCATCGAAATTATTTTTACTGGCCACAGAATTTAAAATTCCCATTTCGTCCAACTTTATTATCGTGCTCACCACCTTTGGCCTAAGGACCAGACCATCTAATCCATCCTCAACTAGAGTACCATCCCAAACAGTGTTGTCTAAATCCCAAACAACGGCCTTCACTTTTTTGTACGTGGTCTCATTTGAATCAATGTATTTTTCATTCAGCGTAACGAAATCTAACATGCCGAAAGTTACGTTTACTTCTTGTGAGCTTTCATCGGGTTCGAGCTGATAAAGGCATTTCTTGTTTAGAGAAACATTGTTGAACTCGCTGATGTTAATAACCGTTTTGCTATAACCTACTTGCAGATTAATTTTTTTTTGAAAAGATCGTGTTCTTTCTTCAAACTCACGCACCGTAAATTTAAAATATAAATCTTTACTTTCATGGTTTACAGCTTCTAGCAGAAACACAAGACCATCTTCAGCATCAGCGACCCTCCTGCCGATAGAAGATATTTTCTCCATGATTCTTTTTATCAAACGTACAATCTTTAACTTAAAAAAATAAGGTGCCGGAATGATATTTAGAGCATGCTCAAAATGCTTATAAATAAATTCCAACACTCTTTGACTCCAGGAACTTGTAAGAATTGCTGTTGCAGTGGCTTCAAGCTTTCCCCACTTCTTGAACGAAACAAACATGCTCTCTTGTAACAACTGAGACTCAGAAAATACTGGGGTAATCCCACCTCTAAATCGCTGGCACTTAAGATCTGCTCTTGGCGAGTAAAACTCACATGACGTAAAACAATCTGGCATTGCACATTCACTACAATGCTCAGACCAAATTAATGCGCTTCTTTCTTTAATTGAAGAGCGAGTACCTTCAATTGCCAATGAGATCTCATCGGATACGTTTTTGCTGGTGGGTTTTACGAATCGCAAGTAAACTTCATGCATAACAGAATTTTCTATATTTATTCATTTCGAGGACGCACACTAAAGCTGAAAGCTAGGCTAATTTTCACTAGGACGGCTCTGAACTCAAGCTTTCGATGTACGTAAATCCTCTGAGCCTAAAAACTCAGATTAGACACAAATTTTTCAAAACATACATTGACCAAAGTCGCGTTAATATATGTCACAGAAGCCGAATTCCCTTGGTCCGCAGCATTTTTCTAGATTTACCAATACTGTAATACAAGGTTTACCCGAATTATCGATTGGTTATATAAAAATCTCTCAGTTTTCGCACCCAAGCAATGTATCTTGAAATATCAGATTTTGCCACCAGCATCTTAACGTTGAGGAATGGCACTGCGAATTAAGAGCAAATGTTACTTTTGAGAAAGGGATGTGATTCCCCGGAATAACTTTTTCTTAAAACAAAGAAGTCCTATTATCCAAGCTGTACTGGGTGTTTACAACTCTCGTAACTTGCAGTAATAGAAACGAAAACTTATACGACGGTTTCGAAGCCACTACTTTTCAAATCCACTGAAACAAGACATGCTAACAATAAAGACTATGACTGTGCGCTTTTAGGCCTGGAGCATCTCACAAACACGAATTTCTTGAATTTGTTCCTATACACCGACAGAGAAAGCTCTTTTTCTATACGGGCTTTTTTAGCCTCTTTTTCTCTAGATGGAATACCACAATTATCAAGCACTCACTGAAGATAACGGTTGCTAGAGCCAACGAGATCGAGTTCATATGTATTCCAAAAGTGGTCATTCCTGTGACAGTTACTAGAGCTGAGATGATGCTCAAATTTAGTAAAAATTTAAATTTCATTGTTACAATGAAAAATTGCGCGACCCAAAACCTGATCATTGTCAATGTGGAAATGGTAATCCAATAAAGCAAAAACAACTTTATATGAGCATAGTCAGTTAACACACTATCCAGCATCCCAGCAAAGTGAAGTAGGGCTAGTAAAGTGAAGTACAATACGGTGAATGCACTTGTTTTTAAAAAATAAAGATGTATCTGAGGGGTAAGTAATGTTTCTCCTGAATTTTTATAAAGTCTTCTAAGCTTTGGCAGCGTGCTATTCACAATACCTTGAGTTACGACAGCAACGGGCATTATGAATAATCTACCAATACTGAAATAACCTGCTATCACTGGCCCACCAATAAGCATTAAGAACGGGTTCATACTTTGATTCTGCACCCATGTTATCGCCATTCCAAACAAACTAAAACGACCCTGCTTAAAATATATTGATATCGTTTTTCTGCAGAACTTATAGCTTACAGATCTCGCATGTAGTAGATTTTTTATACAATACCGATTCGACAGAATCCCAATAGCCAACGAAGCAGACAGACACAGATAAATATTTTCTAAAGTGCCTTTCGAATCAGTATAGAAGTATAAATAGGCAAGCATTAAAGCCTGAAATGAAAGAAAAACAACGGAAATCTTTAGAGAATAAATTTGATTTTCAGTTGTATAAGAATATTGTTTAAACGCATCATAAATGACAAACAAAGTAATATACAGTGATGCTAGGAATACTGTTTTCTGAAATTCTATTATATTTAAATACTTTGAGAGAACGTACCAACCACCTGCCACCAGCAACATAAATAAAAATAGCCCAACAATCTCGATTTTCATCGTCGCAAGAAAAAATCGCCTTTGATTTTTCGTGTTGTACGAGGCTATGGCAAGCATCATTTGACGGTGAAGGAGAGTCATGAACGCTCCTGTGATTAATAACGAGATTACTTGAATGAAGCTATAAATACCGAAGTTTGACACACCCCCTTTGCTCAGCACGACGATAGATGTAATCATGCTTGAGCCACTCATAAATATTTGCTCTAAAACACTCGCATACTGTTTTTTGTTGTCGTTATTCAAATGCGAAATCATGATTAGTATGTGAGAGTCAAGGGAGTGAGCGCAAGGTTTAGTGAATTTATTGAAAAATTATATCCAACCTTATTACTTGAGTAGTGTCTAAGAAAGCATCCTCCATAGTAAGTTATAAGCTTGCCTTCAATAAAGGTAGAGAGGCCATAAAGCCAATTAGTCATGCTGTTGGTTCAATAACTAATCTCGAACACTTAATGATAGCTCATACCTCTCAATCATCTCATAGGTAATTTTTTTAACGGCTTCCCCAGAATGACGCGTACGCTCAAGCTCCCAACCTACGATTTGATCCAAACAAGTATCTAGCGACCATACCGGCTTCCAACCTAGAACTTGATTCGCCCTGGAGCAATCTAGTTTTAAATAAGTGGCTTCGTGCGGCTGCAAAGAACTATCCAGCGTCCATCGACTATTACTATCAAATTTTTCAATCAGCTTCTCAGCAATCCATGCCACAGATTTTACATCGGTATCATTCGGCCCAAAATTCCAGGCTGAGGCCCAAGCATCCCCTTCACTGAACAGCTTCTCTGCCAGCATTAGATAACCGGACAATGGTTCTAGGACATGCTGCCATGGTCGCATTGCTTCAGGATTGCGCAAAACTACATCACGGTTTTCAGAAATCGCCTTGATCAAGTCGGGAACCAGTCTATCTTGAGCCCAATCACCACCGCCAATTACGTTCCCGGCTCGCGCGGTTGCAACGGCAATGTGATTGTCGTCAATACCGCTTTCACCCATAAATGACATTCGCCAGGAGTTTGTGGCTATTTCAGCGCAAGCCTTACTTGCACTATAGGGGTCGTACCCACCCAATGGATCAGTTTCACGGTATCCCCAGTGCCATTCTTTATTTTCGTAGCATTTGTCTGTCGTAACAACCACAATGGCAGCCACGCTATTACAACGGCGACACGCCTCCAACACATTCAAAGTACCCAAGACATTTGTTGAGAACGTTTTAATGGGATGCTGATAAGACTCACGTACCAACGCCTGAGCAGCAAGATGCAATACGATCTCGGGTCTAAAAACTGAAAATACTTCACTCAGCTTTTTCGCATCGTTTATATCTACGAAATACGAGTCAACTACCGAGTCAACTTGCACCAAATCATAAAGATTAAGCTCTGTCTCAGGCGCTAAGGCAACTCCACATACGTTAGCTCCAAGCTTAGACAGCCATAAACTCAACCAACTACCTTTGAATCCAGTGTGACCGGTGACTAAAACCCGCTTACCGGTCCAAAATGTTTCGTTTATTTTCACGAACTATCCTTTTACGAAGAACTAACTTACAAACAGAGACCAGTTAGCGTCTTTTTCAGAGACAGTAGTCACTGCGACGGGCCATTGAATGTCAAATTTCGGATCGTCGTAACGAACTCCTCGTTCACAAGCGGGGTTATATTTTCCCGACACTAGGTACATAACCTCTGATTCATCAGACAATGTTTGAAATCCATGGGCGACCTTTTGTGGAATATATAAGGCACTGCGCGTATCAGAGGAGAGTTCCACACCAAAATGTTTTAAATAGGTATCTGAATCGGGACGCAAATCTACGATGACATCATATATACAACCTCGTATACAGCGAACAAATTTTGTTTCTAAACCCGGCGAAACCTGATAGTGCATTCCTCGCAAAGTGCCTTTGCTAACGTTAAACGATAAATTCGCTTGAACTACGTTGGGGTTGATGCCTGTAGCGGCAAATTCATCAGCACAAAAAGCCCGAGCAAAAAACCCCCTATCATCTTCCAACCGATCCAATTCCACGACGTAAGCGCCTGAAATCGCAGTCTCATGAAATTGCATATTTACCAGACCTTCCATGGCGGATTGCCATCGGACCATAAAGACTCTAGATAGTGTTTGTCTCTTAGGGTATCCATAGGTTGCCAGAAGCCAGGGTGCTTGTAGGCACTCAGTCCACCAACATTCGCTATTCTATCTAACGGGCCTTGCTCCCAGCTAGTATGATCACCGTCGATATAATTTATGGCTTCAGGCTCCACCACAAAGTACCCACCATTAATCCAGGCGCCATCTCCTTCTGGCTTCTCATAAAATTGAGTAACTTTGGACTGATTCTCAGACAACGCCAGCGCTCCAAACCGACCTGGAGGCTGAACAGCTGTTAGTGTAACAAGAGATTGATCCTCTTTATGCAGCTGCAATAGGGTGCGTAAATCTACATTGCTTACCCCATCACCATAAGTCAGCATGAAGGTATCATCACCAATATAGTCTTTTGCTCTACGTATACGACCACCCGTCATTGTTGATTCGCCCGTGTCCACCAAGGTGATTTTCCAAGGCTCATTCACTTTGTCGAGTAATCTGACCGTTCCTACACTGAGATCCACTTCCACAGAAGACGTTCTCATGGCATATTCCGCAAAGAACTGCTTAATAACGTGGCCTTTATAACCGCACAAAACGACAAAATCATGAATACCAAAATGTGAGTAGGTTTTCATGATATGCCAAATAACGGGCATACCGCCTATATCAACCATAGGCTTTGGTCGGACATTTGTCTCTTCGCTGATTCTGGTGCCTAAACCACCCGCTAATATGACCGCTTTCATAGAGCTTCAGTTTTACTAAAAAAAGTACGATCTTGCTCTTGCCGAAGGGAGTCAACCAGCCGCCCGGCTGGCATTTTTACATCCGCATGGGTAATGACAGAGTCCTTTGGTATATCGCGAGTTAAAACGCATCCTTCGGCCTGTCCAATTGGCAACAATTTCTCTGAAACTACAGTTTCTGAATTTTCGCACTGTCCGTATGTCATAAAATGTCCAATTCCATCTAGCACCTCGCCTTCTTTCAGATCACGCTTTGCAGTGGTAATTACATCTACACAAGGACCAAAGGTTGGAGTGATCGCAGCATCTTTAAAAATCACAGCTCTCGCAATTGTATTGTGCACTTCAAAATGACACAAATGATACGGCGTATAAAAAGTATACAAGGGGCCCGTCCCTAATTTGTAAAGTTCTAAAAAGTGTTGTTGCTTCGGATCACTATGAGATCCCAATACAAAAACACCCGGCCCTGGATTAGCTCCCACAACATAATCTACTATTCCAGTTGGATGATCTAACAGATCTATTGGGTACCATTTTTCGGCATTATCAACGTGTTCACCCGGCTCCACTTGAGGCCCAAACATACCTCTTTTCGCAACTCTCATGTTAGTTGCATTAGCAACCAACGACTGCTCGAATGATATCTTGGTACCATCAGCAAAAGATGTAACCATTGGTGCACTCTGATTCCAACGTTCAGCAAACGACTTTTGGGTAAGGGGTGTTCGATAAGGATCCTGTAACCCCTTTACGTTTCCACACAAGACAGGCTTTACCCCAATACCCTTAACGAAGCGATACAGATTCATGATCACACCAGGCTGATCACCGTCAACATTAGTAATGATCACCCCTTGTTCATCAGCGTAGTTCTTTAGAAGAGGGCCAACTGTACTATCCAACTCAGCATTCATCAGAACCACATGTTTTTTATGCCGAATTGCATTTAAAACAACATTCGCACCGAACTCAACAGCCCCAGTTATATCAACGATGACATCAAGTATATTGGACTCACAAAGCAGCGTGGCATCATCAGTAATACAATATAATCCTCGCTCTATATCTCTGTCCAATGTAGCCACAGATGTCGGATACGATATTTTCCGCACACCAGCGTCGCGGTATAAAGATTCCGCCCGTTCGACGCGCCCATTGCAAACCACGGCAAGTT
>JBGCGE010000072.1:0-30629 GCA_045110495.1 Gammaproteobacteria bacterium
TAAAGAAGGAATAAATAGGGCAAAGAATTCCTGGAACTGAACAATTCCTTTTTGCCAGACCATTAGTGTTGTAATGTCACCAAATGGACTGAAAGCGCCCCCAGCATTGGCAGCAACGACAATATTGATACAAGCGACAACAACAAATTTGGTATTGGTGCCACCAACAGCCATCGCAACAGTTGACATTAATAGTGCCGTAGTCAGGTTGTCTGCGATTGGAGATAGACAAAAAGAGATCAAGCCTGTCAGCCAGAAAATTGTTCTAAGAGAAAACCCTCGTGACACAAGCCAGGCCCGCAACTTATCAAAAACACCCATATATTCCATGGTGTTTATATATGTCATCGCTGCAAGGAGGAAGAGAAATAGTTCAGCAAATTCAAGTAGGTTATGCCTCACCATGATTTCTGCTGTGTGTACATCACCGCTTTGAGAGTAAACAACTGCTACAATTGCCCAAATGATACCGGCAGCAACCGTCACGGGTTTTGATTTTCTCAAATGAAGTTGCTCTTCAAATATGACGAGTAAATAGGCAAATACAAAAAGAACCAGAGCGACTGTTGCAGCGGTATTACCAGTGAAATCCTGCGGCATGGCACTATGACCGCCTTCAGAAGCAAGTAGAAGTGTTGGAATTAAAAATAGACCTGTTCCGATCAAAGTAAGGAGCTTCTTCATTTATCTTCCCCAAGAGATTATGAATAATTGTGCAAATTCTAGCACTGATCATTCAGGATAAGTATTAATACGACTTGTTAAGATTAACTAAGCCTACCCCGATTTAAACGCATGATGCATGCCAACTATTTGTGAAAAAAAACACTGAAAACTAATGTTTCAGGTGGTTTCGCCGAAATAATGTTTAAACGTAGAATGAAGCTACTATAGAAAATTAATAGCGAATTTAACAATATAGATTATGTATTTGTAGATTGACAGGACGTATTCAATGCTAAAAGAACCGGAAACCAGAGTAAAGAATGTAGCTCAGGGATTAATCAAAAATAAAATTCCGACGATGCCGAATGGAGCAATTCCCGAACGTCCAGATCAGTGGAAACCAAATGTGACGGTTGCCGCAATTATTGAAAGAGATGGCAAATTTTTGATGATAGAAGAAATTTCCCACGGTAAATTAGTTTTTAATCAACCAGCTGGTCATTTAGAAGAGGGCGAGAGTCTTCTACAGGCTGTTGAAAGAGAAGTGCGTGAAGAAACTGCCTGGGGATTTAAGCCAGAAAAAGCGATCGGCCTCTATATGTATCCTTCACCCTCAAGCGACATAACCTACTTGCGTGTCTGTTTTTCCGGTAGCTGCCACGATCATAAACCAGAACTACCACTAGATGATGGGATCCAGCAAGTTCACTGGATGAGCATAGAAGAAATTCGACAAAATGTAGAGCGACTACGTAGTTCGATGATCTTAACTTGCCTCGATGATTACCTTGCCGGAAACCAGTTTCCACTAGACTATATACATAGCAATTTCCAGAGCCGATAAAGTTAATAGCAAATCCATGAAGATGCTTTGGTTTTTACCTGAGTGGAATAAAAACGATAAATCTATTTATTAAGCTCGCCCCTTCCATTTGAATATGTAACGCCATTGTAAAGTAATTGGACGCTTTCCTTGAACAGTAAATTTCTAGAACTTTCTGTATTTTTATTTTTTAAAGCACATAAAAAACAACAGGTTATATATTATTGAGGGCAAGGTAACATCTGCACCGAATTTGTGTCTCGGTATTGATATAATCTGCTTATGCAAAATAACGAAAAAATAATGGTAGGCCTCTCTGGTGGTGTCGATTCATCAGTTTCTGCCCTCTTGTTACGAAAACAAGGGTTTGAGATTGAAGGTTTGTTTATGAAAAATTGGGAAGAAGATGATTCTGATCAATTTTGTGCAGCGGCAGAAGATGTGAAAGATGCACAATCAATTTGTGACAAAATCGGAATTAAACTCAACACCGTCAATTTCTCGATCGAATATTGGGAAGAAGTTTTTGAACGATTTGTAAAAGAGTATTCTGAAGGTTTAACCCCAAACCCTGACATTCTCTGTAACCGTGAGATCAAGTTCAAAGCATTCCTCGAACATGCGACTGACTTAGGTGCCGAAAAAATTGCGACAGGACACTACGCTCGCGTGTCTGAAAAAGACGAAGAATATTTTCTGTTAAGAGGTAAAGATCAAAATAAAGATCAAAGTTATTTTCTTTATACGTTAGGACAAAAAGAACTTTCTCGAACGCTTTTCCCTGTCGGTGAGTTGGATAAGCTAGATGTTCGAAGTCTGGCGGAAGCTGCTGATTTGATCACGCATGATAAAAAAGATAGTACAGGTATTTGCTTTATTGGTGAGCGCCCATTTCGAGAATTTCTAAGTAAATATATTCCTGCACAAGCAGGTGAAATCCAGACAGTAGATGGAAAAGTGATCGGTCATCACACTGGTGCAATGTACTACACGTTTGGACAGCGTAAGGGGTTAGGCATTGGTGGCGTAAAAGGAGTTTCTGAAGAACCCTGGTTTGTGGTTGATAAAGATGTTGAAAAAAATATTATTGTTGCAGGCCAAGGGCATGATCACCCAATGCTTTTCAGTGAAGGTTTAGAAGCAACGGAATTAAACTGGGTTGCTGGAGCTGCACCAGAAGGCGTATTTAAATGCACAGCCAAAACGCGCTATCGACAAACCGATCAAAAATGCGTAGTAGAAAAAATAGCTGAAGATAGATTTCGAGTCATGTTTGATCAACCTCAAAGAGCGGTAACGCCAGGTCAGTCGGTTGTGTTTTATGATGACGATATTTGTTTAGGTGGTGGTGTGATCCAAAAGATCATCAAGGAACCTAATTGATCATTTTGTGTCCTATTTCACATAAACAAAAAGGTGAGAAAAATGAAATTAAGTAAATTATTTGCGGCCATCGTAAGTTTAATTTTTATCGGCAGCTTCGTGTTGGGCATGCAAGTATCTGGTGAACCAAGTTCAACGACTGAAATGACTAATGATATTGTTTCAGAGAATGACAAATTATTTGAAGAGTGGGTTAACAACAATAGTGATTTTCAAAAGCCCTCACCAGATGCTCTTGAAAACCAATTGACGCAGATTCAATATGAAGTAACTCAAGAAGAAGGTACCGAGCGACCATTTAAAAATGAATACTGGGATAATAAACAAGCTGGTATCTATGTTGATGTTGTCTCTGGCGAGCCACTTTTCAGTTCAACACACAAATATAAATCAGGCACCGGCTGGCCGAGCTTTTATCGTCCGATTAGTAAAAAAGCAATGGTCGAAAAATCAGACTTAAGTTTGTTTGGTGTACGTACAGAGATACGAAGCAGTGTTGCAGACAGTCATCTTGGACATGTTTTTGATGATGGCCCAGCACCAACAGGACAGCGATATTGCATGAATTCTGCATCATTAAAATTTATTCCAAAAGAAGATCTTGAATCAGCAGGATACGGAAAATTTCTTACACTATTTGAGTAGTATCTTTTGGGAATGTAAAAACACCTGATTAATTTGAGCTATTATATAAAGCCTCCTAGAATAGGGGGCTTTTTTATAACTATAAAAACTTCAGGGGCATTAAAGTGAATCCGCTAAAAGGTCTTTTTTATACGATTATCGGTTTAACGTTAGCATTTCTAATTGTTGGGTATCTCTTACCAGAAAAACGCTTGATACAGCGAAATATTGTTATTTCAGCTCCAGTTACTGAAGTATTTCAACAAATAAATAGCGCTAAGTCTTTTAATGAGTGGTCACCTTGGGCGAAACTTGATCCGAATATGCAATTTAACTATAGCGGCCCCGAATCGGGTAAGGGTTCTTCTATGAGCTGGTACAGTGTTAACGAAGCCGTTGGATCAGGCAGTTGGATGATAACCGATGTAATAGAAAATGAGCATGTAGGCATAGATCTAGATTTTGCTGGTCAAGGTAAAGCTGCTTCATCCTTTGATCTAAAATCAGAAGGAACTGGCACCGAAGTAACTTGGGGTTTTGTTATGGATGCGGGCATGAACCCAATGCACCGCTGGTTTGGTTTGATGATGGATAGCTGGGTTGGGGCAGATTACGAAAAAGGTTTATCTGATCTAAAAACATTGATTGAATCTAATAACTAGTACAAATCAATCAAAATCAAATAATCAGATCAGGCTTATAGATTCAGATTTTTCTGATCAACTTAATTCTTCTGTTTTAGACTCAGCTAAATAACCCGTCAACAGACAAATAGCGTTCTCCAGTATCGTATGAAAAGGTCAGAACACGACTTCCATCTGGAATATCCTTTATTATTTGATCGATTGCTGCGAGTGACGCACCGGAAGACACGCCGACAAAGATACCTTCTTCTTTAACGCAACGACGGGCAAAATCAAACGCCGCAGGATTCGATATTTGTACCACATCATCGAGCAGATCAGTTTTTAAATTATCAGGAATAAAACCAGCACCAATACCCTGGATCATATGTGGTCCAGGTTCACCACCGCTGATTACAGGAGAGGCTTCTGGTTCCACCGCGATGACTTTCAGGTTTGGCCAGGCAGCTTTGAGGACTTCTGCGCAACCACTTATGTGACCACCGGTTCCGACGCCGGTGACAAGATAATCCAGGCCTTCAGGAAAATCTGCCAGAATTTCCTGAGCTGTTGTTTGTTTATGAACAGCCATATTTATTGGATTTGAAAATTGTGAAGGCATCCAACGTTTTTCGTCTTCAGCAACCATTTCTTCAGCTTTTGCTATCGCGCCGGGCATTCCTTTTTCCCGCGGCGTGAGTTCCAGCTCGGCACCCAGAGCTTGCATGTAACGTCTGCGTTCTAACGACATTGATTCGGGCATAACCAGAATTAAACGATAACCCTTAACCGCAGCAACAAGTGCTAAGCCAATTCCCGTGTTTCCAGAGGTAGGTTCAATAATGACAGAGTCAGAACTAAGAAGGCCTTTTTTTTCGGCATCTTCGATCATCGCTAGCGCAATTCTGTCCTTGATGCTGGCACCAGGATTTGATCGTTCCAGCTTCATCCAGACCTCAATATCGCGATCAAATAATTGGTTAATTCGAACATGTGGGGTGTTGCCGATGGCTTCAAGGATATTATTTAATTTCATGAGATTAGACCTTTATTCTTATGTCGTTCAGTGTTTTAGATTCTACTCGTTGAAACCATTTGCAACAATGTTTTGAGACGGATGAAAACATTATAAGCTTAGATTCATAAGTTAAGCATAAAACATAAAGCTTATTAATTAAGAATTAAAAATAATTTATTTAATAAACGAACAACAGTAGTCGGTAGGCTCTATGATTTTCAAACTAAAGCTGGATTTAGCTGGAACATCGAAATCCTGACCACCTTCAAAAGCGACCCAGTCATTATTGTCTGGCAAAAGTACTTCCAATTTTCCTGAAATAATCTCCATATTTTCTTTATCATCCGTATTGAATTGATATTCACCCGGCAACATGAAACCGAGAGTTTTGATCGTGCCGTCTTCAAAATGTACTGAGCGACTTGAAACCTTTCCATCAAAATAAACATTTGCTTTTTTGATGATTTTTACAT
This sequence comes from Gammaproteobacteria bacterium, assembly GCA_045110495.1. Classification (GTDB taxonomy): domain Bacteria; phylum Pseudomonadota; class Gammaproteobacteria; order CAJXQU01; family CAJXQU01; genus CAJXQU01. Next base: position 5,611 of record JBGCGE010000072.1, read on the forward strand.
TATTAAATTCCGACATTTTTTAGATCCTATATCATTAGTAATAGACGTTTGGATGCTATCTTATTCATTTAAATAATAATAGGATGGACTAAGGATTATCGAAGAATATACGATGAGGGGTTTACAATGAGAAGCACCATGAAAAAGACCATTTTATTTATCAGTTTGTTTTTAATTGCAGCTTGCGATTCTGGAAAAGAACCTGCGTCATCCGCTGATAGTTCTACATCAGTTGAGGGCAGCACAGATTTCAACCTGACCGAAATTGCCGAAGGTGTTTTCGTGCATCAAGGTGTGCATGTTGAAGTTGATCACGAAGACCATGCAGATATTGCGAATATTGGTTTTATTGTTGGTGATGAATGTGTCGCGGTAATTGATACAGGCGGCTCAATTGAGAATGGTTTAAAGCTACGCAAACTAATTAAAACTAAAACGGACAAACAAATTTGTTATGTGATCAATACGCATGTTCATTTTGATCATGTATTAGGGAATCATGCGTTTAAACAAGATAATCCAAAGTATGTTGGACATATAAATCTTGCTGATGCTTTGCTTCAAAATCGTGAGTTTTTTTTAGAAGCATTTACGGCTGATTTAGGTGAGAACGCAACTGTTGAAAATATTGTTGGCCCAGAGATTCTTGTTGAGGACACAATGGAAATTGATCTTGGGAATCGAAAGTTATTATTGACCGCGCATCCTAAGGCACATACGACAACGGACTTGAGCATTCTTGATCAGAAAACAAATATATTATGGACCGGTGATTTGGTGTTTATGGAAAGAGTGCCTGTAATCGATGGTGGCCTTAAATCCTGGTTTACGGTGATGGAAGGCATGAATAAGCATGAGTATAAGCTGGTTGTTCCAGGACATGGACCCTCTTCCGCAGCCTGGCCGGAAGCGATGGAACCTCAGCAGCAATATTTTAAGGTATTGATCGATGAAACACGACAAGCGATTGCCGATGGAATTTTCCTTGGCGATGCTTTGACTAAAGTAGCGCAGTCTGAAAAAGATAATTGGGTGTTGTTTGAAAGCTTAAATCAGCGCGCTGTCAGTCGAGCCTATCAAGAACTGGAATGGGAATGATCCATTTATTTAAAATCAATTGATAAGAATTTAATAGTATTTAAACCGCCATTAAATGAATTGAATCTTTTAATAAAGACATACTGATTTCTTCACCGATTTTAAGCTGGTTTCTCTCTACGACATGCGGCGGCAGATCCATATGTAATTTTAATTCTGGATGAGAATCTATAGCGATAATTACATTACTAACGCCGCTGATTTTGACCAGTTCAACAATTTGACCTGATACCGGATTTTCTCGAACTCCATTAGACGGATTGACTCGTCGGTGCAGTAAAACTTTATCGGCGGAAATGCACCAGTTAATTTTGTCGATGCTAGAAAAGTCTTGTTGGTAAGGCGCGTTAAATTTAATCCCCGCCCATTCGATCAAAGAATTATTTTCTTCTTGATTTTGATCAATTAAATTCCCAGTGAAAATATTTCGCACATCCATTAAGCGTGCAACTAATGCATTTTTTGGCGTATTAAAAACTTCATCCGGTGATCCGATTTGTAATCCTTTGCCATTATGAATTACGCAAAGATTGTCGGCGAGCATAGCCGCTTCATCCAGATCATGTGTGACTAAAATGATCGGAATGTTTAATCTTCTGATCAATTCTAATAACTCAAGTCTTAACTTCCTTCTGGTGACTTGATCAACCGCAGAAAAAGGTTCGTCGAGTAATAAAACATCCGGTTTTCTGGCCAGTGCACGAGCAAGCGCAACACGTTGTTGTTGACCGCCAGAAAGTGTTTTTGGAAGACGATCATCCAAACCTTGAAGGTTAACGGCGGAAAGTAATTCTTCTACATTTGAAGCGTCATTTTTTTCAATACTGAGCTCAATATTTTTTTTAACACTTAAATGAGGAAACAAAGCATAGTTTTGAAACACCATTCCAACGTGACGTTTTTGCGGCGAAACTGTGATCTTTTTTTTCTGATCAAACCAGACGTTTTCTTTACATCTAATCAATCCCTGATCAGTTTTAAACAAACCAGCAATACAGCGCAAAGCCGTTGTTTTTCCGCTACCAGAAGGCCCAACTAAAGCGAGTACTTTTCCTGGATCACATTCAAATTCCAGATCCAAAGGAATACCTAAGGTATTTTTTAATTTTACATATAGACCTGTCATGATGGTCGTCGTTTATTTAACAAGAAAACAAGACTAATCGTTGCAAAAGCAAAAATTAATAACACTAAAGACATAATCTTTGCCGACTCATCATTAAAACTTTGTACCTGATCAAAAATAGCGATGGAAATCGTACGCGTTTCACCAGGAATATTTCCACCCAACATCAACACCACGCCGAACTCACCAAGTGTGTGTGCAAACGCTAAAACCATACCAGAAAGGATCCCTGGCCAGGCTAACGGCAATTCAATTTTGAAAAATGTTTTCCAACGATCAAGGCCACTACACCATGCGGCTTCCCTTAATTTTTTTGGAATCGCTTCAAATGCACGAAGCATCGGTTGTACCGCAAAAGGAAGGCTATAAATTAAAGAGGCGATCAAAAGTCCGGCAAAAGAAAAGACTAATGTATTCCCTGTGACACTTTCATAAAAGCCACCAAGCCATGAACCTTTGCCCATAAACGATAACAAATAAAATCCTAAAACAGTCGGCGGTAAAACAAGTGGCAGCGCGACCATGGCTTCAACAAAGGCTTTACCACGAAACTGTCGCCATGCAAGAAAGCGCGCGATCAAAAGCCCAACAAAAAGCAAAATGATCATCGTGCAAGCTGCAAGTTTTAATGACAAATAAAATGCCATCCAATCCATAATTAATCTCAACTCGGGATATGAAAGTGAACAAAGGCTTGTTTCTCGATCAGATTAGTTTTCAGCTGACAGTGAGAAACAGAAAACAAGACGATGCATAAACTAGTCGAAACTTTATATAAAGTCGATGACTTTTGTTAGCATTTGATACTCGCTTGGGAACAATAAATACTGAATAGCTTGATTCCTAAACTTGGTAACGACGATGATCAAATGTGGTTGTTTAGTAATACAACGAAGAAAATATGGGTAGTCTTACTTTACGTGTAATGCCCCAGTGCGCATAGCGAACGATTTAAACTGCTTGTTAGAAGCTAATTATTTTGCCCAACGATATGGTTGACCTGTCCCTTATTCAGAGGTTCAGGGACAACGGAACTAAAGTTATCAGGTAAATCTTTTACTGGAAATGAGAAGGATTCAACACCCGTTGCTTCTCCACTGATCGTTACTGGCAAGAAACCGCTGTGCTCATTTAGCACAATATCTTTCTCATAATGTATCGAATAGCCAAGCTCATCTGAATATTCGTTTAATTTGGAAGTAGTGGTATTGCATTCAAGTGCAAGAATCACCAATAAGCTCATAGACATTCAAAGACACCCTTTCTTAATAGATCTTAAAATTTCAAAGTACGTATAACTTAGGCTTTAACTATCACTTTGTCGAATACAGCATTATAGATTTCCAAAGCGGATAAGGTAAAATTCTCATTAGCACCAATATGATAGATCATTACTTTTTCTCTAACTCTTTTATATCAGATTCTAGATCAATCGATCCAAAGCCATTTTTTTTAAATATATTTTGCGTATTTTCTTGTAAAAGATAGGTATAAAATGTATTTGCTACTGCGCCTGCGCTGTTTAGTAAAACCATTTTTTGATTCAATGGGGAATAAAGTTCAGGGGACAGTAATTGATAATTTCCTAAGCCTTTTTGTTTTAGAATTATAGCTAGCGATTCAGGAAGCAAAGCTCCTTCCACAGCTTGATTTTTTATAAACATGGCTGACTGAGATGCACTTTCTCCGTAGATCAAAAAGGGCAGTATTTTTTCCCACAATCCGGCATTTTTTAGAGCTTGTTTTGCGATTCTTCCGTAGGGAGCCAGTTCAGGGTTAGGAATGGAAAAATGGGTGATCAATTTATTTTCTAATGCAGAATCAAGTGAGGAGATTCCTTGATCTAAATTAGGTGAGCGATCAGTTTCATGGTGAAAAATCACTAAATGCCCGAGCGCATAAACATCGCCTTTTCCTTGAGTTAAGTTTTGCTCAGATAACCTGTCGACGTAGATTTCATCGGCAGATAAAAAAAGCTCAAAAGGTGCGCCTTTTTCGATTTGTCTAGTCAGGATTCCGGATGAAGCAAAGCTGATTTTGACCTTATTACCTGTTTCAGACTCGAATTTTTCGACTATTTCTTCTAATACGAAAGTCAGGTTTGTGGCGGCTGCTATTTTTGTTTCCCCAGCAACTATTTGAGGGAAATAGATCAGAAGTGTCAGAGACCACATCAGTTGTAAAATTACGCGGCCAGTTTTTTGTCGAGCAATTGGAAAGAGTAATTGTTTCATAGCGAGGTAGTCTTTCATAAGTTACCGATAGTTTCGAGTAGATATTTAAGCTGCCGGATCATTACCCTTGAATAACGATTATGGGGTAATATGCGTATTTATACCGATACAATTTGCAGACACATGATATAAGGAACGGCATTCTGATGACGTCAGATTTAACAAGCAGAAACCAGTTTAGTTACGAAGAATTAATAGATTCAGCCGAAGGAAGGCTTTTTGGCCCCGGGAATGCGCGATTGCCTGCACCGCCTTTTCTGATGTTTGATCGAATCCTGTCGATTACCGCGGATGGTGGCAGTGAAGGTAAAGGTCAAATTATTGCAGAGTTAGATGTAAAACCTGATCTGTGGTTTTTCGATTGTCATTTTATCGGCGATCCTGTCATGCCGGGTTGTTTGGGACTTGATGCTTTATGGCAGTTGGTCGGCTTTTATCTTGGCTGGCGTGGTGGACCGGGAAGGGGACGAGCACTGGGTGCGGGTGAGGTGAAATTTACAGGACAAGTCTTACCGACAAATAAATTAGTCACTTATCGTATTGATATTAAAAGATTAATTATGCGCAAGTTATATATGGGTGTTGCAGATGCCACCATGGAAGTTGATGGTAAAGAAATCTATACTGCAAAAGACTTGAAGGTGGGGCTTTTTACCTCCACCGAAGATTTTTAAGGATTAAGTGATGAGAAGAGTTGTCGTAACAGGTTTGGGTATTGTTTCCAGCATAGGCAATAACAAGGATGAGGTGACGGCTTCACTTCGAGCGGGGCAATCAGGGATTGAGTTCTGTCAGGAATATGCGGATCTGGGTTTTCGCTCTCATATTCACGGATCAATTAAGCTGGATCCAACTGAACATGTCGATAGAAAATTAATGCGTTTCATGGGGAATGCTGCCGCTTATAACTATATCGCCATGGCTCAAGCGATTGAAGATTCTGGGCTGGAAGAAAGTGATATTTCTAATATACGCACTGGTTTGATCACCGGATCTGGTGGCGCATCAACTGAAAATGGTTTGCTTGCGACAGACACATTGCGTAATCGCGGCGCGCGAAAAGTGGCACCGACATTGGTTCCGAGAACAATGGGTAGCACCACCAGTGCAAATCTAAGCACTGCATTTAAAATCAAAGGTACAAGCTATTCCATCAGTTCTGCTTGTGCAACCAGTGCACATTGTATTGGGAATGCGGCTGAATTGATCCAGATGGGCAAACAAGACGTTATGTTCGCCGGCGGTGGGGAAGAATTACACTGGTCGCTGACAATTTTGTTCGATGCCATGGGTGCGCTGTCATCCAAATATAATGAAGATCCTACGATAGCTTCTCGACCTTATGATGCGAACCGGGATGGATTTGTTATCTCTGGCGGTGGTGGTTTGTTAGTTCTGGAAGAGTATGAACATGCTAAAGCCCGTGGGGCAAAAATTTATGCAGAATTAGTTGGTTACGGTGCAGCATCTGATGGTGAAGACATGGTTAAACCTTCTGGTGTTGGCGCGGTGAATTGCATGAAGCTCGCTAAAGCCGACCTTGAAGGTGATATTGATTATATTAATGCACACGGTACTGCTACACCTGCGGGTGATACCGTTGAGCTTGATGCGGTTAAAGAAGCTTTTGAAGGTCAGAGTATTCCGATGATCAGTTCAACAAAATCACTAACAGGACATGCCCAGGGTGCTGCGGGAATTAATGAGGCGATCTATTCCTTGTTGATGTTGGAAAATGATTTCTTGTCTGCGTCGGCAAATATTACGGAACTGGATCCTGATGCTGAAGGTATGCCGATTGTTCGAGAGATGATCGAAAATGTGGAGTTAAAAACAGTCATGTCGAACAGCTTTGGGTTTGGTGGGACGAATGCTTCTTTAGTGTTCAGGAAAGTTTAAACCGCCGTAGTCTTTTCTTTCCCGCAGCGTGAACAACGCGAGAGAGTGATAAGCCGTCCTTGTTTCACATCAAACTTTTGTTCTGTCACAACCTTCCATTTATGAAAACCATTTTTACACATGGTATGTGCTTTTGCTTTATCGGCAAGTGATGGTTTCTGGAATTTGATCACATCACCCATCTTAGATATTTTCCTCAACGTAGATTAAAACTTCACGACAGTTTCTACAGAAATAATCTCGTTTTTTTTGACCTCGAATTTGAGCACGGTTATGGCGAGTGCTGCTCAATTGATGTTCCTGACAACTGCAACGATAAAGGTGTCGTTGTTGACGTTTAACGGGAACACCTTCCAGATCAAATTTATGCGTTGTTTCAGGTTCGCAACCTAAAAGGTGCATCATCGACCGCCACTCTTTTCCATGCGGAGCGCGTCGTAATCTATAAATATGATCCACAAGATAATGTGCAACTTCATGCGGTATGGTCGTCTTAAAATTTTCCTCAAAATATTTCGCGAAAATATACGGATTGTAACGAATCCAACGCTGACGTTTATGCGAGCAATACATACCAGCAGTTCGACCTGAAAGATCAAACTTGATCTCAATCTGCGGAATTTTTTTGCCAACTTCACTCGCAGCAAGTTCGATAAGCTCGTTTTGCCGATCAATAACGATAAGCTGTTGGCTGTCGTCAATTGGCTCTATTTGGCTGATGGATTGGATGGATGTCATAGGATTCATTAAACTAGCGTTCTGTCCGCTTAAATTGGGGGACGAAGAATTAATCTATTCTATAATCAGAAGGAGAAAACATGAACTGGAATCTTTACCTTTCCGGCGAGATCCACAGCGACTGGCGCGAACGAATTGAATCAGGCATCAAAGAGGCAGGTTTACCTGTCACTTTGTCGGCACCAGTAACTGATCACGCATCGAGCGATGATTGTGGCGATCATATTCTGGGAGCGGAACAAACGCCTTTCTGGAAAGATCATAAAGCGTCAAAAATAAATTCGATCCGTACGAGAACTTTGATCGAAAAAGCCGATGTGGTCGTTGTACGTTTTGGAGATAAATATCGACAATGGAATGCGGCGTTTGATGCTGGTTACGCAGCGGCTTTGGGTAAACCTGTTATCAGTTTACATGATCCAGAATTAACCCATCCTCTAAAAGAAGTCGATGCGGCTGCACTTGCTGTTGCACAAACACCCGAAGAAATTGTTGAGATCATGAAATATGTGATCAATGGTCAATTAAGCTAAGACAATCGACCTAAGACCGAATACATTCCCGTGGGATATTTTACCGAGTCTTTTTCCGCCGCGCTGGATCTGGTTTTTGGACTGGATCCAGAAGTGTGGTTTATCGCCTGGACATCGTTGAAAATATCTATCATGGCAGCAATGTTCGCGGCATTAATCGCCGTACCTTCCGGTGTTATCATCGCGCTTAGTGAATTTCGTGGGAAAAAATTCCTGCAACAAATTCTGAATACATTAATGGCGATGCCGACGGTTGTAATCGGTTTGTTGTTGTACGGTCTATTCACGCGCCAGGGGCCAATGGGCGATTTAGGATTGCTGTATACGCCAGCGGCTGTTGTAATCGCAGAGTGTATTTTGATCTTGCCGATTATTCTCAACCTGACGATTGTTGCAGTTCAATCTTCTGATAAGCGATTAGTGCCGACATTACGATCCTTAGGTGCAGATAAAATCCAACTCACCTGGCAAGTTTTACGTGAAACGCGATTTGCAGTGATGGCGGCGATCGTCGCAGGCTTTGGACGGGCAATTGGAGAAGTAGGAGCCGCGATGATGCTCGGTGGGAATATTGAAGGTTTCACGCGCACCATGACCACCGCCATCGCATTGGAAACCAGCAAAGGTGAATTTGAGCTTGCTTTGGCGCTTGGAGTTTTACTTTTAATTATTGCCTTTGTCGTAAATTTTGGCTTGCAGTTTCTAACTAGCAAAAGTGAAAAATCATGATCAACAATCAAGATTTTGCTTATTACTTACGCGATCTAAGCTATCGTTACGATAACGATTTCAAGTTACAAATTTCAGATCTGGGAATTAAAAAAAATCAGATCACAACGTTGATCGGCAGTAATGGATCAGGTAAATCGACTTTATTAAATTTATTAGCATTTTTACAAATTCCAGATCACGGTGAGTTGACTTTTTTTGGTCAAAAATTAACGAATAAACTTGATCAAAAATCAGCACTTTCTCTTCGACGAGAGGTCGCGCTCGTTTCACAAAATCCTTATTTACTCAAAGGAACTGTCGAAGAAAATATTACGCTCGGATTGCGTTTTCGAGGCCAAACAAAACAGGATCAAAAAACACAAATTGATCAGGTTTTGGAGAAAGTTGGGATTAAAGGTTTTCAAGATCGGAATGTAAAAGAACTCTCTGGAGGTGAAGCACAAAAAGTGTCATTGGCTCGTGCCTTAATTCTTCAACCAAAAGTTTTTTTATTGGATGAACCCTTTACTCATCTCGATCAAAAAAGTGTAGAAACTTTAGAAAGTTTATTGCGAAGTTTAGTCAAAGATCAAAACATGACTGTCGTATTGAGTACTCACGATCAACTTCAAGGAATGGCTCTTTCAGAAGAAGTGATCAGTTTAATGAACGGTCGCATCGTAAACGCGCCATTACTCAATTTGTTTCATGGTTATGTCGATCGACAACAAGATGAACATCTTTTTAAGACTGAAAAAATTTCGATCAATTTACCTAATGATATTTCAGATGGAAAGCATATTGTCATCGATCCGATTGAGATCGTTTTATCAAATGGATCGTTGAATTCTAGTATGAGAAATAGTTTTCAGGGACGAGTTATTGCAATTGCGGAAGACAAAGGACGAGTTTGGGTAACTGTTGAGGCAGGGGAGAAATTTCAAGTTCAAATAACACAAGAGTCATTACAAGAAATGTCTTTGAATTTGGGTAGTATTATTTGGCTGAATTTTAAATCGACGTCGGTGCGCGTGTTTTGATTAGATTTTAATTGAAAAAAAAATTAACTTTTTTTGTGTTGAGTCAAAATTTTATCTAATTGATTCGCAAAGGCTTGTCGATCATTTTGATTAAACGCAGGTGGTCCGCCGGTTTCGATTCCACTGGAACGCATCGTCTCCATAAAATCTCGGACATCAAGACGTTCTTTAATGTTATCGGTCGTATAAAGTTCTCCGCGAGGGTTGAGTGCAGTTCCACCTTTTTCGATCACATCGGAAGCTAATGGAATATCGTTTGTGATCACAAGATCGCCGGCGGTCATTCTTTTTACAATCTCATCATCCGCAACATCAAAACCAGCTGAAACTTTTACGAAATTGATCAAAGGTGATTTAGGAATTTGCATAAATTGATTCGCGACTAACGTGACTTCAATTTGTACACGTTTTGATGCACGAAATAAAATTTCTTTGATCACAACAGGACAAGCGTCGGCGTCTACCCAGATTTTCATTTTTTACAAATTAACCTTAGTCGAAATATTTAGCACATTCTTAAGATTAATTGAGCCAGATAGCTTTGTGGTTTCGAGTATAAGATCCTTCGCAAAGCTCAGGATGACAGTTTGCTTAGGTGTCATTTCGACGACGCTGGAGGAAGAATCTTTTGGACGAAGAGTTTGTGTTTATTTTGCATATTCCGTCTTAACAAGAAACATTAAGTCCCACTGATTTCTGGAAGATATTGCTGTGCAGAATGTGGCAACATAGAAACCAGAACCGATCTAACTTTGTGCCAGTAGGCTGATAATAATAATATCGCGCCACCCATAAAAACACCGGTTAGTGCGAAACTATAGCCGACGCCACCATAGGCACTTATCAGGCTAGTAAGCGCATAAATTACATAGATGAGCGATGACACCATGAACGCACGTCTATCAACGGCGATAGAGATTGTCGTCATCAGTAAATACAAAATAATTATTATCGCCATTTTGTTCAAACTGTCTGCTCCATTGAGGATGCCAAGACTTGTAAAAACAGGATGAATAATCAGCGGTGCGGAAAGTAGATGTAACCAGAAAGCAACGTCAGAACGGCGAGTCGATCTATTTCGATCAGAAGCATCCCAATACATCGCAAATAGAAAAACAAATATGCCACAGATAAATAGAACCGTCATTAGCCAGTCCCGCGCATTGGGAAAAGTAGATGCCATGGAGGCTAACAGAAATCCTGTGACAGTTGCTGTACCCACCGCAATCGTGATCGGTACTTGAAAACGAAGCCAATGCAAATACGCGGCGATGGAACAGATGGCCGCGGTAATAGAGAAAGAAACCTCTTTAGAAAAAGATAAAGGGAGCAAGTCGGTGCATAAGTTATAGATTCCAACAACGAATGTGAGCATTAACACGATTGCCGGTAAAGCCATTTTGCGCTTGCGAACAAAATATTCCGCCAGACACCATGAAAGAATAATAAAGGCAACGCTGCCAAAATGATCACCGAATGAATTGAGAACTGATCGCGAAGAAAAAAGCAATAAACCACAAGCAATGACAATGAAAATATCATTGAAGCCGCCGATCAATCGGAAGTTTTCTTCATCTACTACAGATGTATTTTTTGAAGAAAAAAGATCACGAAATTGAGCGACGGATGACTTCGTAAAAATTCCTTTTTCTACTGCGTGGTTTAGATCTTCATCGGTGTACACTTTTACTTAACTCTTCCATTTAGTGCTAAAAGTCGAGCAACAACTGCCGCTCCGATATTTTGAAACTGTTCAGCTGTGAGTTTCATGTCATCTATAGCATCGTTGTCTAGTTCTGGTGTGAAGGTATAAAAGTAATCGTGACACCAATTAATGGGATTTTGTTGTGTATCAGATTTTACGTCGTCCATAAAAATTCGACTTGTTCCATTAGACATATCTCTTAGGCAAATCGCCAGCCCCATCTCGCTTCTTATTTTGTCATCATATTCCATGACTAGTATTTCCTTTACAATATTTTTAAAAGATAAAATCTTGATAAATCAAATATTACTTCTTAGCCATCTTCTTCCCAACCAACAACATCCTGATCACACGTTCACCAGCAAGCTCCAAGTACTTTTTCGAGTTCTTTAAGGCATCTTCAAGAGGCATTGGCTGGCTTACGGCAGCATCTAAACCGTGAATGCCATGCTCAAAAACACCACTCGCATCATCGGCTAATGCGCCACCGATAGCGATGACAGGAACTTTGTGTTTCTTCGCCGCTTTTGCCACGCCAGCGGGTGTTTTGCCGAATGCAGTCTGGAAATCAACACGACCTTCACCGGTGATTACTAGATCAGCACCTTTAAGATATTTTTCCAAATCCGTCATTTTCACAACCAGATCAACACCACGCTTCATATTTGATCGTGTGAAAGCCATTAATCCTGTGCCTAAACCACCAGCAGCACCCGCACCAGGTTTACTTGCAACGTCTTTTTTCAGTTGCTTTTTGATCAGCTGACCGAAGTATTTGAGGTTGTCATCCAGTGTTTTAACTTGTGCTGGTGATGCCCCTTTTTGTGGACCAAAAACATGCGATGCACCTTTTTTACCTGATAAAGGATTAACAACATCAGAAGCAATAATGAGTTTAGTTTTCTTGATCAGTGGATTAGCCTGACTCATGTCTATGGTTGCGATATTTTTTAACATGCCGCCACCAAGATGTTGTGTAATCTCTTTACCTTTTGAATCTAAAAAACGAACGCCCAGTGCTTGAGCCATGCCAGCACCACCATCGTTAGTTGCAGAGCCACCCAAACCAATAATGATCGTTTTGATTCCTTTATTCATCGCATCGGCGATCAATTCTCCTGTTCCAAAGGTGGTTGCTTTAAGTGGGTCGCGTTTTTCTTTTTCGACTAAATGTAAACCTGAAGCTTCGGCCATTTCGATCACGCCGGTGATGCCATCGCCCAATAAGCCATAACGTGCTGTGACTTGCTTACCATCAGGTGTAGTCACTTTTTTACGAACGATTTTTCCACCCGTTGCATCAACCAGAGATTGCACCGTACCTTCACCGCCATCCGCCATTGGAACTTTGAAACACTTGGCTTTCGGTAAAACTTTTTTGATACCTTTTTCTATACAGGTAGCAACTTGCATTGAGGTAAGATTTTCTTTGAAAGAATCCGGCGCGATTACGATTTTCACTTTTATTATTCTCCGTGTTGAAACGAAATTTATGGGCACTTAAGTTTTAAACTAAGGGCGGCAATTCTACATCAAGATGGTTTTACCCCCAATACGCATTTTCTGAGCTTGAATGATTACTATGTTTACAAAGAAGAATTTGATGAGAAGATCTGAACTCTGTGGAAGAATTTAAGAAACCAGTTGGTTACTTGACAACCATATGGTTGGTTGATATCAACCAAAAACATGCGATAATTAGTTTCAGATCAATATTTATATTTTAAGTGAAATTACTTAATTTATTGAAATATATGGGTGTAAATGGTTTTTTAGTGTTTTTTGAAAAAGTTGGCATGTCAGGTGCAACATAGACTACAAGTAGACAAAATGTTTACCTTATTAACTAACTCAGATAGGAGAAATATTATGAAATGGGAAACTCCAGCATACGAAGATCTTAGATTCGGTTTTGAAGTAACAATGTACATCATGAATCGTTAAGATTTAAAGAACTAAAAAACCCCGGTACGGAAGTGATTCCTACCGGGTTTTTTTATGCCTGAATTTTGGGATTAGAACTTAAGATCAGAAATTTGATATGTTGATCTATTTGAATTTGTCCGAAATTATAGAGTTGAGAAAACCTTTTCTGCCGCTTTGATCGTCTCTTCAATTTCTTTATGACTATGTTTGCTTGAAACAAAACCTGCCTCAAAAGCAGAAGGCGCAAGATAAATACCTTCTTTTAACATGCCATGAAAAAACTTTTTGAAGCGTTCTTGATCACATTTCATCACCTGATCAAATGAGGTGATGTTTTTCTCTTCGCTAAAAAAGATCCCAAACATGCCGCCAACTTGATTCGTTGTTAATGAAATACCTGCTTTATCTGCCGCGGCTTGAATACCACCGACTAAGCTTTCTGTTGTTGCGGATAGTGATTTATGAAAGTCAGGTTTTGCGATCAATTCTAATGTTGCAAGCCCAGCCGCCATCGCTATCGGATTACCTGATAAAGTACCGGCCTGATAAACGGGACCGTCAGGCGCAATGTGATCCATGATTTCCTTTTTACCACCGAAAGCACCAACCGGCATTCCGCCACCGAGAACTTTGCCCAATGTTGTTAAATCTGGCGTGACGCCATAATGATTTTGCGCGCCACCGAGTGCGATACGAAAACCGGTCATTACTTCATCGACGATCAAAACGCTGCCATGCTTTTCAGTAACAGATCGTAAACCTTCGAGGAATCCCGGCACGGGTGGAACACAATTCATATTACCAGCGACAGGTTCGACAATAATGGCTGCAATTTGATCACCTATTTCTGCGAAGACTTTTTCAACTTCTTTAATATTGTTATACGTCAGTGTGATCGTGTGTTCGGCCAGACTATCAGGAACACCGGCAGAACTGGGAACGCCTAAAGTCAGTGCTCCAGAACCGGCTTTTACCAACAACGAGTCTGCATGGCCGTGGTAACAACCTTCGAATTTAACGATTTTATCTCGGCCCGTATAGCCTCGCGCTAGACGAATCGCACTCATGGTGGCTTCAGTTCCAGAGCTAACCATGCGGACTTTTTCGATCGAAGGCACAAGTTCACAGACCATTTCAGCCAGTACGATCTCAATGGCCGTTGGAGCACCAAAACTTAATCCATTTGCGGCTGTTTCTTGCACCGCGGAAATCACCATAGGATGAGCATGACCAACGATCATTGGTCCCCACGAACCGACGTAATCAATATAGCGATTGTCATCGTCGTCGATCAGATAAGCACCTTTGGCTTTTTTGAAAAAGATCGGATCACCTCCAACACCTTTGAAAGCGCGCACCGGAGAATTTACTCCGCCAGGAATATGTTTTTGTGCTTGTTGAAAAAGTTCTGCTGATTTGGACATTCAATTATTCCTCGAATAGTTCTTTATACTGTTTTGCTGCTTTGCTCGGATCTGATTGTCCGAACACGCCGTGGATAGCAGCGATATAATCTGCACCTGCGGTAATTAACGGTGATGCATTTTCCGGTGTAATGCCGCCGATGGCAACAATGGGAATAGAAAGTTTCTTTTTGGCCTTTCTCAGCAGATCAAGATCTGGCCGCCGGGTATTCTGTTTGGTTTTTGAAGGAAAGAATGCACCGAAAGCGACATAGTTAGCGCCTCGCTGTTCAGCTTCAATTGCAAGTCCTAACGAGTCGTAACAAGAAACGCCGATGATCGAATCCTCACCCAATATTTCTCGCACTTGCTCCAAAGATTCATCGTCTTCACCTAAATGCACACCGTCTGCATTGACTGCGCGCGCTAGTTCAGGATTATCATTGATGATTAATACGGCATTATTTTGGTCGCACAATCTTTTCAGTGAGCGGGCATGGACAATATTGGGTTTTAGTTTCTCACGATATTGCAGTACCGCCGTACCAGCTTGTAAAACAGCTTGGACAGCCATCAACGAATCGTTATTACTGGTGATGGCGTATAGCCCTTTTGGAAGAAGGTTACTCATCTGTTAATTGTAACGCGATTGATAATCTGAGTGTGCTATTTGAAACGAGTATTATTACAGTCCGTTAAAAAATTAATTAGAGAATTTCTGATTTTAGATTAAAGATGGAATTGAAAATATTTTTTGGTTTTTAAGAGGGCGTTATTATGAGTAAAGTTTTTTTGTATGCAGAATATCAAGTCTCGATTACTTTTTATCAAATTGATAGTGTACCGATTAATGAGGAGATGAAAAAATTTCCCGGACTAAAATCAAAGACATGGTTAAGCGGAGCGAACACTAATTCCGTCGGTGGTTTTTATGAGTTTGACTCGATCGAAAACGCACAGAATTATATCGACAATTTGTTATTACCGTTCACGCAAAAAGTCGGCGGAAACTTATCTGTTAAATTGTTTGATGGAGATATTGTGCAGTCGGCCAGCAAAGGAATGAGTTCACCGTATTACCAGGGATTTTAGAAAGATTGAGATAATCGATATAAACTTTTTTTCTAAATTTTTCTATTGAGATGTTTCTGACCTTTCCCGATTTGATGTCCGGATTCGATCGCTTTTAGAGTAAAGTCGTGTGCTTCTGTCATCGCTGTTTTTGTATCTAAACCTTGTGCTAATTTGATCGCAATTGCTGAAGATAATGTACAGCCGGATCCATGAAACGTTCCGGGAACCTTCTCACAAGAGAGTGAATTTATCAGGCTTTTTTGATCATAATGACGATGTTCAATTTGATCTTTTGCCACATCTGTTCCAGTGATCAAAACTTGTTTGCAACCTCTTTTGATCAAATCTTTTGCCGCTTCGTCCAGATCATTCTTTCCACTTAATAGTTTTGCCTCATTTTGGTTTGGTATGAGTATCGTCACCAGTGGCAGCAATTGGGATTGGAATGATTTGATCAATCTATCGTCGGATAAATCACTACCGCTACCTGATTGTAGAACCGGATCAAAAACTATCGGAATGTGTGGGAATAATTTGATTATTTGTGCAATAAATTCGACTACTTTTTGATCTGTAATCAATCCAATTTTGATCGCGTCGGGTTTGATGTCTTTAAGTAAATGATCAGTTTGTCTTTTAATCCATTCAGGATTAACAGCTTCAGCTTGTATGAATGATTCTGTGTTCTGTATTGTTTGTGTTGTGATGATCGGGCAGCAGTGTCCACCTAAAGCGGCAATCGTTTCGATGTCTGCTTGAATTCCGGCGCCACCGGTTGGATCGTGTCCGGCAAAAACCAGAACGACTTTGGGTTTATTAGATGTTTCGCTCAAAATGGTCTGACGACCGCAAGGATCACGATTGGAATGATCAAAAGTACGGGGAATTCATTTAACCAGCGGTAATAAACGTGACTGCGAGTGTTCCGATCATGTTTGAAGTCGATCAAACATTTACCACAGTAGACGTGGTAAATAATCAATATGCTGACCAAGGCTAGTTTTATGTGTAGCCAGGTTCCGTAGTTACTGAGGCCCACTTTTGCAATCATCCAAACGCCAAAAGCGGTGGTGAGAATTGCGCCGGGCGTCATGATGCCGTAGTAGAGTTTTCGCTCCATAATTTTGAAACGATCATTACTGATTTGATCGTCACTCATGGCGTGATAAACAAACAGGCGCGGAAGGTAAAAAAGCCCAGCAAACCAGGTAACCATGAAAATAATGTGGAAAGCCTTAATATATAACATGAATATGAAGCATAGCGTGTTTCTTATAGTTGTACCAAAGGTTGATGAGGGAGCAGCGATTTAATTTTGTCTCGCAGTTTAACCGGATCAATTGTACCGATAATATGATCAACAATTTTCCCATCTGGGGCAATCAGGAAGTGCGTTGGTGTGAATTGAACTCCTCCAAATGCCTGGGTTATTTCTCCATCTAGATCGAGTGAGACAGGGTAGGGAATTTTGTGTTTCTCAGCCGATTGTAAGATCAAATCTGGACGATCATAGGGCATTGCAACGCCGATGATTTCAAAACCTTCGAGTGAAAATTCATTATATAAGGCGATCAAATCTGGAAGTTCTTTTATACAGCTTGCGCAGTTGGTTGACCAAAAATCGATCAGAACTAGTTTGCCGCGATACTTCTCAAGGGATAATTGTCGTCCATCTATGATCTTGAAGGTGAGATCTGATGGAACTGTCTGATGGTTACGATATAGATAACTAAGGCCAATTGCGATTAGGGCTGTGATCAATAAGAACTTGCATGCAACTTGTAATTTTTTAGTCATAGTCGTTGAGAGTTTAGCGTTAATTTAGGAATAGGGGCAAAGTACTTGAGACAGCATGTTACCAAAACGTGTCAAACTCTTGACATGAGAACTACGTCACATTATGCTTAACCCAACATTAACAACAAGAAATGTTGGTAATGTTTTAAA
The DNA here is from genome assembly GCA_045110495.1 of Gammaproteobacteria bacterium. GTDB lineage: Bacteria > Pseudomonadota > Gammaproteobacteria > CAJXQU01 > CAJXQU01 > CAJXQU01. The sequence goes on from JBGCGE010000072.1 coordinate 23,045, forward strand.
TATAATAATAAAAATAATAGAATTTTAAGCGGCTACGGCCGCTTTTTCTTTTTGTGCTTTCCGCTTACAGCCCGTATCATTAACCTCCTTTTTACTACAAACAAACTTCTACTGGGGCTTAGGTCATGATCAATGTTGGTATCGTTGGCGGAACTGGTTACACAGGCGTTGCACTGTTACGCCTACTAGTGAGTCATCCTGATGTTAATCTGATGATGGTCACATCACGCGCCGAGAATGGTGTGCCCGTTACAGATATTTATCCTGCTTTGCGTGGCCATACTGATCTGAGTTTCACAGAACCTGATGTTGATGCACTGTCAGATTGTGATCTGGTTTTCTTTGCCACACCAAATGGCACAGCGATGAAAATGGCTAAGGTCTTATTGGATGCGGGAACAAAAATAATTGATCTGGCAGCTGACTTCAGGTTGAAGGATGTTGAGCAGTGGAAGTATTGGTATGGTTGCGAGCATGCATGTGAGGATTTGTTAGCGGAAGCGGTTTATGGCTTACCAGAAATCAATCGTGATCAAATTAAAACGGCTCGATTGGTTGCAAACCCTGGGTGTTATCCTACTGCGACGACATTGGGGTTTTTACCTTTGATCGAAAATGGAATTGTATCCACAAGTTCAATAGTTGCTGATTGTAAATCGGGTGCGAGCGGTGCGGGAAGAGAGTTAAGGCTGTCGAGCCTTCATGCAGAAGTGAGTGATAACTTCAAAGCTTATGCGGTATCAGGGCATAGACACCTACCAGAGATTACTCAGACTTTGAGTAGTATTGCAGGCGAGAATGTTGGTCTTACTTTTGTTCCACATTTGTTACCGACATTAAGAGGGATACATGCATCACTTTATTGTGAGTTAACTGATCAGAATGAAAATTTGCAAGAGATCTTCGAGCAACGTTATGACGATGAACCTTTTGTAGATGTATTACCAGCAGGATCACACCCTGAGACTCGATCTGTAAGGGGTTCAAATGTCTGTCGTATAGCCGTACATAAACCTCAGGATAACAATACAGTGGTTATTCTTTCGGTGATTGATAATCTGGAGAAAGGTGCGGCCGGACAAGCAGTACAAAATATGAATATTATGTTTGGGTTTGAAGAATCTCGCGGACTACGGAACGTCCCCCTCGTACCATGAGTTTTTTTTAAAATCATGCAGCTAAATATGCAATCTCAAAAGCGGGATAATCATCGACAGAGGCTTCTGGTTTTGATCTGTATCTTGCTTGTGGTTTCAATTGGAGGCTGGTTGTTGTTTGATTATGGAAAGTGGCGGATCATTTATCAAGAAATGTCAGAAGCCATTATGCAAAAGTCTCAAATGGATTCTAAGCCTGCTCAATTACATATTGAATTAGAGAAAGAACTTTTAGAGCTGCGATCAAAAGTGACTATTCTGGATAGAACGGCACAAGTAGATAAAGCGGCTCAGGATGAGGTTAGAAAAGTAATACTTGCTCTGGAGAAAGAGAATCAGGATCTGCGTCAGGAGTTGGGCTTTTACGAAAATATTATTGAATCAACCAGCAGTGGTCGTGGTTTGAAAATCCAGGGTTTTCGTCTAGAACCTTCAAACGATAAACAACGTTATCAATTTGAACTGATATTAACGCGTATCGTTAAAGGTGGTAGAGTTGCAGATGGCGATGTTTCTATTGTGTTAGTTGGAAATGATAAAAATGGGAAGGTAGACTACGATCTCAAAGAGTTATTGGTTGGAGGTAACAAGAGTCTCCACTTTGAGATCAAACATTTTAAAAGGATAGATGGTGTATTTACTTTACCAGAAGACTTTGTTCCAGATACGATTAAAGTGATTGTTCAACCGAATGAAGCTGAAGCGGCTAGCATAGAAAAATTTTTTGAATGGCTCGACATAATTGTGTGAGGATATAACGACGTGTTAGGTAATAAGAAAAAACGGAAAGTAACTCAGGTTGATTCTCTAATTGGTCAGCATACAATCATTACTGGTGATTTGAGTTTTACTGGTGGTTGTCATGTCGATGGTAAGGTAATCGGTAATATTTCTTCTGAGGATGTCGACACCTCTGTCTTAACGGTGAGTGATAGAGGTAGCATTGAGGGTGAAATTAAGGTGCCCTATCTCGTGCTAAATGGTTCTGTTATTGGAGATGTTTATGTACATCAGCATATCGAACTTGCTGCAAATGCGAGGGTCGAAGGCAATGTGTATTATAATTTGCTCGAGATGACGATGGGGGCTGAGGTGAATGGTCAACTTATACATCAACTCACCAGCTCTGGTGAGCCACCTTTGAACCTGGGGCATAACGAGAGCGAATAAAGGAAACGCAGGCATACTTAAGGTATATATGAAATGGCTACAAAAATAGAGATATCAAAAGAAGAAGATCTTTTAATCTTCACTGATGCTGCGGCAGATAAAGTCCGTAAATTAATCGAAGAAGAAGAGGACGATAGTTTAATGCTCCGCGTATTTATTTCTGGTGGTGGTTGCTCCGGATTTCAGTATGGCTTTACCTTTGAAGATAACATTACTGATGGTGATGAAGTTGTTGAAAAGGGTGGGGTTAAACTACTTGTTGATCCGATGAGCATTCAATACCTGGAAGGTTCTGAAATTGATTATACTGAAGGTCTTGAAGGTGCTCAGTTTGTGATCAGAAATCCAAATGCTTCTACTACTTGTGGTTGTGGATCGTCTTTTTCAGTTTAGGCTCAGCAGCTAAGTTAGCACAAAATTATCCATATATTGCACCGAGCAACACTTCTTTTGTAGCTCCTGTTACAGAAGGAATATTCCCGGGCAAGTTGTCTAATCGTCGTTTCGCTAACCACGCAAATGCGACTGCTTCGACAGAATCAGGTTCGATGCCGAAATTAGTAGAGGAAGTGACTGGAATACCATGTAGCGATCTAGAAAGTAAGTCGATTAGATAGTTGTTATATGCCCCGCCGCCACAGACGATTACTTCGTCAAGGTCAATCGCAAGAGAATCAATTGCATTTGTAATTGATTGAACAGTCAGCAAAAGCAGTGTTGCTTGTATATCTTCGGGTTTATAATTATCAACTCCTATTTTTTTATCCAACCAATCTAAATTGAAATATTCCCGACCAGTGCTTTTCGGTGGAACAATTCGAAAGTAGGCGTCCTCCAACATAGCTTTTAGGAGTGTTGGTATAACATTGCCTGTCTTCGCCCATTCGCCGTTACGATCAAAACTTTCCCTTTGGTTTTTTTGGATCCAATCATCCAGTAGTGCGTTTGCTGGCCCAGTATCAAATCCAAAAATGTCCTTAGATGGAGAAGCAGGAAGTAAGGTTATGTTTGCAATTCCGCCTAAATTTAAAATGATCCGGTTTTTATCGATCGTTTTAAACATAGTCTGATGAAAGGCTGGAGCCAATGGAGCACCTTGGCCACCAACAGCAATATCCATACTTCTAAAGTCACCGATCGTTTTTATGCCGGTTATTGCTGCTATTGTATTTGGATCACCAAGTTGTACTGAGAATGGCGGTGACGAATCGGGAGAATGAAAAACAGTTTGTCCGTGGCTTCCAATTGCCAAAATATCTTTATGATCAAAGTCGGTTGATTCGAGGAGCTGATGCACCACATTAGCGAAAATCTCTCCGAGTCGAATATTTAGCTTTTCTATTTCTTCAAACGAAAAACGATTCGCCGAAATTCTCATCTCGGTGATTTGTTTTTTTAAGTGTGGTGGATAAGGAAACTCTTGGTAGGTTTCTATATTTAATATTGAGCTCTCACATTCATCAAAAGAGACAAGGGCTACATCTATGGCATCGCTACTCGTGCCAGACATCAACCCTATGAATAACTGCATTTAATTTATAACGGTCTCAGCAGAGTTTTCGTGAATACTAACCGCAATATCAATTTTTTCAGAGGGTTTTTGTTGTTTTGAATTTGTTTTTTCTATACGTGTAATCTGTCGTGTTTGTGACGAATCATCAGTCAAAGAAGCAAGTTTTGTTAGAAGAGGTTTCGTTTTCTGAATAAAGTCGTTCATATACTTTTTAGGAAGCGGTAACGACTTTGGAAGAGCTACGGTTAGCGGATTTCTATGAACGCCGCTTACTCGAAATTCATAATGTAAATGAGGGCCTGTTGCCAAGCCTGTCTTACCAACATATGCAATAGTTTGACCTTGCTCTACTCGTTTTCCTTTTTTTAGGCCACGAGAAAACCTGGATAAATGAGCATATAGAGTTGTGTATTTACCGCCGTGCTGAACAATAACGGTATTCCCATACCCATTTTTAGTTCCTACAAAAAGTACCTTCCCATTGCCTGTAGATTTAACAGGTGTGCCTAATGGTGCAGCATAATCGACCCCCTTGTGGGCCCGGATTTTATTAAGCACTGGGTGTTTTCTGCTTAGATTAAAGTGAGAGCTAATCCTTGTGAAGTTAACAGGTGTACGCAAAAAAGCTTTTCTCATGCTTTTGCCTTGTTCTGAATAGTAGCCTGGCTGTTCATCCGTTCCCGCATAGTGGACGGCTTTCAGTACTTTGCCCTGATTAATAAATTCTGCAGCGAGAATTTTGCCATCTTTGATCTTTTTATCATTTTTGTAGAGTTCTTCGTAGATGACACGAAATTGATCGTCCTCTCTGATATCTAGTACAAAGTCGATATCCCAACCAAAAATATCAAACATTTGCATAATGACGTTATCTGATAGCCCGGCTTTTTGGCCCGACAGGAATAACGAGTCCTGAATTTTGCCTGTGGATGTTGCAACTTTAATTTCTGGCTTTTCTTCAATTATCTTTGCTTCAAATTGTCTGTCTGTTTTTTTTACTTTTAATGTGTGAGTCAAATCCGATTCATGTACAAGCTCATCAACCTTGGATTCATCAAACTTGAGTCTTAAAACTTGACCTGGCTTAAGGTGTTTTAAGCTTTGCGTATCGTCGCCAAGAGAAAGAATCTCATATAAATCGTTTTTACTAATTGCTAGACGACTGAAGATTAGAGATAGATTGTCACCCTCTTTGACAGTTACGGTTTTCCATTTTTCTTTAGAACTTGTTATTTCAACTGTTTCTTCTTTACTGATAACGTTCGGTTGATGACTTTTTGCAATTTGACGTTTCTCGACCAACCCAGATTTTGGTTCAAAAGGAAGATCAGATGTACTTAGCTCTAAAATGTTTTTCTGCTCTAACTCTACGGAAGCGACTTCTTTTGCGAGCGAGAGACTCATTTCCTTTTTAGATGCTAACTTGAGACTGGGCTCAGGTATTTTTACGTTTAGAGGGCTAAGTTCTAGAGAACGAGATATTTGAGAATTGTCTTTCTTGTTTAATTCTTTAGTTGATGGGGCAGCTTGTGATTTGTGTGTGTTTTCAGTGAAGGTCGTGAATCCTGCAGCGGTTACTAAAACAACTGCAAGTGCACTAGCAAATAACAGGAATCTCTTTTTCTTTTTTTGTCTTTTTGTCGCCATTCCATCTGTCCATTCTAGACGTGGTTTATAGTCATATAGCGTGCCGTTTCTTTGCATGACTCTAAATTGCTTTCCTTATTCTTGTTATTATTAAGAGAACTTTAACTTTTCAGAGGTTTCACGTCAATGTTTGAGGCGTTATGCTACACAGATTATTCATTGAGAAACACATAGGAAAAAACAAAAATGAAGGATGTTCTCGACACCATTAAGCGTGGAGCAGTTGATGTTCTGCTTGAAGAAGAATTAATAAAAAAATTGCAAGAAAGTCGTCCTTTAAGGATAAAAGCTGGATTTGATCCCACCGCTCCAGATCTACATTTGGGACATACAGTTTTACTCAATAAGTTAAGACAGTTTCAAGAACTTGGTCATGAGGTAATGTTTTTGATAGGGGATTTTACCGGAATGATTGGTGATCCAACTGGAAAGAGTGCGACTAGACCACCTTTGACAAGGGAAGAGGTTGCGGAGAATGCGAAATCATATCAGGAACAGACTTTTAAGATCCTTGATCCAGAAAAAACTAAGGTGATGTTCAACTCGACATGGATGAACAAGATGTCTTCAGCAGATTTGATCCAATTAGCCGCCAAGCATACGGTTGCGAGAATGCTAGAGCGAGATGACTTCAGTAAACGTTATAAGTCTGGACAAGCTATAGCTATCCATGAATTTCTATACCCTCTAATACAAGGCTACGATTCTGTAGCGATGCAAGCTGATGTTGAATTGGGTGGAACCGATCAGAAATTTAATCTTTTGGTTGGGAGACAGCTACAAGAAGCCTGGGGTCAAAAACCACAGATCGTACTCACAATGCCTATTCTCGAGGGATTAGACGGTGTACAGAAAATGTCTAAGTCGCTTAACAACTATATAGGCATAACTGATCCCGCAGATGAGATGTTCGGGAAAGTAATGTCAATATCAGATGATTTGATGTGGCGGTATTTTGAATTATTAAGTTTCAAGTCTATCGCTGAAATTGAAAAACTTAAGAAATCAGCAACCGATGGTGAAAATCCGAGAGATATTAAATTTTTGCTTGCTGAAGAACTTGTAGAGAGGTTTCATTGTAAGGTTGAAGCTACAAAAGCGAAGGAGACATTCATAGGAAGATTTCAAAAAGGCAACATGCCAGATGATATACCTAAAGTAAGTTTAGAAGTTTCTGACGGTAAAATACGATTATCAAATTTATTGAAGGGTGCTGGTTTGACTGCGAGTACATCTGAAGCGATCAGAATGATCAAACAAGGCGCGGTAAAGATCGAAGGCGAAAAAATTTCGGAGAATGTAGATATCAGTACAGGAACGATACAGATCTATCAGGTAGGGAAACGAAAATTTGCGATGGTTGAAGTGGACTAAGGTACTGGAATTATTTATATTTACACGTGGGTCGTTTATGGTTTATTTAGCAAGGTATAAAGAGCTTAGATCCGTTTTCATATTAGGGATCTAGTGATGCCTTAAATTAACTTCAATTTATTTTGAAATTGTTGTTGACGTCCAATAGTCACCATGTATAATGCGCCTCTCTTTCGGGGAACACTACCCGGCTCTTTAAAAATTAATGAACAAGCAATTTGTGTGGGCGTTTGCGTAACAGGTTGATTTCACGAAATATTATCGATGAAATTGCCGAGCGCAAGCAAAGCACAAGAAATATTTATTAAATATTGAAATTCATCGAGTCAAGATTTGCTACCTTTAAAGTAGCAGCAATGATTAAACTGAAGAGTTTGATCCTGGCTCAGATTGAACGCTGGCGGTATGCTTAACACATGCAAGTCGAACGGTAACAGCAGAGCTTGCTCTGGCTGACGAGTGGCGGACGGGTGAGTAATACTTAGGAATCTATCCAGTAGTTGGGGATAACGTGTGGAAACGCACGCTAATACCGAATACGCACTATGGTGGAAAGGAGGGGATCTTCGGACCTTCCGCTATCGGGTGAGCCTAAGCCGGATTAGATAGTTGGTGGGGTAATGGCCTACCAAGTCGACGATCCGTAGCTGGTCTGAGAGGACGATCAGCCACACTGGGACTGAGACACGGCCCAGACTCCTACGGGAGGCAGCAGTGGGGAATA
>JBGCGE010000073.1:0-13789 GCA_045110495.1 Gammaproteobacteria bacterium
ATAATCCCAAACGTGTTCAAGTAACATTGTTCGCGTCACCACTTGTCCTTTATGGCGAAGTAAATATTCCAACAGCTGAAATTCTTTAGCTTTCAGATCAAGTTCTTTTCCAGCCCGTTTTACTTTTCGAGATAACAGATCTAATTCCAGATCATTTACCTGAAGTTTAGTGTTTTCAGCCGTTGTCGTATTACCTTGCCTGCGACTGATGATCTCAACTCTTACTAGTAGCTCTGAAAATGCGAATGGTTTAACCAGGTAGTCATCACCTCCGGCACGCAAACCCTCAACGCGATCATCTACCTCTCCCAGCGCACTCAAAATAAGTACGGGAGTTATATTGCCAGCACCGCGCATAGTCTTGATTATGGTTAAACCATCCATTTCTGGAAGCATTCTATCTATAACAATAACATCGTAAATCTGCGTGGTGGCGAGAAACAATCCATCTTTTCCACTATTAGCAGTATCAACAATATGTCCAGCTTCTTTCATCCCTTTGGAGATAAAAGATAAAACCTGTGGATCATCTTCTACAAGCAGTATATGCAAACTCAATGAAAGCTTCTCTTAAAAAAATTATTGTTATAAAAACAAGTGACTAATTTGAACATCAACTAATTTTGCATGTATTTGACAGAATTGACCACCATCAAATATTTTACTTTGATCATGAATACTTATTTTATTAATTAAGTACTATCAAACTAAAACCTCTTGAGGTGCTCAAAAGTCATTCATTAGGAATATATATTAGAAAAACGTGAAGGGTTAGATCTCAGATAATGTTACTTTCGCTGGGATAATTCATCAATCTCAAACTGCTCTTTTTGTTCCATCATTTTTTGTTCATCATTCGCGTAACGTTCTTTTATATTACCAAGAGCGCGGGTTTTGTTATGTAACTTTAGCCATTGATCTTGATGTTTTGCATTGGTCGTCGCTCTCTCAATGACTTGTTGATCCAGTTGTTGAATGGCGACATCAAGCTGTTGAATAAAAATTCTGATACCTTTTAATTCTGACGCAGTCCTTATATGTGAAGGTCCCGTCCCCAGCTGATCTGAATATTCCCGGCGGCAACGTTTCATATCTGCAAGTTGAGCCTTACTTTGTTCAAGTAACTGCTGACTTTGGGCAAATGTTTTCGCAGCAATATCTTTCTGGTTTTTACTTAAACCGATTATTGTGTCCATACGGTTTGAACGTTTCATTTAATCACTTCCGGCTCTGTCGTTACCTGAGCCTGGATAATCATCGATAACTGATTAAGACTTTCTTGCAATGTTACTTTTTCATCCATCCCCTGTCGCAGAAATGCTTGTAAATACGGTTGTAATTCTATTGCGCGATCGAGATCAGGATTCGTTCCAGCTTGATAGGCACCGACATTAAGCAGATCTTTATTTTGTTCGTACAAAGAAAAATAATGTCTAAAATCTCTTGCCGTTTGTTGATGTTCGGTTGATGTAACCTGATTCATCGCACGACTGATGGATGCTTCAATATCTATCGCCGGAAAATGTCCTGACTCTGCAAGGCTGCGGGATAAAACGATATGCCCATCAAGTATGGCTCTCGCTGACTCTGCTACCGGATCACTATTTCCATCACCCTCCATCAACACGGTATAAAAAGCCGTAATTGAACCACCACCTTGATCACCATTTCCAGCACGTTCAACCAAATGTGGTAGTTGAGCAAAAACCGATGGCGGAAAACCTTTCGTCGCGGGTGGTTCACCAATGGCTAATGCAATTTCACGGTGTGCTTGCGCGTAACGCGTCAGCGAATCCATTAATAATAAGACATGCTTACCTTGATCACGAAAATACTCTGCAATACTCGTCGCAGTTGCTGCGCCATGCATACGCATAAGTGGCGGCATATCAGCTGGTGTCGCCACAACGACCGATCTTTCCCGAGCATCGTCGTCAAGAATATGATCAATAAATTCTTTTACCTCACGACCACGTTCACCGATCAAACCGACGACTATTACATCAGCACTGGTGAAACGCGTCATCATTCCTAACAATACACTTTTACCAACGCCACTGGGTGCAAATAAGCCCAAACGTTGTCCACCACCGACAGAAAGCAGGGTGTTGATCGCCCGAACGCCGACATCAAGTGGCGCATCGATAGGGTGTCGTTTTAAAGGGTTAATACGCCGACCCTGAAGCGGAAAATTCTCATCAGTTTGTAGTGGGCCTTTATCATCAAGCGGTCTACCTGTTCCATCGATGACCCGACCTAATAAGCCATAACCTACGGGTACATCACCCGCACTACCAATAGGAATAACCCGCGAACCTGGTGCAAGACCGTTTATTGATCCAATCGGCATCAGGAATAATTTTTCGCCAGAGAAACCAACGACTTCAGCTTCTATTGAACGTCCTTTATTCGTTTTGATCAAACATCGGTCACTTACTGCAGCTTCACAACCTTCGGCTTCCAGAGTTAATCCAGCCATTCGAGTAAGCTTACCTTCTACAATAATCGGAGAAACGGTTTGTAAACGTTCTTTATAGGGAGCTAAGCGCTGTTGCCATATCTGATTACGATTTGTTTGTGTCATCGTCAAATTTCAAAATCATTCTTGATCATCATTCTGATCACTTTGCCGCTCATCACCGAGCATTTGAGAAATTTGTGCCGCTAATCTTGCTTCTACTGTCGCATCAATAAATGATGATTGAGATTCAACAAAACAACCTCCACGACTCACCAGTGGATCGGGTTCTAATTTCCACGATTCTTCCTCGTCGCCGATCGCAAGTGCATTTTTAACTAATTCCAAATCTTCAGGATTAAGGTGAACTCGGGGGTGTCGTACGGAAATCGGAAGGTGTCCCATCACGTGACGAACAATACCAATAATTTCACCTTCGTTAGTTTTTAACTCGCGACGAACAAGGTGTTTAGCCAGTAGTGTCACCATATCAGAAATGGTTTTTTCAACTTCATCATCTAACTGACTTAGTGGATCTGCCATCAGGTTTAAGATACTTTTTAGTGTATCAGTACGTTCTCTATGTTGATCTTCAACCTTTTGTTGACTCTCTTTATAGCCTTTAGCTCGTCCCTCTTTGCGCCCAAGGCTAAAGCCTTCTTCGTAGGCTTGTTTATGTATGTTCTCAATTTCTTCAGCGGTAGGTGGTCGCGAATTAATAGCAGAATCCATCGTCGGCATAATGTTGCCTTCGACGGAAGGTAAGTGCCATCGTTTTAATTTATCATCTTTTTGATCTTTAATTATTGTGGTCATTAGCCAACCATCTCTTCACCGCCACCACTAGCACCTAGAGAAATCTGACCTTCATCCGCCAGGCGCCGAGCAACCACTAATACTTTTTTCTGCGCTTCTTCAACTTCACTTACTTTAACTGGACCTTTAGTTTCCAGGTCATCACGTAACATATCGGCTGCTCTTGAAGACATATTGGCAAAGATTTTCTCCTGCAGCTCACTTTCAGCACCTTTAAGCGCAAGTACTAATTCATCTGTTTGTACATCACGCAAAATGGTCTGTATGCCGCGATCATCGATCTCAATTAAATCAGCAAATACAAACATTAGATCTTCTATCTCTGCACAGAGATCTTCATCAGCATCTCTAACCATTTCCATGATCGTGGCACTACTGGAACCTTCAACAAAATTGAGAATATTAGCAGCCACTTTAACGCCACCCATACCTGAAGATTTAACATTTGTTCCACCTTTAAGTTGAGATTCAAGAATGTCATTTAGCTCCTTGACTGCGATAGGCAAGACACCATCAACACCCGCTATTCGCATCAAAACATCTGACCTCACACGATCTGGAAACTCAGTCAAAATTGAAGCTGATTGATCACTATCAAGGTAAGACAAAACAACTGCTATGATCTGTGGATGCTCATTTCTGATCAAATCAGCCACGGCTTTTGCATCCATCCATTTCAGCGACTCTAGCCCTTTTGTATTACCACCGAGCAATATTCGATCAAGCATGCCACCGGCTTTTTCTTCACCAAGCGCACTGACCAAAACACTTCTCACATAGTCATCAGAGCCCATACCAAGCCCTGTTTCTTTCTGAATTTCCTGTATAAACTGATTCAGAGTGTCAGCAACAAACTCTTTAGGCACGCTATCCAGTTCAGACATTGCGACACCGACTGCTTGAACCGCTTTTGGTCCCATATGTGAAAGTATTTCTGCAGCGATTTTCTCGCCTAAAGCCATCAGAAGGACGGCTACTTTTTTAGTGCCATCCTCTTCAGCCATATGCGCCTTCCTTAGTAAATCTCATCCTTATTGACCAACCCAGTTCTTAACTACCTGAGCTGCCATTTTAGGTTCGTCTTTCACATACTCTCGCACTGAAGCAAGGCTAGTTTCATAGCTGGACCCCTTGCCTAATTCTGCTATTGGAACACTCACCGTCGTATCACCCACGGTATTGTCTTGTACCTGTCGCAGTGGCTTTCCATCAGCATCAACTAATGGTTGTCCATCTGGACCGAGCATTACATAATTCTTATCATATTCGAGCGCGGCTGCAGCAGCGGCTTCAGATTTGCTCATCATGCTTTTAATTGTTGGGCGCAAAACACCGAATAACAAATAGAGTACGAACAAACCTCCCAATGCCTGTTTGCCGACATCCCAAACCCAGGGCTGTTCCCATATGGCTTGTTCTGGGAGCGGTTCTGATGGTAGTGCAACGAAAAAATCTCTTGCAATAACGCTTACAGTATCACCACGGGTAACATTGAAACCCACGGCATCCTTTATCAATTTTGTAAACCCTTCGATCTCTTCAGCAGAGTACGGTGTTTGTGTCACTTTACCAGCATCATCAACCGAAGAGGGATTGTTTAATACAACAGCAACAGAGAGCTTTTCCAGTGTTCCAACGGCTTTTTGAGTATGGCTTATCGTTTTATCAAGTTCATAATTTCGCGTTTCTTTCTTACGCAACTGTTGTTGTTCAGAAGCAGATTTTTCAGCCCCATCACCTTCTGCATTCGCAACTTCAGGCACCTCTCCAGTTCCTGGCGGTTGGTTAGTTAATGCACCTGGTACACCTGCTGCGAGGCCACCGCCCCCGGTTCGTTGTTCCTCTGAAGTCTGTTCACTACGAATCGCCGGTAGATCAGGATTGAAAGTTTCACTTGTTTGTTCGGTCATCGTAAAATCTAGATCTGCAGTTACTTGTGCTCTGACATCATCAAGACCAACAATAGGTTGAAGTATATTTTCTATCCGTTTGACATAGGTTTCTTCAACGCGTCGTGCGTAATCAAACCTTTCAGCACTAACGGCCATTTCGCTGGCACCAGCACGGGTTAGTAGTCGCCCAGATTGATCAACAACAGTAACGTCTGATGTGTTCAAACTCGGAACACTGGCAGAAACCATATGTGCAATAGCTGCTATTTGACCATCTTCAAGTCGCCTACCTGCATATAAATCAAGAACAACCGAAGCACTGGATGCTTTTTTGTCTCGAGTAAAAACTGAATCTTTAGGGATAGCTAAATGTACTCTCGCACCCCGAACGTTCGTTATATTAGAAATTGATCGAGATAGCTCTGCTTCTAAAGCACGTTGATAACGTGCTTTTTCAATAAACTGGCTGGTTCCAAAACCTTGTTCATCTTGTAGCATTTCAAAACCCATACTGCTACTTTTTGGAAGCCCTTGTGCCGCCAGTTTCATTCGTGCTTCATGCAACTTGGATGTTGGGATCAGAATACCACCTGAGGCGCTATCAACTTTGTATTCTATTCCTGAACCTTGTAACGCTTCTATTGCAGCATTGGCATCACGATCAGATAAGTTACCAAACAAAAGACTGTAATTTGGAGATTGAGACCACATAACAACAGCAACACCTAGCGCAACGCTTGCAGCGATACCGATCAATAATCCAGCTTGTCTTAAAATTTGACCTGCCGTGTCCGGGCGCGGTGGTGGTACCAACATCGGTTGTGCAAAATTTTGATTTGGATCTGCTACTTCGTTCTCAGCCATGTGATTTCTCTTATTTCCTTAATTTACTAGCCCGTAGTATTCAAAAATTATATTGAATAACTAAATCGGCATGTTCATTATTTGTTGATACGCTTCGACCATCTTATTTCTCACTTGAACCGTAGCTTGAAATTGAATACTCGATTTTTGTAATGACACCATTACATCCGCAATTTCTACATTTTTGCCAGACTCGTATGCTTTCGTCATTTCGGCAGCCGCTTTTTGTGTTTCGCTAACATGCTCGACGGCTGATTTCATTACCGTTGTAAAATTATTCGAAGGTGCTTGAACTGCATTTGGCTGAATACCTTCCGCACGCGATTGCATTGCTCGCATTTGTGCAAGTACTGATTGGATTGCCATATCTGCCATGTTCTTTCTCCTAAGCCGGAACGGCTATTCCTTGATCACGCATTTTCGCTAACTTATAACGTAAAGTTCTCGGACTAATTCCCAATTTTTCTGAGGCGTCTTTTCGACTTCCTCCACATTCCTCTAACGCTTCTATAATCAATTGATATTCTTGATCTCTCAGATTGTTTCCCAAGTCACTGGTATTAGCATTTAGCTCATTTTGATTATCGTAAGTTGGTGAATTTAATTCTCTTGTGTCTTCTAAAGGGTGTGTATCACCCAAGTCTTCAAAGACTAAATCTACAGCATTTATTTCATCTCCCGTTTGCAAAATTAAAGCACGCTGCATAACGTTATCTAATTCACGTACATTTCCAGGCCAGGAGTGCGAAACCAGTTTTTCTGCCGCATATTCAGTCATTTCAGGAATATACCCACCCTGTGGTTTTGCGGTTCTATACAAGAGAAACTCTGCTAAAGGAATGATGTCTTCAGGACGCTTCCTAAGAGCAGGCATTTTGATCGGGAAGACGTTTAGTCGATAAAAAAGATCTTCTCTAAAACGTCCTTCTTTAACTTCCGTTTTTAGATCTCGATTTGTTGTTGCAACAATACGCACATCAAGATCAATAGTTTTATTTCCACCAAGTCTTTCAACTTGTTTTTCTTGCAAGACTCTTAAAATCTTTGCTTGCAGACCCAAATCCATTTCTGATATTTCATCAAGCAATAATGTACTACCTTGTGCTTGTTCAAATTTACCTGCACTTGCTTTATACGCCCCGGTAAATGCACCTTTTTCGTAACCAAATAAAACGGCTTCAAGCATGTTGTCAGGAATGGCTGCACAATTGATCGCAACAGGATTTTTCGCTGATCGTTCCGAATGATTATGAATATAGCGGAACAGTACTTCTTTACCCGTGCCGCTTTCACCACTGACCATCACAGTCGCTTCACTCATGGCAACTCGTCGTGCAACATCGAGCACATCTTTCATTCGTTTATCTTCAGCGATAACCCCGTCTTCCATCGCTAAGACGAGAGGCATAATCTGAGCGACCTTACTGACTAGTACTGTTGAATCAAATGGTTTTACCAAGTAATCAACCGCGCCATCTTGAATAGCTTTAATTGCATTTTGGATCGTCCCGTAAGCTGTCATTAACAATACCGGCAAATCAGTTCGGCGGGTTTTAATATTTTTCAGTAAAGTATGTCCATCCATCTGATCCATTTGTACATCGCTGATCACTAAATCAACGTGTTCATCATCAATGATTAACAGTGCTTTTTGTCCATTTTCTGCTGAGAGCGTTTCATAACCACCTAATTGTAAGGTGTCACAGATCGCCTCTCTGAGATCGAGGTCATCTTCAACAACAAGTACTACTGGCTTCATGATTCTTCCCCATTAATCGGCAAAGTAATATCAAATATAGTTCCATTTGGTGCAGCATCTCGAACAATAATTCCACCACCATGTGATCGAACAACCGCTTGAGCTACAGAAAGTCCCAAGCCTGTTCCATTTGCTCGTGTCGTGACAAAAGGTTCAAACAATGTTTCACGAATATTTTCAGGAATGCCTGATCCATTATCAGCAAGCGAAATTCGTACCATTTTTTTGTTATTCATGATCACTTTTTTTGTTGTAATCAATATCGAACCACCAGCGTCGGATGCTTGTACCGCATTGTCGATCAGGTTTTCTAAAATACTAATCATCGCTTGTGGATTAATCTGTATTAAACAATCTGAAATATCAGGATCAATAATCAGGTTAATATCGTTGGATTGGATGTTCGCCTCAACCTGGGCAGTTAAAAGCTCGATCAATTTCAGTAATGAAAATTGTTGTAGTTCAAAATTTTCGCCGCGAGCAAACAGCAACATATCTTCGATTAGCTTTTCTAAATAATTAAGTCGTTGTAATGCTTTTCTAGTAAATTTTCCTCTATCGTTATGATCAAGATTTGAATGTGAGAGGTTTGATAAATAAAGAATTGCTGAAGCTAACGGGGTGCGGATTTGATGCGCTAATGCAGCGGCCATTTCGCCTTTCGCAGAAAGACGTTTCGCACGATTGAGCTGTTGCTGTAATTGATGCGTTTCCGTCACATCTTTGATCAATAAAATTTGACCAGGTTCATCAATCATTGGTTGGGTCGAAATATTCACAATGCGGCCGTTGACCAGGGAAATATCGTGACCATCATCCCAACGCGGTGAAAAAGCACGATTGACTACATCTCGCCAAAACTCATTTTTCAAAGGTTCGTCAAGCAGTTCATTCGCCGCAGGATTACATTGCACAACACGACCTTCCCCATCAAGCATCACAACTGCGCCAGGCAATGCTTCAAAAAGGTTACTCATGCGCCGAATTAAGATTTCGGTTTCGAGTAGATCAGTTTGACTACTGTTGGATTTTTGTTGTGAAGATAGATCGGTAGCTGTTCGATCTAAGGTCGTAACAACGTTTAAATTGTCTTTGGAGGAATTTCGATCAGTGGTTATTTCTAAATCGATCACATCTATTTGCTCACTCTGGTTCATGTACCAGAATGAGCAAGTAGTATGCCAACAATATTAATGTTTAGCTTACAAAGGTTTAGCAGCTTTTCTGCTTTTTGGGGTCAAACTTATGTCAAGCGGATGACACTTCATCTCGACGCTGCATATTGTATTTCCGCATCTTTTCAACCAGCGTTGTGCGGCCCAATTGCAAACGTTTTGCTGCATGAGCAACAACCCAGTTTGACTCATCTAACGCCTGTTTTATCATGCTAAATTCAAGGTTAGTCAAATGCTCTTTTAGATCAATACCACCATGTGGTAGCCTCGGCATAATGCCATTGTCTTCCATTGTATCTTCATCTATTTCTTCCAGATCACTATCTTCAAGCACTTCCTGAGATTGATATTTTTCAGGAAGATCTGTCACACCAACCGTTCCATTTGGATATAAAATAGATAGTCGTTCTATTAAGTTAGCTAATTCACGGACATTTCCAGGCCAGCCATATTTACTTAAAGACTGAATCGTTGTTGGTGACAAGCTGATACTTCCATTACCTTCATGCTCAAGACGCTCTGTTAAATCATTGATCAATAATGGTAGATCTTCAATTCTATCTCGCAATGGTGGTGTTTCGATCGGAAAGACATTTAAGCGATAAAATAGATCTTCTCGGAAATCACCTTCTTCAATTGCTTCTTCTAAATTCACATGCGTCGCGGCAATTATACGAACGTCCGCTTTGATCGATTTATTACTGCCCACTCTTTCGAAGATCCGTTCTTGTAGTACGCGTAATAACTTGACTTGCATCGATTGGCTCATATCTCCGATTTCATCAAGAAATAATGTTCCGCCTTCAGCAATTTCAAAACGACCTTGCCGAGTTGTTATCGCTCCAGTAAATGCACCTTTCTCATGACCAAATAATTCACTTTCTAAGAGATCAGGAGGTATAGCACCACAATTGATTGGAACGAAAGGCTTGTTTTTTCGTGGAGAATGATAATGAACATGTCTGGCGATAACTTCTTTACCTGAACCTGATTCTCCTGTGATCAAAACATTAGCATCCGAAGTCGCTACCATTTCGATCATACGGCGTACACGTTGTATTCCTTTACTGCTGCCGACTAAAGATCGAAATAATTCTAGTGATCTCGGAGCACCATCTTCGTGTCTGTTTTCGCGATAGGTATTTACTTTTTCCAAAACTACCGAGAGTTGTTTTTGTCTTAAGGGTATATTGGCTTTAGCAAGAATCCCTGTTTCTAATTCAAAGTTCGTTTTGTTTTTATCATTATCGATAAGCAATACAACAGGTAGATAAGGATCTGCTTTTTTAATCTGCCTGAAAACATCCATTAATGTTTTCGTTTCAGTACATCCACCTAGCAGTAAAATTTGAGCGCTATCTTTGCCACCAAGGTGTTGCTCCCAACTTTCATGATCAACTGCATATACGGGTGAATATTCCAAAAATTCTAAAACTGATTTGATGTGTTCTCGTTGTTCTTTATCGTCTTCTACGATAAGTACACTGCCATTGGCCATCTTAGATAATCCTTTTTTATAATTAGATATATTAAATAGAGTGTGTGCAGGGGTGCTTGATATAACTCCCACAAATGACTATACAAGCTTCAAAAACAATTTCTTTATACTGTATGTACAGAAATTAAAACCCTCCCAACTATTAGTAAGTAAAGCACTTAAACCTTTACTGGTCAAAATTCTGTCGTAGAGTTAATGATTGTTAACTTTGTGTTCTATTACGGGCGATTTGTTTGCGATGATAAAGAAAGATCATACGAGTTAAGTCATCCATTACATTTTCATCCGTGAGTAATATTTTAGCTTCAGTTTCAGGATCCGAAGAGTTCTCCAAATTACTATTTATAATAACTACGGGAAGTTCTAATGCAGCGGGATATTTCTGGCTCAGATAAATAGATACGGTACAAAACTCATTTTTTTTAAGAGAAATATCTGGCTGCCAACAAAGATGCCGCGCACTCATTTTCAGACTTTTTATTTCGGGCCGTTTCTGCTTTTCAAGAAGCAAGCTTGCGAGTAGCTCAGTAACAAAATCAACCTTTTGCTCTAGTCTGAACAATTCTGAAGCATTACTATTCGAGTCAGAATTTGTTTGCTCATACCCTAATTGTTCTATAGTTATGATCGCATTTAGAACTTCTTTAGCGGTGCTATTTAGATCATGAATTTTATCCTGTGAAAAAGATGCTTCCATCCTTTTTTCACTGACAGGAAACCGGTCTTCAAAAGCAAGAACCTTTGAGAAAGTATTCTCGCTCATGTTTTTATTAAAACATTTGTCACTTTCATGTCTTGTATCAAATACAAAAATTTTTTATTTATAGAGTAAAACTAAACAACGATACATTAAGCTCTTTCATTTACGGATTAGTACCTCAAGCTGATTCTAACTCTGGCTGAGCATTGGCTGGCGTAGTGTTAAGTCCAGCTGCAATATTTTGATTAATATTAATTAATACTGAGACTTTTTCAAGCTCAGGATTTGCCATTAGATCAAATGTCCTTTGATCAACAAATAGGCTCAAAGAGAGGATATCTTCGCGTAACTTTTTAGGTAAAGGATTATCATCAGAAGCAAGATCTGCCTGAAAAACACTCCATAATTTCTGATTGTATTTTAGCGCTTCATCCAATTTTTGGTTTCGATCGGTCGCATCCCAGCGATCTTGTACAGCCTTTAACATGGCCGCTGCTCGATTTAAAATCGAAGCTTCCAACTGGCGTGGTGACATCGACGCTTTGCTAACTGTGTTATACGCATTCGCGGCTGATTTCTGCATATCCTATAACCTCTGTTTCCTTATTAATTAGTTTTTTTGCCAGTTTTAATGCCTTATAATAATTATCAACCAGTATTAACTCACTGATATCACTGATTAATGACTCAAAACTGGGTGCTGCCTCTACTACATCCTTAACAAGCGACCAATAATTCTTATGGTGTTCGCTTAAATTCTCGCGCTCATCCATGTACATAAGTTGTATCGTTAAATAAATACATCTGCATGGGGATGTTGCAGTTTCTTCCGTCAGGATGTCTTTTTCACGAAGAATCGTCACAGAATTTAATACCATAAATTCTGTTGAACTCTCCCCGTTCATGAGTACGGCTCCACCAATAAAAAGTTTCTCTTTTGGCTTCAAAGCTATCTTTAATGGCATTTATACTAATGACTCCAATATATTATGACCTTTTGTACCGCCGAGATTTTCAGCGGGTAATGAAGATAAAATCTGCTTTACTTCATCACTTTTTTGCGTCGCTTGTTGCTCACTTGTAAATACTTCTGTACCCGTACTCCTACCCTGTGATGTAATTTCACTAGACACTCGTTCGAGAGTCGCTTTTAGCTCTTGATACTGACCATCAAGTGACTTCTGACCTGCTAAGGTCACATCTCGACCAACTTGAATCACATCTTCATCAGGTGTCCTGGGGTTGATAGAAGCAATCTTCAGGCCAATTTTATCTTGCTGATTAGCGCCCCCTTGTTCATTTTCTGAATCATTTGTAATGGATGTGATATCTTTGTAGTCCTTTACCAATGTCAACTTATCAACTTGATTTTTAAGTGATTTTATAGAGTTTATGAACTCAACTCGTTCAGAACTCTGGTTTTGGAAAGGTGGGTATTGCTTTTCATACTGTTGGATTTCCTTATCTTTTTTATCCAATTGATCGCCAACAGCGCCTAAAAACTTCCCTTTCTCGCGGAAAGTTGTTGCCGCCTCGCTGAATTTTTCATTACGTATTTGTTGATTAATGAAACGATCATCTCCAGATGTCAATTTAACTTCACCTTGCGAAATTGCTGGTGATGCTCTCGACACCTGATTTTGATCACTACTTTTTGTAGCTTTATTTCCTCCAATATCTCCTAACTGAGAAAATGTTGGAAGCTTAACTTTTGCTGCAGCAGTTGAAGCCACCGCAGGCCCTTCACTTAGTTGATTCATAGTGTTCTCCTCCTTGAGAATGGACAAGGGCCAATACCTAAGTATCAGCCCCCATCCCTCACTATTTCGAATATTAAAACCCGATCTGGAATCGGTTAGTTAATAATCATAAAAGATACTTCTTAGAACAACCTCAATACGGACTGATTAGACTGATTAGCCAGACTCAATGAAATAACACCCAATTGTTGACGGGTTTGGAGTGCCAGCATGTTGGCACCCTCTTCATTTGTATCTGCTAAGGTCAATTTATCCGCACCGGTTTTCAACGTATTGATCATGTTGTCAGTGAATTCCTGACGTGCATTGATAATACCCAGGTTACCCGACAAGGTGGTTGTTTTAGATTCCAACGTCAATTTAGCGGCATCTAGTTTAGCCACTGCCGCATCAATCTTGGTTGCACTTTGTAGATCGGTTCCAGTACCAACAGTTGTATTCGCCGCAAGTAAACTTAGCCCCGTCGATGTTGCATCAAAACCCGCAATAGTAGTCTTATTCGACGCATCTTCGTTAAAGTTAACAACCAGATTATCCGACTTCAGCAAATTAGATCCCTGATAACCCGAGTCATCAACTAATTTATCTATCTGGGAAATGATTTCATTGAACTGACTAGCCAGATCTGCGTCATCCGCTGTTTTAGACGCGGTTGTACATGTTGTTCCTGAGGCGGTCGCAAGAATACCTTTGGCTTGATCAATCAATGAATTGATCGCCTTGATACCATTGTCAGCCGCATTTACAACCGATACCGCCTGGCCAAGACCATCTTTTCTCGCCGCAAGTGCGTCTGCACGATTATTGTTTGCGCTGGCAGCAAAGAAAGACTGTGCATTATCCAATGCACTGTTGACTTTATTACCT
>JBGCGE010000074.1:0-5349 GCA_045110495.1 Gammaproteobacteria bacterium
TAATTTACTTTTCTTATTTGTAACCATCCCTGGTGGATCTCTCCAGCCCGACATCCATGTCGGGCGTTCGGAAAAACTAATGTCCACTGGACATATTCTTCTAAAAATATTTTTTAATTTACTTTTCTTATTTGTAACCATCCCTGGTGGATCTCTCCAGCCCGACATCCATGTCGGGCGTTCGGAAAAACTAATGTCCACTGGACATTAGTTTTTCCTCACCCTTGTTTCAATAAATCTCTTAGATCGATGATGGCGGCGTTGGCTCGTGAAATATATGATCCCATCACTAAAGAATGATTAGCAGTAAAACCAAAGCCAGTTCCATTGAGTATCATTGGACTCCAGATAAATTCCTGAGTCGCTTCTAGCTCACGAATAATTTGTCGCATGCTGATCACTGCATTCTTCTTTTTCAAAACCTGATCAAAATCTATTGCCATTGCGTGCATTAAATGCGCTAACGCCCATGCAGTGCCACGCGCTTCATAAAAAACATCATCAATTTCTAACCATGGCGTTTTGATCTCTTGAATCGTTTCAGACGGCGTTGCCTGTGTGGCATCAGAATCACCTTGCAGGTCGGTATTGATGCGAACTTGACCAACACTTGCACTTAACCGTTGTGACAAGCTTCCAAGACGTTTTTCCACCAGGGACAACCATTCACGCAAATTGTCTGAACGTGCATAAAATTGTGCGTCTTGATCAACTGAGTCCTGCAAGCGTGACAGATATTTCTTTAGTGATTTAAGGCCACTTTTATATTCCGTTTCTGTGGCGGGTAACATCCATGATTCACTATCAAAATGTAGTTGTGGCTCTGCGTTCATTAGATCTTTATCTTCGGTCGAAGTTGTTTGTGAACGGCTAAGATCATTTCGCAGCACTCGCGCCATATCACGCACTTGCACTAACACACCAAATTCCCAGTTGGGAATATTGTCCATAAAAAGACTGGGTGGCATGATGTCATTACTTAAATATCCACCACGTTTATTGAGCAGAGTTTCAGTGACTTCGATCAATGTCGAAGTCGTTGTATAGCCAGTAACCACTTTTTCTTGATTATCAACTCCAAGACGCGCCGTTACCGCTTCACTTACATCAAACGAATCTGGTTCTGTATCCCAGTAAAACATTAAAGCCAACATGAGCAATATGAAAAGTCCTATGCCTGTTCCAATATATTTTTGCATC
Organism: Gammaproteobacteria bacterium; assembly: GCA_045110495.1. GTDB lineage: Bacteria > Pseudomonadota > Gammaproteobacteria > CAJXQU01 > CAJXQU01 > CAJXQU01. The sequence continues at coordinate 1,201 of JBGCGE010000074.1, forward strand.
TAAAAGCACCTGATTTATTTATTACCAACGAGGCTAAGGTAAATTGCGCATTTCGGCAAGTGGGTAGGTTGTGAGATTCTGTGGATTATTTGATCGCAGTATTGATCGTGTCAGAGTTTCCGAGATTATCCAGCCACGTTAAGGCCAGAACATCACCGGGACGTGTATCTTCTATATGAAATGAGAAAAAAGGGTTGGTTGATATACCGGTTCCGACGTAAGCGCTCATCACTAGTTCGTCATTCACTTTGCAGCTTACTTCGCGAATATGATGAATCGGTAAGATTCTTTTTGTTTGAGGATCCTGACGTCTTCCAGTTTCCATAGAATGGCGAATAATAACACCGACTGTTGTTAAGCCATTTTCAGTTCTTGTGCGGATTTTAATGCTCATGACTTTGCTAGTCGCAACCACCTTTCAAGACTTCAATATGTTTTTGATTAATGCATATTTGATCATGAGTTTCGACGACAACAAATAAATTTGAGGATTTGGCCAATTTGATTCTGGTACGTATGAAGTCGCCTCTACCTTTGCCTTGAAACGAAAACTGAGCCAATAAAGCGATCGGATTTTTTTCTGCAAGAAGACTAATCGTTTTTACATTATCGATATCGGTTTTGATCGTAACAGGAACGATTGCACCATTTTCTGCGGCGGATGGCATGTCGATCACAATTTTGTCAGTTTTTTTGATCGAGCGCTCACCGAATAATTCCTTCAACACTTCTGTATGAGTTTCTTTTTCAAATGCCGCTTTTGGCCATTGAGCAAAAACTTTTAGAGGGAAGAGCAAACCCATTTTCAAAAGAACTACATAAGTACTTACTGATCGGAAAAAGTCACGGCGAGTTTTCATTCTGTTAAGGCAGCCTCTTCCTCTAATTCTTTTTCAAACTGCTCTAATCGAGTTTGTATTCTTTGCTTGTAGTAATAGTCGAGGTTTTTTGACCTCTCCGCATACGTTAATTGATCACTCGCAAGTTGCGTATCACCGCTAAGATAATGGTACTCGGCTAAGGCTAGGTGTGAATCAACTATTGATCCTGATCGACCTTCTGCCTCAGCTAAAAGCTCGTAATACTTTCGATCAGCGCCGTGTTGAATTCCAAAGTCCAATAATATTGCTTTAGCCGCCTGGATCTGATTTGCCTGTAATAAGGTTTCAGTAAATTTCATCACAACTGGTTTATAGCTTGGATACAATTTATTCAATTGAGCATAAATCTCCAAACCTTTTTTATAATCACCCGACTCACTTTCCAATTCAGCAAGAGCTAGTAAGTAACTGAGGTTATCTTTCTCTTTTTTCAACAACACTTGCAATTGGTGGCGAGCTTTTTTAAATTTTCCATCACGACCTAACGCTAAAGCATAGCCATAACTGGTTGCATCTTTTGAAGTGTAACTGCCTTCTTTTAATGCAGTCTCAAAAATCTTTACAGCCTGTCTTGGACTTTTTGCAACCATTACTCGAATTCTTGCTCTTGCAAGTAAAAAAGCTTTACTATCTTTATGGTTACGTGGCGGAAAGAGTTTCAGTCGATTTTGAGAATCTGCAATACGCGAAGCCGTCACGGGGTGAGAACGAAGATATTCAGGATAAAACTTAGGATCGGTTAAACGATTTGCTTTTTGCAATCGTTCAAAAAAATCGGGCATCCCTGTTGGATCAAATTCTGCTCGATACAACAAAGCCATTCCAACGCGATCAGCTTCTTGCTCATTCGCACGCGTAAAGTTAATTTGATACTGAGCACTGCCTGCTTGAACGGCTGTCAAGGCTGCTAATCCTGCATTTGGGTTTGCTATGCCCACTAATAAAGACCCAATCATAGCAACGGCAATCGGCAAACTCATTTGGCTGGCTTGTTCAAAACTTCTCGCCATATGCCGTTGAGTCACATGTGAAATCTCGTGCGCAAGAACACCTGCAAGTTCACTTTCATTATTAGCATTTAAAATTAAACCCGCATTAACCCCTATAAATCCACCTGGTGCAGCAAAGGCATTTATATCCGATGCAGCAATTGTGAAGAAAGTATATTCTTGTCCAGCGCCATCACTGTTCAGAACTAACCTACGACCTATTGCCTGAAGGTATTCCTGAGTTTCCAGATCTTCCAAAACAGCTCCATATCCTTGTAGCCGCCTTAGAAACCCCGCTCCCAGCTGACGCTCCTTTTCAGGCGAAATAATCGTTGCTGAAGAATCTCCAATATCCGGCAACTCAATCGCAGCAGCCATTAAAGTGAAAATTGCAATTAAGAAACCCAGTGATGTTGTTAGTAGTTTATTCAAAGCTTAATCCGTCATTATGAGATAGGTATGACACTTAATATTAAAATTTGTTCGCAGCTTCCAATTGTTAACACCTCTTATTTTCACTCATTCGCAATGCAAGGTAAAATCGCATAGATTAGTTACTCAAATTAGATATGAAAGGATCTTACAGTATGACCAAAAGAAATGCGTTTTATGCTCAATCCGGCGGTGTTACCGCAGTTATTAATGCTTCAGCCTGTGGCTTAATCCAGGCTGCACGCGAAAATAGTGACAAGATCGGAAAAGTATACGCGGGGCGGAATGGCATCATTGGCGCTTTAACAGAGGATTTGATCGACACTTCTCATGAATCGGATGAGGATATCCAGGCGCTTCGGCACACACCTTCAGGCGCGTTTGGTTCGTGTCGCCACAAATTAAAACCAACCGACCAGGGGACAGAAGAGTACGAACGGATTATTGAAGTATTAAAAGCGCATGATATTGGTTATTTTTTTTACAATGGTGGGGGTGACTCGCAAGATACTTCTCACAAAATGGCGGTCATGAGTGAGAAACTTGGTTATCCGATCACGTGCATTGGTGTCCCTAAAACCGTCGATAATGATCTGCCGATAACTGACAACTGCCCAGGCTTTGGATCCGTTGCAAAATATGTTGCGGTTTCTATCCGTGAAGCCGGTTTTGATGTTGCTTCAATGGCCAAAACATCAACCAAAGTGTTCGTGATGGAAGTTATGGGTCGTCATGCAGGTTGGATCGCTGCAGCTGGTGCGTTGGCCGCCGAGAAAGAAGGCGACTCGCCACACATCATTCTCTTCCCTGAAGTCGTCTTTGATCAAGTGAAATTTCTTGCGCGAGTAAAAGTGTGTGTAGAGAAATACGGTTATTGCGCAATTGTTGTTTCTGAAGGGCTCCAAAATGCTGATGGCAAATTTATGTCAGAAGCTGGTGGTACGGACGCGTTTGGTCACGCTCAGCTCGGAGGAGTTGCGCCTGTTATTGCCCAGATCATTAAAGATGCGCACGGTTATAAATATCATTGGGCCGTAGCAGATTATTTACAGCGATCTGCTCGTCACATCGCTTCTAAAACAGATGTAGATCAAGCCTATGCATTAGGACGCGCAGCAGTAGAATTTGCCTTGGATGGAAAAAATGCGGTCATGCCGACTATCGTCAGAACGTCTGATCAACCTTACCAGTGGCAGATAGGGGAAGCGCCGTTAGCTGATGTTGCTAATGTCGAAAAAATGATGCCAGAAGAATATATTTCAGAAGATGGCTTTGGGATTACTGATGCTTGTCGTCAATATCTGCAACCCTTGATCGAAGGTGAAGATTATCCACCCTACAAAAATGGACTACCTGATTATGTGGAATTGAAGAACTTGCCAGTTGAGAAGAAGCTTTCTAGCACATTTGATATTTCTTGAGAGAATGTTTGCGTCTTTTCTCTCTACTACTCAGATAAAAAATCACGAACAACTCTTTTTTGCTTTCTAAGGTGGTTATAGATCTTAGCTTTTGAGCTACTCCAAAAAAGCATACTACTTTAAAAAAACTTGTCAGTAGCAACTTTAAAAAAGATCGACTTCTCCCGTCGTCATAGATTCCTGATTGACTGCCTTTTTCTCAAGTTGATCAAAAACGATTCGATTTTGCTCGATCAATGAATCAAGTGCGGTCGTTGCCTGAATCACTCTTTGCTCATAATCATCAATGCCCTCTTTATTATGTACATTGGCCATGTCCAGTACAAACTCCTCTAGTGCACCAAAGCGTTTGCGAGTATGCGTCAATAATTGGCTAATCATATCTTCAAACTGTAGTGAAATAATTCCAGTAAGTACATGTTCCTG
>JBGCGE010000075.1:0-8355 GCA_045110495.1 Gammaproteobacteria bacterium
CCAATCGCATGTGTGCGTAATAGGTGTTGGTGGCGTTGGTTCGTGGGCAGCTGAAGCACTAGCTCGCAGCGGAATCGGTGAGATTACTTTAATCGATTTAGATAATGTGGCGGAATCCAATGTAAATCGTCAGATCCATGCTGTTGATGGTGAATTTGGAAAAGCAAAAATCACCGCCATGCGAGAACGAATTTTTTTGATCAACCCACAATGCAAAGTCAATGAAATTGAAGATTTTGTTACTATTGAAAATATTCCAGAAATGGTTGATCAGAAATATGATTTTATAATTGACTGCATTGACAACTTTCGCACCAAGGCAGCACTCATCGCTTACTGTAGGAGTAATAAATACAAATTGATCACGATTGGGGGAGCCGGTGGTCAAGTTGATCCAACAAAGGTCAAAATCTCAGATCTCAGCAAAACTAAGCATGATGGTCTGCTTTCCCAAGTCCGTAAATTGTTAAGGCAAGAATATGGCTTTTCGCGAAACTTAAAACGCCGATTTTATATCGCGTGTGTCTATTCCGAAGAACAGCTTGTTTATCCCACATCTGATGGTGAAATCTGTGCTCAAAAACCGGACAACGCAAATGCGAGCGGACTCAATTGTGAAGGGGGTTTTGGATCCGCAATGACAGTGACAGCTGCTTTTGGAATGGCTGCTGTTTCGTATGTGCTGAAAAAATTGTCGACCTAAATGTAGAATAAATGGATGATCAATACTCATCTGGAAACTAAGGTCATTATTGTTGGTCGGATTACCGTGGCTACAAAATGCAAACAAGGCTAAAATCTATTTATGTCGATCCGTAGAGAAAGAGAAACTGAGCAAGCGTTTACAAACTGGCAAAAGGAGTTGATTTCAGCTTGTCAAAGCTGGAAGCAATCTGGAATTGATCGGCGTGAATTTCTAAAACGAGCGTCGGCTGCATTCGCATTGGCTGCGCTAATGCCTACTCAACTTAAAGCAGATCAAACAAAATCAGAAACAATAACAACCACCGAATGGCGAGAAGATCCCTGGTGGACATTTTTTGAACTGCAAGAGCATCTATTTCCCCATACTGATGATGCGCCAGGCGCAAAAGATATCCACGCAACACTTTATTTAAAAAGAGAACTAGCCAGTCCGTTCACTCCGGAAAAAGAATCCGATTTTGTCATCAAAGGCGTGGAGTGGTTAAACGACATGGCGGTCAGAACGCAAAAAGAAAAATTCGTGAATTTAGATGATCAAAAACGCGAAGCGGTTTTACGCCAGATAGAAAAGAGCAAAGAAGGACAACGTTGGCTATCCCTGGTAATTTACTATGTTCTTGAAGCATTATTAACCGATCCGATATACGGTGGTAATCCAGATGGTTCTGGTTGGAAATGGTTATCACATCATGTCGGCTATCCGCGACCGACTAAAGACAAAACTTATTTGAAACTATGAAAGATTACGACGTTTGTATCATCGGGTCAGGTGCTGGCGGCGGCCCAGTTGCGTTAACGTTGGCCGAGGCTGGCTATTCAGTTTTAGTTTTGGAAAAAGGCCCGTGGTTTACCGAAAAAGATTTCTTCAAAGATGAACTGGCTTGTTGTCTGCGACAATCTTACACGCCTGATCTGAAAGACGAACAGCACGTAATCGAAGAACGAAACAACGATGGTGTCTGGGAAGGGGAGCCAACATCAGAATCAAACTGGACATTCTGGAATGGAAATTGTGTTGGAGGTGCGTCCAACTTTATGAGTGGTTTTTTCCATCGACTTAAGCCGGTTGATTTTCGACTGGCTTCAGAGTTTGGCCCGATTAAAGGCGCGGCGACGGTCGATTGGCCAATTAGCTATGATGATTTAGAACCTTATTATGCAAAAGTCGAGCAGGTTGTCGGTGTTTCTGGTCAGGTCGTTGATCATCCAAATCAGGAACCGCGATCTACAAAAGATTTCCCCTATCAACCAACTCTGGAACATCCAATTTCAAGTTGGATAGACAAGCATTGCACAGATCTAGGTTATCACCCAATGCCCGTTCCAAGAGCTGTTTTACCAAAACCTGTCGGTGAGCGAAATGGTTGTTCTTATTCTGATTATTGTGGCAGTTACGGTTGTGCCACCGGCGCAAAAGGCAGCTCGCGTGCAGCGTTATTGAATGAAGCGATTGCGACGGGAAAATGCGAAGTCCGCCCTCACTCAAAAGTATATAAGCTCGAAAGCGATCAAAGTGGAAAAGTCAGTTCTGTCCACTATTATGATGCTGAAGATCAAACAAAAAAAGTAGATGCAAAGATTTATGTTGTTGCCTGTCATGCCATCGAAACATCACGCTTGTTATTGTCTTCAACAGGAAAAAAACATCCAGACGGGTTAGCTAATTCCAGCGGCCAACTTGGCAAAAATCTATTATTTTCTTCCGGTGGCTCAGGTCAATGTGATCTTGATTACGCTGATCTAAGTGAAGCTGATGCAGAAGCTTTAAAAGTTCGTGGTCCATTTATTAATCGCGCTTTACAAGATTGGTATACCTACAAAGATCAAAAAGCTGATCAAATAGTTAAAGGCGGAACGATCGAATTCTTGTTCACGCATCCAAACCCCATCTCGCAAGCCAATCAACAAAAATGGGGTGAAGGTGGCCTGGTTTGGGGAGAAGAATTAAAGAGTCGGATCAAATCGCATTTTACCGATTCCCGATATCTCAAATTTGAAACCTTTTGTGATTGGCTGCCGAACGATAATTGCTACGTGACGTTAGATCCAAAAATCAAAGACAAATGGGGTTCGCCGGTCGCAAATGTGCGGATTGGATATCATGGTGGAAACTTGCGCCCTTCACATCAGCTAGACGACAAAGCAAAAGAAGTACTGGAAAGTTTAGGCGGGAAAAATATCCGATCAAATGTCAGCACCTACCCTCCACCCAATCTGGTTGCTGGTGGATGTCGTTTTGGAAATGATCCAGAAACAACAGTACTAAATGCTGATTGCCGAGCACATGATGTAGAGAATCTTTATGTAACTGACGGAAGTTTTATGCCCACAGGTGGCAGCGTTCCGTACACATGGACGATTTACGCTAATTCATTTCGAGTGGCAGATAAGATTAAAAAGGAACTTAGTTAACTTCACTTTCTCTGTCATGGCATACTACCATCAGCTTCAGCACCTTCTTTTTCAACTGGCATCAAATCTTCTTTACTGACACCAAGTGCTAGCGCGGTAGTACTCGCGACATACATTGATGAGTAGGTTCCGATCACAACACCAATAATTAATGCCAGGGCAAAAGGTTTGATCACCTCTCCACCTAAAAGGTATAAAGCGATCAACACAAGCAAGGTTGTGAAGGAAGTGATCACCGTTCTTGTCAATGTCTGATTCAGAGAAATATTCATTATCTCTTCAGTATCTTTTTTACGCACCTTGAGAAAGTTTTCACGAATCCGATCAAAAACAACAATGGTATCGTTGAGTGAGTAACCGATTACCGCGAGTATTGCCGCAAGTACCGATTGTTCAAATTTGATCTGGGTCAATGCAAAAAAACCAAGGACGATGATGACATCATGGAACAAGGCAGCAACGGAGCCCACTGCAAAACGTTTTTCAAAACGCAGAGACACATAGAGCAAAATACAAAACAACGCGAGTAACATTGCAATCCCACCGTCATTGGTGAGTTCTTCACCAAACTGTGGCCCAACAAATTCAACACGGCGTAAGTCTGCGCCTTTAAGTACCTTAACAACATTGTCGCTAACATCTGCGCTATTTAAACCTTCGGTTGGCGCGATTCTAATAAGTACATTTTTGTTGTTACCAAAATGCTGTACGACAGCCTGGCCTAGCTGTGACTCCTCAAGTGACGTTCTGATCTCATCGAGATTTGCATCCTCCTCATAGCCTAGTTCGATCAATGTTCCGCCGGTAAAATCGATCCCGAAATTAAGGCCGCGTATCGCGAGGGCAGCAATCGAAATAATCAGTAATGCGATGGAAAACATCATCGCAAGCCTACGCTTGCTCATGAAATCAAAATCAGGCGTTTTATCGAAAATTTTCATAATATTTTGTCCTTAAACTGGGTGGCCTTATATAGCTAGTTTTACGTCTTTTTTGCCACCGTAGATCAAATTGACCAATGCTCGCGATCCAATGATTGCGGTGAACATAGAGGTAAGAATTCCAAGTGCCAGTGTCACGGCGAAGCCTTTAATTGGGCCGGTTCCAAAACCATAAAGCACGGCAGCGGCGATCAAGGTTGTGATGTTTGCATCAATAATGGTTGAGAATGCTTTTGCATAGCCGGCTTCAATACTTGTTTGTGACGAGCTACCGTTGCGTAATTCTTCTCGAATACGTTCAAAGATCAACACGTTTGCATCCACTGCCATACCAACCGTTAAAACAATACCGGCAATACCCGGCAAGGTCAGTGTCGCTTGTAATAGAGATAGTAGTGCGACGATCAAAACCAGATTAACCGCCAGTGCGACATTTGCGACCAGGCCAAAAACTTTGTAGTAAAGTGCCATAAAGATCAAAACCAGAATAAAACCAATTTTGACCGACATAAAACCTTTATCGATATTGTCTTTACCTAAGCTCGGCCCAATGGTGCGTTCTTCGATGATTTCGATGGGAGCGACGAGTGCACCTGCACGAAGTAGTAATGCCAGATCACGTGCTTCTTCCGTACTGTCCAAACCAGAAATCTGGAAACGCTTTCCAAGCTCATCTCGAATGGTTGCCACATTAATAATTTCTTCAACTTTTCGAGAGCGCTTTTTCAGCTCGCCATTTTCTTCATAAGTTTCTCGTTTGCTCTCGATAAAAACAACCGCTTGCAGATGACCAATTTCTTTACGTGTTGCCCGGCTGAATGGAGTAACGCATTTACCATCTAAAGTGAGGAATACTGCGGGTGATCCGGTTTGTTGCTCCAGACCGGAAGAAGCATTGACGATACAGTCGCCTCTTAGCATGACTTGTTTGTCCAACAAGAAGTCACGGCCATCGCGGGATTTATACAATTTAGATCTAATCGGCACTTTTCCGCGTAATGCTTCTTCGACATTGCCTTCTTCATCGACCATACGAAATTCAAGTGTCGCAGTAGCACTAAGAATCTCTTTGATCTTAGATGGATCTTGTACGCCCGGCAGTTGAATAATAATCCGTTCCAGTCCTTGTTGTTGAATGACCGGTTCCGCAACACCAAGTTCGTTCACCCGGTTTCTTAATGTGGTGATATTTTGTTGTACGGCATATCTTTTTGTTTCTCGAAGTGAGTTTTCTGACTGAGCCATATCGATCAAAAACAGATCGTCTTTTTCAGAGATAACTCTTTCGAGATCGGGGAATTCATCCCGAATCAAATCATTTGCTGCTGTTTGAATCGTTTCATCTTTGCAACGGAGTAAAATGCCACCTTCGGGTTTTCGACTAATAGTTTTATAACGGATATCACTTTCACGCAGTTTGGTGCGCAACTCAGAAACAAAGCTTTCTTCTTTATCTTTGGTGACACTCGCCATATCAACTTCCATTAAGATGTGAACACCACCGCGTAGATCTAAACCAAGGTTCATCGGTTCTGCACCGAAATCTTTCAGCCACTCAGGCGTTGCCGGTTCCAGATTCAAAGCAGATGTATAGTTATCTCCCAACGTTGTCTGGATTATTTCTTGCGCACTGGATTGTGTTTCCGTGTCATTAAAGCGCAGCATAAAGCCACGCGCATTTTCCTCCATCGATTTTGATTCAACGCCAGCGGCGGTTAAAGCTTCGCTGACAGAATCAATGGTGCTTTGAGTCAGATCTGCATTTCGTCCCGGTGTTACTTGAATTGAAGGATCAGTGCCATACAAATTAGGCAGCGCGTAAAGTGTACCGACGATCAAAACGGTGATGATCAGAAGGTATTTCCATATTGGATACTGGTTCATTCTTGTTTCTTCCAGAAAGTATTTTAAAGAGTTTTGATCGTTCCTTTCGGCATAACCGCAGTGATGGCAGTTCGCTGAAGTTTAACTTCGGTGCCTGATGCGATTTCGATAGAAATAAAGTTTTCACCCAAGTCTGTGATTTTGCCAAGCAAGCCGCCATTTGTGATGACTTCATCGCCTTTTTCCAGACTTCCCACCAGGTTTTTGTGTTCTTTAGCCCGTTTCATTTGTGGACGGATCAGCATGAAATAAAAGATCACAAACAATAAAATTAAAGGTAAAAATTCGGCGATACCAGGTGTTGCAGCTGCGCCACCAGTCGCTCCAGCCATTGCATTTGAAATAAAGAAATCCATAGTTGTTCCTCTCTTTGTTTTTGTTCTACTTAATTATTCTACTTATTGACTCAATTGATCGCGATATTATGACACAGGCGGACGTTGAGTACCTTGTTTAGCATAAAACTCGGTTATGTAGTTTTCCAAGGTATGGGCTTCGATCGCGTTTCTCAAGCCTTGCATTAAAGATTGATAATAGTGCAGATTGTGGATTGTATTCAGGCGCGAACCAAGAATTTCCTGCGTTTTATCCAGGTGATGCAAGTAAGCACGCGAATAGTTTTTACAGGTATAGCAGTCACAGTTTTGATCAACTGGATTAGTATCTTTTTTATTCGGACTATTTCTGATCCGTACCACGCCCGTTGATGTAAACAAATGGCCATTACGCGCATTACGTGTCGGCATCACACAATCAAACATATCGATTCCACGACGAACCGCTTCCACTAAATCTTCCGGTGTTCCAACGCCCATTAAATACCGCGGTTTGTCTGTTGGCATTTTTGGAGTGATATGAGTCAGTACTTTGAGCATTTCATCTTTCGGTTCACCGACAGATAATCCGCCGATGGCATAACCATCAAAACCGATCTCGGTAAGTTTATTAAAAGATTGATCGCGTAAATCCTCATACATGCCACCCTGCAAAATTCCAAACAGTGCGGCGTCATTATTATGATGATCTTTTGCATGCGCAGTTTTACAACGAGCCGCCCAGCGCATCGATAATTCCATCGATTCTTTTGCTTGCTCATGTGTTGCCGGAAAAGGCGTACATTCATCAAACGCCATGATGATGTCAGAGCCGAGTTTATGTTGTACATCGATGGAATCTTCCGGTGACAAAAAGATCTTATCGCCATTTACCGGCGAGCTAAACTTGACGCCTTCTTCGGTTATTTTGCGAAGATCACCTAAACTGAAAACTTGGAAGCCACCTGAGTCCGTAAGAATAGGACCTTGCCAGTGCATAAAATCATGCAGATCACCGTGTTGCGAAATGATGTCGGTGCCTGGCCGCAACATTAAATGAAACGTATTGCCGAGAATAATGCTCGCACCCATTCCGGTCAGCTCTTCTGGCGTCATCGCTTTAACGGTGCCGTAGGTTCCAACTGGCATGAAAGTGGGTGTTGGAATGTCACCGCGAGGAAAACTTATCGTGCCGCGTCGAGCGGCTTCGTCATTTGTGATTAGATCGAATTTCATATTTATGCTTTTCTATTTTTTTGTCTTTAAAAGCAAGCTAAATTTGTTTTTTTGGAATAATATTTAAAATAATTTCGGCTTACAGTTTTATTGCTTCGACTGTGAGATCCTTCCTGACGTCAGGATGACACCTATCTTATTTTTAAACCGTCATCCTGAACGATAGTGAAGGATCTCATAATCGGAGTCGCAATTCTTTTACTAATAAATAAACATGGCATCGCCATAACTAAAAAAACGGTATTTTTGATCGACCGCATGTTGATACGCATTGATCATTTGTTGTTGTCCGGCAAAGGCACAAACCAGCATCAACAATGTCGACTCGGGTAAATGAAAGTTGGTGATCATCGCATCAACGCTTTTAAATTCATAACCGGGATAGATGAATATTGAAGTTTCACCAGAGTATGATTCGATAGTTCCATTGATGCTTGCTGACTCCAAAGCCCTGACCGTTGTTGTTCCAAGCGCAATCACACGCCCACCTTGCTCACGAGTTTTCTTGATCTGATCACAAACGGTTTGCGAAACTTCTATCCGTTCAGAATGCATTTTATGATCATTAATGTCGTCAACGCGCATCGGCTGGAAAGTTCCTGCGCCTACATGCAAAGTCACTTGCGCAAATTGAACGCCCTTTTGTTCTAATTGATCCAACAAGTTTTGATCAAAATGCAAACCTGCAGTGGGAGCCGCAACCGCCCCGGCTTGTTTAGCAAAAACGGTTTGATAACGTTCGTGATCGAATTCCGAATCTTCTCTATCAATATAGGGAGGTAATGGAATATGACCAATCGCCTCCATGACTTGATCAATTGAAGTATTAAATTTCAATTCAAAAAAGCCGTCTTTGCGACCAG
>JBGCGE010000076.1:0-24298 GCA_045110495.1 Gammaproteobacteria bacterium
TACTATTTATAAAGCCTTAGGCCGAAGTGCCGCACTTCAACAACGTGCCTACCGACAATTGTTTCGCGCACAGGTGGCAAAGAAGGATTTAGAAGCGATACGCGAATCGACCAATAAGGCCTGGGTGTTGGGGAGTGATCGTTTTAAGGAAAAGATTGCCCGTTTGACTGAACGTCGAGTGATACCGAAGCCGAAAGGCAGGCCGCGTAAAGCGCGGGATTGATACATATCAGATCAAAATGTCTTGCAAGTGGAATGGGCCATATATGTACATCGGTAGAGCAACACAGGAATATTTTCCTAAGCATGACATAATACAAACTATTGAGGTTTTACCAGCTTTATTTTAGATCTGGAAAAGATCAAATTCCCAGCTAAATCACTGCGTTTTTTGATGTACAATCCCGCTTTATTTAAATCACATTACCGTGGCCATGGATCAGAATTCCTTGTTAATAAGAACCCGCGTCAAATTTTGCGGAATTACGCGTGTTGAAGATGCTTTACATGCAGCGGCGATCGGTGTCGATGCTATTGGTCTGGTTTTTTATGCGAAAAGTCCAAGAGCTGTTTCAATCAAACAAGCAAAATTGATCGTTGATAATTTACCGCCATTCATTACAAAGGTTGGATTATTTGTGAATTCTGATCGTGCAGAAATTGATCAAATTTCAACAGAAGTTGGTCTGAATGTTTTACAGTTTCATGGTGATGAATCCCCTGAAGATTGTGAGCAATACGATCGACCTTTTATTAAAGCGGTACGTGTGCAAGCGGAAACCGATCTTCAACAACTTTCCCAACAGTTCCAGAACGCTCAAGGTCTATTACTCGATGCGTACGATAAAACGATGTATGGCGGAACAGGTAAGTCATTTGATTGGTCTATTATTCCGGAAGATCTTTCTTTACCAATTATCTTGGCAGGTGGGCTGAGTCCTGATAATGTCTCGACAGCGATCAAAAATGTAAAACCTTACGCAGTTGATGTGAGTGGTGGTATCGAACAAAGTAAGGGAATTAAAGATACTAAAAAAATGAATGTTTTTATGAATGGAGTAAGCAATGGCTGTAGATAGCACCCAAACGTTACCCGATGAACGAGGTCACTTTGGAGAGTATGGTGGGAAGTTTATTTCTGAGACACTTATGGAGCCGGTTACGGAGCTTCAAGAGGCTTATGAAAAATATATAAAAGATCCGGATTTTTTAAAAGAATTCGATGAAGATCTGAAGCATTATGTGGGTAGACCTTCGCCGCTCTATTTAGCAAAACGCTGGAGCAGGGAGCTCGGTGGTGCAAAGATTTATTTAAAGCGTGAGGATTTAAATCACACCGGCGCACATAAGATCAATAACACGATTGGTCAGGCACTTCTGGCTAAACGAATGGGCAAGACGCGGATCATTGCTGAAACAGGTGCAGGTCAACACGGGGTTGCAACGGCAACGATTGCCGCGAGGTTAGGAATTGAGTGCATCGTTTACATGGGTTCTGTTGATGTTGATCGGCAGGCAACGAATGTCTATCGAATGAAATTACTGGGTGCGACCGTTGTACCCGTCGAATCCGGCGCAAAAACGCTCAAAGATGCACTTAATGAAGCGATGCGAGATTGGGTGGCTAATGTTGATGATACTTTTTATATTATTGGAACTGTAGCTGGTCCGCATCCTTACCCGGCCATGGTTCGAGATTTCCAGGCCATTATCGGCCGCGAAGCAAAAGAACAGTGTATTGAAGCAACGGGTCGACTGCCGGACGCGTTGGTTGCATGCGTCGGTGGTGGATCAAATGCCATAGGTCTTTTTCATCCATTTATTTATGATGAGTCCGTTGCTATGTACGGTGTCGAAGCAGCGGGAGATGGGATTGAAACAGGTCGCCATTCTGCTTCTCTTTATGCCGGAAAACCGGGTGTGCTGCATGGAAATCGAACATATCTGATCGAAGACAATGATGGTCAGATTATTGAGACTCATTCCATCTCGGCAGGCCTGGATTACCCAGGTGTAGGGCCTGAACATGCCTGGTTGAAAGATATTGGACGTGCTCAGTATGTCCCGATAACTGATGACGAAGCACTGGCTGCTTTTTATGATCTGACTCGTATAGAAGGAATAATTCCAGCATTGGAAAGCAGTCATGCGTTGGCCTATGCGGCCAAACTGGCCAAACAAATGCCTCAAGATCAAAACATCGTCGTTAATCTATCCGGTCGAGGAGACAAAGATATGCATACCGTTGCTGCGCGACAAGGAATAGACAAGGACATAACGGCTTAGTGTCGCTTATTAACCCCTTAGTCATACCTGATAAACCTTAATTAAAACAATAATAATTATGAGTCGAATAAAACATATATTTGAAGGTCTGAAAGCCGATAATAGAACCGCTTTAATTCCATTTATTACCGCGGGTGATCCACATCCTGATTACACAGTTTCATTCATGCATGCATTGGTTGAAGGTGGTGCTGACATTCTAGAATTGGGGGTGCCTTTTTCAGATCCAATGGCTGATGGACCAGTTATTCAATATTCCAGCGAGCGTGCTTTGAAGCATCAGGTTTCATTGACGGATGTGTTTAGCATGGTCAAAAAGTTCAGGATCAAAAATACAACGACGCCTGTGGTGTTGATGGGTTATTGTAATCCAATTGAAATTATGGGATATGAAAAAGTTGCAAAATTATCAGAAGAGGTGGGTGTTGATGGTATTCTTACCGTTGATCTACCTCCCGAAGAGTCGCAAGAATTTAATGCTATGCTACAAAAAGCAGGTGTTGATCCAGTCTTTTTGATCTCACCGACAACAACACCAGAAAGAATTGAGAAGATTTGTCGAGCAGCAACGGGCTTTGTGTATTACGTCGCTTTGAAAGGCGTGACAGGTAGTACACAACTTGATACTACAGGCATCAAAGGAAAAATGGATCTAATTCGTAAACATACTGATCTACCCGTTGGTGTTGGATTTGGTATAAAGGATGGTGAGATTGCAGCAAAGGTTTCAAAGGTTAGTGATGCAGTTGTGGTCGGCAGTGCTTTAGTCTCGAAGATGGAAGCGCTGCAAGATCGACCTGAAAAAATATCTGCTGAAATAAGTAACTTCATGGCAGAATTACGTACAGCCATTGATCAATAACTGATCACTTGTGAGGGAAGAATAAAAATGAATTGGTTTACAAAATTATTACCGGCAAGTATTCGCACGGAAAGCACCTCAAAAAAATCTATTCCTGAAGGTCTTTGGACGAGTTGCAAATCGTGTAAGGAAGTTTTATATCGCTCGGAATTGGAAAGAAACCAGGATGTTTGTCTTAAGTGTGGTCACCACATGCGTATTGGTGCGCGAAAGCGTCTCGAACATTTTCTAGATAAAGATAGCTCCACCGAAATCGGCGCAAATATAACACCTGAAGATTTCCTGAAATTTAAAGATCTAAAGCGTTACAAAGATCGATTAATAAGTGCACAAAAAGCAACAGATGAAACCGATGCGCTCGTTGTTATGAAAGGTCAGTTAAAAACGATACCTCTCGTTGCATGTGCTTTTGATTTTGGTTTCATTGGGGGGACGATGGGCTCTGTTGTGGGCGAACGTTTTTTTCAGGCTGCGAATACATGTTTAGAAGAGAACATACCATTGGTATGTTTTTCTGCTAGTGGCGGAGCGAGAATGCAAGAGGCGTTGGTCTCACTTATGCAAATGGCAAAAACTAGCGCGGTGCTCGCTAAGTTGAGTGAAAGAGGCATACCTTATATTTCTGTGATGACAGATCCTACAATGGGTGGTGTTTCAGCTAGTCTTGCAATGTTGGGTGACATAAATATTGGTGAACCAAAAGCTTTGATAGGATTTGCAGGCCCTCGTGTGATTGAGCAAACAGTGGGGCAAACATTACCGGATGGTTTCCAACATAGTGAATTTTTACTTGAACATGGTGCACTCGATATGATTGTTGATCGAAGAAAAATGCGCGATCAAATATCGAGTTTACTGTCCATGATGACTCATCAAACTGCTGCCTGATAGGACAAGCTCGGGACTCTTAAAAATGCGCTTCGACACTCTAATCGATTGGCTTTCGTGGCAGGAAACTCTACACCTCAATGAAATTGAATTAGGTTTGGATCGCTGTAAATCTGTTGCAGATAGAATGGGCCTCAAACAACCAAAATATGGTTTTGTAAGTGTTTCGGGGACTAATGGTAAAGGCTCAAGCGTTGCCATGTTAAGTTCAATTATGCGGCAGGCTGGCTACAAAACAGGTGTTTATACTTCACCACATTTGATCCACTACAACGAACGAGTTTGTATTGATGGTGAAATGGTTTCAGATAAGCTTCTGTGTGAAGCATTTGAGTGTATAGATCAAGCTCGAGGGGATACTTCATTAACCTAGTTTGAATTTGGTACTTTGGCTGCTTTCTATCTTTTTGCCCGAGAGGAGGTAGACTTTGCTGTTTTTGAGGTTGGATTAGGTGGTCGATTAGACGCGGTTAATATGATGGATGCAGATGTTGCGTTGGTCACATCAATTGCACTTGATCATATGGACTGGCTGGGTGATAACAGAAATGCTATTGCCCTGGAAAAAGCAGGGATCATGCGTTCGGGTAATCCAGCGGTTTGTTCTGATCCAGACGCGCCAGAGAGTCTGGTGGCATTTGCCCAAGATCAAAAAGTAGATCTATATCTTTCGGGTAAAGACTACCATTACAGTTTTTCTGAAGGTTCATCCACGCAAAAGACATGGAGCTGGAATGATCAGAAGATTAGTTACGATGATTTACCAAGACCAAGTCTTCGGGGTGATTTTCAGCTAATGAATGCCGCTGGTGTTTTGAAAGCCATTCAATGTCTGCCTGATCAATATGTTGTTTCTGAGCAACATATCCGTCAGGGATTACAGACAACAGAATTATCTGGGCGTTTCCAGGTCATACCGGGAGATGTCGAAACTGTCCTTGATGTAGCACATAACCCACATGCCGCTAAAACATTGGCCAGTTTCTTAAAATCAAACCCAGTCTCTGGTAAGAATTATCTTCTGCTCGGTATGCTCAAAGATAAAGATGCTGGCGGAGTTATTGAAGAGGTTGGGAAATACGTTGATGATTGGTATGTCGCTGCACTTGGAGGTTCCCGGGGTGCCGGAAGTGCTCGATTAGTAAAGCTTTTAGAAGATATGGGTATAGATGCGGCTGTGACTGCCTTTGACTCGGTCGAGGCTGCTTACACAACCTTGCAAAAAGACGCTAAAACGGGTGATCGTATTTTGGTTGCCGGGTCATTTCATACTGTTTCCGCAGTGATGAAGATAATGGAAAAGGGGTCTTGAATCAGAATTTAAAACAAAGACTTGTCGGTGCTATTGTACTCGTCGTACTTGGTATTATTGTCTTGCCTCTTATTTTAGAGAAACCTGTAACAAACGAAGATTTACCAAAAGTCACTGATATTGAAGTTAAACCTGAGATCAAATATCAGCCGTATCAAGATGCCCATCCAACAAGCACTATTCCTCAAGAAGTCTTCTCTCGTTATGAAGAAGGTGATGATGAAGATGAACAAAATAATCCGCGAGAAACGCAACAAAAAACGCAAACAGCGACACCAAAACAAATAGTTAAAGAAGAAAAGTTGGGGAATACCAATTCGATAAGTAATAAAGCATCTGAAAATCTAGAAAAGAAGGTAGAGAAAAAAATATCTAAAAAAGTTGAAGGAAAGGCCCAGTGGGCGCTTCAGATAGCAAGCTTTTCAAGTAAAGAAAATGCAAGCAGGCTTGCGAAGCGTTTGAAATCCGAAAAATTGACTGCCTATTTTGAAGGGGTTCCAACTAATGCTAAAACCCTCTACCGCGTCAGGATAGGACCAATTGATTCAAAGCTTGAAATAGAAAAACTAAAAAAGAGAATTGATCAAAAAGAGAAGCTACAAACTTTAATTGTTACCTTAGATTAAATTCAGTAGCTAAGGCAGAACTGCTCTGATAATATCGCGAGACTGATTACAAGAATAATTATTATAAAGCAAAACCAAGGAGTCATTGAGAAATGGATATAGTTGATATTGCAATTATTGCCATCGTTTTATTATCTGCTGTGATAGGCATCTTTAGAGGGTTTGTCCGAGAAGTTTTATCACTTATTTCATGGGTTGCCGCATTTTTTATTGCCTTTAGATTTCATGGCAATTTTGCGTCTTATTTAACCTCAATCGAACCAGAATCGCTACGTAATGGTGTTGCTTTTTTAGGTGTCTTCTTTGTTGTACTAATCGCTTTTTCTTTATTTAATTATGTGATTAGCAGGTTAATGAACAGCGCAGGTTTATCAGGTGCTGATCGTTTATTAGGAGTATTATTTGGAATAGCACGAGGAGCCGTCATTGTAATGATTCTGATAGACTTGGCTGGGCTAACACCTTTTGTTAATAACCGGATGTATAAACAATCAACTTTGATTCCTCATTTTCAATCAGCAACCGAATGGGTTAAAAGATATTTGCCTGAAGATATTAAAGCGTCATTGAATATATCTGAACCAACAACGACTGAGTCTGATGTGAGTAATTCTGATAGTGTACCGATTGAGATAAATAAAATTATCAAAGGTGAATAATCTGTGTGCGGAATTATAGGTATAGTTGCTAATACTGCGGTTAACCAGACGATATACGATGGGTTAACCGTTTTACAACACCGCGGACAAGATGCTGCAGGTATTGCAACTTATAGTAAAGGTAAATTGAAACTTCGAAAGTCGAATGGTCTTGTTGATAATGTTTTCCGTACGCGACATATGCTTAACCTTCAAGGCAAGATGGGTATTGGTCATGTCAGATATCCAACAGCTGGCTGTTCTTCTACCGCAGAGGCTCAACCTTTTTACGTAAATTCTCCCTATGGAATTTCCCTCGCTCACAATGGTAATTTAACTAATGTATCAGAACTAAAACGACAGCTTTTTAGTGATGGTTTACGTCATATTAATACGGATTCTGATTCAGAAGTTTTGTTAAATGTTTTTGCAGATGAATTGCAGAAAATGGGCAAGTTCAGAATTAATGCGGAAGATATATTTACCGCAATGCAAGGAGTTTTTAAACGATGTCGAGGTGGTTACGCGTCGGTTGCTATGATCAATGGAGTTGGGATAGTTGGGTTTAGAGATCCTAATGGTATCAGACCGCTCGTTTTTGGAAAGCGTGAAACTGATAAGGGTACCGAATACATTTTTTCCTCTGAAAGTGTTGCCATAGATTCGTTAGGTTTTGAAACAATCCGGGATGTGAAACCAGGTGAAGCCGTTTTCGTGGATAAAAAAGGCAACATTAAAACGTGTCAGTGTGTTCCTGAGGCAAAACAAAACCCATGTATTTTTGAATATGTTTACTTTGCGAGACCAGATTCGATTATTGAAGGTATTTCCGTCGTTAAATCACGAATGAGAATGGGAGAGTTGTTAGCGCGAAAGATCCAACGAGATTGGCCTGATCATGACATAGACGTAGTAATTCCAATCCCGGACACAAGTCGAACTGCAGCTATGGAAATGGCGCATGAGATGGATGTGAAATATCGAGAAGGATTCATCAAGAACCGATATATTCCTCGAACATTCATTATGCCTGGCCAGAACAAGCGTAAAAAATCCGTACGACAAAAGCTCAATGCAATTGATCTGGAATTTAAAGATAAAAATGTAATGTTAGTAGATGATTCAATTGTCCGTGGAACAACCTCCGGCCAAATTATTCAGATGGCTAGAGACGCTGGTGCGAATAAAGTTTATTTCGCTTCAGCTGCGCCTCCTGTTCGATATCAAAATGTTTATGGAATCGACATGCCATCAGCCGAGGAGTTGATCGCTCATAACAAAACAGAACAAGAAGTTTGTGATTTGATCGGTGCTGATCGTTTAATTTATCAGGAACTTAGTGACCTGATAGAATCTGCACATGCTGGTAATCCTGAAGTCACCGAGTTTGATGTATCCTGTTTCACCGGATCGTATGTAACGGGTGATATAAGTACTGATTATTTACATAATCTAGAAAAAGCACGATCCGATAAGGCAAAACAAAAGCGTGATATTGATGAAGGGGATGATGACTCTTCAGACGAAATTTCTATGACGGCTTAATGCTTTTAATAACATTGTTTATGTGATTTGGGTTGATACACTTGAGAGTTAATATCTTTAGACAATAATGGTATTAATTTTTCTTCACTATTTTAAGAGTTCTTATTGACAGGGCGGAATCTATCTTCTAGCCTCAAACCCGCGCCGATTTGATTAATTATCAGCTTGCAAGGCGCGTAATAAATATTGCTAAAGCGATCGGCCTGCTTTAGCACCTGCTATCTGCGGGTTTTTTTGATCCAGGTCGTTGAATATCTATAGGTATTTGAAGTGGCAAACAAAGACAAAGAATATAGTTTAGAGACGCTTGCCGTGCGAGCTGGGCATCAACGCACAGCGGAGTCTGAGCACAGTGAAGCGATTTTTCCGACGTCTAGTTTTGTGTTCGAAAATGCAGCTCAAGCTGCGGCTCGTTTTTCTAATCAAGAACCCGGTAATATTTATTCTCGGTTTACAAACCCTACCGTTAAAATATTTGAGGATCGTCTTGCCGCGCTTGAAGGTGCAGAACGTTGTATCGCGACTTCTTCTGGAATGAGTGCAATTTTAAGCACCTGTTTAGGACTCTTGAAGCAAGGCGATCATATTGTTTCCTCTCGCAGCATTTTTGGAACTTCTACCAGTTTATTTAATGGAATTATGAGCAAGTTTGGTGTTGAGACAACGTTT
This sequence comes from Gammaproteobacteria bacterium, assembly GCA_045110495.1. Taxonomy (GTDB): domain Bacteria; phylum Pseudomonadota; class Gammaproteobacteria; order CAJXQU01; family CAJXQU01; genus CAJXQU01. Next base: position 8,827 of record JBGCGE010000076.1, read on the forward strand.
GTTTCATTGACTGATCTCTCTACCTGGGAAGCTGCTATACAAGCGGAAACAAAAATCTTGTTTGTGGAAACGCCTTCAAATCCTTTAACAGAGATTATGGATCTTAAAGCACTTTCTGATTTGGCGCATGCAAAGGATTGTTTGTTAGTCGTAGATAATTGTTTTTGTACGCCGGTATTACAAAGGCCAATGGAATTAGGTGCGGATATTGTTATTCATTCAGCGACTAAATATCTGGATGGTCAAGGCCGTTGTGTTGGTGGTGCGATATTGGGTGATGAGGATTTGATCGGCGAGGCTGTTTTCGGGGTTCTCAGAACGGGTGGAACAACAATGAGTCCATTCAATGCGTGGGTATTCCTGAAAGGATTAGAGACGCTTTCAATTAGAATGAGGGCGCATTGTGAGAGTGCTCTGGAAATTGCTAGTTGGCTAGAACAGCAGTCGTTTGTTAAGAAAGTGTATTATCCTGGGCTGGAATCACATCCTCAGCACACGTTAGCAAAAGATCAGCAAACAGGTTTCGGCGGGATAGTTTCTTTTGAAATTAATGGAGGGAGAGACGCTGCGTGGAATTTGATCGACACTACTCAAATCTTTTCTATTACTGCAAATTTGGGTGACGCGAAAAGTACGATAACGCATCCTGCAACAACAACCCATTCACGCTTGACAGATATAGAAAGGGAACAAGTTGGCATAACAGACAATTTGATTAGACTATCGATTGGTCTTGAAGATGTAGATGACCTGAAGAGAGATCTTTCATTATCAGAAAATTGATTAGTTACTTTTTAAGAATCAATCTTAATTCTTTGCTTTTTTTTTAAAATCAGTATAATTTTATAAAAATGAACATTCGCTCAGGCGAGTCAAGAACCTTGAATGAGTGTCTCATGACACCATCATATCTTTAGCTATAGCATCATCTCCCGATGCATCGCAACGATAGTCTCGCAGCGATTATAAACGTAAAAAATTTAAGTAAAAATTTAATTCCGATTCTTTGAGGGAACTAAATTTTTTGTTCCTGAATTTTGTAATTCAGAGTTTTATGGTTTTTCTACAATACTAATACGAGAGGACTAAGCTAGAATGGCTGGACGTAATTTCCTATATATACCAGGTCCAACGAATGTGCCGCGTCGTATCCAGAATGCAATCAATGTAGAACAAGAGGATATGCGCGCACTTGATCTTCCGGAATTCACAAAACCCCTCTATGCAGATATGAAGAAAGTTTTCAAAACTGTAAACGGTCGAGTCTTTATCTTCCCATCATCAGGAACGGGTGCTTGGGAGTCGGCAATCACAAATACGTTAAAACCAGGCAGTAAAGTACTTGCTTCACGTTTTGGCCAGTTTAGTCACTTATTTATTGATTGCGCAAAACGTCTCGGTATGGACGTTATTGAAGTTGATTGTGAATGGGGTGTTGGAACACCGGCAGATAAATTTGCAGAAGTTCTTGCGGAAGATAAAAACCACGAAATCAAGGCAGTTTTCGCAACACATAATGAAACAGCAACGGGTGTAATGTCTGACATAAAAGCCGTTCGTGATTCAATCGATTCTTGCGATCACCCTGCATTATATTTTGTCGATACTGTCAGTGGTGTTGGTAGTTTGGATTTCCGTATGGATGAGTGGGGAGTAGATCTTGCTATTTCTGGATCACAAAAAGGCTTTATGCTTCCTACCGGTTTAGGTATTGTCTGTGCGAGTGAGAAAGCACTTGAAGCAAATAAATCAGCTGAATGCCCACGTTGTTTTTTCGCCTGGGAAGATCAAATTGCAACAAATGATCAAGGCTTTTTCCCATACACGCCACCAATGAATTTACTCCGTGGTCTGCGTGAATCTTTAAATATGTTGTTCGAAGAAGGTCTGGACAATGTTTTTGCTCGTCATACTCGTTTCGCTACTGCAACTCGAGCCGCTGTAAAAGCATGGGGTATGTCTACTATTGCTCAAAATGGCTGGCAATCAGATACAGTAACGGCGGTACGTACTCCTGAAGGTTTTGATGGAAATGAAGTTGCACGGCATGCATACCGTCGATATAACTTGGCGATTTCGATCACTATTGGACAAGTAATGGGACAAGGTTTCCGTATTGGCCACATGGGAGATATGAATGAATTGATGCTGATGATTCCATTAAGTGGTGCAGAAATGAGTATGAAAGATCTTGGTTATCCTATTGAACTAGGTAGCGGAGTTGCCGCAGCTCAGGAATATCTTTGCTCTACGGCGAAAGACAGAATTTGATCATAATTAACCAACATCATCCGCTTAACTCGGATGTTTTTTTATATAACAATAAAATAAAAGTTTTCAAGACTTGAGAGGATCAATACATGAGTTTTACACAATATGAACCAGCGCAACCGCGCTTACAAAGAAGTGAGTTAGCAGTTCCGGCCTCAGACGCAGGAATGATTGAAAAAGCGTCAACGTGTGACGCGGATTACGTCTTTCTTGATTTAGAAGATGCCGTCGTACCTGATGATAAACCACAAGCTCGTAAAAATGTGATTGAAGCATTAAATGATCTTGACTGGAGCGGTAAAACAATATCCGTGCGTATTAATGGCTTAGATACCCATTATATGTATCGTGACGTTGTCGATGTCATCGAACAAGCGGGTCAACATCTCGATACCTTTTTGATTCCTAAAGTCGGTACTGCAGCAGATGTTTATGCTGTCGATATGTTGACGACACAGGTTGAAGATGCGATGGGATTGAAGAAAAGAATCGGATTTGAATGTTTAATTGAAACCGCGCTTGGTGGTGCCAATGTTATGTCTATTGCAACTTCAAGTAAGCGTCTTGAAGCATTCCATTTTGGTGTTGGTGATTACGCGGCAAGCATGCGTTCACGTACCACTATTATTGGTGGCTTAAATCCAGATTATGTTTGTGAAGGTGCAATAAATGATCAATGGCATACTTCACAAGTACAGATGTTAACCGCATGTCGTGCTTTTGGTTTACGTGCAATTGACGGTCCTTTTGGTGATTTCAGTGATCCTGAAGCTTATAAGGCGGCAGCTCGCCGTGTTGCAGCTCTCGGCTATGACGGTAAGTGGGCAATTCACCCTAAGCAAATTCCATTAGCTAATGAAGTGATGTCTCCACCAGAAAAATCTGTGACTCATGCACGACGTGTATTGGAAGCATTAGACGAAGCGGCTAAGACTGGCGCAGGCGCGGCACAACTTGATGGCAAGATGATTGATATTGCGTCAGAAAAAATGGCACGCAATTTAATCGCACAAGCCGATCAAATTGCTGCAAAATAATAATTTAAAATAGGAGAAGCAAAGTGGAAATCCACGAATATCAAGCAAAAGAACTCCTGGCTGAATTTGGAGTTGGCGTAGGGCCAGGTGGTTTAGCTTATAGCCCTGAACAAGCCGTATATCGAGCTAAGGAAATAGGTGGTGAAGTTTGGGCAGTTAAAGCTCAAATTCATTCGGGCGCTCGCGGTAAAGCAGGTGGTATCAAGATTTGTAAAACTGATGATGAAATTTGGGATGCTGCAGATGAATTACTCGGTAAACGCTTAATTACTCATCAAACAGGTCCACAAGGTAAAGTTGTACATCGACTTTATGTGGAACAAGGTTGTGATATCCAGCGTGAAATATACCTGGCATTTGTTCTAGACAGAGCAGCTGAACGTGTCACCGTGGTAGCTTCTTCAGAAGGCGGAATGGATATTGAGCAGCTAGCTGCCGAAAAGCCTGAAGCAATTATTAAAATTCATGTGGAACCTGCCGTTGGATTGCAAGATTTTCAAGCGCGAGAACTGGCCTTTGCATTAGGCCTACCTTCATCAATGATGAGTCAAGCAGTGACAACTTTTCAGGGAGCCTATCGTGCTATGCGCGATCTTGATGGCACGATGGTTGAGATCAACCCCCTTGTAGTGACTGGAGATGGTCGATTATTAGCATTAGATGGGAAAATGTCTTTTGATGATAATGCAATGTTTCGTCATGCGAAAATAGCGGAACTTCGAGATAAATCTCAAGAAGATCCTCGCGAGATGCAAGCAGCGGATCGTGGATTAAGCTATGTTGGCTTAGATGGCAATATTGGTTGCATTATCAATGGTGCAGGTCTGGCTATGGCTTCTATGGACATGATCCAGCATTCTGGTGGTGAACCTGCAAATTTCCTCGATATTGGTGGTGGCGCTTCTGCGGAACGTACTGCAAAAGCTTTCCGACTGGTTTTAGCTGACGATAATGTTGAAACTGTTCTTGTTAATATTTTTGCCGGTATAAATCGTTGTGACTGGATTGCTGAAGGCGTTGTTCAAGCAGTTCAAAAAATAGATTTAGGTGTTCCTTTAGTCGTAAGATTATCTGGTACTAATGTTGAGGCTGGTCGTAAGATTATCAAAGATAGCGGTCTCGATATCATCATGGCGGATACTCTCCAAGAAGCAGCGGAAAAAGCTGTGGCGGCTTGGAAAGATCACACAGGAAAGTCATAAGACAAGAGGAATTCGAAAATGGCAATTTTATTAGATGAAAATTCAAAGGTGATCGTTCAAGGATTCACCGGCCAAATCGGTACTTTCCATGCTGAGGAAATGATCGAATATGGTACAAATGTGGTTGGTGGTGTAACACCGGGTAAGGGTGGGACGACCCATTTAGGACGCCCAGTTTTTGATACAGTGAAAGATGCTGTTAGAGAAACTGGTGCAGATGCGAGTATCGTATTTGTACCACCACCATATGCTGCGGATGGCATTATGGAAGCTGCGGATGGTGGTATAAAGTTTTGTGTCGCTATTACAGATGGTATTCCTTCACACGACATGATCCGGGTTAAGCGTTATATGAGACGCTACAAACGAGAAGATCGAATGGTTTTAACTGGACCTAATTGCGCAGGATCAATAAGCCCAGGGAAATGTATGATGGGCATTATGCCTGGACATATTTACATGCAAGGTAATGTTGGTGTAGTGGGTCGATCGGGCACATTAGGCTATGAAGCTGCATCCCAGATGAAAGAACTAGGTATTGGCATTTCAACCAGTATTGGTATTGGTGGCGATCCTATCAACGGCAGTGCATTCAGAGATCACTTTGAATATTTTGAAGAAGATCCTGAAACTAAAGTAGTTGTGATGATCGGCGAGATCGGTGGTCCTCAAGAAGTTGATGCGGGTCTTTTCGCAAAAGAAAATATGAGTAAGCCTGTTGTTGCATACATTGCTGGTTTGACCGCCCCTAAAGGCCGACGAATGGGGCATGCTGGTGCGATTATTTCAGCAGTAGGTGAAAGTGCGTCAGAAAAAGTTGAGTTGCTTCAGGACATGGGAGTCACTATCGTTCCGACACCTTCTGATTTTGGTCCTACTGTTGCAAAAATTATGGAAAAAATTTCTTAGGAGTTAACTCATGAGTAAACCTAAAGTTATTGTAACTCGCCGGTGGCCTGAAGCTGTCGAGAAACACATGCAAGAATTGTTTGATGTGCAGTTAAACACAGATGACATCCCTATGACGGCAGATGAATTGGCTAAGGCGTTTCAAACTGCGGATGCAGTTTGTCCTACGGTGTCAGACAAAATAAGTGCAGATGTTATTAATGTAGACAATATGAAAGCCAGAGTTATTGGTAACTTTGGGGTTGGGTTCAATCACATTGATGTTGAAGCTGCTAAGTCGAATGATCTGGTTGTTACTAATACACCCGAAGTATTGACGGATTGTACGGCCGATACTGCTATGACATTAATGCTGATGACCGCCAGACGTGCTGGTGAAGGTGAGCGACATGTTCGTACTAAAGCCTGGACTGGTTGGCGGCCGACGCACATGATGGGCACCAAGGTAACCGGTAAAAAACTTGGATTGATCGGTTTTGGCCGTATCGCACAAGCTATGGCACATAAATCACATTTTGGTTTTGGAATGAAGATCTATTTTTATGATCCATATCCACCAAGCGAGGAAGTGATTAATAAATATGGTGCTATTCAATGCGATACGGTTGAAGAAGTTTTATCACAGGTTGACTTTGTTACCTTACATTGTCCGGGTGGTGGTTCTAACACCAATCTTATGAATGCAGAGCGGCTTTCTTTAATGAAAAGTGATGCTATTCTGATCAACACAGCTAGAGGTGATGTCGTAGATGAGCCTGCTTTAGTTGATGCACTGAATAAAGGCACGATTGCAGCAGCCGGACTAGATGTTTTTGCTAAAGAGCCACAAGTGACTGAAGCGCTTTTGACCATGGACAACGTCGTTTTATTACCTCATTTGGGAAGTGCAACGCTTGATACGCGTGTTGCTATGGGAATGAGAGTCGTTGAAAACCTTAGTGCATTCTTTGCTGGTGAACCGCCAAGGGATCGTGTTGTTTAAAGTATTAAATACCAAAAAGAAGAGGATGTAGTATGACGACAAATTCTAATGAGACTATATCTGAAAGAGTAGCGGATTATGCGAATAAAACCGCTACTCTTCTCTTTGATACGTTAATTGAGATTCTGGAGAATCGGCAGCCAGAAATCGTCGCAGTTATCAAAGGTGAAGAGGAAGTTCCAGCTGGGGATAGTATGCTGCTACCTGTACTTCAAGCTCAAGGTATATGGTTTCAGCTTCTAAATATTGCAGAAGAAAGTGCAGGAATGAGTCGACGTCGTTTGATTGAGACGGAACGCGGTGGTTCTGAATTAGCAGGTTCTTTCGCAAGCATTGTTGCTACAGCAAAAAAAGCAGGTGTTACAGCAGCAGAATTTCAATCACTACTTGATACCGCACGCATCCGCCCTGTTATCACAGCTCACCCTACAGAAGCCAAGCGAGTTACCGTACTTGAAGTACACCGTCGTATTTATCTCCTTTTGATCAAAATTGATAATGTACGTTGGACTCCAAGAGAGCGACAGACTTTTGTAGATGAGCTTAAAAGTGAAATTGATCTCCTTTGGTTAACTGGAGAATTACGCTTAGAAAAACCTAGTGTAGAACAGGAAGTAGCCTGGGGTTTACATTTTTTCAAGGAATCACTTTTTGATCGTATTCCTGAATTACTAGAAAAATTTGAATTCGCCTTAAAAGCAGAATATCCCAATGAAAGCTTTTCGATGCCCCCATTTTTTCAATTTGGATCGTGGATAGGTGGAGATCGAGATGGGAATCCTTTTGTCACTAACGAAGTTACCAGAACTACATTGTTTCGATATCGGCGAGCTACACTTTACCGTTATAGAGATCAATTGATAAATTTTTCAGCTAAATTAAGCGTAACAAAAAATTCACTTGAGGTATCAAAATCCTTCCAGAATAGACTAAACAAAGAGTTAAGAGCTTCTGAGAAAGGTAAGTTAATTACCAGCAGAAATCCGGGTGAAGTTTTCCGACAATATTCGGCTTGTATGCTTTTAAAATTAGAACAAACAATTGAAAAAGCTGAAATTGATGACATTCCAGCAGAAACAGACTACGCATACTTGACAGCAGATCAATTAATTGAAGATCTTAAAATAATGGAAAAAGCGCTAGTTTATTCGGGCAGTGAGTTGCTAACTACTAATATGTTGTTGCCGCTACGAAGGCAAGTAGAGGCTTTTCGTTTTAAAACAGTTAGTTTAGATCTTCGTCAAAATTCGGATACAACGAATTCTACATTACAAGCAATCTGGACTTCTTTGACAGGCAAGGAGATATCAGAATGTCCAGATAAAACCTCACCAGATTGGAAAAAATGGATTTTATCGGAACTTCAAAGACCACTTAATTATGATATCCGCTTTCGCGATTTGCCTGAGCAAGCACTTGAAACAATAGAGCTTATGCAGCTAATCGCAGAAACTAGAAATAAAATGGATCGAGAAGCTATCGGTTGTTTTATCTTAAGCATGACACAAAGTGCCACGGATATATTGGGTATTTATTTGTTGGCTAAATATGGCGGATTGTTTAAAGATGCAAAAGGGATCAAATGTTGCACAATAGCAATTGTGCCCCTATTAGAGACTATTGGAGATCTAAGAGCCGGGCCAGAGATTATGCGCGAACTTTTTTCAATACCACTAATAAAGCGATCAATTACCGAGAGTGGTGGTTTTCAAGAGGTTATGATCGGTTATTCTGATTCTAATAAAGATGGTGGATATTTGACCTCCAACTGGGAACTGACGTCTGGACAAAAACAACTTACGATTGTTGGTGAAGAAACAGGTATACCAATCTCTTTCTTTCATGGCCGAGGTGGTTCTGTTAGCCGAGGTGGCGCACCGACTGGTCATGCGATAGCAGCACAACCGGCTGGCTCCGTTCATGGACAATTACGCATCACTGAACAAGGTGAAGTAGTATCTTCAAAGTTTGCTAATCGTGGAACAGCGCAATACAACATGGAGTTGTTGGCAGAAAGCGTGATTGCACATACCCTTTTATCAAAAGATGAAGAAGCATTATCACCTCAACCTGAATTTGAAGCAGCACTGAGTACATTATCAGCAGCATCTTTTTCTACATATAGAAATTTAGTCGAGACTCCAGGGCTCGTTGATTATTACGAAGCTGCTAGTCCTGTTGAAGAGCTAGTGCTATTAAATATAGGTTCAAGACCTGCAAGACGTTTTGGTGCTAGTTCTCTTTCAGATCTAAGGGCTATTCCTTGGGTATTTGCCTGGAGCCAAAATCGTCATCTGGTGCCCGGTTGGTATGGGTTAGGAAGTGCGCTTGAAAGCTACGTTTCTGATAATGGAGCTGAAGGGACTAAATTACTGAGAGAAATGTTTGAAAATTCTCGCCTCTTTAGATTGGTGATTGATGAAGCTGAAAAGACGTTAGTTCATGTTGATATGGAAATCGCAAGAGAATATGCCAATTTGGTTCAAGATGCTGATCTTCGAGAACGAATTTTCTCTATGATTGAGGTGGAATATTTGAAAACAGTAGAGCAAGTTCTTCTAGTTTCAGGAGGAGAGACACTTGCAGAAAGATTCCCTCGTTTTCGTCGCAAACTTAAAAGGCGTCTCGTAACAATTAATCAAATAGGTAGAGAGCAAGTTGGTTTAATAAAACAATTTCGTGGTTCTAATAATACTGGTAGTGAACGTGAGAAAGAATTAATTCCACTCTTGCTTTCAATTAATTGTATTGCCTCGGGTTTAGGCTGGACGGGCTAAAAAAAAGCCTGCTGTTATTTTATCAGCAGGCTGAAATAAAAAAGTACACAACTTACGTTGTGTACAAAAAATCAGCAATTATCTAGAGGAGGTCATGATTTAAATTGCTGTTTAGGGAAAAACGGTAACTCTACTCCTATCACTAACATCATAGACAATGATGTTGACAATAAGTTTCATTAGTAATTCTAATAAACCCAATAAATGCTGAATAAATTACTAAGGAATAATTAACAGGATTGGATAATATTGCTATTCGATTTGCATTGCAATACAGCTATTAGTTAATATATTGTTTCAAATTAAGAAATTATTGGTGCTATGGATAAATTAGTTAGTATGAAAGTGTTTGCTCGTGTCGCAAAGCTTGGGGGGTTTTCAGTTGCAGCATCAGATCTCGGTATCTCGAAAGCAATGGCCTCAAAACATATCACCGCTCTAGAAAATACCTTGGGGGTTAGACTTCTTAACAGGACTACCAGAAAAATTAGTTTGACTGAAGTTGGTGCTGCTTATCGCGAGAGGGTTAATGTCATTTTAGCGGAGATAGAAGAAACTGAACTGTCTGTTTCTCATCTAAATACTCAGCCTACTGGGACACTTAAAATGATGGCTCCCACTTCATTTGGGGCTTTTCACCTCTCAAGAGCAGCTGCAGATTTTATGGAAGAATATCCCGACATTAGTGTTGAATTAATACTAACAGATCGTGAAGCCGATCTTGCCGAAGAAGGGTTGGATCTATCTATTAATGTAGGTGAATTAAGCGATTCCAGTTTAATTGCACGCAAAATTGCTTCTACAAGAATGGTCGTATGTGCGTCGCCTGATTATCTCGCTGAGAACGGTATACCCAAAATTCCTGAAGAACTAGTAGAGCATAAATGTTTGCTTTTTACACCGAGGTTCCCTTCTAATGAATGGCAATTCAGGCGAGGTGGAGAAGACTTTTCGATTAAGGTATCTGGTTGTATGAAATCAAATGTCGGTGACACTTTGAGAGTTGGTGGTATAAAAGGATTAGGTATAATACAACAGCCAACCTATATGATTGGACAAGACATAAAGCTAGGCAGGTTAAAGGTTATTTTGGAAGAATATGAACCGGCGCAGCGACCAATACATGTTATGTATCTGCACCGTAGACACCTTTCTGCAAAAGTAAGAATGTTTGTTGAATTTTTGATCGACAGATTTCAACCAATACCTTACTGGGATGAGTGGACGGCTTAGTTATTATATGGTACCTGATACAGTTAGTCATTCAGCTCAAAGTCTGGTTCTCGCCCTACAAAAGCCGCAATGACTAACCCTGCAAGAAACCAGCTAATGACAATATCTACTATCATTACAATAGTATAACTCGAATCAAAACCCCACCAGATTAAGTTAGGAACATGTCCGGATAAAGCTCCGACTAGCCCAACCATCATCACGAAAAATACTCTAGCAATATAGCCAAGATCAGAAGTGCATGAGAGAAGAATAACGATCAAAATACTGATCAAAACACTGTTTAAAAAAGAGAACTTCATTGAGTCTTGCATACTTAAGGTAGTTCCATTTGGTCTTAGAGAAATAAAAGCAAATGTTTCTGTGCTTGCTATTGTCTGCATTGGTTTTGATGAATTTTGATCGATTTTAGGTAAAAGATAAATTCCATCTTCTTCAGCTTGAGATTTTAATGCTTTTACAATAACTTGTTCGTTATCAAATTGTTTAATTGTTTGTTGGTGCCATGGTAAGAACATCCAGGATGCGCTGGTCCACGCAAACGATATAGCTCCACCGAGAATAGCTGCGATCAATACTTTAAACATGTTTTACCCACTCTGAAATAATTTTAGTGTAACCTTCTATAAAAAAGTTATTCTTGTCAAGAGCTTAGTATAATATTGTTGAGTAAGCTTCTGAAATGGAAAGGAAATAATGTGCAACGATTAAAAGATTACATAAGAAATATTTCTGATTTTCCAGAGACAGGTATTCAATTTAAAGATCTAACCCCACTGGTTAAAGATCCTGCAATGATGAAATTGGCTATACAACAGATGTTGCATCCTTTTTTGGGTGAAAAAATTACCGCTGTTGCTGGAATGGAGGCACGAGGCTTTATTTTTGGAAGCTTAGTTGCATGGGAATTAGGTGTTGGTTTTATACCGTTACGTAAACCTGGTAAACTACCTTACGATATTGAAACAGCTTCATATGAACTTGAATATGGATCAAACTCGCTTGAGGTTCATGTTGATGCATTGACAGAAAATGATCGTGTATTACTTATCGATGATTTGATTGCAACAGGAGGAACCGCAGCAGCTAGTTGTAAATTGATCGAAAAGTTAGGTGCGGAAGTTGTTGCCTGCGCATTTGTTGTTGAATTAGATGATCTAAAAGGGCGGAAAAAATTATCAGGTTACCGGGTACACTCTTTGGTTCATTACTAGTTTCAGCCATCTACCTGGATAGGCCAGTCAAAGCTACAAAAAAGCCGGTAAATGAACCGGCTTTTTGTTTTTAAATATTTGATTGATTTAGAATAAGCCTGTGATGTTTCCATCATCATCAATATCAATCCGCTCTGCGGCTGGGACCTTAGGAAGTCCTGGCATAGTCATCATGCTACCAGCTATGGCTACAACGAATCCGGCACCACTATTTAAACGAACCTCAGTAATGTGTACGTTGTGTCCCGTTGGAGCACCTTTCGCAGTAGGATCAGTCGAGAATGACATTTGGGTTTTTGCCATACAGATCGGGTACGAGCCATAATCTTCATTCCAGTCCGCAAGTTGTTTCTTCACTTTAGGATCAGCTGAAATACTGGCAGCGCGGTAAACTTTAGTGGCGATTGCTTCGATTTTATCCCACAAAGACATATCATCTTCATAAGCAAAAGTATGCTTGCCAGGACTGTTTTCTACAACGTCGACAACAGCATGTGCAAGTTCTTCTGCACCGGCACCACCATCTGCCCAATGTTTGGACACAACAGATTTAACTCCTAGCTCTTCACAACGTTTTTGTAATAAGGCAACTTCTGCATCTGTATCTAAAGTAAAGTGGTTCAAACAAACAACACAAGGCAACCCGTAGACGTTTTGGATATTTTCAACATGACGCTCCATGTTGATCATACCTTTAGCAAGCGCGTCTAGATTTTCATTATTTAGATCATCTTTAGCAACTCCACCGTGGAATTTAAGTGCGCGTATAGTCGCTACTAATACAACGGCTGAAGGGTTCAAACCAGCAATTCGTGATTTGATATTTATAAATTTCTCAGCACCTAAGTCTGCACCGAAACCACCTTCGGTGATCACATAATCTGCTAATTTCAATCCAGTTTTAGTTGCTGTAACAGTATTACAACCATGAGCAATATTTGCGAACGGCCCACCATGAATAATGGCGATATTATTTTCTAATGTTTGAACAATGTTTGGTTTAATCGCATCTTTCAATAATGCTGCCATAGAACCTTGCGCATTGAGATCACGTGCATAAATAGCCGTTTTGTTGTCACGTTTGTAGCCAACCAGAATGCGTCCAAGTCTTTCTTTTAGATCTGCTCGACTTGTCGCCAGACATAGGATAGCCATTATTTCAGAGGCGACAACGATATCAAAACCATCCTCTCTTAAATAACCATTAGCTGGACCACCCTGCCCAATAGTGATTTTACGTAAAGCGCGATCATTCATATCGACGACACGTTTCCACTGGATACGACGTGGATCGATACCTAATTCATTACCATGGTTAATATGATTATCGATCATGGCGGCTAAAAGCGCATGGGCGACACCAATTGCATGAAAATCACCTGTGAAATGAAGGTTGATATCTTCCATCGGAACGACTTGAGAATAACCACCACCGGCGGCGCCACCCTTCATACCAAAGCATGGGCCAAGTGAAGGTTCGCGCAAACACATGATCGCTTTTTTACCAATTCTATTCAGCGCATCTCCAAGCCCGACAGTAGTGGTTGTCTTACCTTCTCCTGCAGGTGTTGGACTAACGGCAGTAACCAGGACAAGCTTTCCATCCTCATTATTTTTTAAACTATCAACATAGTCGAGCGACAGTTTGGCTTTGTAATGACCATATGGATCAAGGTGTTCTGCTTCGATTCCGTATTGTTTTTTTGCGAGACCAATTATTGGTTCCATTGTTGCTTTTTGGGCGATTTCTATATCTGACATGTCATTGCTCCTCTCATCTTTGAGCTATGGCTAATTAAGTTTATGGATAAAAAAGCTCGTTTTATTAGTGTTTTATAGTGAGTTTTTAATTAAAAATAGTGTTTACCGAAAGTATCAAACCTTCAGGAAAGAGCGTGGTATTCTAGCCTGATATTTACTAAATCACTAATCTCTAAAGCTACAATGTAACTATGGTTGACTTTCTCGAACGACTCCAACTACGTCTTGCTGGATTTAATGCTCATCCATTACTTGCTGTATTAGGACTAACAAGCGGCCTGATTTCGGGAGGGATTATTATACTGTTTCGAAAAACCGTTGAAACTACACAGTCAGGATTACTCCCCGATGGGGGCATAGGGGATTTTGAGACACTCACAACCCTTGAGCGATTTTTTTTCCCTGCGACGGGTGGTTTGATATTAGCAATAATTCTTCATTTTTTTTCTAAACCTGGCTACCGTTTTGGTGTCGTCCATATTTTGGAAAGGTTGGCTTATTTTGAAGGAAATATGCCGATCCGAAATATGATCTTACAATTTGTCGGCGTTGTTGTGGCTCTGGTTTCAGGGCAGTCAGTTGGACGAGAAGGGCCGAGTGCTCACCTCGGCGCGGCAAGCTCCAGTTTAATGGGAAATTATCTACTTTTACCGAATAATAGTATTCGTACTCTAGTCGCATGTGGCACGGCTGCGGCTATTGCAGCATCATTTAACACACCACTTGCAGGCGTCATATTTGCGATGGAAGTTGTGATGATGGAATACACAATTGCTGGTTTTACACCAGTGATTCTTGCAGCCTTCAGTGCAACAGTGTTGACTCAATGGGTTTATGGATCTGATCCAGCTTTTTCTGTCCCACCTTTTGAAATGTACTCTTTTCATGAAATTCCAATTGTATTGTTCATGGGAATTATATTAGGAGCACTTGCAGCTGGATTTATTAGTAGTTTGTCCTGGGTAACCGAAAATAACCGCGAGCGACCTGTCTTTTTTAAAATGATCCTGGCTGGTTTTGGTGTTGGACTTTGTGCAATAGTTGTCCCAGAAATTATGGGGATCGGTTATGACACAGTAGATCTTGCACTGCATGGAACGGCTGCGCTGAGTGGGCTCGTAATTATCGTTTTATTCAAGGTAATCGCGACATCTCTTAGTATTGGGTTAGGAGTTCCAGGTGGTCTGATTGGTCCAACTATATTTATGGGAGCTACGGCAGGTGGTGCTTTGGGTTTATTGGTAGGATACTTACCAATGGAAGGTGGTTCGCACCCAGGGTTTTATGCAATGTTAGGCATGGCTGCGATGATGAGCGCATGTTTGCAAGCACCGCTTGCCGCATTGGTGACGCTATTGGAATTAACTGCGAATCCAAATATTATCTTGCCCGGAATGTTGGTCATCATCAGCGCTAATTTAACTGCAAAAGAGCTTTTTTCCAAAGAATCTATTTTCATGTCACAGATGCGGGCATCAGGGCTTTATTATAAAAATGATCCGATCACTCAGTCACTTCGACGTCTGTCAGTTGCTTCGGTAATGGATCACGATTTTGTAAGTACAGATCAAATAATTGATCGAAAAAAAGCCGAAGAACTTCTTGTAAAATCGCCTCGCTGGTTAATAATTGAAAGAGTGGAAAATAAGTTGCTTATGCCCGCGGCTGATCTTTCACGGTTTTTGGAGGAAGTGCGAAAGCAGGAACTAGAGCCGTTACCACCAGAAGATCAGGTTAAAAATAAATCAGAAAAAATTGATCTAATGGAGATCCCTTCCCATAGGCAACAGCTTACCTCTGTTCATCGAAGAGCAACATTGCAAGAAGCAAGAGAAATTATGGAAGCTTCAGAAGTTGAGGCGCTTTTTGTTATTCGTATTAGTGCACTATTAAACGATCAAGATACTGATCTAATCCAAGGTATTATTGATCGAGAAGCAATAGAAAAGAGCTATCGTTCATAGCAGGCTATAAATCAGGTAGATAGAAAATCGTAATTATTTTTTTGATCAAGATAAAGAGTAAAGTAATCGATAAAAGCAGGTAACTTAAGTTTTTCCTGTTTCTTGACGAAACATTATCAAGC
>JBGCGE010000077.1:0-13076 GCA_045110495.1 Gammaproteobacteria bacterium
AACAATTTCTGAAAGCGTCTTGAGGATATCATCAGATTCTGGTGCAATCGGTAAAACAGCATCCACTATTTCACACAGATGTTTAAACTTTGAAAAGTAATCTTGTTCAATAAAAACAACGTCTACATTTTCTGGAAAATCATTGGCTGAAAGTCGTTTGTCTCGTGTAATCAACAATTCTACTTGCGGTAATTTAGCAAAATCTGCAACAACCGCTGCAAGCATCATTTGACCTTCTTTTTGCAAACTGGAAGGAAGGCTTTCCTCAGCCAGTCCACCACCCGTGATAAACTCTGAAATAAGTATTTTCATCAAAAAATATTATGCAAATTATTCCTGTTGTTGATCTTAAAGATGGCCAAGTCGTTGCTGCGGTTAAAGGAAATCGATCAGTGTATCAACCAATCCAATCTCAACTGGTTTCATCATCCGAACCGGATGAGATAGTTGCCACACTACTCAATCTTACAAAATCAAATATTATATATATTGCTGACTTGAATGCGATTGAAGGAACTGGCAATCATTTCGAAATCTTGTTGTCAATTTTCTCAAAGTTTAATTATATAAACTTTTGGATTGATGCCGGTTTCAAATCGATAGATCAATTAAACTCATGGAAAAAGATCGACAACGTTAAAGCTGTCATAGGGTCAGAAAATCATACTGAAATTAAAACTCTCATTCCATTACTCAGTCAGGATTCTATCTTATCACTCGATTATAAAAATGAGCAGCTGATTGGCCCTGCCGAGATATTAAACAGACCAAAGATCTGGCCTGATGAGGTGATTATTATGGCATTAGATCGAATCGGTAACCATTTTGGTCCCAACCTGAATTTACTTAATAAAATAAAAAATATTTCGCCTGCTAACCACTATTTTGCTGCTGGAGGCGTGCGAGATCAATCTGATCTTGATGCTCTCAAAAAAGTTAGTGTTACGGGCGCTTTGTTATCCACGGCGTTACATAATAAAACTATTTGTACTGACTTCATTTGAATAATGTGATTTTCATTTGTCTGACTAAATAACAGGCAAAAAAATACCCCGACAAGCGGGGTATTTTAATTTAATTTGAATAATTACAAATTAAACGTGTGAAGCAAATGGATGTTCGCTAGATTTATTAGCTACAACATCAGCTGCTTTTGGCTCACGAGCCACGGCACGTTTGATAGACTCTTTAACTGCTGCATAGTTATAGTCCTGGATTTTAGCATCATCATCAGCTTCCCAATGGATGAATACACCAACAGAGATAAAGATATCATCAGCTTCGTCAGCTGGGATAGTTCCATCTTCTACACAATCTGTAACTGCCATTGCAACACCACGTTGTGCTGGGCCAAACATTTGTACTGCTTGCTTAGCACCTTTAATTGTTACTTTGTTGAACATGATAGTGCTTGGTTTAGCTGCTAAGTTTGGAGCAACAACCGCTAATAGTGTGCTGAAACCATCTTTGTTATTACAAAGCGCATTACAGAATGCTGTTTCTGCTGCTGAACCACGTGGGCCCATAATCAAGTCAATATGTGCAACCTCATTACCGTCGCCTACCAAAGATTCACCAACCAATACTCGGTCAATAACTGCCATTGTTTTATCTCCTGTTTTTAGAGTTGAAGTAGAATTTGTTGTAGATGATTCTTCAACGAGTCCTCTGAATATTGACATCGCTTGTCACCTTTATAAATTATTGACGAGTTCCCTCGTCTTGTTAAAAGAACCGTGTATTCTCAATATTAAGAACAACGATAAATAGTATTTTTCACAAAAGAGCTTCCAATGATAATGCGACCAGACTGGCTACAGTCAGATCAGCACTAGTTCCTGGATTTACACCCACCCTTTTAAGCTCGCCATCATATCGCCGCAATTCACTATTTGCAACACTGGGATTTATACAACTAGTAAACATAGTTTCCACTGATTCCGTGCGCTTTCGAATATTTTCAGCTGTTTCGAGATCAAACTTGCGAATAACATGACTGTCAGGATACATCGTCATAAACTTCAAGTAGCACGCGACTGTTGCCCACTCAAGTCTGTTTTCTACATCTTTCCAGCGTAGAACCTGCATTCGTAACGTGTTCGTACCTGTCTGAAATATATCCTGATAACCATTCGCATATTGCCAGGCAATTCGATCACGATATTGCGCGGCTTTCATAGCTGCCAGTAAAGTAATTGTTGCTGGTTCTTTAACATCATGTTCAGGAGCATCACCAAGCCCGCCGGGATTTGCTAGTTCAATCGCTTCAAAGGCCAGAGTTGCATCTTCAATGGTTAAATTATCCAGCACCTTGTGAATTGTCTGCTGAAGATAATCATCCTCTTTGCTTATAAAAGCAGCTTGAGCCAATGGAGCTACGAGTAGAATAATTCCAAGATTTGTATTACACCCAACCTGCGACATCGTCAGTTGCACGCTTTGTAAAATGCGTTCTCCAACAGTCAAATCAGGATTTCCCATTACTGGGCTGATCAGTTCTGCACTTCGAATAAAATCATCAGCTTCCATACCATGACCTTCAGAATGAATACTGACATTGCCAGGTTTAAACGCCTTGATCTCGGTGATACAGCTTTTATAAACAGCTTGGGTAATGATCTCGGATTTACTAGCCATTTTATTTCTACTTTTTTAAGTTATTTCAGCACTTGTATTTTTTGTGAGGCTGCCACTCTTGAAAGAAAGTGATCAGAAAGCCGTTCTGCAATATTAAATTCACAGACTTTTTGTAATCCCCACCAGGCGGGAACACTATTAACCTCCGTCACTAAAAAATGACCTTGTTCATCTTGCATTAAATCCACACCTGCATAGTCAATTTCAACCGAGTTCACGGCGGCTTCAGCCAGATCCGCTAACTGCTGATCAAATTTGATCGAGACGCATTTTGCCCCTTGTGAACGATTCGTAATCCAATGCTCTCCAGTACGTAGCATCATCGCTTCAGCACGACCGTTAATCACAAAAACACGCCAATCCTGGAAATTATCTGTCGTCCTGTCTATAAAACGCTGAAGATAAAAAACACCTCCATAAATTTCCAGATCTTCAGGGAGGTCATCAAGACTTTCAATTTTGATCAAACCTAGACCTTGTAAACCAAACAAAGGCTTCATGACTAAAATATTACCTTTGCCCGTTTGTTCCAGAATAACTGCTCTCGCTTGTGCTTCAGATTCACAAACCCAGGTGTCTGGTGTGGGAAGACCTTGATGGCTTAGTATAAGGCTAGTCATCATCTTATCGACAGTTCGCTCGATCGCACGGCCATTGTTGTAGACAACTGTTCCGGTTTCATAAAGTGCGTGAAGCACGTTTAAACGCATAATAACTTGCTCCAATGTTCCTCCAGGAACACCGCGAACGAAAACACCTGCAAGTTTTTCTGGATCAAATCCCGGAATCGAAATGGATGTGCTTCTGACACTATTCTGACCAAAAACGGCTAAATGACAGTCTATCAATGAAACAAACTCACTCTCAAATCCGCGCTGTGCAAAAGCTGCTTTTAACTGACGGCCATGCCAGCCGGGGTCATCCGTAATAATGGCTATTTGATTTGCAAGTGTCATTTTGAATCAACTAATCTCATGTACAAACAAAAAAGGATCTCTTAATTAAGTAAGAGATCCTTTTTTGCCTTTGATAAGGAGTTATTTTTAACCAAAAGATTGATCAAGTAATTTTTCATCTAGTTTACCAGCATGAAAACTCTTACCCGTTTTCATTGAAGATACGGTTACTTTTGCAGGGCTAAATAATAGCGGATCAATTTTATAAAAATCATAACCTGAGTCTTTAAAAACATCAGCGAACGGTTTTCCGTAATCTTTAGAAGAACTACTCGGTAACTTATTCGCTAAATCTTCTGCCTCGTCATTTTCAGCGTCTATAAAAAGGTGAACTTCACCACCAAATAAGATCGCATCATTTGTACGCCCCATTGCTTTAACAAAGTCTGTATGTGGTGGCGAAACGGGTGCAGACGCAAAACCATCAATCACTTTATCTAATGGAAAGTGCAGTTCATGTGCTTTATGTAAAGATGTTTCGAGAGATCTAGCCACAACTTGAACACCTCCAGCAAGACTAGAAGTTGGCGTTAAAATTATAGTCAGGTTTTCAGCTTTCACTTTACACTTTTCTGCAATTTCATCCGCAAGTTCCGCTGGTGGGTTTTTATCCACTTCAATCACCATCACTGCCGTATCACTTTGATCGCGATATCCCAACTCTTCAAACAACGGTTCACTACTTCCCAAAGCACGTGCAGGGCCAGAACCTAAAGCCATAAATTTTTCCTTACCTTCGCCGTGTGACAAGCTCCAACCCGCGTATTGACTAGCTAGACAAGCAAGAACCGGGTTAGAGGAATAAACATCGATATTTGTACGCCAGTTTTTAAAATTAGATCCCGAGCTAAAACTTACCGTGCCTAAACCTCCCAGACAAATTTCACCTACCAACCGACCAGCTTCAAGGCCTCCCGGAACCTTCACTCCAGCATCAATGACAGTCGTTCCGTTTGAAAGCTTCTCAACTCCCAGACGTAATGCTTGCGCATTTGCAATCATATCCGCCGCAATCGTGGCGGCTAATTTATTAACACTCGGTTTAAATTCTTGATTCATTTGGTTATCTCAACTTATATATTTTTAGATAAATTATTTATTATTGGTAGTTTATTTATAGTTCTTTATCTCGATTATGCACTAGTTTTAACGCCTTGTCGGTACTCGAAGCTTCAGAATAAACGGTGCATACTGGGTTTCCTTGCTGAATACAATCCCCCATTTTAGGGATATCCGAGACCCAATCTGGCCAGCACCTTTCTAGAGGCCCAAGATCCTTTCGCGCGTAGGCAATTTTTTTTGCAAAATAATTTAGATCTTTTTTAGGTGTGAAATGAATCTGACCATCACAAGCCTCTATATGCGATAAAAATAAACTGCCTGTTTTTGACTCATGAAGATCAAACGTTGAAACTGGTCTGGGGTTAATCTCTAAAACATGAACCTGATCGCTTTCATCAAGAACAAAATCTAAGCCACAGAGGCCGGTTAAGTTTAGCGAACAACTAATTTTTTTAACGATTTTTTTTAACGCTTCATAAACCGGAAAATCATTAAAGGTAACCGCCCCTCCAAAACGAAACGAAGTCTCATTCTCTGTCCAGATCTGGTTTATTCCAATAATTTCTGCTTTTTCAACCGCTGCAAGAAAAACGACTGAGCATGTTTTGCCTTGTTTAAATGCCTGAAAATAATGGGTGGCTGGATACGTTTTTTTTTCATCCCACCAAACAATATGATCACCACCACAAGCACCTCGTTGTTTGACTAACCATTTACCGTGATCAGGTGGCGATAAACGAGTCTCAGGATGATTAACTTCAAGTTGATCTAAGTGATCAGAAAGATAAACAGGATCTTTTACTGAACTAACCGTCCGAAAATCGTTTCCTGACATGGGATATTGATCTGCAAGTTTTTTGATCAAATCGATTCGGTTTTCAAAACCACTGGATAGTATCAAGCCAGGAAATTTATATTTTTCCCAACTCCTTTCAACAGCTTCAAGGATTGCTTTATCACTAAATTTCGGAAGGGTTATACACTCATCAGCGTAATGCTGTGTATCTTGATCCCCAAATTGATCTATAACAATTGTTGGGATGTTGGCCTTAAATGCTGACTGTGCCAGCATTCGGCCAGACTGACCCACGATCAAATAGATCTACTTAATCCTCTTCTTCGCTATCTTTCTTGCGACCTCGAAAGCTTTTTCATGATCAACATAAATAGGCCCACCTTCATTATCGATCATCATTTTGAATAACTCGTAGTGAACTTTGTACTTAATATCACCAACAGCAAGCGCACCAATACCGACAGCTTTATCTGGCGTATTTTCGATCACTTTTCCCATATCATTTATCTCAACACCTTCAATACCTAAAGGTGGGACAGCATTAACATCTGCAGCGACAATTAGATTTTTCGCGTTACTTAGTTGATCGGCTCGTAAAATACGTATTCCGGCTTTTGCAGCACCAATAACAATATGTGAATCGTTCAAGAATGAGGCAACTTCATCATCCGTTCCGCTACCTGCACCATCCATTTCGAGTCTGAAGCGTAAATTTACTTCGTCGGCAATCTCTTGGCCAACCGCTGGTCCGAGATAGCTCACAAGAGAAACATGTGCGCCACAGTTTGCGGCCAAAACACCGGCACAAATTCCTACAGGCCCAGTCCCAATTATGTCGACATTCTTGCCTTCTAAGGTACCTTGGCCCTGCTTATCCACCCAACGTTCAACACTAGCAACTATCGCGGCTGCGGTCGTTATTGCACCACTAGGATCAGCAAAAACAGAGACTTCAAAAGGCGGCACCATCGCAGCCTGGGCGCGTTTTAACATATCGAGAGCTAGTGGAAAGTCGCGGCCACCAATAAAAATGCTGGTACGTTTAACGCCCGTCGGTCCACGTGAAAAAATTGTATCCTGCGTCAACCCATGGATATCAGCTAATTCCACAGACGTGTATGGAATAACGCGATCAAAATCAGCTTCATAGGCCATATTGACATCAAATGGACTGACGTTCTTAGTCGGGTTAAACATATGTAATAAATACGGATCATCTTTTTTCATCTATCAGGTTTCCTTTTGGTTGTATCTTAAAGATTCAAACTGAATTTTTCATACTAAGATTTTTATACTAAGTCAGGCCAACATCATACTTTCGCATAAGCTTTTCTCAACCCGTTTTGGCAACTCTATCGGAAATCTCAATTGTCGCTCCGGTATTCAAGGCTTGGCAAACCTTAAAGCTCAAATGTGTATTGCTACTTACTTTTGCTGCTTTTTTTACCAATCTATTCGCCTCAAGCTCGTTTTCAACAAGAGCAAATCCAGTTGGTCCCCATGAACTCTGACCGACACCAGCGACACCTTGATCATCCATCCATGTCAAGGCATCTGCAACGAGGTCACTGCTATATCGTCCACCTTGATAATTAGCGAAATAATCACCAACCCGCTCTTGTACATTCGTAATACCTTTTCCGAAATCCTGAATGTTTGATTCAACTAATGCAGGCAAAATACGCATGAGAACCGTTCGACATAAATTACCAGAAACACCAGGATCCATCGGTGGTAATTTTTTAAATGCCAGCTTTTCGTGTGAGCCATTTAGACCAACTTCATTATTATCAAAAATCAGAATTATTCGCCATTGCTCAGGGAACTCCATTCGACAAATCACCGGTGGGATAATTGTCTTACCCCCACGACCTCCGTCAACAATGAAACCTCCTTGTTGAAACGCACCGACACCAATTCCTGATCGAGCACCACGCGCAGTTAACTTTGCAATCGTTGTCACATCAATATCGAGATCAAATAAATGAGATATTGCCGAGCAAACGGCCAGGCCTAATTGCGTACCTGATCCCAATCCTGCATGACTTGGAATAGCTTCATGGATTTCAATATGAACGCCACGATCCGGCGCATATTCTTCGAGTAATAACTTAGCATATTTGATCGCCCGCTCAGCGATAGACGTATTATTACTGTCATTAGCCGTGACATCATTACTCGCCTTTACTGTCAAATGTGTACTTAAACCAGCAAGCGTTAATCCAAGGCCACCGAAATTACGCCCCAGGCCGCCATTCATATCCATAAAACCCAGGTGTAGTCTGGCCGGAGCTTTAACCGTTACAGATTTTGAGGATAAATGTGGCTGTTGACCTTTCAAAAAAAAGTCCTCCTTACGTAGCAAGCTTTACCTGTTTTGTACATTAAGCTTCAGCCTGCAATTTCAAAGCAACCGATCTTAAAGCTGCTTCACGTGTATAAAGAACATGTTGCTTATCCATTGGTCGCAGAATATCCAGGCGCTGCATGATTTTATAAACCTCATCATCAAACCCACACAGATAAATATCGCGATCACTTTCTACATGAGTCAGGATGATATCTTCAATCGCCTTACATGAAGTTGTATCAATCAAATGCACATCCGTTAAATCAAGCACCAGCATGTCGTAGTCATCAATGTTGGCTAATTGCTTACCCATTTCTCTGGCTGCACCAAAACTGATCGGTCCGGTTAAATGAAAGAGTAATACACGACCGTCCGCGGCTTTCATGATCTCGGCTTCTTCATCTGTTAGCGGTGTTTCTTCGCCAGGACTTCTGATCAAATTTATATTGCCGACCTGTAAACCATGAAGTCGGTTAACCAGAATTAAGCAAGAAGCCACAACTCCAACTCCAACAGCCGTGATTAAATCGATGAAGACTGTAATCAATAAAACTGCGATCATAATCAGAACGTCTATTCGTGGCGCGGTAGTAAGACGTTTCACATAATCCCAATCGATAATGTCATAACCTACTTTGATCAAAATACCTGCAAGAACTGCGTGGGGAATACTTTCAGCTAACGAACCTAAACCAAGAACAATCGCCAGTAAAATAACTGAATGTAATCCACCAGAAATCGGTGTTCTGCCACCTGCACGTACATTCACAACCGTTCGCATTGTTGCGCCCGCTCCAGGTAGACCCCAGAAAAAACCGGCAACTGTATTACCAATACCCTGCCCTATCAATTCTCGATCAGAATTATGAATCGTTCGCGTTTTGTTATCTGCAACCAGGGAAGTAAGCAATGAGTCAATCGCTCCTAAAAGTGCTAGTACAAATGCTGATTTCAGCATGTCGATGAGCAATTCCGGTGAATATGTCGGTAAATGAAACTCAGGTGCACCTGTTGGGATATCACCAATAATTTTCACATTACCACCTGCTTCAAAGAAAAGTAAATAAACGACGGTTCCAACAATCAGTGCCAATAACGAACCCGGGATAAGTTTATTGAAACGAGCTGGCCAGAACCAGACAATAATCAAGGTCAAAATACCCAGAATTGTTGCATCAATTATTGGGTTTGAAAGTAAGCCAGGCAAATTACTAAACGCAGCAAGAATACCATCGGTTGTTGTTACTTGACCTACCAGTGGAGCGAGTTGGAGTATAATAATTATGACACCAATACCACTCATAAATCCGGATAAAACTGGATAGGGCACAAAATCTATATAACGCCCAAGTTTTAAAACACCCATTGCTATCTGGATCAAACCACCCAGTATCACCACCGTAAAGGCGGTTGCTAATCCAGTTTCAGGATCATGTGCCATGTACTGCAAAATGATCGCTGTCATTACCACCGTCATCGGCCCAGTTGGGCCAGACACTTGCGATGGTGTTCCACCAAAAATTGCCGCAAAAAAACCAACGATAATCGCACCGTACATTCCATAAATAGCACCTGCACCTGATGCGACGCCGAAAGCTAGCGCTAAAGGTAATGCAACAACTGCCGCGGTAACTCCACCATAGATATCGCCACGAATATTACGAAAATGTAGTCCATTTACTAATTGTGTCATTTTTCTCTCTCTTCTTATTGTTCTAAAGTTAGTGAGTATATTTGATTTATTATTAACTTTGGCTGACTTTATTTTGACTAGTCCTAGACTAAAATCAACTCTGGAGCCTGTCTGAAAACTATGTTATTTTTACAAAAGTTGGGATGTCTATTCTGAGATCATCTTTGAAACACTCTGTTTCCACTCCAACTTCACTATAACAATAACTTAGCTAATTATTTATTACTTATTGATAATTTTGATAATTGTTTTTCCAACCAGGCAGAATAGATTATATGACATCAGCTATAAAATCATCCAGCAAAAAAGGAATATTAAACGACGTACCGAATCCATTTTGTGGGACACTACCCGATGATCTTGTTGTCGAAGTGTCCAACAATGCACTAAAAGTAATTAATACTTCATGTCCAATTACCACTGCTGGTTTTGATCGAAAACCACCCAAAAATTCCAGTCCTCAGATAGATGGTAAAGATGTTGATCTTGCTCAAGCGATTTCTAAAGCAGCCAGTCTGATCAAAAAATCCAGTTGTACACTCTTTGGAGGGCTTGGTACCGATGTCTCGGGAACTCGGAACATTCTTCGGACAGCTGATAAAGTTGGTGGTGTCGTTGATCATATGCTCGGTGATGGCATCTTGCGTAATGTGCTGGCGATGAGCGATCGTGGCTGGATAATGACTACGTTAACCGAGATCAAAAACCGCGCAGATTTGATCGTTTTTATTGGAACCGATGCAACTGAACATTCTCGTTTCCATGAGCGCGTAGTCTGGAATAAAGATGCGCTGTTCGTAAAACCGAATGATCGTGAAATCGTTTATCTTGGTAAAAAATTGAATACCAAACCTGGCATTTCACCCACTGGCAGGAAACCTATGAGTATTCCTTGCGATATCGATCAATTACCTGGTGTCATGAACACGCTGCACGCTCTAATCGATGGTCGTTCGCTTCAGGCAAAAAAATCAGGTGGTGCTACAACAACTAATTTGCAAAAACTCGCCGACAAAATCGATAAAGCCGTATATCCAGTTTTTATCTGGTCTCCTGCAAAACTAAACTTTGATAATGCGGAACTGGCAGTTAGTGCGATTTCAGACGTGGTGCGCAAACTGACTGTAACAAAACGTGCAGCAGGGTTTTCACTTGGCGGCGGAGATGGTGCAGCAACGGCTACCGCTGTCTCTACCTGGCAGACGGGTTATCCACTTCGTGTCAGCTTTGCTAAGGGCCACCCAGAATATAATCCAACACGATTTAGTACAAACGAGATGTTATCTTCAGGTCAGGCTGACAACCTGGTTTGGGTTTCCACAATCTCCTCAAATAAATTACCGCCAGAAACCAATATACCAACGATTGTTATCGGTGAACCAGGAATGAAACTCAAAACCACACCTGATGTATTTATTCCCGCGGGTACACCAGGTCTCGATCACAACGCTCAAATGATTCGAGTCGATTCCGTCGTTTCACTCTCTTTAAAACAACTTCGCGATGTTGGACTACCTAGTGTGGCTCATATCTTCGACAAAATTCATCAAGCACTTTAAGTTAAGGATTCTATATGTTGATCAAATTATCCGGTGGCAAAGTTTATGATCCTACTCACGGCATCAACGGTCAGATAAAAGATATTTTCATTCGCGATGGTCGCATAGTCGACAAGCCGCATAACGATGAAACCATTCATGAAACTTACGATGTTCAAGGACGTGTGGTGATGGCCGGTGGGATTGATCCACACACGCATATCGGTGGCGGCAAAGTCAATATTGCAAGAATGATGTTGCCAGAAGATCACGAACAAGATCTGGTTAAACATACGCCTCTTACTCGTGCAGGTTGTGGCCATGCTGCACCATCAACGCTAACCGCGGGTTATCGCTACGTAGAAATGGGTTACACCGCAGGTTTTGAACCTGCAATGTTACAAGCAAATGCGCGACAAGCGCACATGGAAATGGCCGACACGCCGATCATTGATAAAGGTGCTTATGTCATGCTCGGCAACGATGACATGTTTATGCGCATGATGGCTCAGGGTGTTGAACAAGAAGTCATGAATAACTACGTTGGCTGGACGATTTCCAACTTTCAAGCCATGGCTGTGAAAGTGGTTAACCCCGGTGGCATCAGTGCTTTCAAATTCAACCAACGACAACTTGATCTGGATGAACAGCATGCGCATTATCAGATCACACCACGTGAAGTTCTAAAAACGCTATCTCGCTCATTAGTTGATCTAAAAGTCCCACATCCATTGCATGTTCATGGCTGTAATCTTGGTGTTCCTGGTAATGTTGAAACCACCCTGGATACTATTCGCGGCATGGAAGGTTTACCCATGCATATGACTCACATTCAGTTCCATAGTTTTGCCACAGAAGGTGATAAAAATTTCTCCTCAGGTGCAGCTCGTATTGCAGAAATGGTCAACCAGAATAAAAACATTTCTATTGACGTTGGACAGATCATGTTTAACCAGACCGTTACTGCGTCGGGTGATTCAATGCTTCAATACGCGGGACATTCACACGGCAGTCCGAAAAAATTTGTCGTTATGGATATCGAATGTGATAACGGCTGCGGTGTTGTTCCATTCAAATATTCTGATAAAAGTTTCGTTAATGCACTGCAATGGGCAATTGGTTTAGAGACCTTTTTGATGGTTGATGATCCATGGCGTGTCTTCTTAACCACTGATCATCCAAATGGTGCGCCGTTTACTTCATACCCACATTTGATCAGATTGTTAATGGATCGATCTTTCCGAAATGATATGTTGCATACGATCAATAAAGAAGCTGCCGACATGACCGTTTTAGGTTCTATTGATCGTGAATATTCTCTTTACGAAATCGCCATCATGACGCGTGCGGCTCCGGCTAAAAGTCTGGGCTTAACAGATCGCGGCCAACTAGGTGTCGGAGCGGCGGCAGATATCACTGTCTATAAAGAAATGGACAACAAAGAAAAAATGTTCGAGAAACCAGAATACGTTTTCAAAGATGGTGAGCTGGTGGCGAAAAATGGCAAAATTGTTAAAGTTACCAACGGCACAACCCATACCATCAAACCAGATTATGATAAGAGTATTGAGAAATCACTCGATGAATTCTTTAAAAAATATCATACCGTCGCACTTGAAAATATCGTCGTATCGGAAGATGAAATTATTGATGAAGGTCGCGGAAGTGTCAGTACACATATCTGTAACCGGGAGGGAACATCCGCATGAAGATTAACGGTGTAACTATCGATAATACCTTCGCTGAAGCTTTCCCAATGAAGGCAACGCGGATCATCATTACCGCCATCAATCGTAAATGGGCTTATCACTCAGCGATAGCCATGACTGGCTTTGCAACTTCAGTCATTGCTTGTGGTTGCGAATCATCTATCGAAAAAGAATTAGAACCACACGAAACACCAGATGGTCGTCCTGGAATTTCTGTTCTGCTTTTCACCATGAGTGAAAAAGAAATGATCAAACAAATTCAGAATCGCGTTGGCCAATGTGTTTTAACGTCACCAACCAGTGCTTGCTTCAGTGGCATTCATGAAGGTAAAAAA
>JBGCGE010000078.1:0-11808 GCA_045110495.1 Gammaproteobacteria bacterium
AACTTTATCTAAAAAATTAGATCTGAAAGCAATTTCATACGAAAAAGTTTTTTTATATTGAGTCATGCTACAAGTTCTAAAGCACTTGCTGAGGTAATTCCGTTTGCGTTTATTCCAGGCTGTAGATAAAAAAATAGCAAATTTTTCATGATCGTTTTTGTCTAGAGATTGATCATTGCTAGTATTATTTAAAGTCCAGTTACGTGCTTGATAATAAGTGCTGAGCGCATTAACAAGTTTTGTTTGCTGTAAAGGAAAAAATTGTGCGAATAATAAAGCAAGATTCTTTAAACTTTTTTCTTTTTTTAAGCTTTGATTACTTTGCGAGGACTTAATTGATCCAAGATCAATAAAATAAATTTCTTCATTTTTTAGTAAAAGATTATCGAGATGAATATCTTTTTGAAAAATACCATGATTATGTAATGTTGCGACAGCTTGTAGTAATTTTGTAATTCGATCATTTGAAGTAGTTAAATTATCTAAGTTGAATGACTCAGCTTCATCAAGGTACTTATAGATGACGGAAAAACATCCATCCAGATCAGGAATTTTTTCGAGTAGTTCAGGTGAATTTACATTAGCTGACACAATAGAATCGTAACCTGTAATCTCTTTTTCATACTCCCGTTGGCCATTACTTGCGCTTGAAAAAAGTTTAATGACAACTTGTTGCTCTCCATTATGAGCTAATAAAACCAGACGTTTTTTGGGTAGTATTCTTAGTACTTTCGTACACACATATTTTGTTGTTCCAGATCGATTCGAACTAACGAGATCAAAGGGTAGCTTCAGATCTTTTTCTCCTTGAAGAAAGGCCTTAAGCTGAGTATTACTTGCGCTATTTGTAGACATTATTGATCGCGTAATTTTTCAGCACGTTGTAGAGTTTTAATCCAAAAGTCTTTTTGATCATTGAAAATAGTGCGTAGATTTAAACCTGTGTAGGTTTTCATAAAACGAAATATGTCGCGTTGAGTTAGAGGGACTTCCATTGCGGAAAAATACAAACTTCCGAGATCTTTTATGATCCACCTTTCTGGTGTTTTTTTGCGAATTTCAGCACGATGTAAATCAATCAGGAAAAGCAGTGTTTTTTCTTCAATAATATTATGATCAGAAAATGATTGATCTAATAAAAAATGACATAAATAAAAGTCGCGATGATTCAATCCATTTTCATGCATTTTTTTTGCGATCGACGCGAGTTTTTTGATCAAAATATTTTTAGAAGTGAAAGTCGGTGATCTTTCTTGCCACTGCTTACCTAAGTGTTCCAGACTCATTGTGTCAGTCAAATCATCGGTGACTAAAAAGGATAATTTTTTTGCAGGGTTTATACCCTGCTCACCATAAGCAGCAATCGACATTGTCTGTATTTGTTGTTGCTGTAAAAATTTAATCGCTCGCCATTCATTTTTTGCGCTAATTACGGGTCTTCGTAACTGGATTAAATTTTTTATAATCTCTCCCCATCCAACACCTTCGTGTAATTTTAAGAAGTAGCTTTTATCATTTAGATCAAAACGTAAAGTCCTACGCCCTTCTTTATGTCGATAAATATCGCCTTGAAGTTTTTGTACGATAGGAAACACATTTTTGTGTGGCCACAGTTTTTTTAGATCTTCTCGCAAATAATGCATTTCAGTCCTGAAAGCCGGCGACTAGCATTATGGGAGATACGATCAAAGCTCGGCTCGGTTTTGTGGTTGATGTAGCGGAACTGATCGAATTTATCATTATCTTCTATTTGACTATTAATTATTATTTTGAGTTTTTATAACAGCAGTATTATTGTCCTATTATTTCAGGCCGCGCTGATAATTATCCCTGTTGCATGGATCGCAATGAGGACCAAAGTATTCGCACCCTTTGGGCTTTTTTGATTTTGACGATAATTCATCTGGCATATTGTTGATCTTACCGTTTCTATTAATCATCAGGCAATTCCGCTATGCTGCGTGCACTATGACGGACACACACTTATCAAATCGTCGATTTTCCGATTTTGGACTTCATGAAAAGTTACAGCAAGGTTTGAATGAAATTGGATTTGAATTTTCTACCCCAATACAAGCGTTGGCTTTACCCTTAGCGTTAGAAGGTAAAGACGTTGCCGGACAAGCACAAACCGGCACTGGCAAAACGGCTGCGTTTTTATTAGCCACAATGAATGTGCTTCTCAACGAAGCAGGCTCACCCGATCGAAAACTGAATCAACCGCGGGCCATTGTCATTGCGCCAACGCGCGAGCTGGCTATCCAGATCCATAAAGATGCGGTCACTTTAGGTAAGTTTACGGATTTAGAGCTAGGTTTGGTTTATGGCGGTGTAGATTACGAGAAACAACGTAAAACCATAAAAGACGGTGTTGATATTTTGATCGGTACACCGGGACGGATTATTGATTACTTTAAGCAGCATGTTTTTGACCTACGTGCGATTCAGGTTGCCGTGTTAGATGAAGCGG
This sequence comes from Gammaproteobacteria bacterium, assembly GCA_045110495.1. Classification (GTDB taxonomy): domain Bacteria; phylum Pseudomonadota; class Gammaproteobacteria; order CAJXQU01; family CAJXQU01; genus CAJXQU01. Next base: position 2,471 of record JBGCGE010000078.1, read on the forward strand.
ATCGAATGTTCGACTTAGGTTTTATCAAAGATATTCGATTTTTATTCCGACGTATGCCAGATCCAGAAAAACGTCTCAGCATGATGTTTTCAGCAACCTTATCATTCCGAGTGAAAGAGCTTGCTTACGAGCACATGAATAATCCGCAAGCGGTTGAAGTAAAGACCGAAAATGTCACGGCAGATAGTGTTAAGCAAAGTTTGTATCATGTTCAAAATGAAGAAAAAATTCCATTATTGATCGGTCTTTTAAACAAAATTGACTCGCCTCGCGCGATCATATTTGTAAATACAAAACGGGTTGCAGAGAAGGTTACGGGCTGGTTGATGGGTAATGATTATAAAGTCGGTTTGATTTCGGGTGATGTCCCGCAGAAAAAGCGCGAACGTTTAATCCGGGAAATTGAGTCAGGTGAAATTCGTTTATTGATAGCGACGGATGTGGCAGCGCGGGGGTTACATATTCCTGATATCACCCATGTATTTAATTACGATCTGCCTCAAAATGAAGAGGATTATGTTCATCGTATTGGGCGAACTGCACGAGCTGGCGCAGAAGGTATTGCGATCAGTTTTGGTTGCGAAGAATTTGTCTTTTCACTGATGGAAATTGAGGGTTATATAGGCCATAAAATCCCGGTGGAAGCGATCAATGACGAACTATTAGCATCTCCTAAACCACCGATTAAACTAAAGAAAAATCCGTCTAATAGAAATAATACTAAGAAAATTTCCGGCAACAGATCCAGAAATAAGTCTCGTAACAATCAACAACGACAAAAGAAGGTTTAATGATCGTCGTCAGTTTTTTCAGATAGACAAACTCGATTTCTTCCAGTTTCTTTAGCCTCGTATAAAGCTTGATCAGCTCTTTCGATAAGTTCTTCAAGTTTTTCGTTATTTTTTAATTGTGCTGCACCAAGACTAATTGTGATACTGATGCTGTTGTCATTAAAACTGATCGGTGACTTTTCGATTGCTTGACGGATTCGCTCGCCAACAGCAGAAGCTGCCGTAATGTCTGATTGTGGTAATACGATCATAAATTCTTCACCACCGGTTCTTCCGATCACATCATTGCCGCGAACGACGTTATTCATACGTCCTGCAACTTTTTTTAGCACCTCATCGCCCATTGCATGCCCATAAGTATCATTTACATGTTTAAAGAAGTCGATATCGGCTACTACCAGCGAAAAATTTGAGCCATTTTGATTTGCATCTGCAAATGCATTTTCCGCTTGATCCATGATGGATTCACGACTGCTGATGCCGGTCAACATATCAAAATTTACTTTGTTAGATAGCGCTTCTTTTTCGTTGCGTAAATTTGATAAAGAATCTTCTAGTGTTTCTATGTTGCTAAGAAAGTAGGTGTCGGTCGCCAGAGAGGAGTCCAGACTAATAATCTTAAGTGTGAAACTAGACAGGGCAAATTTTTGTTTTTGATCTAAATTATCAGCAAGTTCAATTTTTTAAGGATCAGACCTTGTAAATATAAATAGGAACATTGATAAAGTGAAAGTGGCAATTCGATTAAAGCGTGACGCAGGCCAATTTGCAATCGTAGTTCAAAATAAGCCGCCGAGTCGTAATCTTTCCCAAGCGTCTCAAGGTAGCTTCGTTGCGTGTTTCTAAGTCGCTTATATCGTACTGCTTGATAATTGCCTGAGTCGGTTTTTCGCCAGCATATAGACGTAAAAGTCATCTATTAGTTGATCGATATTAGGAGCCAATATTTGTTCATGTAGAAGTTCAGAAAGTGTGTGGTCCATGGGTTCGAGGCGCATTAACTGCAACCTTGCCCGACGACCTGCAGCATTAAAGCCATATTTTTACAAAGCGAATTCATTTGACGAAAGCTAAAGCTATCAGGCAACTATTATTATTTTTATGATTAGGCTGATTTTATATTAAATTTGAGTTTTGCTGTAATCCAATGGCCGATTTTTTCAATTTCTTCGAGTGATACTGAATGCTGCATTGGGTATTCTTGCCAGTCGACCTGATAACCCGCTTGCTTTAATTGATCTGACGAATCCAGACCTTGTTGTAGCGGAATGATCGGATCCATTGTTCCATGAGCCATAAAAATCGGTGTGTTTGAATTTACTGGGTTTGCTTCTTCTGTTAATCGATCAGGTAAAGCAAGGTAAGTTGATAATGCGAGTAATCCACCAAGTGGTTTCGCATAGCGCAATCCTGTATGAAGAATCACAACACCACCTTGGGAGAAGCCAGCTAACAGGATTTTATCTGATGGAATTCCTTGACTAATTTCCTGATCGATTAAAGCTTCAATAATTTTTTGTGACGACTTTATTCCCTCGACATCTTCTTGCTTACGCAAATTCACTTCTAAAATATCGTACCAGGCACGCATTTCCATTCCACCGTTTATCGTTACGGCTTGCACAGGAGCATGAGGGAAAATAAAGCGGATTCCGTGATTTTCAGGTAATTTTAGTGCTGGAATCACTGGCTCAAAATCATGACCGTCAGCGCCAAGGCCATGTAACCAAATGACACTGGCGGTATGTTTGCTTTTGGGTTCTAAAATGACGGAAGTTTCATTGTCGTTCATGTGTGGACTCTAAATTTATAATGATGTGTCAAGGATAAAGATCAAAGCGTAAAGGTCAATTGAAATGATCAATATGGTATCCTTCGACTTGAAATTCACAAACATAAATATCTCAAAGAATCTAAATTCCATGATAAATACAAAAAACATTCTATTTGGGTTATTGCTCACTACTGTATTACTTCTTACAGGTTGTGGTCAAAAAGGCGATCTATATCTTCCGGGTCAGGAAAAAGCGAGTCTGGGAAAAATCGAAATTGATCATATTGTCTGAATAACTAAGCAAATAATCTCAACATGGATAACTTCAATTACAACGACGGCGAACTGTATGCCGAGAGTGTCGCCTTAAGTACGATTGCCGAAACGCACGGAACGCCTTGCTATGTCTATTCTCGCAAGGAAATAGAAGACAATTGGCAAGGATATGATCAAGCTTTATCAGAACATGACCATTTGATTTGTTATGCAGTAAAGGCAAATTCTAATCTTGCGGTCATCAACTTACTCGCCCGTTTAGGTTCTGGGTTCGATATTGTTTCGGTTGGTGAGCTTGAACGTGTTATCTGTGCTGGCGGAGATCCATCAAAAGTGGTTTTTGCCGGAGTCGCAAAACGTGCTGATGAAATGCGGCGTGCACTTGAGGTTGGGATCCGTTGTTTCAATGTTGAGTCAGAACAAGAATTAGATCGGCTTAATCAGGTTGCGGCGGAAATGGATCTGAAAGCGCCAGTTTCGATCCGCGTAAATCCTGATGTTGACGCAGGAACACATCCGTATATTTCCACTGGACTTAAAGAAAATAAATTTGGGATAGCGATGGATCAGGCGCTAGCTGTCTATCAGCGTGCCGCTCAGATGAAAAACATCAATATCATTGGTGCGGGTTGTCATATTGGTTCGCAGCTAACCGGAATGGTACCTTTTGTAGATGCTTTAAAGCGCTTGTTAAAATTGGTTGATCAGCTTGAATCAGATGGGATAGAACTCAAACAAATTGATATTGGAGGCGGTCTTGGGATTTGTTATCAGGACGAAAAACCGCCGACAGCGCAGGAATATGCTGATGCGATTTTGCCGTTACTATGTGATAGAAAACAAACTTTATTGATCGAACCCGGTCGTTCCATTGTTGGCAATGCAGGTGTCTTGCTGACGAAAGTAGAATTCCTAAAATCGAATGATGCTAAATCATTCGCGATTGTCGACGCAGCGATGAACGATTTAATGAGGCCTTCTCTGTATGGCGCGTGGCAGGATATTCAGCCGGTTTTGATCAAACAAACAGCAGACCAAAACCCAAATAAAAATTACGATATCGTCGGCCCAGTTTGTGAAACCGGCGATTTTCTTGGGAAAGATCGTGAATTGAACTTGGACGTTGGTGATCTTCTGGTAGTTAAATCTGCTGGTGCTTATGGTTTCACAATGAGTTCTACCTATAATTCGCGTCCGCGCGTTGCAGAAGTAATGGTTGATTCGGATCAAACATTTTTGATCCGAAAGCGAGAAACTATTGAAGAACTAATGAATGGAGAAAGCAAGTTACCATAGTATATAGCTTGGCAAAGGCAATGTATTATCTTGCTGATTTATAAGTGGTATGGGACACTGTCTCCAGAAGAACTAGATTCAAGGGCACAGAATCCACATAGGCACCAGTTTGGTGCGAAACAAGTCTTGACTGCACCAATATGGTTCATATCATTTGGTAGATAAATGCTATCTAGTTGAAATAATAAAGGAAATGCTAATGGCATATAATTTGCGCTGTTAGATTGTCGTAAAGCTTTTCGATCTTAAAAAAATAAAATATCTATTGGTAAATTAAATACAATCAGCCGGAGGAGTGGCAATGTCTGCACAAGTTAAAGAAGTACTTAAAATGATCAAAGACGAAGAGGTCAAATTCGTCGATTTCCGTTTCACAGATACAATTGGTAAAGAGCAACATGTAACCGTGCCTGCTCACTCAATTAGCGAAGATGATTTCGAAGAAGGTAAAATGTTTGATGGTTCTTCAATTGCGGGCTGGAAAGGGATTAATGAATCTGACATGATTTTGATGCCAGATCCTGACACCGCAGTTCTTGACCCATTCTTTGATGATACAACGTTGATCCTGGTTTGCGATGTTGTCGAACCATCAACTGGTGAAGGTTACGAGCGTGACCCACGTTCTGTTGCAAAACGCGCAGAAGCATATCTTAAGGCATCAGGAATTGGTGATACAGCATTTTTTGGTCCTGAACCAGAATTTTTTATCTTTGATGACGTGAAATGGAACGTTGGTATCAGTGGATGTTCAGTCAAAATTGATTCTGATGAAGCATGCTGGAACTCAGATAAAGTTTTTGAAGATGGCAATATCGGCCACCGGCCTGGTGTTAAAGGTGGTTATTTCCCGGTTCCTCCTGTTGATTCATTACAAGACATTCGTTCAACAATGTGTTTGATCATGGAAGAAATGGGGCTAGAAACTGAAGTGCACCACCATGAGGTTGCAACGGCAGGACAATGTGAAATCGGTACTGTTTTCAATACGTTGGTTAAACGTGCAGATCAAAACCAGATTCTGAAATATGTTGTTCATAACGTTGCTCACGGTTATGGAAAAACGGCCACTTTCATGCCTAAACCTATCGTTGGTGACAACGGTAGCGGAATGCATGTTCATCAGTCCATTGCTAAAAAAGGTGAGAATCTTTTTGCAGGTAATGAATATGGTGGTTTGTCAAAAATGGCCCTTTATTATATTGGTGGAATCATCAAGCATGCACGTGCAATTAATGCCTTTGCAAATGCATCGACCAACAGTTACAAGCGTCTAGTACCGGGTTTTGAAGCCCCCGTTATGTTGGCATACTCAGCGCGTAACCGATCCGCTTCAATTCGTATTCCTTACGTTTCAAGTCCTAAAGGTCGTCGAATCGAGGTTCGCTTCCCAGATCCAACCGGTAATCCATATCTGACATTTACAGCATTAATGATGGCAGGTCTTGATGGGATTAAAAATAAAATTGATCCAGGCGAAGCAATGGACAAAGATTTATATGATCTTCCAGCTGAAGAAGCAGCAGAAATTCCAACAGTTTGTGCTTCATTAGATCAAGCGCTGGAAGCCTTGGATGCAGATCGTGACTTCTTAAAAGAAGGTGGTGTTTTCACTGATGACACTATTGATGCATATATTGAATTGAAGATGGAAGAAGTCACCGCAATGCGCATGACAACTCATCCGGTTGAATTTGATTTGTATTATAGCTGTTAATGATCTGCTAATTTTAATGATGCTATTCGCAATAGCTGGTCTGGTTATTGCTTTAACTTCACTATGAGGCGATCTGAGCCTGAGCGGATATTGATATTTAGATCAATATCCGCTGAATCAGCTTAAGAAGTTTTTTCTCTTTACGTAGGAGATTTCTTAAGTTTCTATTCATAATAGATGCAATACACTGGATACGTTTCTAACTGGTCATCATCATTTTATGCGTCAACTCACCACTAGCTTATTATTCTTGTTTATTTTTCCTGCGGGAATACAAGCCGCAATTTATAAATCTGTGGATGCGAACGGAAATGTGAGCTTTTCTGATCAACCGAGTCCCAACGCAAAAAAAGTAGAAGAAATAAAATTAGATCCCGCTACTTTAGAGTCACCTGCTAAAAGCCGCACCACAATTAAGCTTAGGCCTCCTGAAGCACAAGTTCCCACAGAGGAAAAAGCAAGAACAGATTATGATGAACTACGGATTTTTAGCCCTGAAAATAATGAGACAATTCGGTCAAATAACGGTGATTTAAATGTTGATATTTTTCTATTGCCCGCGGTAAGAGAAAAACTGGGTCATAAACTTGTTCTTTTGCTTGATGGAAAAGCGGTTTCAGAGCCAGGTACTGCAACTAATTTTGCACTACATGGTGTTGACAGAGGCAAGCATACTCTCTCAGCTAAAATTGTGGGCAAAAATGGAAAAACTTTAAAAAAATCCACCTCAGTTACTGTACATTTGAAGCGTTATTCAAAATTGCTTAATCCAAACCGACCACCACCTGGCCAATAAATTTTCTTATGTAAGCCTTTGAGTTAGAAGTTTTACTTTTTGGCCTGGTTTTTGCCCCTTTCCTGGTACTAGCAAATTTATATTCAATTATTTAGTAATACAGATTTTATAAGTAATTGATTTATTTATTAATAACCTGATCTCACGTTAGCAAGAAGTAAGCAAAGAGCTGAACATTTGCACAATAATGGTGCAAATGCTCCAATACAAATATGAATCTTATTGAAGACACTAAAAATTTAATTGATAACTTAAGTACTGCTGTACTGGTTTTTGATTCTAAAATTCACCTAAACTCAGTCAATGCGGCTGGGGAAGATCTGTTGTCGATGAGTCAGCGGACTCTTAACGGCTTACACGTGGATGAGTTATTTATAGACTTTCCTTTGACTGAAGCCATGTCTGACTGTTTTGCCTCTGGTCAGCATTTTACAGAGCGAGACGTAGAACTTCGAATTAGTCCCGATCAAAGCATCGTTGTTGATTGTAGCTTAACGCCTTTGTCGGACAGCACTTTACCAAGAGGTGTCGTTTTAGAGTGCATTAATGTTGATCGTAATAACCGAATCTCGCGTGAAGGTGACATTCTTGCTCGTTACCAGGCCACAAGTGCGCTGATCCGTGGGATGGCGCACGAGATCAAAAACCCACTGGGTGGTTTACGTGGGGCGGCGCAATTACTAGAAAGAGAGCTTGAGAGCGAAGATTTAAAAGAATATACCGGTATTATTATTTACGAAGCCGATCGTCTACGTAAGTTAATCGACAGAATCCTCGGACCAAATGATGCTCCAGTATTTGAAACCGTGAATATCCATAAAATTTTGGAACATATACGAAATCTGCTAGAAGCAGAAACGTCTGATCGCATAATTATTGTTCAAGATTATGATCCAAGTTTGCCGAACATTGAGGGAGATCAAGATCAGTTAATTCAGGCATTTTTAAACATTGTCAGAAATGCAGTACAAGCAATTGGTGATGAAGGATCCATCACATTAAAAACACGAGTAGAGCGACAATTTACTATCGAAAATAAACGCCATAAGCTAATGGCGAGAGTAGATGTGATCGACAATGGATCCGGTATACCTGAGGATTTACAGGAAACAATTTTTTATCCCATGGTCACTGGCAGAGCGGAAGGAACTGGACTTGGTTTATCAATCGCACAAACATTGATCCACCGACACAATGGACTAATCGACTATGAAACATCAGCAGAGCAAACAACTTTTACGGTCTGGATACCTCTGGAGATAGAAAATAATGCAAGCTAAAGTTTGGGTAGTCGATGATGATCGTTCAATTCGATGGGTGTTGGAAAAAGCGCTTACGAAGGCAGAGATGCACGTTACGTGTTTTGAAGATGCAGACAGCGCTCTCGAACAGCTGAAATTAAGCCAGCCAGATGTGATTATTTCTGACATAAGAATGCCCGGCACAAATGGGCTAAATTTATTAGATGAAGTGCAACGCCTGTATACAGATCTGCCCGTTATTATCATGACTGCTTATGCAGATTTAGGTCGCGCAGTCGCGGCATTTCAAGGTGGTGCGTTTGAATATTTACCAAAACCTTTCGATATTGATGAAGCGGTAACTACGGTACGTCGAGCAGTTAGATCACAAAAAGAACAACCAGAAATACAGGATTCTGAACCAGTACACGTTTCAGGAATTATTGGTGCTGCGCCAGCAATGCAAGAAGTATTTCGTGCGATAGGCAGATTGTCACGATCAAATATGACCGTACTACTGACAGGTGAATCCGGTACCGGTAAAGAATTAGTTGCACGTGCGCTGCATGACAACAGCCCTAGAGTAAAAGAACCCTTTATTGCTATAAACACAGCAGCAATCCCAAAAGATCTGTTAGAAAGTGAACTGTTCGGACATGAAAAAGGAGCATTTACTGGAGCAGCCGCACAAAGGAAAGGACGTTTTGAACAAGCCGATAGCGGCAGTTTATTCCTGGATGAAATCGGAGACATGCCAGCGGAATTACAGACACGATTATTACGCGTGTTAGCCGATGGAGAATTTTACCGGGTCGGTGGACATACACCGATAAAAGTCGATGTTCGTATAATTGCTGCTACCCATCAAAAGTTAGAAGATCTGGTTTTAGAAGGCAGCTTTAGAGAAGATCTATTTCATCGATTAAATGTGATCCGTTTAAAACTCCCCGCGCTTCGCGAACGAAGTGAAGATATTAGTATATTAATGAATCATTTCTTAAAGAAAGTCGCAAAAGAACTACGGATTGAAACAAAAACCCTGCATGCAGACACAGAGTATTTTCTACAACATTATGACTGGCCAGGAAATGTAAGACAACTTGAAAATGTATGCCGATGGTTAATGGTCATGGCACCTGCCCAACAAATCTTGATCGAAGAACTACCACCAGAGATCACAAATTCTTCACAGGCAGAAACCTTAGGCGACTGGCAGTTGCAGCTAAAAAGTTGGGTCGATACACGACTAGCAAAAGGTGATATCGATTTACTTGAAGAAGCTACGCAGATTTTTGAAAGCATAATGATCAAATCTGCATTAATGAAAACCGGAGGACGACGACAGGATGCAGCGAAATTACTCGGTTGTGGCCGAAATACCCTAACTCGGAAAATTAAAGAGTTGGAGATTGAAGAGTGAAGTTAGAACTTGAATAGTGTATCTGCT